>DASTPP010000020.1:0-105300 GCA_035762175.1 Polyangiaceae bacterium | reverse complement strand
GGCTCGGCCGGCGCGGGCGGCGCAGCCGGCTCGGCCGGCGCGGGCGGCTCGGCGGGCGGCGGCGGCGGGGGGCGGGCGCAGTACATGAACCCGGTCATCCCGGGCGACTTCCCCGACCCGTCGATCATTCGCGTCGGCGGCGACTACTGGGCGACGGCGACGACGTCCGACTGGGGCGCGCCCTTCCCGATTTTGCACTCGACCGATCTGGTCAACTGGCAGCGGGTGGGCACCACGTTCTCGCAGAAGCCGGCCTGGGCCCGGGGGTACTTCTGGGCGCCCGAGATCAGCGTCGACAACGGCAAGTACTATATGTATTACACCGGGCAGAAGCCCAGCGGCCCCCTCTGCGTCGCCGTGGCCACCGCCGACAGTCCGCTCGGCCCCTGGGCCGACCACGGCCCGCTCGTCTGCCAAGACGTCGGCTCGATCGACGGCTTCCCGATCCGGGACGAGAACGGGACGCGCTACCTCTTGTGGAAAGAAGACGGCAACAGCGTCGGGCAGCCGACGCCCATCTGGGCGCAGCCCCTGTCCGAGGACGGGCTGCAGCTCATCGGCGCGCCGACCAAGCTCTTCCAGAACGACCCCTCGTGGGAGGCGAACCTCGTCGAGGGCCCCTTCGTGATGCGCCACGGCGGCTACTTTTACGCCCTCTATTCGGCCGCCGGCTGCTGCGGCAAGGGCTGCAGCTACGCGATGGGCGTCGCCCGGGCGACGAGCCTGCTCGGCCCCTGGCAGAAGAACCCCGCGAACCCCATTCACTCGGGCAACGACGTCTGGAAGTGCCCCGGCCACGGCAGCATCGTCGACGACGGCGCGGGGCGGTATTACCTGCTCTACCACGCGTACCACGCCGAAGACACGGTCTTCGTCGGGCGGCAGGGCGTGCTCGACGAGGTCGTGTTCGGCGACGACGGGTGGCCGAGCATCAACGGGGGCCAGGGGCCGAGCGTCGTCGCCGACGCGCCCATCGCGGCCCAGAACCCCTGGCCGGCCGAGGTCGTCGACGAGTTCACGGGCGCCGCGCTCGACCCGACCTGGCAGTGGCCGGTGGCGACGCCCCCGCCGCAGGCCACGATCGACGCGAGCGACGGCGGGCGCCTCGTGCTCAAGGCGCTGCCCGAGGGCGTCGACGCCCACCTCGGCGCCGTGCTCGGCTGGCCGACCTTGCGGGGCGACTACGAGGTGACGGTCGACCTGGCGCTCGGCCCGCAGGCGAACGCGGGGGTCGCGGCCTTCGGCGACGGCAACAACGCCGTGGGCCTCGCGATCGGCGGCGGGCAGGCGGTGGTCTTCCGGCTGGCGAACGCCACCAGCGAGGCCAAGGCCCAGGTCGAGTCGCCCGACGCGGTGCGGGTGCGTATGCGGGCCTCGAACGGGCACTTCTTTCAGTTCTCGATCAGCGCCGACGGCGGCGCGTCCTGGACGCCCGTCGGCGGGGTCGTCGACTCGGAGCTCGGCCCCGACCTGCCCCCCTGGGACCGCGGCGTGCGCGCCTCCATCTTCGCCAAGGGCCCCGACACGAGCGCGGCGACCTTCGCGTCGTTCCGCATGACGCAGCCGTCCTACTGAGGCCGGCGGCCGCGCCCGCCGGCGGGCTCAGGCGGTCGCGGCCGCCGCCGCCCGCCGGGCGCCGAGGCGGCTCTGCACGACCACGACCACGAGCAAGAACAGGCCCCGCAGCACCCACTGCCACCAGGGGCTGATGGTGCCCTCGAGGTTGAAGAGGTTGAAGAGCACGCCGAGCAGCAGCACCCCGACCAGGGTCGAGCCCGCGCCGCCCTGGCCGCCGGTCAGCAGCGTGCCGCCGACCACGACCGAGGCGATGGCGTCGAGCTCCCAGCCGGTGCCCGCGACCGGCTGCCCGGCGCCGAGCCGCGAGGCGAGCAGCACGCCCGCGAGCCCGGCGAGCGCGCCGCTCAGGGCGTAGACGCCGATCGTCACCGACGCGACGTTCAGGCCCATGAGCCGCGCCGCGTCTTCGTTGTCGCCGAGGGCGTAGACGTGGCGGCCGAAGCGGGTGTGCCCGAGCACCAGCCACCCGAGCCCGAAGGCCAAGGCGAGCACGACGACCGGCACCGGCACCGGGCCGATGAGGCCGCGGCCGAGCCACGGGAAGCCCTCGGACAGGCGGTCGACGCGCACCGACTGCTCGCCCGTGGCGGCGAGCGCCAGGCCGCGCGCGGCGATCATCATCGCCAGCGTGGTGATGAAGGGCTGTACGCGGGCCTTGGCGATGACGACGCCGTTGACGAGGCCGAGCAGCGCGGCCGCCCCCACCCCGGCGGCGAGGGCGGGGGCGGTGCCGCGGCCCGCGAGGTTCGCCGCGAGCACGCCGGCGACGGCGACGAGCGAGCCGACCGACAGGTCGATGCCGCCGGTGAGAATGACGAAGGTCATGCCGAGCGCGACGAGGCCCGGCATGCTGTTCTGCCGCAAGACGTTGAGCAGGTTCTCGGGCGTCAGGAAGGCGTCGTAGCGCAGCGAGGCGAAGACGCAGACGGCGACGAGGGCGAGGGGGGCGCCCTCCTGGCGCAGGAGGGCGGCGAGGCGGGGGGCCTTCATGGGGTGCGCTCGGCTCAGGCCAGCTTGGGCCGCTGGACGTACACGGCGACGAGGATGATGGCCGCCTTGAGCACGAGCGACCACGAGAAGGGCACGAGGCGCATGTTGAAGCTCGTCGTGATGACTTGCATGATGAGCGCGCCGATCACGGTGCCCCCGACCGAGGCGCGCCCGCCGGTGAGGGGCGTGCCGCCGACGACGACGGCGGCGATGGCGTCGAGCTCCATCGTGAGCCCCACCTTGGCCGCGTCACTCGCCCCGAGGCGGGCCGTCTCGATGAGCCCGGCGAGCCCCGCGAGCGCCCCGCTCAGGGCGTAGACCACGACCTTGGTGGGGCCCGTCGGCACGCCGGCCAGGCGCGCGGCCTTCTCGTTGCCCCCGAGCGCGATCACGTAGCGGCCGAAGCTCGTCGCCCGCACGGCCGCGAGCGCGGCCCCGACGACGGCCGCCATGATGAGCGCCTGCGCGGGCACGGGGCCGAGGCGGCCGCGGCCGAGGGCCTCGAAGGCGGGGTTGCGGAAGGCGATGAGCTTGCCGTCGCTGATCACCTGCGCGACGCCGCGCCCGGTGATGAGCAGCGCCAGGGTCACGATGAAGGGCTGAATGCGGAACGCGCCGATGAGCGCCCCGTTCAGCGCGCCGGCGGCGAGCCCCGCGAGCAGCCCCGCGGCGACGGCCGCGCCCGCGCCCCGGTCGAGCAGGCTCGCCCCGACCGCCGAGGCGACGGCCATGACCGAGCCGACCGACAGGTCGATGCCGCCGGTCGCGACGACCAGCGTCATGCCGACCGCGACGAGCACCGTGCTCGAGACCTGGAGCAGGACGTTCCACAGGTTGCTGGCGCTCGCGAAGTTCGGCGTGAAGGCCGCGTTCGCCGCGACCAGCAGCGCGAGCGCGACGAGCGCGCCGTAGGCCGGGCCGAAGGCGGCGCGGGGCCGCCCCCGGGCCGGGCGCGCCTCGGCCCCCCCCGCCCCCGGCGTCGCGTCGGGCGCGGTCGGCGTCACGACGCCCCCCCTTCGGCCGCGCCCTCGCCGCCCGCCATGGCGCGCAAGATCGCGTCCTGCGTCATGGCCTCGCCCCGCAGCTCGGCGGCGACCTGCCCGTCGCGCAGGACCACCACCCGGTCGCTGCCCTCGACGATCTCTTCGAGCTCGGACGAGATCATCAGCACCCCGAGCCCGGCGCGGGCAAGCTCGCGAATGAGCGCCTGGATGTCGCCCTTGGCCCCGATGTCGATGCCGCGCGTCGGCTCGTCGAGAATCAAGAGCTTGGGGTCACGGCAGAGCCAGCGGGCGAGCAGCACCTTCTGCTGGTTGCCGCCCGACAGCTCGCGAATCTTCTGCTCGGGGCCGTAGGCCTTGATCGAGAGCCGCCGCATGAAACGCTCGACGATCTCGCGCTGCCGGGCGCGCGAGACGATGCCCAGCTTCGTCAGGCCCGGCAGGGCGGCGAGGGTCAGGTTCTCGGCGACGGACATGTCGGGCACGATGCCCTCGCCCTTGCGGTCTTCGGGCAAGAGCGCGAGCCCGGCGTCGATGGCGTCGCGCGGCGAGCGCAGCGCCAGCGGCCGGCCGCCGAGGCGCACCCCGCCCCCCTCGAGCGGGTCGAGGCCGAAGACGGCGCGCGCGGTCTCGGTGCGGCCCGAGCCGAGCAGCCCCGCCATGCCCACGATCTCGCCGCGCGAGACCGCCACGCTGACGCCCCGCAGCCGGCGGCCGCGCGTCAGCCCCTCGGCGCGCAAGAGCTCGCCGCCCCCCTCGGCCCCGCCCCGCTCGCCGAAGGCCGTGCTGCCCTTGCGCACCTCGTCGCGCCGCTTGCCCAGCATGAGGCAGACGAGGTCGAGCCGGTCGAGGCCGGCGAGCGCGCGCGTCTCGACGAGCTTGCCGTCGCGCAGGACCGTGACCCGGTCGCAGACGGCGTAGAGCTCGTCCATGCGGTGGCTGACGTAGATCACCGCCGCGCCCCCGGCCTTCAGCTTGCCGATGACCTCGAAGAGGGTGCCCACCTCGCGCTCGGTCAGCGAGCTCGTCGGCTCGTCGAGCACGAGCACCTTCGCGTCGAGCGAGACGCCGCGGGCGATCGCCACCATCTGCCGCAGCGCGATGCTCAGGCTACCGAGCGTCGCGCGCGGGTCGACCGGCAGCCCGAGCCGCGCGAGCAGCGCGCCCGCGTCGGCGTTCAGGCGCCCCCAGTCGACGAGGCCGAACCGCCGCGGCTCGCGGCCGAGGTAGATGTTCTCGGCCACCGTGCGGTAGGCGAGCAGGTTGACCTCTTGGTAGACGGCGACCACGCCCGCCGCCTGCGCCTCGGCCGGCGAGCGGAACGCCACCGGCCGGCCCTCGAGCTCGATCGCGCCCCCGTCGCGGGCGTAGGCCCCCGTCACGATCTTGATGAGCGTCGACTTGCCGGCCCCGTTCTCGCCGACCAGCGAGTGCACCTCGCCCCGCGCGAGCGTCAGGTCGACCCCGTCGAGCGCGGTCACGCCCGCGAAGCGCTTGGTGAGGCCCCGCACGCGCAGCAGCTCGGGCCCGCCCGCCATGCCTCAGTACGCCTCGGCCACGAACTGCTGGGCGTTCGTTTTGTCGAAGAAGCGGTCTTCGAGCACGATCTTGGCCGGCACCGGCTCGCCCTTCAGGTGCTTCTCGAGCGTGTCGAAGGCGAGCTTGCCGAAGCGCGGGTTGCTCTCGACGCTCGCCCCGAGCTCGCCCGCCGCGATCGACTCGAGCGCGGCCTTCTCGCCGTCGATCGACACCACCGTCACGTCTTGCCCCGGCTTGCGGCCCGCCGCCTTGAGCGCCTGAATCGCCCCGAGCGCCATCTCGTCGTTGTGGGCGTAGACCGCCGTGATCTCGGCCCCCTTCGACTGGATGATGTTCTCCATCACCTTCTGGCCCTGCGCCCGCGAGAAGTCGGCCGTCTGCGACGCGACGATCTTCACCCCCGGGCTCTTCTTGATCTCGGCCATGAAGCCCGCCGAGCGGTCGCGCGCCACCGACGCGCCCGCCGTGCCCGTCAGCTCGACCACGCCCGCCTTGCCCCCCGTCTGCTTGACCAGCCACTCGGCCGCGCGCCGCCCCTGCTCGACGAAGTTCGACCCGAGGAAGGCGACGTAGTCTTCGCCCACCTTGCCCGCCGCCTCGCGGTCGATCAAAAAGACCGGTATCTTCGCCGCCTTCGCCGCCTGCAGCGCCGGCGCCAGCCCCTCGAACTCGCGCGGCGCGAGAAAGATCGCGTCGACCTTGCGCGCGATCAAGTCTTCGACGTCGCTCACCTGCTTCGACGTCTGCCCCTGCGCGTCGGTCGTCACCAGCTCGAACCGGTCGGCCCGCTTCTTCGCCTCGTCCCTCATGCTGCCCGTCTCGGCGATGCGCCAGGGGCCGTCGTTCTCCATCTGCGCGAAGCCCACCACGAGCTTGTCTTTCTTCTTGGCGCAGCCCGTCAGGCCCAGCGCCGCCAGCACCGCGACCACCAGCGTTACCGCGCCAAGCTCTCGCATTTTCGGCCAAACGTGCATGGTATCCTCTTCGCAATCGGGGCGCCGGGGCCCGGCGGCGCCGGCCCGCCGCGAGCCCGCGCGCGCGACGTCGCCACCACCCGGAACGGACACGCCCCTCACCACCTTGGGGCACCGACGCGCGGCGATGCTACACAGATCGCCCCGCCCCGACCAGAACGACGCGCCCCGACGCGCCGCCCCCGCCCGCTCGCGCGCCGTGGCGAAATGACACACGCTCGGCCTCGCACCTTACGGGCCCGTTAGAAACGCCCGGCCGAATGGACGCGCGCTCGGCCTCACACCTTACGGGCTTGTTAGAAACGCCCGGCCGAATGATCGCAAAGAGATTTTCGATAGATTCGTTAATTGTCCGACAGAAATTCTACCGACACCAGAAAGGTCGCGCCCTCCCCCGCCCCCGGCGCCCCCCCTCGGCGCCCGTCACGAGCCCGCGCCCCCGCCCGAACTAGCTTACGCGTGGCCAGACCCCGCCGGAGGCCTTTCGAGGGCCGGGCGAGGCAGGGCAGAAGGAAGCTTGGCGGAGGCCGCCACGACCGAGCGCCACCACGGCGTCGGCGCCTCGACGTGGTCGGGCTCGAAGGCCGCGCCGATGCGAGGCGTGACGATGCGCTGGCCGCGCTCGGCCGCCAGCCGCAAAAGGGTCTCGGCGGGCTCGTCCCAGTCGTGCAGGGCGAGGTTGAAGGTGCCCCAGTGGACGGGCAAGAGCGTGCCGCCGCCGAGCCGCTCGAAGGCGACGAGGGCGTTCTCGGGGCCGAGATGAATGTCCCCCCAGGACGGGTGGTAGGCGCCGACCTCGAGCATCACGAGGTCGAAGGGGCCGTACAGCCGGCCGATGTCGACGAACTCGCGCATCAGGCCGGTGTCGCCCGAGAAGAAGACCTTGCGGCGATCGCCCGCGAGGGCCCACGAGGCCCAGAGGGTGTCGTTGCGATCGGTGAGCCCGCGCCCCGAAAAGTGCTGCGACGGGGTGGCCGTGAAGCGCAGGCCCTTCACCTCGGCGCTCTCGTGCCAGTCGAGCTCGGTGATGACCCGGGGGTCGACCCCGAACGACTCGAGGTGCGCGCCCACGCCGAGGGCGGTAACGATCGGGACGCGCGAGCGCGCGAGCGCCTCGATCGTGGGGCGGCACAGGTGATCGAAGTGATCGTGCGAGACCAGCACGGCGTCGAGCGGCGGCAGCTCGTCGACGGCGACGGGCACCGGGTGAAAGCGCTTCGGGCCGGCGATGCGCAGGGGCGAGGCGCGCTCGCCGAACACGGGGTCGGTGAGGACGCGGCGGCCGTCGATCTCGAGCAAGACGCTGCTGTGGCCGAGCCACGTCGCGCGCAGGCCGGTCGAGGCCGGGCGGGCCCAGGCCTCGTGCGGCCGTTCGAGGGGCAGGGGGCCCGGCGGCGTGCGCCTGCCGCGCCGGAAGAAGTACTCGCCCATCACCGGCAACGAAGGGCCTTTCAGGGCGGGGGTCGCGCCCGAGGGGTTTTTGAACTTGCCGTCGCCGAACTGGGCCGACGCCCGCGCCCGCTCTCGCCGCAGGCCCGCGCGCCTCTGGTCGTCGTTCATGGTCGTCACCTCTCGAGGTCGGCCGCGCGCGCTCGCTTCGCGCGGCGGCGCCAGAGCCAGGCGATGGCGAGGGACGCCGCCGTGGCCGCGCCGAGGCCGGCCCAGACCGAGGGCGGCGCGGCGCGCATCGCGTCGAACATCTTCTCGCCGAAATAGGCGGTCGCGAGCAGGGGCACGAGGTACCCCGCCGCCGAGCCCCAGAAGTGCGTCCAAAAGCGGACGCGGGAGATGCCGAAGAACGCGTGGAGCATCGGCGGCATCCAGAAGATGAAGCGCAGGGCGAAGACGGTGGCGAACCCGCGCTCGGCCAGCGCCCGGTCGTGGGCGCGGAAGCGCGCCGGCACCCGCCTCGCGACCCAGTCGCGGGCGACGAAGCGCGCGAACGAGAAGCCCACCACGCTCGCCGCCATGGTGCCCGCCATCGAGAGGGCGAAGGCCACCGGCCAGGGCCAGATGAGCGGCGCGGCCACGACGAACGCCGTGCCGGGCACGCCGAACGGCTGCAGCGCCGCGTACGCCCCGACGAACGCGGCGTAGCCCCAGGGCCCGAGCGCCACGAGCGCCTGCTTCACCCGGGCGGGCTCGGCGAAGAGCGCGAAGAGCCCCGCCCGCTGCGCGGCCACGAGCCCGGCGACCGCCAGGGCCACCGCGGCGACCTTCAGGCCGCGCGAGGGGCCCGCCTCGTCGCCGGGCGGGCCCGCCGCGCCGCCGAGCGCGCCCGCCTCGTCGCCGGGCGGGCCCGCCGGCGGGGCGGAGAGTTCGGCCGAAGGTTCGGGGCGGCGCACACGACGATGTTTACAACTCGGGCACAGGTTGTCAAGCGCCCGCTTGACAGAGGCGGTGCATATTGTAAAGTCTGTCGCGCCCCATGAACGACCCTTCTGCCGCGCCGAGGCCCCCGGGCGACCCGCGCCGGCGCCGGCTGATGGACGCGGCGCTGACGGTGTTCCTGCGCTTCGGCTTCCGCAAGACGTCGATGGACGAGGTCGCCCGGGCGGCGGACGTCTCGCGGCAGGCGCTTTACCTGCACTTCGCGACGAAAGAAGAGCTGTTCCGCGCGTCGGTCGAGCACCTCTTCGACACCTCGCTCGAGGCCGCGCACGCCGCCCTCGACGACGCGGCGCGGCCGCTCGAGGGGCGGCTGGTCGGGGCGTTCGACGCGTGGCTCGGGCGGTTCGTCGGCGCCTTCGGCCCGAACGCGTCCGAGCTGGCGGCGGCCGCGAACGATCTGGTCGGGCCGCTGCTCGCCGAGCGCGAGGCGCGGTTCGTCGAGGCGGTCGCCAAGGCCCTGCGCGCCTCGGGCCTGGCGGCCGCGTACAAGCCCGCCGGCCTCACGGCGCGGCAGCTCGCCGGCACGCTGTACGCCACCGCGCGCGGCCTCAAGTACAGCGCGACGCGCGAGGCGTTCGTCGAGGGCATGGCGGTGGCCGCCCGCGCGCTCTGCCTGCCGCTCCGCGCGGGCGCCGAGAAGTGACGGGCCGCCGCGGCGCGTCGCCCCCATGAGCCGAGAGAGCGCCACCGTCTACCGGGGCATCGATCACGTGCAGCTCGCCGCGCCCCGCGGCTCGGAGGCCGAAGCGCGGCGGTTTTACGGCGAGCTCTTGGGGCTCCCCGAGCTGCCCAAGCCGGCGAAGCTGGCCGCGCGCGGCGGGTGTTGGTTCCGCTGCGGCGCGCACCAGCTTCATATCGGCATCGAAGATGATTTTCGCGCGGCGACCAAGGCACACCCGGCGCTCGAGCTCGACTCCGAAGCCGCGCTCGACGCGCTCTACGCCCGCCTCGTCGCCGCCGGCGTACGGGTCAAGCGCGACGAGGCCGAGGTGCCCGGCGTTGTCCGCTTCTTCGCGAGCGATCCGTTCGGCAACCGGCTCGAGCTCCTCGCCCGGCGGTGACGGTCGCTGGGGCGACGCTCGCCCGTGGCGGCCGCCACGTCGGGCGCGCCCGACGCTCGCCTCGCCCTCCTTAAAGATGCGCTCGCCCAGGCGCCCGGAACGACCGGGGGGTCGCGGGCCGTCGACCGGCCCCGTCGCGATCTCGCGATCCGTTCGGCCGCGTGCGGGCATCTTGGGGGGCAAGCGCGACGCGGGGGCGTGGCGGCCGGACGGGGCCTGAATTCGGCCCTCGCCGAGGGCCCGCGGCCGAAGACCGCCGGGGCGGCTGCGCGCGCGCGTCGCAAGACAAGCAAGGAGAACTTTTATGACTATTTCGTCAACGTTGCGAGAACTCTTCACCCCGTTTCGCCCGGCGCGCGCCGGCCGGGCCGCGTCGTTCGTGGCGGTTGGGCTGCTCGCCGCGGCCGCGTTCGGCGGCGCGGGGGCGGCCGGCTGCAACGAGGCCGAGCCCGCGGCGGGCCAGGGCACGGACGACGTGATCGCGGCCTCGGTCCTGTCGCCGGCCGAGGTGTTCGGCGCCAAGATCGCCGCGCACCCGCTCTTCGGCCAGCTCTCGCAGCGGTCCGGGGCCGAGGTGTCGACGATCGTGCAAAGGGCCGCGTCCCGCCCGGAGGCGCACACGCTCGCGACGCTGGCGACGCTACGCAACTGCCAGCAGGCGTTCGTCGCCGCGACGTGCATGCCGGCGATGCTCGACGCCGGCCTGTTGACGGACGCGCTCAAGGCCGACCGGGCGCAGGCGCTGCAGATCGCGGCCGACGTGGGCCTCAAGGGCGCGAGTCTCGAGACGGTCGGCGCCGCCTTCCGCGTCGCGGAGTGGACCAAGAGCGGCCCGGGCGGCTCGAACCCGCTCGCGGGCGTCATCGCCGGCGCGACCTTCGTCGGCGAGCCCGACTGGGCCTGCGACGGCGACTGCCGCGAGCAGCTCGGCAACGAGCTCGGGGGCGCCCGGGCCGGCTACCACGCGAGCCTATCGAGGTCGAGCTCGGCGGGCGGCGCGGGCGGGAGCGGCGCGGGCGGCTCGGGCGGCTCGGGCGACGGGCTGGACTTCGAGGAGGTTCAAGGGTGGATCGAGGTGGCCAAATCCATCATCGAGCTCATCGACGAGCTCGTCTGGGACACCGGGGAAAAAGAGAAAGAGTGCCTTTCGGACAGCGACTGCCCCTCGAGCGAGTACTGCCACAAGATCGGCGAGAACGACTGCCGCGCCGACCGCAACGAGGGCGCCCTCTGCAGCCGGGGCACGCAGTGCGAGGGGAACTGCTGCAAGCCGCACATTTCGACGTTCTTCGCCCCGAGCTGCCGGCCCGCGAGCGCGTGCAACTGACGCCGCCGAGAGAAACGAAAGGGAGATAAGACCATGAGCACTCGAATCGCCACTACCCTCTCGGCGCCGAAGCGCCACGACGCGGGCCGCGCCGGCGGCCTGCCGATGAGCGTCCGGGCGTTTCTTCGCACCGCCGCCCTCGCGCTGCTCGCGGTCGCGATGGTGTCCGCCAACGTCGCCGCGGCGCCCAGCCGCGCCGACCTGACGCCGACGCAGGCCCGCCAGCTCGCGCGGCAGGCCCTGATCGACGTCAAGCCCGCGCTCAACGGGGCGCTGGGCAACACGCTGCCGCGCACGCTGAGCACACTCGTCGGCACCGGCGCCCTCACCCCGCAGATGGCGGAGGCTTACCGGCTCGTCTTCATCGAGGGCAAGGCCCCCGCCAACATGCCCGACGTCGCCCACGCGCTGAGCCTGCCGGAAGACCAGCGCAACGCGTACGTGATGAGGCGCTTGCAAGAGAAAGGGCTGCTGAGCGCCGCGGAGGTGAAGTTCTTCGCCGACCTGAAGGCCGTGCCCAGCGGGCAGGTGCGCGGGGCCGTCTTGGCCGCCCTCGACAGCGGCACCTTCGGGCCGCTCGGCAGCTCGATCTTGCAGGTGGCCGCTGACCTCTCGAGCTACGACCCGAACGGCAGCCTGCAGGCCTGCGACGCCGCGCGGCTCGCCGCCGCCGACGGCTTTTTCGACTGGGTGAAGGGCCTGGTCGAAGCGGTGACCGTCTTCAGCGCCTTCGGGGGGCTGATCGGCACCGCGTTCGGCGGCGCCGGCGGCACCATCGGCGCCGTCGTCGGCGGCATCGCCGGCGCCGCCCTGTACATCGCCGATACGACCGGCGGCAACGGCTTCATGCCAGGCCCGAACGGCGAAGGTTGCACCGGCTGGCCCCGCCCGAGCCCCATGTTCTGACCTCCGCCTCGCCCCCGGGCGGCCCGCCCCCGGCGGGCGCCGCCGGACCGCGGCTCGCTCGTTAGGCTCGCGCGTAGGGTGACTTTTGTTGAATCGCCTCGAGCGCTGCGCGGTCGTGGCAGGAGCGAGGGCGTGCCGCCCCCAAGCGCCGCATCGCGTTGTTGCTCGGTCGCGCAAAAACGCTCTCGACAGATTCGTTCAACAGGAGGATACTTGTCTCACAAAGAGCGAAGCGTAGGGGTTGCTGCTGCGATGGGGGCACCCGCCGTCGCTCGTAGCTGATTATCCCATGCGGCTGCACACTGCTGCCCGCGAGCCATGGCCGGCTCGGGCCGACGGCAGCCACGAAAGGATTGCGGCATGTTCCTTCGATACGTAGTTCCGCTGGCCGCGACGCTCGCCGTCGGCTGCGCCTCGGGCGCCGGCGCCGAAGACCCGCCGGTCGCCGCGCGCGAGGCCGCCTTTTCGGCCGCCGACGCCGACGAACTGACGCTCACGATCGTCGCGTCGAAGACGGGCGGGAACAGCGATCCGAACCGCGTCACGGTGATGGAAGTGGCCGCCGCCGAGGTCAACGAGCTGGGGGGCGTGCGCGGCCACAAGCTCCGGCTGACGGCGGAAGACAACGCGAGCTCGGAGGCGCTCGCGCGCGAGATCATCACGCGCCTGTTGGCGCCCCCGAAGGTGCCCGACGTGCTGTTCGGCACGCACACCAGCAACGTGCTGCCGCTGGTGCAGTTGGCGGCCTCGAAGCACACCTTCGTGTTCGGGGGCGGGTCGTCGCTGCCCAACGTCGTGGACAACGCCACGGCGGAGGGCGCCCAGTACTTCGCCCGCACCACGCCGTCGGGAAACCTGGTCGCCCAGCGCCTGGCCCAGCTTACGTACGAAGACGGGGCGAGCCAGATCGGGGTCGTCTACCTGGCCGACACCGTCAGCACGCAGTATAAAGACGATTTCGTCGCCAAGTTCCGTGAGCTCGGGGGCACGGTCTTTCCCGAGGCGATCCAGGGCGTCCCGCCCACCAGCACGAACCCGTCGTATTCGGCCCAGTTCGCGAGCGCGCTGGCCGGGGCGGGCCAGGTCCGGGGGCGGCCGGCGGTGGTGGTGATCGGCTCCGGGACGCAGCTCAAGACCCTGCTGCGGGACGCGACGGCCGCGAACGTCGCCGTGCAGTGGTACACGTCGCACGGCGTCCAGTCCGGCGACGCGCTCGCCGAGAACCCGGCGGCCGCCGAGGGGCTGCGCGGGGTGAAGCCGGCCAAGGGCGAGGCGTCGCACTTCGACCACTACGCCGCGCGCCTGGCGGCGTCGCACCCCGGCATCAAGCCCGACGGCACGGCGTACCCGAACATGTACGACGAGATCCTGCTGTTCGCGCTGGCGGCCGAACGCGGCGGGCTGTCGGCGAACGGCATCCGTACGTCGATCCGCGAGGTGAGTAACGCGGACCCGTGCAAGATCAAGCTGGGGCCCGAGCACCTGGCCGCGGCGCTCGTGGCGGTCCGGCTGGGCGTTCCGATCGACTTCGACGGGGCGTCGGGCAGCCTCGAGCTCGACGCCCGCGGCGACGTCGCCGCGGGGTTCGAAGAGTTCCACGTCACCGGCGGCGCGTTCGTGAGCGGCGGGACGCTCTGAGGGTGCCGAGCCGGGCGGCCCCGAGCTTAGAGGTTGTCTAGCGGATCAACTGCCGCAAACGCAGGGGCTCACGGCAGAGCCTGGTGACGCCGAGGCGAACCATGGCCAGGTCGATCCAGGCCTGGCTCGAGGACGTCGTTCGTTCGTACTCCTTGGACAGACGGCGGGGCCGGTTGAGCCATTCAAACGTTCGTTCCACGACCCGCCTCTTGCGAATAGGAACGAAGCCCTTCGCGCCTCCCTCGCGCGCTTTGATTTCGACAGAGATTGCGGCCGCTTCGCTCGCTTCCTCGATTGGCTCGCCGTCGTAGGCGCTGTCGACCCAGACCAAACGCAAGGTCGGGCACTTCGCCGCGGCCGCCCTCAAGAGCAAGGCGCCGCCGGTCTCGGGTTCGTGGTGCGCGAGCGAGCGCAACGCGCGGTCGGAATCGGGCATCGTTACACCCGCGGCGGGGCGCACGGCGCCGGGCGCGGCGGGGCGGCGGGGCCGCGCCCCCGTTCCGCCGATACTGAAAGCGCAGCGACTTACCAAACAAAATCTTCGTCACCTTACTTCGTTCGGGCCAACCTTGCCTGGTCGCCCTGGATTCGTCTGATTCTGTGCTTGGCGGCGCTTTCAGTATCGGCGGAACGGGGGCGCGGCCCCGCCGCCCCGCCGCGCCGCGCGCCCCGCCGCGGGGGCGCCGCGGCCCGCCGGCGGTTGGGTTGTCGAATCCCGCGCCAGGCGGGTGTGTATCGTATCAAGTGCGAAAATTTCCTTTGTTGAGAGATGAATTCATGCTTCCCTTGAATCGCACTGGCTCCAGGGCGGGGGGCTGGCGCCGCGTGCACGACGAAGACCCTGCCGGCCCCCGCGGCCCGGCAACGACAATTGATCAGGAGGAGTAATGAAAAGCAGATGGAAACCGGCCGCCGCGGTGCTGACGACGCTGGCCGCAATCGGTGTGGCGCCGGTCGCGCTCGGCCAACCCCTGGGCGCGTTGCTCGAGCTGGTGAATAAGGGCCCGATCAACCCGAGCACCTGGGTGTACGGGCCGCGAAACGACGACACCACCGGCGGCCTCGTTTGGAACCCCGCGAAGCAGAAGCTGCTGGCGGGCGGCGACCTGGTCGGGCAGACCGTGAGCACGTCCGATCTCGACCTGATGAACGAGACGTACTGCGCGGAGGCGAGCCTCGAGAACGCCGACTTCACGTGGACCGAGATGCAGCACGCGGGCATCGACTGGGGCGACGCCTGGCGGATGTGGGTGTACGGGTCGTCCGACAATTGTCCGGGTCGACGCGCGGTGCCGGGCGCGCGCGTGGCTTACACCGACGAGCGAGAGATTCAGCACGCGCTCGACGGCGGCGCGATGGTGCTGGTCGTGCCGACCGTCGACACCGTCGAAGAGGCCGAGCAGGTCGTGCAGTGGGCGTACTTTCCGCCGCTCGGGCGGCGCAGCCAGGGCGGCAGCCAGACCGCCGAGGCGCTCGCGCCGTGGCTGCCGCCCGGGGTGAGCTACCGCCAGACGTTCAACAACAACCTCGTGCTCATCGTGATGGTCGAGACGATCGAGGGGGTGAAGAACGCGGCGAAAATCGCGCAGGTGCCGGGCATTCATGCCGTGTTCGCCGCCGCGACCGATCTGGGCAACTTCTCCGGCTACCAGGAAGGGGACGCCGACTACGAGAAGCTGATCAACGTGGTGCGCGACGGGACACTCGACGCCGGGAAGCGGCTCTGCGGCCCGTTCCGTTGGCTCGATCGCCCGGGCTTCACCTGCTTTCAAGACTGACGCCAAGCCGTCTCGTCGCGGCCTCGCCGAGGGGGCCACGCCATCGCTCGCCGCGTCAGCACGAAGCCGCCCCCGCTTCGACCGGCCGCACGCGGGCGTGAAGCCCAGGTCGCCATGACGCGAGCCTAGTGCCGCTGGCCCGAAGTCTGGGCGGATTTCGGGCCAGCGGCACTCGATTGATCAAACCTAGCTCCCGTTCGCCCGAAAATCTGCCCGGTTTTCGGGCGAACGGAACTAGTACCGAACCACGCTTAGAAAGCGTGGGTTCGGTACTAGTTTTTGTTAATAAAATCTAGTACTTGGCCACGCTTGAACCCACCGGTTCAAGCGTGGCCAAGTACTAGGCTCTGTCCGACGAAGGCGGACCGAGCCTAGGGGGGGCCGGCACCGCAGCGGCGGCCCGGGCGGCCCGTGAGGTGGACGCAGTGGGGAGAGTCGAGGTCGGCACGGCACTCGGCGTCGTCGGCGCACGAGCGGCAGCGGGCGTCGCGGCAGAGGTAGGCGCCGCAGACGTAGAGCTTCGCGGCGTCCACGTCGCCGGCGGGAGCCGCGCCGGCCGTACAGGGGCGTCCGTAGCTGTGCTCGGGCTGCGGCGACGCGCATTGGTCGCGATCGCAGAAGCCGGTGGCGCAGTCCTCGTCGACTCGGCAGGCCTCGCCCGACGCTGCGCTCTCGGAGCCGGCGGCGAACGACCCGTCACCGCCATCGCCGCGAACGCCGCCGCTGCTGCGGCACGCCGCGAACGCGAAGGCGAAGGCCGCGAAGGCCGCGAAGGCGGCGAGGCGTGCCATCGCGGGCTCAGTTGCAGCCCGGGTTGTCGCCGCCGGGGCCGCCAACGTAGAACCACCTGCCCCAGCTCGGGCCGCCGTTCTGGAACACCGAGCTCACCGTGTAGCAGTCTGGGTCGTAGCCGTTCCCGGTGCCCGGCACGCTCGACGAGAACCAGCTCGTTGAACCGTCGGCGTGGATCAGCCACGGCTCGCGGATGTAGGCCGCGCGGCCGTGGCCGTCGGCCGCGAAGCGACCGCTGCCCATGTCGGCCTGCGTCCATGTCGTCGGCGCCGCATCGTAGATCTCGCCATACCAGTGGATCTCACAGGTGCCGGAGCCGATCAGATCGAAGTTGATGCGGCTCCCCGCGGCCACCGTAGAGTTCTGCGTGGGGTAGTAGCCGATCCACACCCCACAGGCATAGACCCACCAGTTGCCCTGGAAGAGCTGGACCTCGATCCGGCACTCGTACTGCGTGCCATCGGGCGTGCTGAACGGGCTGACCGCTGCCCCCGGCGGGAACGCGCCTGCCGCCTGGATGAAGCCCTGGACGTCGAGGTTGTAGCCGCCGACGCGATCGCCCGACGCACCGCCCGCCGTGCGGAAGAACGTGAACAGGTGGACCGTCGTGTCGTCGTACTTGCTCGGCAGCTTCTGAAACCCGACCTCGATCGCCTCGAGCGTCGTGCTCGGGCTTGTGCCCCAGCACAGCGCCGCAGTCTGCAGCAAGCTCATCTCGCCGGACGCGACCTGCTGGTAATCCCACAAATTGATGTTTCCGGACGTACCGATATTCGCGCGCACGTCGCGATGCGTGCCATAAAGGCGGTTGTTGACGTAGGCCGGCGCCGGCTTCGGCCACGCGAGCTCCAGGTACTCCGCGAGATCGCGCGCGCCGATCGCACCCAGCTCGTACGGCTCGAAGCTCGGCCGCGCCACCGCGATCGTGCCCGCCGGCGGGCGCAACGAGGGGTCGGTATCGAACTCGCTACGCGCCCGCGCCACGCCCGCGACCTCGGCCTCCGCACCCGCGGGAAGCGGCGGCGGCGTCGCGAACGGCGCGTCCGGAGCGCCGGGGTACAGCGTCTCCGCACGCACGTAGTCGAAGATCTGCCCCGAGCTCGACCGCCGCGTGGCGACGACGTCCCAGCCTCGGCTGCGCCGCTCGAGGAACGCCGCCACCTCCGCCCGCCGCGCCCGCCACGCCCCCACGACCTGCGCCCGCGCCGCGCGATCCGACACGCCCGCGACCTGCACCGCGATCGCCGGCGGCAGCTCCGCATCATCGACCCCGTCTCTCGCCCGGTTCGGATCGAACTCGCCCTCGCAGCCAGTCAGCGCCACCGCCCCCCCGAGCGTACACGCGATCAGGACACGCACAATTGCACACCTCATTGGCCACCCCCCTTATTCTGGCGCCGCCTCACGCGGCACCACGCTTCGTACGTGAAGTAGCATAAGAAAAGGAGGCGAGCATTAAAATATAAGTGTGCGTCGGTTCCTTGAAAGTCGATGGTGGTTTGGTTCGAATTGTCCCATCGGGTGCGCCGGCCCGCCCGACGGTACCTTCGCTTGCCATGTCGCACCGAGCGCGCCCGGCGGTAGAATTGTTCGAGCCACCGCTTAGAGTGCCGAGCACAACGCTCCTTCGCGAGCCATTTTCCAGGCCGTGGCAAGGGTTGTGCTCGGCGCTCTTACGCGCGCGAGGCGAAGGCGAAGGCGAAGCGAGGCCGCCGTGGGCACCAGGGTCACGGGTCGCCCCCCGGGCTCCCACCGTTCCGGACGTGCCCGAGGGAGGATCCGGCGGGGCGCGGCCCACGAGGCCCCGACAAGATCGAGCCAATCGACGCGAGCGACGGCTTCTGGGTCGCAGCGCCCATCACCGCCATGGCGCGGGCCAGGCCTCTTCGAGTGACCCCGGCGGCGGTTCTGGGCGGATGGGGGCGGTGAGACGTCGGCGACGAAGCCCGGGCAGCCATCGTCGCGGTCGACGCCGCGTACGTAAAAAACGTCACCAGGCTACAAAACCGGCCTTACCGTTGGGCCGGATACCGCGCCCCCGCTGGCTGGGCCATGACCGCGGCCGACATCGTGAAAAAAGGTTGTCGTCGAAGAGGGGGGCCCGTCGTCCAAGTGTTCAAACCAGTAGCCAGGGCAGGCGAGGGGCAATGACCTATCTCGACTTCTTCGTCGAGGTGCGAGCATCGTCGGCGACGAAGTGCCACGTCACCGCCCGCTCGCCCCGGGGCGAATGCGACGAAGAGATCACTCTGCCGCTCGACCTCGGGGCCCTCGCCACGGCACGGGCGGCCTTGCACGGCAACGCGCTTCGCCTCGCCTCGTCGCCCCGAGACAGCGGCGCCCTGCCGGGGCGGCGCGACCTCGGCGCCCCGGCCCCCTCGGAGGTCGACGCGCGCGACTTCGGAAAGGCGCTCTACGGCGCCATCTTCCGAGGCCAGCTGGCCGAGCTCTTTGCGGCCAGCCGCGAGTACGCGAAGCACGTGGGCAAAGGCCTGCGGGTCAACATCGTCACCCATGACCCGGCCCTCGCCCTCGTGCCATGGGAGCTCCTTTGCTCGCGGCACGGCGACTACCTCTGCCTGTCCGAACGCACCCCCCTCGTACGCTATGCCTTCGTCGGCAAGCCCCAGGCAACGCTGCGCGTCGAGCCGCCCCTGCAGATTCTCGGCGTCCTGTCGATGGGGGGCGGCAGCCCCCTCGATCTCGAGCAAGAGCGCGCGCGCATCGGCGCCGCGCTCGACCCCCTTCTGCGCAAGGGCCTCGCCGAGATCACCTGGCTCAACGAGCCGGCCACCCAAGACTTGCTCGAGGCGCTCGGCCGCCGAGATTGGCACGTCCTTCACTTCGCCGGGCACGGCACCTTCGACCAGGCGAGCGCCCAAGGCCTGCTCTCCATCGCGTCCGAGGGGGGCGGCCACGGCCACTTGCGCGCCACCGACCTGCGCACGCTGCTCCGCGACCGCCCTTCGCTGAAAATGGTGTTCTTGAACGCCTGCAATGGCGCCGTCGGGCACCCGCAAGAACTGTTCTCGAGCACGGCGGCCCTGATGGCCGAGGCGGGGGTGCCGGCGGTGTTGGCCATGCAGTTCCCCATCAGCGATCACGTGGCCACGAACTTCGCGTGCCAAATCTACCGGCAGATCGCGGAGGGCAGGTCGGTCGAAGAGGCCGTGACCGAAGCCCGCAAGGGCATCTGCGTCGGGGGCTCGCTCGAGTGGGCGACCCCGGTGCTCTTCATGCGCTCGGGCGAAGGGGCCATTCTGCAGGTTACCCAGCGCCCGTCCGGGCCCGACCCCCGCCCGCAGGGAGGCGAGGTCCCGGCCCCGCCGCCGCCGGTTTCGCCACCGATTCGACCGCGGCCCCCGGCCGTCATGGCGGTCCTCGCCTTGGCGTTGACCGCGCTCGGGGTACTCGCGACGTACGGCGCGCAGAAGCTCTTCGGGCCGCCTCACGCGGCCACGCCACCGGCCGATGCCCCCGCGGCGGCCGCGCCGCCCGCGTCCGCCCCGGCCAACGCTCCGGCCCCGTACGACTGGTCGACCCCCTGTGTGCCGGCGGCCGGCGCCGTCGACTGGGTCAGCAAGGTGCGCTCGGCGCTGTGTGACCTCGAGAGCAAGAGGCCCGCCGCAGCCTGGTTGAAGCTCGACGAGCTCGCACGAAAGGTCGACCTGGCCGACGAGGCGAGGGGCATCGTCAGCAAGCACGCGAGTCGCGCCAGCGAGGGGGCGGGCCAGCTCTTGGCCCAGACGAACGAGCCGCCCGCCGCCTTGACGCTCTCGCTCGACGACGGCCAACTCGTCACGCCCAACGCCGTCATCCCGGTCAACCCGGGCCGGCGCACGCTCACGATCCGCAAGAACGGTCGCGAGGTCCGGGCCCTCGTCGTGCAGGTGGTGCCAGGGGCCTTGACGACCATCAACGTGCAGACCAATCGCCCCGCCCCAGAGAAGCCCAGCCCCCATGGAAACAAGATCTGCGACGACAGGCTCAATTGTGTCCCGCTCTGACGTCGCGGTGCCGGGCCGGCCGCGCCCGGGCCGGTCGCTCGGCCACCGCCGGCGCGCCGGGGCCCTGGCGGCCGCCGCGGTGTTGCTTCTTTGCGCGCCGTCCGCGGCGGCGCCGGGCGACGAGGCCAAAGCGCTCTACCGGCAGGGGGTCGCACATTACAAGAAGTACGTCGAGCTTCACCGCTCCGACCCTTCGTCCCGCGAGTTGGCGGAAGCTTGCGACTGTTTCGCGCAGAGCCTCAAGCTTCAACTCGACGCCAAGACGGTCGAAGGCCTGAGCAACTGCCGGAGCGCACAACAGAGATTCGACCAGGGGGTCGGCGAGATCTCGGCGGCGCTCGGCAGGGCGCGAAAGTCGTCACCCCCGCCGGTCGTCAGCGAGGCCAGAAAGGCGCTGAACGCGCTCAAAGAACGGAGGTGGAAGGCGGCCTCGCGCTTCGCGGCCCAGGCCCCCGCGGCCGGGCCGTGTGACGGCGGGGGCGGCGCGGCCCAGATCATCATCAACGAGATCGGGGCCAACGAGCCCGGCAGCGACACCGCCGGCGAGTTCGTCGAGCTCGTCAACGTCGGCACCGCCGCCGCCGACCTCGGCGGCTTTACGATCGCCGACGGTGGCGGCGTCCGCCACACCTTCCCTGCGGGCACGAGGCTCGACGCCGGCAAGGCCATCGTGGTCTTCGGCGGCCCGTCGGGCATCCCCGCGGGTGTATCGAACGCGGTCGCCGCGTCGAGCGGCGGTCTGAGCCTGGCCAACGAGGGCGACTCGGTCACGCTCGCCGACGGCACGGGCGCCGTTCGAGACTCGTTCACGTACTCGCCGTCGCTCGCCGCCGAAGGTGGCCTGTCGATGAACCGTCACCCCGACGGCCTCGCGTGTGCGCCGTTTCTGAAGCACAGCGCGATCGCGCCGCTGCCCCGCTCGCCGGGCAAGCGCGCCAACGGGGCGGCGTTTTGACGCGATGGGCGAGGCCCCGCCGCCTGAATTCGGCCCGGGGGGTCACCCCGGGTCTTGATAGACGCCGTTAAAAAACCGGCAGCCTCGTGCACCTCGGGGGTAAAGTTGCCCGATCTTGAGCCAAACTTGGCCGATCATCGTTTGGACTCTCGCGACGGGGGGCCTGACCTCGATGACTAGGCCGCAGTGGCTGTCACTTCCGACCCGTATCGCCCTTCGAAAGGCGGCCGTCTCCTTGGCGGGCTCCGGCCGCTTCGGGCGGCAGTTGGCGACCGGGGCGACGCCGTCTTCTCGGGTCCTTCGGGCACCCTGAACTCGCCTCCGGCTCAACCAGCAGAGCACCCGCCCTCCGAGCGGGCAAGGTCACCCGCCGCTCGGATCAGACCCCGGGGGGCCCGCGGCGCATCGACCTGCTTCGGGCTGGCCGCCCTACTCTCCATCGCCGCCGTGTTGCCTTCCGGCTTACCTACGCCGTCGGCGCCCACCGACGTGGTTGCTTTCGGGGCTCGGTCGCACGGCCCATACGCTCGCTGTCTACGCTTCGCAGCCACGGTTACCCGTTCCTTTCGACGGCCACGCAAGACTCGCTTCCGGCTGAGGAGGTCGCCCTTGCCGGGCGCTCGCGCGCGTCGAGCCGGCCCGCTCGGGTCGACGCGGGGGCCGGGCCTGGCGTTCTTTCCGCTGTCGCTGGAAATCGGCGCCAAATGACGAAAAAGCGGCGAAGAAGACGGCGGACGGGGCGAGGGCGGCGAAGAAGATGGCGAACGGGGCGGGGGCGGCGAGGGCTGGGCGGCGAGGGGGGCGCGCGGGCCGGGGGGCCGGACGTCGCGGCGCACTTCGCGCGAGAGTCGACGAGCTCGATGGGGTTGGGCCGGTAGGCGGCCACCTCGGTGCGCAGGGCGGCGAGCGCGACCATGGGAGGCATAGGGAATCGAACCGTGGCTCGGCCGGTCGTCGGAGCGCGTCGGCCAGGCGCGCGAACGTCGGCCCAGGCACGGCGCCCCACGCCCCTTCCGTTGACACTGAAACTGGACGCCGAACGCCGAAGCTAGGCGTAGTATAGGGAGGAGAGCGTGCGTTCTTGCTTCGTTCGCTGTCCTAACGTAAGTTCACATGCGGCCGCGCTTGAAACGACGAGACTCAAGCAGACGCTCGAAGGGCCGGTGGTCTTCACGTTACGCTGCCGGGTGCGATGCGCGGCGAGAGGGTTTCAGCGAAGCAGGTTCGGCCCCCTCTGCAGGCGTCGCGCATTTTTCTCGAAACGTCGATTGAGGAAAGTGACTTGGGCGCGACCGTCTCGGTGCGAAGCCTTTTGCTCTGGCCTGCTACGAAGCGAGCGTGCCGCGAGGGCTCTTTCTCGAGGAGAATATGATGGAACTTCGAACGCTGGTTGATTCGATCGGCGCGCGCTACGAGCGCAGCGGCAACACCTTCTTCCGCCTCTTGTCGGGGAACGCGATGAGCAGTGCGGGGTTTCTCTATACGCAGGCTCAGTTCTTCTACGCCGTGCGTCATTTCAATCGTCCCATGTCGCTTCTTTCGGCGCGTTTGGAGAACCTCGACCAGCGGTTGCTTCTGCAACGAAACGTCTGGGAGGAGCACGGCGAGGGAGACAAAGCCAGCAGCCACGAGAACACGTTCACCACTCTGCTCGCCCGCTTGTCGGCCAAGATGCGGCGCGAGGCACGCGAAATCGACGTAGGGCCAGAGGTTCAAATCTTCAACTCTGCGTTGATGGGGGCGTGCGGGTTCGGCAGCGTCCCGCACGCGTTGGCGGCCTTTTGCATGATAGAGCGCATGTTCGCCAACGACTCTGCGAAAATTGGCAGCGCCATCGTGAAGAACCAGTGGCTCGCCCGAGAAGATTTGTCCCACTATGTGTTGCATGCTGACATCGACGTGGGGCATGCGAACGATTTCTTGAAGGCCATCGAGTTGTGCCCGGGTCTGGAGCGGAAAGACGTTCAAGACGACGTGCGGCGCGGTCTCGTTTTTGGCGCTACCTTGCTTTGGAATCTTTTTGAAGGGCTCGCGCGGGAAGCCGCCGCTTTCGAGCGCTCTTGAGGCGGCCGTTCACTGGAAAGCACTTCGTGTCGGCAGGCCCGCTCTGCCCGTGGGCGCAGGCCAGCAAACTCGGCAGTGCCAGCAGCGCGCCCGCCCTGGCCATCGCCGTGATGCAACGTTGCCGCCGTTGCGTAGCGGGCAACGTTCAAGCCGCCAGGGGGCCCCCCAGGGCGGGCGCATCAGAAAGTGTGTGATTTCCAGATGATAGCCTGCTTCGGCTCGCCGGTGAGGCCGAAGCGCGTCCCCGGGAGAGACGCAGGGGAGCGCCGTGTCCGCGCTGACATCGCACGTGCGGCTGGGACCCCGGCAGCGGAGCCTCGGAGCGCAAGTGCTTGGAATTGCCTGCTATTTGATGCGCCCGCCCTGAGGGGCTCGTCGAGCGCGATGACCGGATCGGCGGTCAAGCGAAGCTCGGCGGCGCCGCCGGGCACGTCGACCACGTCGCGTACCCCACCCACCTTCATTAAGAGAGGGCCGAGGACTGCCGGCCACGTGCACAACCCGCGCTTACCGGCTAGGCCGCGGCCACGGGACGATCTCGCCCTCGGCGTCGCCCAGCTCGGCGCCCGGCCGCTCGCGGAGCCACGCCAGGAGGCGAGCCTCGAGGTCTTCTTCGGATGCCTCGGGCCAGCGCCGGCGCAAGTTCTGCCGCATGCGATCGACGCCCGCTTCGTGCAACTCGAACGTCAGCCGCAAATTCTCGACCAAACGTGCTGCGTCGGCGCCAATCGTCATGACGCGAGCCTAGCACCCCAGGTGCCCCCCCGCAGGGGGCCGGACGCACGTCGGGGCGGGCCACCGAGCGCCCGCCCCGATGCGCCGATCAGCCCTCGTACGATGGGGCCGGTTTCGTGTGCAAAATGGCCCAGGCCGTCTCGAGCAGAATCGCCGTCGCCTCGTGCGGAGTTACCCCCCCGTTGACGACGAGCGAACGCGCCTGGTCGGCCAGGCGCTTGGCCTTCTTGCTCAGCGCGGGCGCCTGGCTGCGGAAGAACTCGGCGCGGCCGTCGGCCGACCCGTGCTCCCACCCGATACTGAACGCGGCGCGCTCGCGGACGAAGCCGAGATCGCATTCAAGGTCTTCGTACCACGACCAGAGGGCGGGATCGTCGTGCTCACGAATGACCTTCATGATGCGCATGCCGGCGGCAGTCACCTCTTCGACCAAGGTCGGGTAGACCACGCGCTGCTCGAGGCCGTGCAAGAAGGCGCCCTCGCCCGTGTCTTCGAGGCGGGCGTCGAGCTCGTCGGCGGGGCAGAGCTTGGGCGGGGGTGGGTCGCGCTCGGGGCGCGTTTCGGGCGGCGGGGGCAGGGCCGCCGGGGCGGGTTTGCCGTTCTTGCGGCGGCGCGGTACTCTGGCCATAAGTCTCGTCTCCGTTGCTTGTTAACGGGTGAGGCCCAGGTTCTCGCGTCGGCTCGTACCCGATGCGAGAGCCGCTATGGGCCGGGCGACGTCGAACCGCCTCGCAGCGTGCGAAGGCGCGTCGCCTGAACAGAGGTTTAGCGCATTGATGATAGAAGGCAACCGGGGTTTTACGAAAAAGGTTGCGGCCCATCGCAACGAGCGCGCCGCAAGACGCATGCCAGGGTGCACGCCGTCAACCCGCGCGCCCGACCCTTCGCCCCGACCGCCGCGCCACCGGCACCGGAGAGCCCGGCCAGGGAGCCGGGCTTTGATGGCCGTTCGCGCGGGGCTCGCCGTAGCACAGGCTTCAGCCTGTGCGCTGTGCGCTGTGCGCTGTGCGCTGTGCGCCCTCTGTGCGCCCTCCCCCGGGCCCTTCGAGCCCGAAGGCGGCGTCGACGGGCTCGGCTGGCGGCCCGGCGCCTCGTCGGGCCGCCGCCGGGCTCGCCTCTGCTATGCTGGGCCGTGGGGCGGGCAGTCCGGGGCGAGATCGCCGCGGGGCCCGCGCGGGGGCGCTCTTTCCCTCGGGTCGTAAACGGGCGGGCGACTTTTCCCCTCGGGTCGTAGACGGGCGGGCGACGAAAGGCGGGGCGATGAAGCACGACGCGGGTCGGCGTGACACGAAGGTGCGGCGGGTCACGATGCCTCGGGGGCTCGCCGCCTGGGGCGGTCTGCTCGGCGTGCTCGCCCTCGGGTGTCCGATCGGGGGCGCCGAGGGCGAGGGCGGGCAAACGGCCGGCGACCCCGGGCGGCCCTACGGCCGGGGCGACGGCACCGGGGGCACGGGCGGCGGGTGGGTGCCGTCCGCGCCCGACGTGCCGCCGTGGGGCCAAGGGGGGGCCGGCCCGGCGTGGCCCGGGGGCGGCCCGTCGTTCGAGGGCATTCCGTTCGAGACGCCCACGTGGTTTCCGGCCGGGGGCCGAACGCCGCCGGCCCCCCGGGCCGACGCGGGGCTCACGTTTTACGGCGGCGAGCAAAACTGCGCGGTGCTCTTCGGCGGCTTCGACGTGGGGCCGGCCGGGCGGCGCTTTCGCAACGACGTGGCCGTGCGCTGCGGGGGCGAGTGGCAGCTCGGCGTCGGCGGCGGCGTCGCGGGCAGCGTGCCCGCCCCCCGGCAGGGCGTCGCGTTCGCGTACGCTCCCTTTGCCGAGGCGGGCAAGGCCGGTGCGTACCTGTTCGGCGGCAAGGGCCCCGAGGTCTGGGGCGACTTCTGGCGGCTCGAGCTCAACTCGCTGCCCAACGGCACGCGCCGCCTGAGCTGGGCGCGCGTCACGCCCCCCGAGCCGCAAACCGAAGCCAACTGGCCCTCGCCCCGCGCCGGCGCCGCCCTCTCGTGGACGGGCGACGGCCTGCTGCTCTTCGGCGGCACGGGCCCCGGCGGCGAGCTGCGCGACGACACCTGGCGCTTCGACGGCACCACCTGGGTGCGCCTCTGCGCGGGCGAGGGCTCGTGCTTCGCGCGGCGCGGGTTCGCGGCGATGCCGGTGTCGTTCGGCGCGGTGGCGCAGGCGATGAGCTTCGGCGGGGCCGACCCCACCGCGCCCTTTCCGTGGGGCAGCGGCGACGTGCTCTCGTTCACGGGCGCCGGCTGGTCGTCCACGCATTTTTCTTCGGCGAGGTGGGCCACCGACGAGAAGGGTTTGTACGAGCCCGGGGCCTACGTCATGCCCGGCGCGCGCCTGTTCGCCTGGGCGGCCATGACCGCGGGGGGGCAGACCTTGATCGGCTCGGGCGACCGCGCCCGCGGGCTCGAACGCGCGAAGGCCGATCTGTGGCGAATCGAGACCCGCGAAAAGGGCGTGTCCTGGGCGCGCGTGCCGGTCGGCGACGCCGTGCCGGGCCCGCGGGTCGGCGCCTCGGCGGTCTACGACCCCGTTCGAAAAGAGACCCTCGTGGTCGGCGGGGCGCTCTCGGCCGAGGCCCTCGACGACGGGGCACCGCTGCTCAACCCCGCGCCTCCGGTCGCCTACCGCGGCCAGGTGGGCACGGCTTCGGCCACGGTGGCTTGCCTCGGCCTCGACGCCGACGGAGATTGCACGCGCTACCGCCTCGAGGCCCGCGTCTCGCTGCCCGAAGGCGCCCCCTCGAGCCGGGCCCGGGCCTACGTTGCGCGCCAGAACGGGCTGACCATGAGCCCGGCGGCGCCCGAGTGCGGCCTGCCCGGGGCGCCCATCGCCCCCGACGACGACGGCGTCGTTCGCTGCGAGGCCGAAGGCCAACTCGCCGCCTCGTACTTCGTCGTGCACCTGCAAGACAGCGCCTACGCCCGCGGCGGCGCGCTCTGCTCGGACGCGCCGACCCCGAACCGACCCTTTTGCAACGACGCCGACGCCTACCCGCGCCTCTTCGGTTGCCCCGCGTACCTGACGCCCGAGAGCGGCATCATCGACTGCGAATAGCGCCGACGCCGGGGCAAAGCCATAGTTCAGCTCGTCAGGGAGATGGCGCCGAAGGGGGCGGGGCCCGTGGTGTGGTTGTTGTTGCCCGGGCCGAGCTGGCCGCTGGCGTTGGTGCCCCAGCACGCGACGCGGCCGCCCGAGTGCACGGCGCACGAGTGCACGATGCCGGTGCTGGCCTGGGTGACGTTGGCCAGGTTGGCGGTCAGCACGGGGGTGGTGCGGTTGACGAAGGCGCCGTCGCCGAGCTGGCCGTTGGTGTTGCTGCCGACGCAGGCGAGGCGGCCGGTGACGGTGACCGCGCAGGTCGAGCCGCCGCCGCCTTCGATGTCGGCCGGGAGCGTGCTGGGCGACTCGTTGGCGGCGAGCTCTTTGGCGATTTGTCGCGAAGGCTCAATCGCGATTCTTCGCACGCAACTCTTCGTACGTAACCGAGGAGGCACCCAAGAGTGTGTTGAACTGAAATTCGTGCTACACTGCCCGGGATGAGCCCGCCGCCTCCGACCCGATCCGAATCCGAATACACCTTGTCGTCGTCGGCTTTCGTAAAGACGTCGTTGACGAGGCGTCGGACGAAACGGGGATAGCTGTCGAGGTCTCTTCGAAACCCGCGAACACGCCTGGCTTCGTTCCGCTCAAGCTGCGATGGGAGGTCGAGCGGACGTACGGCTGGTTTACGTTCTTCCGCGTGTTGAGCAAAGACTACGACCGCACGAGCGCATCGGCGCAGGCGTGGATCGAGTTCACGATGGCCGACCTCGCCCTGCGTCGATCTGCGCGAGCTCATGCTGCATGAATCCAGTTCAACACGCTCTCAACGGTTCACGCAACTGCAGCGCCAGTCTCGCAACGTTCGCCTCGAACTCCTCCTCGTCACGCATGTCTAGACTCAACACTGCCCGAATTCCCAACCGCGGGCCGCAATCCTCCCGCAGGAGCGGCACAAACCGCGGCGCCCTCTCCTCTGTCGCTTGGTGCTGCGCCAAGAGCGCCTCGAAGTCCTCGAAGGACCCGCCAAGATAGACTGGCGAGAGCACCGCTAGAGTGTACCGGCTCTCGGCTACTGCCCGCTCCATTTCCCGAAGGCGCGACGCCCCTAGCCGAAAGTCGCGCTTCTCGAGGCAGAGCCGAAGCCCGAACCCCTCGAGCCGCGGCACCAGCCGCTTCTCCACCCAGTTCCGGTCGGGCTCCTCGCGCCGGTAGCTGATGAAGGCGTCGTAGCGAAACGCGTCACCCGACGCCGGCAACACCACGGGCGGGGTGGCGCCCCCGCGGAAAAGAGCCAGCGGGTAGTTCTCTTCCAGCTCCGCTTTGAAAACCGGCCGCTGACCCGGCACCTCGGCCGCCACCTTCTGCTGCACGTAGTGGAACAGGTCGCACACCCGCACCACGCCCCCCACTCCGCCGGCCGCCCCGCGCAGCCCCTCGAGCAAGTGCCGGGTGAACACGCCGTGACGCTCGCCCGGTCGCACGAAGGCGAAGCCATCGACGCGCGAACCGGCCAGCACCGCCCGCCCCCGCCCCTTGGCCAGGGCGGTGAGGGCACCGGGGGCGAGCGTTCCGTCGAGCGCGAAGGGCTCCGCGTCTTTGACGTCAGCGATGCCCGCGGCCCGACAGCAATCGAGCACCACCGTCAGCCGCACGGCCCGGATGGCCCGCAGCCGCTCGCCCAACTGCCGCGCCGAAATGGCCGTCTCGGCCAGGGCTGCATCACTCTCGCCCTGCGCCTCGACCGGCAACAGGTAGCACTCGCTCCCACCTCCGGCGGACCGGCCTCCGTGCCCCGAGAAGTAGACGAGCGCGGTGCCGTCCTCGGGCACCCGCGCCGCGAGCTCGTCCAGGGCTGTGAGCAGGCCCGCCTTGGTCGCCTCGCCCTCGACCAGCGAGTGCACCTGCTCGGGCGGGTAGGCGCCGGCCTGGGGGTCGCGAAGCAGGGCGGCGACGTCCTCGGCGTCAAACGTTCGGGGAAGCGGGCGGACGTAACGGTAGGACGAGACACCGACGGTCAAGGCGTGGGCGTGGTGGATGCGCATGCGAGCTCCGGTGTGGCTTGGACGACCGAAAGCACGCTGCACCGACAAGGTCTTGGCGGAACACTACGTTGCCGCAGACTCGAAGCGCTCCTCCGGTACTAGCAGCGCAACGAGCGGGCGGGCCTGCTGCGCTTCGAGGCGGCGCTGACAGCCACGCTCGACCGAGACGCCCGAGCGGGGGCCAATTCTCGAAGCCGGGGTTCGGCGGCTACGCGTCGAAGGCTTCCCGTACAAGGTGGCACTTGGTGGCGACCAACCGAAGGCTAAGAGTGCCGAGCACAACGGCCTCTCGACCACTTCGTCCGGGGGCGGGGCGACTCCGCCTCCGCCCTGCGCTGGTGGGCCCAGCGGCTCGGGCCGGCCGAGCCCTCGCCACGCTTCGTGCGCGTCGTGCCGAGCAAGCCGACGCTGGCGCCGGGGCCGGCGCCCCGGACCGGGTGCTCGAGGTCGGCGCCGTGCGCGTACGCGTCGCCCTCGGCTCCGACCCCGCCTTGCTGGCCGAGGTGGTGCGCGCGCTCGGGGGGGCGCGATGATCCCGGACGGCGTGCAGGTCTTCGTCGCCCTCGAGCCGGTCGACCTGCGCTTCGGCTTCGAGCGGCTTTCGGGCTGGGTGCGCGAGCGCGTCGGCGACGACGCGCGCTCGGGCGCGCTCTTCGTCTTCGTCGGGCGGCGACGCACGACGGCAAAGGTGGCCTTCGCCGACGGCTCCGGGGTCTGCCTCTTTTGGAGGAAGCTCGACCGCGGCACCTTCGCCCTGCCCGAGGCGCCCGAGGGCGGGGCCGCGCACGTCGAAGTCGACGAAGCGACCTTGGAAGCCTTGCTCGACGGCCGGCCGATCGCACCGGCCTCGGGGGGCGCGCGCCCGCCGCGGCGGCGCGTGCATTGATCGCGGGCATGAGGGGCTCGACAGCCGACGCGCGCCTCGCGTAAGAGACGGGCGTGCCCGCCGTCGCCGACGCGCCTGTGCCGACGTCCGAGCCGCGTGTCACGCGGCTCGAGGCCGAGCTCGCGGCGACGAAGGCCCGGCTCGCCGCCGCCGAGCGCGAGCGGGACGAAGCGCGGCAGGGCCTCGAGAGCCTGCGGAAGGCGTACCCGCGCGCGCTCGAGCACCTCGCCTTGCTGCGCCGCCGCCTGTTCGTCGAAACGGCCGAGCGCGTCGAAGCCTGTGGCGAGCAGCTGGCCTTCGACGCCTTGTTCGCCGAGGTCCAGCGGCTGGAGCAGGCGCTCGACGACGCCGAGCGCGCCGCCCCCGCCGCCGCCCCCGAGGGCGAAGCGGGCGAGCCGAAGCGGCGCCGGGGGGGCAAGGGCCGGGCGACGAAGCGACCGCCGCCGGCGAAGTACGTCGACACGAATTCGTAGCGCGTCCAGCCCTCGAAAGGTCGCGAGGGGCCACAGAATCGGGGCAAGCCGAGGGGCGCGTCGCCCCATGGCTCTGCTCTCATACGAGCGGCGGGTGACCTTGCCCGCTCGGAGGGCGGGTGCCCTGCTGGTTGAGCCGGAGGCGAGTTCCGGGTGCCCGAAGGGCGGGCAAGGTCACCCGCCGCTCGTATCAGAATCGACTCGGCCACGATGCCTACGAGGGGCGAGGGCTTCGGGCGCCGAGGGCCAGCGTTGGGTTTGTTGCTCGACTGATTGTGAGACTCGTAGAGACCCTTTTGCCCCCTTCTTCTCGCAAGCGCGTGGCCAGGTACCCTGGCGCGGCGAAGGGCCCTCTTGGCCGCCTCGGCCTCGGACGGATTCATGCACCGCCCGCGGAACGGGGGAACGAAACACGCGGGTTGCCTCTGGGGGGCATCGGGCGCAGCCGCAGGCGAGCCCGCGCGGCGGGGCGAGGCTCGGCCATGGCGCCAAGGCGATGCGGCTCAGGTCGGCGCGGGCGGGCCGATTTTTTGTCGTTTCTCTCGTTGTCGGAACGCCTAATTTAACGTACGGGTTTAATGATGGGGCAATATCCCCATCAGGTTCAACCTTCCGCTCCCGCGGGGCGCCCGGAAGGGGTGCGCCTCGCGGGGCGAAGGGGGGAGGGGCGACGATGACCAGCCGGCAAGGCTTGCTCTTGCACGTCTGCGCAGCAGATGCCGACCGGGCGTGGGTTGATGGCTACCTCTTGCCTTCGCTCGGCTTGAAGCCGGGCCAGGTTCACACCCGGGGCGACGACCGCCCCGGCGGGCCGAAGCACCTCGAGATCGCCGAGGCGATGGCGCGCTGCCGCTATACGCTCTTGGTGCTCAGCCGCGCCTTCCTGTCGGACGCGTGGAACGACCACGCCGCCTCGCTCGCGTCGCACCTGGCCGTCACCGAGCACCGCCTGCTGCTCGTCTGCCGCGAGCCCTGCGAGCTGCCCCTGCACCTCGACTTCCGGGTGCGGCTCGACTGCTTCGACGGCGAGCCGTGGGACGAGGCGATGACGCGCCTGCGCGACCTGCTCGGGCAGCCCGAGCCCGCCGCCGACGAGCTCGCCTGCCCCTACCCGGGCATGGCGCCCTACAGCGCCGAGCAGCGCGCGCTCTTTTTTGGCCGCGACGCCGAGGTCGAAGAGCTGTACCGGCGGCTGCGCAAGCCGGCGGGCCACATGTTCGTCGTCGGCCCCTCGGGGTCGGGCAAGTCGTCGCTGCTGCGGGCGGGGCTCTTGCCGCGCGTCGAGCGCGACGCGCGCCAGGGGCATGGGGCGCGCTTTCTGGTGCGCCGCGTGCGGCCGGGGCAGGCGCCCATGGCGGCGCTGGCCCAGGCGCTGGGGCAGGCCGAGGGCCAGCGCCTCGACGAGGCCGTCGCCGCGCTGCTCGGGGGCGAGGCGGCCGAGCACCGCGTCCTGCTCGTCGTCGACCCGCTCGAAGAGATCTTCACCCTCGCCGACGGCGACGAGGCGCAGCGCTTTCTCGCCGCGCTCAAGGCGCTGCGCGGCGAGCCGCGCTGCTCGCTCGTGGCGACGATGCGGGCCGACTTCTACCCGCAGCTGATGAGCAGCCGGCTCTGGCCGGTGCGGCCCGAGCAACGGCTCGAGCTCGGCCCGCTGCGCGACGACGCGCTGCGCGAGGCCATTTGCCGCCCGGCCGAGGCGCGGGGCGTGCACGTCGAGCCGAGGCTGCTCGAGCGGCTGGCGCACGAGGCGGGGCAGGGCGTCGGCGTGCTGCCGCTCTTGCAAGAGACGCTCGTCCTGCTCTGGGAGCGCCGGCACGCGCGGGGCGAGCGGCGGCTTTTGACGCTGGCGAGCTATGAGGCCTTGCGGCGCCCTCGCGACGGGGGCAGCGGCAAGGGCAGCGGGCTCGAGGTGGCCCTGGCCCGCCACGCCGACGCGGTCCTTGCCGCGCTGCCCGAGGGGGGCGAGCCGATCGCGCGGCGCATCTTCGTGCGCCTCGTTCGCCTGGGCGAGGGCGGGCCCGACACCCCGCGGCAGCAGCCCGAGGGCGCGCTGCGCGCCGCCGGCGAAGGGGCCGCCCTCTTCGACGCGGTCTTGCGCCACCTCGCCGAGGGACGGCTCGTCACGCTGGGCGGGGCCGAAGGGCAATCGGGGCGGCGCGTCGATCTGGCGCACGCGGCGCTGATCGCCGGCTGGCCCGCGCTCACCGGCTGGCTGCGCGAGCTGCGCGAGGGCGAGCAGAGGCGCCGCCAGCTCGAGGCCAAGGTCCACGACTGGGAGCGCCTGGGGCGGGGCCCGGCGGGGCTGCTCGACACCCAAGAGCTGCACGAATTCGGGGCCTGGCTGGGGGCCGACGTGGCGCGCGAGCTGGGCCTCGACCCGGCGATGGTCGAGCTCTTCGCCAGCAGCCACGCCGCCCGGTCGCGCCGGGCGCGCCGGCTGGCCCAAGAGCAGCAGGCCGCGCGCAAGGGCTTCGCCTCCGTGCTCTCGGCCGCCAAAGACGTCACCCGGCTCGAACGCGAGCTGCGGCCGATCGCGGGGGCCTTCGCCGTGCGGCAGCGGCTCCTCGCGCTGTCGCGCAAGCTGCTCGACGACCTCGAAAGGCTGGCCGGCGCGCGCGACGACGCGAGCCGCGCGCGCGCCCTGACCCTCCACCAGCAGGCCGACCTGCTGCGCGAGCAGGGCAAGCTCGACGAGGCGACGGCGCTGCATCGGCAGGCACACGAGTACTTCGTCCGGCAGGCCGAGCGCGACCCGTCCGACGCCCAGTGGCAGCGCGACCTCGCCCTCTCGTACGAGTGGCTGGGCGACCTCTACGCGGAGACGGGCCGGGTCGATGACGCCCTCGGCGCGTTTCAGCACAGGGTCACCATCTTTCAGAAGCTCGTCGGCGCCGACCCGTACTCGTTCCAGCGCCGGCGCGACCTCTCGGCCTGCCACAAGCGGCTCGGCGACGCCTACGCGCGGGCGGGGCGGGTCGACGACGCCCTCGGCGCGTTCCGGAGCGGCCTCGCCGTCTGCAAGGCGCTCGCCGAGCACGACCCGACCAAGGCCGAGTGGCAACACGATCTCGACGACGCGTACGCGCGGCTCGGCGACCTCTGCCTCGCGACCGGCCAGGTCGACGAGGCCCTCGGCGCGCTCCGAAGCAGCGTCGCCGTGCGCCAAGCGCTCGCCGAGCGCGGCCCCGCCGACGTCGAACGGTGGCGCGAGCTCTCGGGCGCGCACAACAAACTCGGCAAGGCCTACGTGCGGGCGGGCCGGCTCGGCGACGCCCTCGGCGCGTTCCGGAGCACCCTGGCCATCCGAAGGGCGCTCGTCGAAAGCGGCCACGCCTGCGCGCAATGGCGAAAAGAGCTCTTGCTGGCCCACGGGCGCCTCGCCGCCGTCTACGACGCGCTCGGCCGGCGCGACGACGCCGAGGCGCACTACGACGCGACGTCCGAGCTGCTCTCGGCGCTCGACCGCGAGGGGCTCTCGCGCGACGACGCGCAGATGTCGCAAATTCGCGCGTGGCTCGCGGCGCAGCGAAGCCCGCTCGAGCCCGCGCCGACCTCTTCGGGCCCCGTCCCGGTGGCCGACGCCTTCCGGCCGCCCCTGATTCGCGGCCGACGGGCGAACGCCCCCCCTTGGCCCCCGCGTGCGCCGGGCAGCGCCCCCTTGCAGCGGTCGTTCTCGCCGGGCGGCGCGCGGAAGCGGGCCGCGGGGCAAGCCCGGTGAAGCCGCGCCGCCCGCGCGCGCGGGCAGAGGGCCGACGGCTCGCCAACCCCTGGCACATCGCCCCGGCCCCGGCGTTTGTGCCAGCCCCGTGCCCACCGCTGTGTCCGCCCCCGGGGTCCGTCGCGGGATTGGGGAATCGAACTGTAACCGCTGCGTAAAGCCCGCCGAAGGGGAGTGCGACGACGCGGGCGAGCCGAAGCGGGGTCCCGGCGGCAAAGGCCGGCGTGACACCGTGCCGCCGGCGCTGGCCGCGGAAGGGCAACGCCCGACGGGCTGAGGGAGCCGCTTGCACGCCGCCGAGGATGCGCCTCGGCAGGCGCGTCCTCAAGAACGCGTCTTCATGCAGCGGTTACGTCGCGACGCCCACCAGGGCCCGGATATCGACTCGGTCTTGCGGGCGGTGCCAGTCGTCTCGCGCGAGTAGTTTGAGCGCCAGAAGGTAACCGAAGAAGGTAACCGACCCGCGCGACGGGCAGCGTAAACCCGGAAAACGCACCCTTTCGTCGAGCAGGAGGCTGAGGGGCAGTAGCACCCCGGGCGCCCCCCGCAGGGGGCCGGACGCAGGTCGGGGCGGGCTACCGAGCGCCCGCCCCGACGTGCCGTTCATTCTTCGTAAGGCGGCGTCGGCTTCGCGAGCAGCACGGCCCAGGTCGTTTCGACGTGCTGCCGGGGGGCTGCGCGAGCACGGCGCGCAGCAGGCTCGGCTTCTTGAAGAAGAGCACGCCCTGGGTCTCGGCCACTTGCCAGGTGCGCGAGGCCGCGTCAGCGTGCGCCTGGCAAAGGTGCGCGTCGGCATCGGCCCAGTCGCCGGGCTGCAGAACGAAAAAATGTGCCATGGCCGCCACGCTAAGGCCGGCGACGCAGGGGCGTAAAGCAGCCGGTCGCATCGGAGCTCGGGCCGGGGCGCCGAGCGGTATACTCTCGCCCCATGGCCACGCCCCCCGAGCCGAGAAGCGCCGCATCGGTGATCGAACATCTCTTCACGAACCCGAACCCCACGAGCGGCTCGGGCCCGCCCGAGCATATGGCCTGGGTCGTGTTCGAGAACGGCACCGCGTTCTTCACGACGCCGAGCGACGCGCTCCCCCTCGGTTCGAGTTTGGACGCGCTCGAACGCGCCGCCAAGGCCGCACTCGACGAGCTCGGGCCCGTCCGGGCGGGCGGGCCGGCGGGCGACTTCAACGTGTCGCATCTTGCGACGTGGTTCCCCGGTGAGTTTGTCTTTTTCGTCAGCTTCGATCATAACTCGATCGCGACGGTCGTGACCGGCGACTCGGACGACCGTCTGAGTGCCGGCCTCGAGGGCCGCTCCCGCCGCGACGTCGACGTGCGAGAGAAGAAGGTCGTCGTCGCCCGCGGCTTCGACGGGGCGAAGACCCCGGGCGCGGGCTGAGGGCGGCCCGTTCGAAGCAGCGCTGCGCGAAGACCTCGCGGCGATGCTCGCGACGCTCGCCGCTTGAGCGGCGCGGGCGCGGCCCCCGCGAGGGTCGATTGGGTCAGAGAGAGGCGCGGGCGCGGCCCCCGCGAGGGCCGATGGGGGTCAGAAGACGAACGAGCCCTCGAGGTGATAGAGCTCGCACGTCGTGCCGCCGGAGGCGGGGCGCGCGACGCGCACGAGCAGGTCGGCCGAGTCGACGTCTTGGCCGGGGCCGGGCGACGTATACGTGATTGCTGCGCCCCCCTCGCCGCAGCAACCGCGGAAGCCGGGCGCCTCGTCGGGGGCCGGCGTAAGGGGAGGCGAGCACGAGAAGGCGTCGTTGTCGGTGACGTAAAGGCAGACCTCGAGCGGCGACAGCGAGTCGGTGACGCTCACCTTGGGCGCGGGGGCGAGGCTGCCAATCGTGTGGCCGTAAAAGCGTAGCCAGTCGACGTCGCCCGCGCCGAGCAGGCCCTTGGCCATGACGGTCGCGAGCGGCGGGGAGGTCGTCACCGCCGTGCCCGCGCGGTTGAGCATCGGGCGCGCGGTCGAGGGGCCCTCGGGCTCGCCGACGTCGAGCTGGGCGCAGGTCGCTGCCGGATCGTCGGCCGGGGGGGCGCCTTCGCCGAAGGCTCCGCCGTCGAGGCGCACCCGCCCGACGCGCAGGGCGGCCACGCCGGCCGCGTCGACGAACGCGCCGGCGACGAGCAGGCGGCCCTCGTTGTCGAGGGCGCAGCGGTCGGGGGCGAAGGGCAGCGGCACGATGCCGCCGGGCCCGAAGGTCTCGTCGGGGGCGCCCGCGGCGGTAAAGCGCTGGAGCAGCGGGGCGCCGGCGCTGCGCCCGCCTACGATCGGGCGCCCCTCTGCGTCGACGACGAGGCACGGCCACGCGCTCTCGCCGCTCTCGCCCCGGACGATGCCACCGGCGAACGCGGCGTCGACGCCCTGGCCGCTGGCCAGAACCTTGATGAGAAAGGGCAGCCTCTGCTCGCCGTCGGGCCCGAGCGGGCCCCTGGTAAAGCCGGCGAGGTAGGCGCCGCCGCTCGCGGGGTCGTGCGCGACGGCCGTGGCGACGCGGGCGAGCGAGGCGTCGAGGGCGTCGGGCTTGACCAAGAAGACCCCGCTGCCGAGGCCGAAGGCCGGGTCGAGCGACAGGTTGACGCCGCCCTCGTGACGCAGCCTGAGCAGGCCGAGCTCGCCCGACGACCGCCGGGCCACGGCGAACCAATGCTTGCCGGGGCCGGCGGGCCGGGGCACCGCGGCGCGGCCCGCGGACGCAAAGGGAAATACGGTGAGCCCCGGCGTCGCGTCGAGGGGCGCGTCGTACGTGTACGAAAATGCCGCGTCGCTGACGCACTCGGCGAACTCGAGCCGGCTCGCCTCGTCGCCGCCCGGCGAGGCCGGGACGCGGCGCACGGCGAAGCACTCGTCGCCCGACGACACGACGTAGGGGCCGTCCGTCGGCTCGCCGCCATCGACGTAGTGGCTCGCGACGGGCGTGCCCGCCGCGTCGATCGCCCAGTGAAAGGGCACGATGCTGGGTGGCGGCTCGATGCCCATCGAGAAGTGGCGCACGTGGGCGAAGAGCGTGCCAGAGCCCCGATCCATCGAAGCCCACCAGACATCGTCGTCGAAGAAATTGGCGCTGGTGTCGCGCTGCAGAGCCACCCGGCCGCTCTGGCCGAACCCCACGTCGAGGCTGTCACCGTCGAGGCGCAGCAGAAACGCGGCCGTAGGCTGCGTGGCGTTGGCCGAGTCAACGATGTCGATGCGGCCGCTAGCGCCGAGCACGAGCTTGTCGTCGGGCTGCACGAACGCAGACGCGATTTCGTACTCGGAAGGGTAGACGCCGGCCGGCCGAAACGTGACGACCCCATGATCGCCGAAGGTCTCGTCGAGCCGAGGCGTCAGGGCGCCGCCCGCGCCTGCCGAACCGCCCGCGCCCGCCGAGCCGCCGGCGCCGGCCGAGCCACCCGCGCCCGCTGAGCCGCCTGCACCCGCCGAACCGCCCGCACCTGCCGAGCCGCCTGCGCCCGCCGAGCCGCCTGCGCCTGCCGAACCGCCCCTGCCGCCTTGGCTGCTGCCCGATGTGCCGCCCCCGGTGCCAGCCGCCCCCGCGCCCCCGCCGTCATCGTCGTCGCCACAAGCCAGAGCGCCGACGGCGAGCCCACACCCCAGCAGGAAGCACCACCCACCCTGCAGCGATCGTCGATTGCTCATATCGACGAAGGTACCACGTCACCCCGAATGCGCCCGCACCCCGGGCGCCCTAAGCATTCATGATAAATACCCTGCTTGCCGCCAAATCTCGCACCTTGGCGCACTGAAATGATGAGCCCGCGCCTGCGGGCGTGAACCCGCCGGCGAACGTGGTCGAGCTCGCCGTGTGCAGCCCGCGGCGGAAGGGGCTGCCGGACGGTAGGCTCCGAGGTCGAGCCCGCCCGCGGCGGCGCGCTCTGCTCGGACGCGCCGACCGCCGACCGCCGGCCGCCCCTTCTGCAACGAGCCCGACGCCTCCCCGCGCCTCTTCGCTTGCCCCGCGCACCTGACGCCCGAGAGCGGCATCATCGACTGCGAATAGCGCCCCCCCGAGCAAGGTCGATCGGAGCTGGCCCGACGGGCTCATGCGCTCGAAGGGCGGGGCGTTCGCGCCGCCGACCAAGCTCACCTTCTCGATGCTGGGCCGCGACGGCTAGACTTTGTCTGGCGGGGGCACCCGCCCGCCAGACGGCCCGCCTTCGCTGCATGCCGATGCGCATCAAGCTCTCGCGTCGGCAAACGTTCTTCGATAGCATGCGCTCGTGACGAAGCAGAGGTCGAAGAGCGAGCCCCCCTCCCGTGCGTCGGCGCGCGAAGGTGACGGCATCGCCTCGCTCGTCCTCGAGAATGTGCGCTGTTTCGCGCGGGCCGAGGTGCGGCTCGACGCACCGGTGACGGTGATTATCGGGCAGAACGGCTCGGGCAAGACGACCATCGCCGAGGCGATCGCGTCGCTCGCCTACGGCGACGAGCCGAGACCCGAGCGCTTCCCCCGGCGACGTGAGGGCGAAGCAGGGGGCGCCATCCGGCTCTTCGACGCCCGCGGTGAGGCGCTCGCAGCGTGGGTCTCTGGCCCGAACGGCGAACGGCGCGACGAGCTTCCGCCGGGGTACCTGGTCTTCGCGTACGGGCAATACCGAACGCTCAAGCCTCGGGCGAAGCCGCGGCCGAGCCTGCCCATGTTCGCCAACCTGGGCGAGACCGGGGGCCCGCCCGTGCCCGAGAACCTGGCCGACGCACTCCGTCGACCGAAGACGGTGACGCTCTTCGACTTCGACGAGTACCTGTTGCGCGATCTCAGCACCTACTTGCCCCTGCTGGCCAGCGGCAACAGGGCGGAGGCCGCCACCTGGGCCCGACTCCGCGAGTCGTTGCCCACGCTCGACCCCCGCCTGCGCGACTTTGCGATCGTCGAGCAAGGCGGCCGGCGCGTCGCCATGGTTCGCTGCGGCGGTCTGCACCTCACGCTGGCCGAGTTGTCCGACGGCTACCGCGCGATGCTCTCGGTCGTGCTCGACCTGGCGATCTCTTACTCGCAGCTCTTCGCCCACCGCGACGACCCGCTCGCGGGCCAAGCGACCGTCGTCATCGACGAGGTCGATCTGAACCTGCACCCGCGATGGCAGCGCCGCATCATCGACCAACTCACCCAGCTCTTCCCCGGTACGCGCTTCGTGCTTACCACCCACTCGCCGGCGGTCGTGCAGAGCGCGATCGATCGGGGGCACGCCGTGATCGCCCTGAACGACGAGCGCGGCGGGGGTACGATCGCGCGGCCACTCAAAAAGGGCGAGCGCCACGATCTCGAGGGGGCCGAGGTCGACTCGGTGCAAGAAGACGCGCGGCTCTTCGACACGTCGCGGCAGTCGACGAAGTGGGAGGAGGAAGAAGCAAAGGCCGCCGCGCTACGAAAGAAGGTCGAAGCTGGCATGGCGACGGCCGAAGATCGAGAGCGGCTGCTCACGATCTTGGACGAGTTTCAGTTTCAGCTGGCCAAGGAGGAAGAGCGCCGGGGGGTCGGGCCGCTCATGTCCGAGCTCGCGCGAACGCAGATCGCCTTTCTCAAGAGCTTGAACCCGCAGAAGAGGCGGCCCGCGAAGAGAGCGTCGACGAAGAAGACAGCGCCCACGAAGGCGGCCTCGAAGGCCGCGGCGAAGAAGGTCACGAAAAAGGCGGCGAAGCAGGGGGCGAAGCGGCATGGTGCGACTCCGACGAAGGGGCGTCAAGGCGCCCGCTAACTGGCAGACGAAGGTCGACGCGGCGTTGCCTAACGCGGCCGAGTTCTGGCGCAAGGCGGCGCGGTTCGAGCGGCTCGATGAACAGTCACCGACGCGTGTCAAAGGGTTCGTGCGCTGGGCGCCGCACGTGCTGCCGAAGCCGAAGGGCAAGAAGGCGCCCGAGTTTCCGGCCGTCTGGCGAGACGGGCAGGTCAAGCGCGCGATCTCGAAGATGTCGAACGGGTACTGCGCCTACTGCCAGACCTCGGTGAGCGCCAATCACCCCGGCAAGGTGCCCGGGCAGGTCGAGCACTTCAAGCCGAAGTCGCGCTTCCCGACGCTGGCGTATGACGTGAACAATTATTTTCTCGTGTGCGGCGCCTGCAACCTGAAGAAGCACGACCAATGGCCCCGGGGTGGGTATGTGCGGCCAGACCGTGCGGACCCGGCCAAGCGGTTCGTCTTCGACGAAGACGGCAGTATTCGGGCGGCCCGGTCGCGCGACGTCCAGGCGCAGCAGACCATCGACGATTTTGGCCTGCAGCGCCGCGGGCTGAAGAAGCTTCGGCGGGTGATGATCAAGGCGCAGTTGAGGACGTTGCGGCTGACCCTACAACTGCCCAGGGTGCGGCTGACGAAGCGACAGCTCGATCGCTGGCTCGTCAAGCCGTTCAGCCCCCTGTCGGAGGCGGTCAACCAGAACGTGCAGCGCGTTTGCGCGGAGTGGCGGAAGAAGCGGCGCCCTTGTTGAGATGAGCCGATTCGTATTGTTGGTAAAAAAGCCTGGCGATTTGCCCCAATTCGTCCCTCCTGCGCCGTAGAGTCGAGAAAAACCGAAGGGCACCGGGGGCTGCATCCGGCGCGGCGGCCAAGATGACCGGCAGCGTGTACTCCCAACGGTGGGCAATAGCTACGGCGACAACTGCCGCAGCCAAAGATAGTTCCATGTTGGCATAGGGCGGCATTAGCTTCTCGAAGGCGCTGGTCGTTCGCCGAGAATCGCTCAGGTAACGACTTACCGCCCCGGCCGCAGGCCCGTAGCCAATCAACCCGAACATGTCCAAGATCAACGCCTTGCCATCGACGTCCGCTCGTTCAAGCTCACGCAAGAGGATGGGCCCCGCGACATCGCCCAGTTGCTCCAGCCGATGCTGGGCTTCCTTGCTCGTCGGAGGGATGAGCTGCCTGATTCTCTCTTCAATTACCCGCCGTTGCGCCTCCGGCAACATGACGGCGGTCTCGGCGCATTGCGCCGCGAGCATCGTGCCGGCCCCTATCGTGTCTCCGTCGGCCGAGAGAAGCTGGCCGACCAGCCTCGCGGCGTCGGCCCCGGGCAGCCCGGCAGCCAGGGCGATGACCTCGTGCCACCACGGGTCGCCACGGTTCGCCAACAACATGTCATAGTCGCCCGCCCCAACGATCTCGACGGCCGCGAGGTACTCTTGAAAGGTCAGGTGCGAGAACGCGAAGACCCCGGGCGCGCGCTCGACGAGAACACCGTTTCGGTCGCGAATCTCGGCGATGAGCGACTTCGCCTCGCGCGCCCCGTGACCCAGGTTGGGCAGCCGCTCTGCGAAGTGGCGTAGCAGCGCCGCCTCGGGCAACTCTGCGACCCGGCCTTCGTGCATCGAACGGGCAAGATGCCCGAGGAGGGCACGCTTCGCCTGGGCGTCGAGCTTGCCAATGGTCGACCCGGCGGGGAACTTGGCACGGTCCCACTCGTAGAGTAGGACGTTGGTGATCACGTCGTAAAGTGCCGTTCGTCGCTCGGGGATGCCATGCCCGAGAAACCGGTGGGCGATGCAGATCACGCTACACAAGAGCGGCGTTTGGGCGAGCTTCTCGATGGCGCCGCTGCGGCGTACCCGCGCCTTGAGATCTTCCGCGGCCTCTTTCGCGGTCGCCTTCGCTTCATCGCTCGCCTTCTTCAGGCTCAGCTCGGCCGCAAGACACCAACGATCGATGAAGGTGCCGACCTCGGTCGCGGTCATCGGCAAGAGCCGAACGCGGGTCAGGCCCTGCAGTGACTCAGCCTCTTCGGGCGCCCCGGAGGGCCGCGACGTTGTGAGAAGCCTGTTTTCGGGGTGTAGCGCGAGGTGCCGCTCGAGCGCCGGAATTAGCTGCCCGATCACCACCTCTTGGGCCTCGTCGAGCCCGTCGACGAGAAGCAGCGCTCGCCCTTCGTGCAAGGCCCGTTCGAGCAGCCCCGCGTTGTCGCCGACCGCGCGCGCGAGCGATTCGACCGTCGCGAGCGGCTCGTGGACAGAGCGGGCCGGCAGCACGAAGGGTATCGGGTTGTACCCGGGCTCGAACTCGGAGCCCAGTTCGCCCTTGGCTGCGCGGGTGGCGAGGTACGCGACCACGGTCGACTTGCCGCTACCGGGCGCGCCGATGAGGAGCATTCGGGCGTGCCGAGCGAGCGCCTGTTCGATGCGCAACCTCGGCCTGTTCACCTCGCGGATCAGGGCGGCGATGGCGGCCTCGTCGAGCCCTCGGGCGCCCTCGCCCGCCGACTTCGAAGCCCCCTTGCCCTTGGGCGCCTTCGCGCCAGCCTTCTTCGGCGTGGCGTGGGGGGGCGGCGGCTCGGCCGGCCCCTCGACGCTCAGCGGCACGTACGCCGTTTCGAGCTCTTGGTGCACGCGCTCGCTAAGCTGCAGCCCGCGGATCTCGATCGACCCGTACGCCTGCACGATCGCGCGCCGGTGCGCTCGCTCGGCGGCCTGCCACCGGCCCGTCTCGTCGCCCGCGGCCTCGGCCCGGCTCGCCTCGCCTTCTTCGACGCAGCGCACTTCGAACTCGTCGGCGTCGGGGAAGGCGGCGTCGAAGCCCTTGCGGGCCCAGCGCTCGGCGAGTAGCTGTACCTCGAGCCGAACCGGCTCGGAGATGGGAACGTCGCCCCTCGCGTCGAGGGCGTCTTGCAAGCGCTGTTTCGCCCGGTCGCGCCGCCGTTGGCGCACGAGCTTGGGGACATCGTGGCTCGCGCCCGCCCCCTCTGGCAGCGTCGCGAAGATCGCGTCGAGAAGCGCCGCCGGCCCTTCCGCCACCCGCCCTTTCTCGCGCCTCGCTCGCTGTCGCTCTGCCGTCGCCACGACCGGGCATACTAGAGCGCCGACCAGCTTGATTCCAGGGATTTTCTGCAAGACATGGGCCGGAGAGATCGACAGGAGCAGCGAAGCGTGATCCGGTGGCCTGCCGGAGGTACGAGCCCGATGGAACGCTGGAAGCCGCGCATCGACCTGACGAAGCAAGAGCAGATGATTCTCACGCGTCTGGTTCGGGTTCGGGCGTTGTTCGGCGTTCTTCGGCGTCCCCGTCGCGATCTGTTCGACGACGTCTTCCAAGAGCACGAGCGAATGATCGCGCACGATCTCGGCGACTTCGCTCGCCGAGCGCACGGCAAGGGGCGTCATCGCCCTCTACGGCAAGAGGTTCTCGATTGAAGAGACCTTTCGCGACGAGAAAGACATTCACTTCGGTTCGGGCCGATCGGCGACGCAGGTCGGCTCGTGCGACCGACGCGACCGGTTGCTCTCGCTCGCGGCCATCGTTTTCGGGATCAGTCGAGGGGACGAGTCAGAGGCGCAACCCCTCTTCGGGGGCGTACCCTACTTTGTAACCGCGGATGAGGCCGGCGTCGTCGATCAAGACGAACGTCGGGGTGCCGCTGACGCCGTACTCGGCCATCGAACGCCGCGGCTCGTCGCTGATGACGATGGCGGGGAAAGGGTCTTTCCAGCGTGTGAAGAAGGGGTCGAGCTCTGCGCGACCTTCGTCGGTGATGGCAATGACGGGGATGTTCTCTCGCTTCGAGAGCGCCAAGAGTTCAGGAATGGCGGCTTTGCATGGCCTGCACCAGGTTGCCCAGAAGAAGAGAATGCGGCGCCCTTGGGGGCGCCGTTCGCCCCGGTAGAGGGCGCCCTCGACCTCGGGGGCGGCCAGCCCGAGGCGCGGGGCCGCGAGGGTGGGCCACGCGGTGAGTCGCGCGCGCGGGGTGATCGTCGCGGTGAAGGTCTCGCGCCCGCGCCGAATGGCCATGCGCTCGGGCGTCTCGGGCTTGAGCAGCATCGACCATAGCGCGAGGTCTTGCTGGTGGGTGAAGGGCTTGCCCGGGGGGCCGAGATCACGTCGCCGGTGCGCAGGCCCGCGGCGGCCGCCGGCGACCCGGCCGTGACGCGCATCACGAGCGGACGTGCGCGAAGGCCGCCTGGTCGTAGAGCAGCTCTTGCAGCCAGAGGTCCGACGTGCGGAGGGGCACGTCGGGCGTGCCGTCGGTGACGAGCGCGGCGCGGTGGGCGTCGTCGAAGCGGCCGCCGCGCTCGAGGGCGCGCAGGAAGGCGAACGAGTGGCCCACGTCGTCGTGCCCCGACAGCGCGGTGTAGCACCCATAGGCCTCGAGGTCGTAGCGCGACGAGAAATAACCGCACACATTCGGGTCGGGGATGCGCTCGCCGTCTCGGTGCCCGAGCCAGGCGAAGCCGCCTGAGAAGCACTGCGACATCAGCGTCACGACGCGCACGCCCCGGGGGAGCGTGCGCAACAGCTCGCGCAGCTCGCGCACCGAGACCGACGCGTTGTCGCCCCACAAGACGATGCGCGTCTCCATCACGTTTCTCGGGGCGCGCACGCCGTGGTCGGTCACGTAAAGGAGCAGCGTGTCTCCGTCGCGCAGGCCCGCGCCGACGGTCTCGAACCAGCGCCGCAGCTCTGGCGGCGTCGCCGGGCGCAAGGCGAACCCCGGGACAGTCGAGCTCTCGAAGCGGATGGCTCCGAGGAGCTTGCCCCCCCGGGGCGCGCTCTTGAGCAGCCACGCCCCTTCGGGGTCTGGCTCGCGCACGGCCAGGTCGGCGGCCGCGTTGTCTCCGTCGCCGCTCAAGATGGAGATTCGCTCGGGCGCCACGCCGGCCCGCCCGAGGAGCGCGACGAGCTTGCGAATATGCGCCAGGTGCGAGGCGTAGTTCGACGCGGGGTTGCCGCCGCCGTTGAGCAGCAAGGCGTGGAGCCGGTCGGGCGCGACGCGGGGCGCCGGCTGCTCGGCCGCGGCCAGCGCGGCGTAGTTCACGGGCTGCATCGGCCTCGGCTTCGGCGCCGACGCGCAGGCGAGCATGGTCAAGGGCCACGCCAGCAGCAGAAGAGACAGCAAGCGGCAGGCCACCCCTGACCGCGCCCAGCCGGGTCGCCCCGAGCCCCTTGTGGTCTTCATGTCTCGAGGGGCCGAACGCTACCACGCGGCGGGGCCCCCTAGGTATATCTTCGCGCCGAGACGCTGCGGCGGCCCCGGCGCTCGCGCGGCGTCTCGGCCGAGTGAGCGCGGCGCTGCGAGGTGACGGGCCAGCCGCCGTGCTACGCACACGGCCCGGCGCCCCGCCCTGCCGACGTCCAAACGAACGCGCCGCCAGTTCGCCACCCAGCCGAAGGCCGCCATCCTGCGGCGGCACTTGGTCGACAAGACGGCTGGGCTCGAGGAGAACGCCCCGATCATCGAGAGTGCGGGAGAGCCGATGTAACTGTTGTCCATGAGGAGCCGTAGCTGTCGCTCAGCAGGCGTGCGACGCGAAGGTTGCCGCGCCCCTGCGGCAAGCCATGCCCGGCCAGGCACCTTCGCGGTCGACCAGAGCATCGCCGGTGCTGTCGCGGGCAGCGCCGCGGCGAGCGGCAAGGTCGAGTAGCCCTCGCGAGGGGCGGTGGTCGCCTGCAGGGTTACTCAGTAACCCTTCGGGAGGGGTGGTGGCACAAAAACCATTACTGAGTAACCCTTTTGTGCCGCGTGGCACATGGAAACCAATACTTAGTAACCCTTCCGGGGTGCATGGCACATGGAAACCAATACTTAGTAACCCTTCCGGGGTGCATGGCACATGAAAACCAATACTCAGTAACCCTTTTGTGCCACTGGCACACCCGGGAGGGTTGCTCCGCAGTCTTTTTGCACCATCGGCCATCTCGGCCGGGGTACAGGGTAACCCGCCGCAGGCCGCTCGGCCCTGAAGCGGCCCACCGCGTGCGCCCGAGCGCGAGCCCCCGAAGCCGCGGGCGCACTCACCGCAGCTTCGGAGCCCTCAACCCGCCCGGCGACGCCCCTGCGTGCGTCGACCCGGCGACGCCCTTACGTGCGTCGACCTGCCCGGCGACACCTCTTCGCGCGTCGAGGCGCCCGGCGTCGCCTCTGCGTGTGTCGAACCGCCCGGCGACGCCTCGTCGCGCGCCGCCGGGCCTCGGCGGGGGTGCCCGTCAGAGGGTCTCGGCGACGTCGGGCTCGTCGCCGGGCTCGCCCTCGTCGGGCGAGTCGACGTCGGGCTCGCCCGTGCCGGGCTCGTCGGCCGGCGCGCTGCGGCCCCGGCGGCGGCTGCGCGCGAGCGGCGGGGCGATCTGGTCGCCGTCGCCCACGTCGCGGCGCAGGTACAGAATGGCCGCGCGGCACCACTCGTACGCGCGGCGGAAGAGCTCGTACGCCTTGGCGAGTTGCTCTTCGGCCTCGTCCGGGTCGCCCGCACCGTCGGTGCCCTCGTTGCGGCGCCCGAGCGCCCCGAGCAACCGCTTGCCGAGCTCGATCGCGCGCTCGGCCTCGGCCCGCTCGAGCAGCTTCTTCGGCCCGATGGTGGGCCACGCGTCGACGAACATCAGGCCGAGGGCGGCGAGATCGCCGGCGGTGTCGAGGTGGCCCGTGCCCTGGCGAATGGTGGCCACCTGCTTCGCGTCGAAGATGCCGAAGGCGACGAGCGCGCCGGCCATCGCGAGCAGGCGCTCTCGGAGCGGCCCGGCCTCGTTCAAGAGCGCGCGCACGTTCGTCTCGCCCGCGTCCCGCGGCAAGACGCGGGCGTGCGACAGGTACGCGGCGTGGGCGTAGTCTTCGAGCTTGTCGAGCGCGGCGAGCGGGGGGTCGGTGAAGGCGGCCGCCATCGCGTCGCGCAGGGCGCGCATGCGGGGCAAGGCGCCGAGCGCCAGCATGCACGCCGAGGGCACGTGCACGGTGATGCGGCGCACCTCGGCGGCGGGCAGGGCGTCGATCTCGGGCCGAACACGCGCGAGCGAGAGCTCGTGCGCGCTGGTCAGGACGAGCGCTTCGCCGCCGCCCGCCGGGGCTGGCTCGCCGTCGTCATCGCCGCCGTCGTCATCGCCCCCTTCGTGCGCCCGGCGGGCGGCGCCGGCGCCCTTCTTGGGGGCGCGGCCGCCCTTCGGTCGGCCGCGGGCCTTCGTGGCGGGCTGGGCGGCCGCCTTCGAGGGTCGGTTCGAGGGTTGGGTCATGGGTTGGTTCACGGTGGGCGGAATGGGACGGTTGGGCTGCAGATGGAGGATGGCTTCGGGATTGGTTCGGCTGGTCACGGCAGGTTCTCCGAGGTCGACACCCTCCCCCCCGCCCGAAATTGGCCGAGTTCGTGGTGTCACCTACCCGCTCGGCCAGGCACCCGGGCCGGTTGCCTGATTTTTTTCGACCCCCCTCCGATTTCGGGCGGCGAAGGCAAAATGGGCTGGGGTCGGCCCCGGTGTATCGCCTCGGCGGGGCGAAAGACCTCCTTCGGGCGGGCGACGGCTCGTCAGGCGCGCGGCCCCCACGACGCAGCGCGCGCCCTCGAACCCGCCGGCCTGGGCGCGCGAGAACAGGAGGCGCAGCCCCGCCTCGCCCATCCGATCGGACATCAACGCGAGCAGCGCCGCGCGCGCCCCGGGCGGCTCGCCTTCGAACGCGCCCACGAGCTCGTCGCCGCCCAGCTGCGCGAGCACGGCCGAGGCGCCGGCCACGACGACGTCGGGGCGCCGCCGAGCGCGCACGCGGGCGCTTCGCGTGCGCGCTCGACCGGGTACACCCCCGACCCGGCGGCGAGGGGTCGGGGCGCGCCGGCCCCCGCGCACGAGGCGCCGCCTCGCACGCCGGGGGCTGGCGGAGCGCGGGTCAGAGCGCCCGGAGGAAGGCGGCCAGGTCGGCCTCTTCGGCGTCGGTGAAGTTGAAGCCGAGCGACGCCTCGTAGAAGTCGATGACCTCCTCGAGCGTCTTGGCCGAGCCGTTGTGGAAGTAGGGGGCGCGCGCCGCGAGGCCGCGGATGCTCGGCACCTTGAACCGGTTGACGTCGGCCCAGAGGCCGGTGACGAGCGCGCGGCCGGGGTCGGTCGTCTGAATCGTCTCGCCGGTGAGCTTGCGGCGCAGCGTGTAGAGCGGCATGTCGGGGGTGCGGCGCGAGCCGGCCGAGACGCCGATGTCGAAGAACACGGGGAGGGAGCTGGAGCCCACGTTCGCCACGTTATGGCAGCCGGAGCACCCGCCGTTGAAGAGCGCCTGGCCGCGCGCGATGGCCCGGCGCGCCTCGAACGACGGGTCGGTGCCGGGGAAGTTGGCCCAGGCGTCGAAGAGGTTGAAGTTGCCGACCAAGAACGGCTGCGACGCGAGCTCTTGGGGGCCGCCCCGGGCCCCGTTCGACGTCAGCGAGCCGGCCAGGTTGTCGAACGCCTGCGCGGCAAAGAGGTTCGTCTCGAAGCCGACGATCTCGGTGCGCACCGACGCGGGCAGGGGCGCCGCCGCCTGGGCGTGGCCGAGCGTGGCGTTGTTGGCCTGGGTGCTCAGCGCCGCCTGGAAGTCGACCTGCGTCTCGCGGCCGTCCCACATCACGAAGGTGCCGGGCCCGCCGAAGAGGTTGGCCGACACGAGCGGCCGCCGGAAGAGCGAGAGCTCGGCGGCGCTGGCGAACTGGTAGGGGTCGTCGACCGCGGCCAGCTCGAACTCGGCGTTGGCCGGCACCGGCAGGCCGACGCGGATGACGGCGCGCGTGCGCAGCATGCTGTAGGCGTTCAGTCGCGCCGTGACGGTCGAGACGTCGGCCTTGGGCGAGTTCGCCCCGTCGACGAGGCGGAAGATGGGGTCGAGGCCCTTGGTGTCGAAGAAGCGCTTCTGCACGTCGGCCGGCGTAATCGACCAGGCCTGCGCGGCCGCGTGGCACGTCGCGCAGTCGCGGCCGTTGGTGCCGAACTCGCCGAAGAAGTCGTTGTCGAGGTCGATCAGCCCCTGGTTGCTGTACGACGCGACGCGGCCGCTCGGGTTGGGAAATTGCGCGTTATTGGCGAGAAAATTGCCCGCGCTCGCCGCCGCGTCGAGGGCGTCGGGGGCCTCGCCGCCCCCTTCGGAGCTGACGCCTTGCGGCCCGGGGTCGCCCGCCTCGTCGGGCCCTCCGACGTCACAAGCCGCGGCGAACAGGACCAGGGGCAGCAACCAACGTTCGATGCTCATAGTGGTACCCTTTCTTGAAAGAGAAAAGCCTCGGGGCAGAGGTCGAAAGAAAGCCACGGCGAGCGCGGGCGGGCGGCGGCCCCCGACGCGCGGGCGCGTCGTCGCGGGGGCCGGGGCGCCCGCCGGTTCAAACTAAGCCGGCCCGTGCGGGGCCAGGGTGCTATCGGGAGAAGTCGACGGTCGTTGAAAAAAGGGCGCCCCGCGGCGGGCTGGCGGCCCCCCGCGTCGCGTCCGTCGGGCACGAACGAGCCCACACAGTGTCATGAAGCCAGCTGGTCTAGCCCGAGCGTGACGACAAGCTTTAGCCGTGTAGGTGACGAACGTCTAGTGAAGTTTTGCTTACGTGAGAAACCTACACAAAGTCGTCTTTTAGATGAAACCAGCTTTCATTAACGGCCCCGCAGCGCGCCCCGCCCCTGCATCGAGCGCCCCGCTGGTGGGGCGGCGGGGTGGCGGGGCGGCCAATTTCTTAGAATAGTTAGGTAGTGGGGGCGGGGGCGGCCCGTATGAGGTATCTTGGGTAGTCGATGGTCTGTGAGCAGTGTGGGGCGACGGTCGAGGTGAAGGGGCTCTTTCCGGGCGCGCGGGTGCGTTGCGCTTGCGGGGCCGAGGGGCGCGTGCCGCACGTGCCGCTCGGGCGCCCCGAGGCCGCGTCGCCCTACCGTCGCCCGCCCCCGGCCGCGCCGCCGCGCCCCGAGCCGGCGGCGGCCTCGGCCCTGCGCTGCCCCCGCTGCCGCGCGCCGCTCGAGGCGGCGTCGCCCTCGCCGGAGGGCGAGCGCGCGTATGGGTGCGGGGGGTGCCAGGGGGTGTTCCTCGAGTCGGGCGCGCTCGAGGCGTTGCGCGAGAACCGCGCCCCCCTGCCGCCCTTCGACCTGACGCGCGAGGCGCCCCCCGAGCGGGTCTCGACCGAGCGCTACGTGCCCTGCCCGCACTGCCACGAGATCATGAATCGCACGATCTTCGGCGCCCGCTCGGGCGTCGTGGTCGACGCGTGCTCCGAGCACGGCGTGTGGTTCGACCGGGGCGAGATCGAGCGGGCCTCGCGCTTCGTGGACCGGGGGGGCCTCGAGGGCGCGGCCCCTCCGGCCGCCGAGGCGAAGGGCGCGCGCGAGGCGCGGCTCGAGCGCGCGGCGGCCGAGATGCGCGTCGCCCTTCTGGCCGAGGGGGCGTCCGACCTCGGGCGCCAGCGGGACGCGGTCGGCGTGGTCTCGTGGGTCTTGTCGAACTTGTTCTCGTTCGTCGACTGAACGCGGGCGCGCGAGGGCCGCCCCTGCGCGGCCGCGGGCGGGGGCGGCATTTGACAGGGCCGCCGGCAAGCGTCATGGCGATGGCCCCGCGCCGCCGAGCGGGCGCGGCGCGACCGACCACAGACGGCTCGGTTCGAAGGAGGATGGCATGAAGATTGGCATCATCGGCGCCGGCATGATCGGCGGCACCCTGGCGAGGCGCTGGGCGGCGCTCGGCCACGAGGTCTCGATCGCGAACTCGCGCGGGCCCGAGTCGCTCCGCGAGCTCGCGGCCGAGGTCGGGGCCAGGCCCGTCACGGCCGCGGAGGCCGCGCGCGGCGGCGCGATCGTGGTCGTCACGACGCCCCAGCGCGCGGTGCCCCGGCTGCCCCGAGACCTCTTCGCCGGCGTGCCCGGCGACGTGATCGTGATCGACACCAACAACTACTACCCGAGCCGCGACGGCCGCATCGCGGCGCTCGACGGCGGGCGGCCCGAGAGCGCGTGGGTCGGCGAGCAGCTCGGGCGGCCGGTGGTCAAGGCGTTCAACACCATTTACTTCGAGTCGCTGCTCAAGAAGGGCATGCCGAAAGGCGCGCCGGGGCGCATCGCGATCCCCGTCGCGGGCGACGAGGCCGGCGCGAAGGCGGAGGTCATGCGCCTCATCGACGAGCTCGGGTTCGACCCGATCGACGCCGGGGGCCTCGACGAATCGTGGCGGCAGCAGCCGGGCACGCCCTGCTACGCGAAAGACTTGGACGCGCCAGGGTTGAAGGCCGCGCTGGCCGCGGCCGAGCGGGGCCGCGGCGCCGAGTATCGGAAGGCCGCCGACGACGCGGTGAGGGCATACTTCGAGGCCCAGGGCGGGCGCTGATCGGAGGGCCCGAGCGCGCGCCGGGCGGGGCCCGATCGCCGGGGCCCGAGCGGCGGGCGGTGTGCTGCCCGGCCGCGCCGGCGACTTCTGCCACACCCGCGGTCGCCCTCGCGGGCCGCCGCGGCGTGCGGCGCCGCGCCCTACCCGCCGATGGAACGCCCGTTGCTTACTCACGCGGAGGCCCGGGTCGGCGTCGTGGCGGCGTGCGCGGCTTCGACCGGCCCCGAGGCCGGCGAGGACGACCGAACCCATGGACGCAATCGACTACCTCGTGAAGCAGCACCGGCAGCTCGAAGAGGCCTTCGAGGCCGCCCTGAACGCGACCGACGCGGAGCGCGGCGCCCTCTTCGGGCGGGCGGCCGACGTGCTCATGTCGCACGTCTTGATCGAAGAAGAGCAATTTTACCCGGCGGTCAAGGCGCGGCGCACCGAAGACATCTTGCTCGAGTCGCTCGAAGAGCACCTCTCGCTCAAGCGCCTGCTCGCCGACCTGCTCGAGCTCTCGCCCGCCGACCCCCGCTTCGAGGCGAAGCTGCACGTCTTGAAAGAGCAGGCCGAGCACCATCACAAAGAAGAAGAGGAGCACCTCTTTCCGAAGGTGAGAAAGTGCCTCGACCGGCCGGGCCTCGAGGGGCTCGGCCGGGCGATGCAGGCCGCCCAAGAAGAGATGCTCCGCGGCTCGCCGCGCGAGCGCGCGCGCCAGCAGACCGCCGCCGCCGCGCCGCTCTGAGGCCCCCCCGCGCGCGTTCGAGGTCGGCGGCGGGCGCGGGCGTCAGGGGTCGACGAGGGGCTCGAGCGCGCTCGCGACGGCGTTGGCGTCGAGGGGCCGGCCGGCGGGGTCGAGGGCGGTCGACCCCAAAACCTCGCCGGCGGGGCGAGATCCCCGCCCAGGGGGGCCGAGGGCTGGCTTAAGCTCGCGGCCATCGCGAGGAAGGGAGGCATGGGGCACGACGACGAGGGCGCAGGCGCGCATCGATCACGAGCGCGTGTGCAAGGTCTACGAGGTGGGCGAGCGCGTCGAGCATCGCCGCGAGCTCGCGTCCGTTGTCGACGACGCGCAGGCCCGTGTCGTAGCGAACGTAGACGGGCGCGTAGCCGTGCCGCTCGGCGAGCAGCGCGCCGTACGTGACGCCCCGCCGGCCCCAGAGGCGCTCGGCGTAGTTGCCCCACGATCACATAATCGACGCCCTGCCCGACCAAGCGCAGGGCGCCGCGGGCCGAAGCGCGCGTCGTGGTCATCGGAAAAGGGGTCTACGCCCAACAACACGGCGCGTCATACCCTTTTTTGCCCGCGACGCGCGACACGTCTTTCGAGACAGGTAGCCGCGGGCGCCGGCCTCGAGGGCGGGCCCGATGTCGTCAGGCGGCCCGGGCGGGCTCGCTCAACCGGCTGCGAACCTGGTCGAGCGTGCGCTGGGCCCGCTGGTCGAGGGGGCCCGGGGGCGAGCGCACCAGATCGCGGAAGCGCTCGATGGCGCGGGGGTGGTAGTTCACCAAGCGCTTGGCGCCGGGGCGTACGGTAAGGGCATAGAGGGGGTCTTCGTCGAGCTTGAAGGCGCGCACCAGCGTCGACACATACGACGCGGGGATGGCCAGCGCTTCGGCCAGCGCCCGTTGGCTCAGCGTGAAGCCCGCGCCCACCGGGTCGGCGACGGTCGTCGTGGTCGTGGGGCCGCCGCTGACGGGGGCCGCCGAGGGGCTCAAGCCCCGGACGAGTTGCTCGAGGGTGGCCTGCATTTGCCGCAGGGCGGCCCCTTGCTCTCGCAGGGCCGCCATCAGCTCGGACGGGGTCGGGGCGTCGGCCGTGCTCGCGCAGGCCTCGGGCGCGAAGGGGGCGTGGGTCGGGCGGTCGGCCGCCGGGCCCGCGCTGGCCCCGCGGGGGGCGGGGGTGAGGGGGGCCGGGGGGGCGGTTTTCGCGGTCGGGGGCATGGCGAGTTCTTCGGGGTACAACCCATGAAAAATGACCACGCGGGGGGGCCGGCGCCACGCCAAAACGGACATTTTTTGTCCGGCATCGCCGGGCGTGACGGTTGGCCGTGAGGCCCCCGCCCTCGCGCCATTTCGTGCGCCCCGGGGCGGGCCGACTCGGGTAGAAGGGGCCATGCCGACCGCCGCCGTCAACGGACGCGACTTCCACTACCTGCAGCGCGGCGCGGGCGAGCCGCTCTTGTTGATCCAGGGCATGTCGGGCACGGTGCTCGCGTGGGGCGACGCGTTCCTCGACGAGCTGGCGCGCGACTTCGCCGTGACCGCGTTCGATCACCGGGGCATCGGCCTGAGCTCGCGGGTCGACGAGCCCTTCACCGTCGCCGACCTGGCCGCCGACGCCGCCGCGCTGCTCGACGCGCTCGGCCTCGAGCGCGCCCACGTGTTGGGTATCTCGATGGGGGGCATGGTCGCCCAAGAGCTCGCGCTGCGCTTGCCCGGGCGGGTCGCCACGCTGACGCTGGGCTGCACCTACGCCGGGGGCCCCGGCAGCGTCCTGACCGCCCCCGAGGTCGGCAACCGGCTCGCCGCCGCGTGGTCGTCGGGCGACCGCGAGCGGGCCATCCGCACCGCGTGGGACGTCAACGTCTCGCCCGCGTTCGCCCGCGACGAGGCCGAGTATGCGGCCTTCCGCGAGCGGGCGCTGCGGGCGCGCGCCCCGCTGGCCGTGATCGCGCTGCAGGTGCAGGCCGTCGGCGGCCACGACGCCTCCGCGCGCCTCGGCGACATCGGCGCGCCCACGCTGGTCATCCACGGCGACTGCGACGAGATGCTCTCGGTCGCGAACGGCCGCCTCATCGCCTCGAAAATCCCCGGCGCGCGGCTCGAGATCCTCGAGGGCGTCGGGCATATGTTCTGGGTCGAGCGGCCGCGCCAGAGCGCCGAGTTGGTCCGCGAGCACGCGGCGCGGCGGCCCTCGGCGGCCTGAGCGCCGCGTCGCCTCGCGCCCCGCCGCGCCCGCCGCGCCCGCCGCGCCGCTTCCGGTCGATGGGCGCGCTCGCCGCGCCTCGACGCGCCCGGTCGATGGGCGCGCTCGCCGCGCCTCAGCGCGCCTTGTCGATGAGCGCGCCGGCCACGCCGAAGGCCAAGAAGAGGAGCAAGAGCAGGAGGCCGGCGCCGCCCGTCGCGATGCCGCCGATGGCGAAGAGCTTGCCCGTCTGATCGTTGCGCTGGCGCGCCTTGCCGATCGCGATGACGCCCGTCACGATCGCCGCGAGCGAGAGCGGTATGCTGAGGAACGAGCAGCAGAACGAGCCCGGCACGCCGACCAAGCCCATGACGAGCGAGGCGATCGCGAGCGGGTCGGTCGACCCGCCGCCCGCCAACGCCTGGCCGGGTACCTGCGCCACGTAGGGCGACGGGGTGCCGTAGCCGCCGCCGGGCGGGCCGCCGTAGCCGCCGGGCGGGCCGCCGAAGCCCCCGCCGCCCGGGGGGCCGCCAAACCCGCCCCCGCCCGGGGGGCCACCGAAGCCGCCCGGGGGCGGCGCATTGCCGAACCCGCCGGGGGGCCCGCCGAAGCCGCCGGGCGGGCCGCTGCCCGCACCAGGAGGCCCGCCGAAGCCACCGGGCGGGCCACCGCCCCCGCCGGGGGGGCCACCGAAGCCGCCGGGCGGGCCACCGAAGCCGCCGGGCGGGCCGCCGCCCGCCCCACCGGGAGGCCCGCCGAAGCCACCGCCGGGCGGGCCGCCGAAGCCGCCGCCTCCGGGCGGACCGCCGCCCCCGCCGCCGGGCGGACCGCCGTAGTTGCCGCCCCCAGGAGGCCCGCCGTAGTTGCCGCCGCCGGGCGGGCCGCCGTAGGGCCCACCGCCCTGCCCGCCGCCGGGCCCACCGCCCTGCCCGCCGCCGGGCGGACCGCCCCCGTAGCCGCCCGGGGCGCCCCCCGAAGCGCTCATACCCGGGAAGGGCTGCGGATGGCCCCCCGGCGCCCCGGGGCCCCCCTGCCCGCCGCCCCACCCGCCTTCGTTCGTGCCATTCATGTTGGTATCTTTCTGCTTTCGCTCGGGCCGACCAGGGAACGCAAAAACGTCGCGAGCGCGGCGGCGGCGGCGGCCCACCACGCGGCGTAGAGCGCGGGCGCCCCGCGGTTGTAGCGGAGGGCGTCGTCGACGCGGCCGTGGCTCAGCGCCGAGAAGGCGCGGGTCATGCCGCAGGTCGGGCACTCGCGCCCGAGCATCGCCTTGATGTGGCAGGTCGGCGAGAGCACGACGCGGCGCGCTTCGATGTCTTCGGGCGTGACCGCGAACGAGACGCCGAGCGACGCCCCGAACAGGGCGAGCGAGAGGCCGCTGGCGAGAAGGGCCCCGCGGCGCCGCCCCCGCTCGGCCGCCGGCGCGACGCGAGCCGCGCCGGCCCGGCCTCTGACGCTCGGGCCGCCGGCCGCGCCCGAAGACGGCAACGTGCGGATGCCGCTCATGCCCTCCAAGCTACCGCAAGGCGGGGGCCGCGCGGTGCGCAGAATGACCCCGCCGCCAGGGCGCCTTTTGCTGCCCCCCGGGCCGCGCCCGCGCTACGAACCCCTCATGAGCACGAGCACGAGCGCCGCGGGCGAGCGCTTCGAGGTCGAGACCGGCGAGGGCGCCATGACCACCTGGGTCTACCGACCGCTGGCGGGCGAGGGCCCCTGGCCCGCGGTCATCTTCTACATGGACGGCCCGGGGCTGCGCGACGCCCTTCACGCGATGGCCCAGCGCCTCGCGTGGGGGGGCTACGTCGTGCTCTTGCCGAACCTGTACTACCGGGCCGGCGACCAAGCGCCCTTCGACCCCGCGACGGTGTTCTCCGACCCCTCGGAGCGCGAGCGGCTGATGGCGCTGGCGCTCTCGGTCACGTCCGACGCGGCGATGCGCGACACCGCCGCCCTCTTGCGCTTTCTCGACGGGCTGCCCGGCGTCGAGGGCAAGGCCGTCGGCTGCGTCGGCTACTGCCTCGGGGGCCTCGTCGCGCTGTGGGCGGCCGTCGCGCACCCCGACCGGGTGGCCGCGGCGGCGTCGATCCACGGCGGCCGGCTCGCCACCGACGCGCCCGACAGCCCCCACGCCCACGCGGACCAGATCCGCGGCCGGGTGTACGTCGGCGTCGCCGGGCTCGATCCGAACTTCACCGCCGAGCACACCGAGCGCCTGCGCTCGGCGCTCGACGCGGCCGGCGTGCGCGCCACCGTCGAGATCTACCCGGACGCGCGCCACGGCTTCGCCGTGCCCGACCTGCCCGTCTACGACCGCGAGTCGGCCGAGCGGCACTGGCGGCGCGTGCTCGAGCTCTTCGCGGAGGCGCTGCCGGGCTGAGCGGGCGGGGGCGCCGGCGAGCTTGAACGAGGCGGGCGCCCGCGCGCGGCGCCGGCGCGGGGGTCATTCGTGCTGGGCGAAGGTGATGGTGTAGGCCCCGCACAACCCCTCGGACAGCTTCGACACCTTCATGAGGACGTCGCCCGCGTCATTGCTGTTCCCGCCTCCGAACGTCATGCGCGCCTCGGTGTTGCTACAGCAACCGACGAACCCTTGGCCGTCCAGCTCGTCGCTAGGCTCGCTTCCCGCGTCGCACTCGATCGCGCCGGCGTCCGGCCCGGGCTTGATGAACATGCAGACTTCGGCGGAAACCCCGTTGCCCAAGCGGACGTGGGGGCCGATGTTGTCTCCGAATTCGAGGCAGACGTTGTCGATGGCCGTATAACGAAACCAATCTTCGTCTTCGGGCCCGTCGAGCAGGCCGTTCAGCGAGTCTTCGTCGTCGCAATCGCTCATCGTGCCGTCGCCGTCGACGCCGGGCGCGGTCCGCGCCTGCAGCGGGTTCTCGTTCGGCTCGTTCGCGTCCGCCCCGCACGCCGCGCCCTGCCCGCCCGCGCCCGCCTGCCCGCCGGCGCCGCCGCCCCCCGACCCCGCCTTGGGCCCGCCGCCGGCCTGCCCGCCGCCCCCGCTCCCCCCGCCCCCCTGCGCGCTGCCCGCGTTGCCCGCCGACTCGCTGCCCCCGCTGCCGCCCGTCGGGGTAAAGCCCGGCTCGGGGTCGTCTTCCGCACAGGCGACGATGGTACCGGCGGCGAAAAAAAGCAGGCCGAGCGTAAGGGTGAGGGCACGACGCATACCCGAATCCTAGCGGCGTCGGCGCGAAGAATCACCCCTCGTAAGCTACAACCGCCTACCTCTCTGCATCGACGTCACGCCACGGCGCGTCATGGCAGCACCACCGGAGCGCCCTTCATTGCGCCGTCGGCCGCCCCGTGCCCACCGCCTGGCGCACGGCGCTCATGACGGGCGCGGCGTAGCTGCGGGCGCGGCGGGCCCCCTCGGCGAGGATGTCTTCGACCTCGCCCGAGCGCGCCCCGAGCTCGCGGCGGCGCCGGCGCGCGTCGTCGAAGGCCTCGTGAAAGAGCGCGAGCAGGCGCTGCTTGTAGTGGCCGTAGCCGAGGCCGCCCTTGTCGAAGCTCTCGGCGATCTCGGCCATCTCGGCCGGGGGCGCGAAGAGCTCGAGCAGCTGGTAGAGGGGCGTCGCCCGGCTCTTCGGCTCGTCGACCGCCGCCGAGTCGGTCTTCATGCCCATGATGCACTTCTTGAGCGCGCCGTCGTCGGCGAAGAGGTCGATGGTGTTGCCGTAGCTCTTGCTCATCTTCTGCCCGTCGAGGCCGGGCACGACGGCGGTCTCGGCGCGCACGTGCGCCCGGGGCAGCTTGAGCACGCCGGCGCCGCGGCCCTTCTTGTCGCCCTCGGGGCGGGCGGGGTCGTAGCCGGGCACGAAGGCGAGGTTGAACTTGTTGGCGAGGTCGCGGGTAATCTCGAGGTGGGGCAGCTGGTCTTTGCCGACGGGCACGACGTCGGCGCCGTAGACCATGATGTCGGCGGCCTGCAAGACGGGGTACGTGAAGAGGCCCGCCTCGGGCGAGAAGCCGCGGGCGAGCTTGTCTTTGTAGCTGACGGCGCGCTCGAGCAGGCCCATCGGGCAGACCGTGAGCAAGGACCAAAAGAGCTCGGTCACCTCGGGGATGTCCGACTGGCGGAAGAGCGTCGCCTTCGCCGGGTCGAGCCCGAGCGCGAGGAAGTCGAGGGCGACGTCGCGCGACAGCTCGCGCGCGCGGGCGGCGTCGCGCACGGTGGTGAGCGCGTGCAGGTCGGCGATGAAGTAGAGCGCGTCGCCCTCGTGCTGCAGCTCGATGAACTGGCGCACGGCCCCGAAGTAGTTGCCGATGTGGAGCTTGCCCGACGGCTGGACGCCCGAGAGTATGCGCATGGCGTCCCCCCTTGTAGCCCAAGGACGCGCGGGGGCGAACCCCCCGGGCGGGGGGCGCCGCCCCGGGGGCTACTTGCGGCCGGACGGCCGCAGCGTCAGCGACCCCTGCGCGGGGGCCTTGCCGGCGTGGGTGCGGCGCACGGCGTCGAGCAGCGTGTCGTGCCCGATGGGCTTCGACAGGCAGACGCAGCGGCTCGCGTAGAGGTACTCGGCGTCGGCGGGGCTGAGCGCGCCGCCGGACAGGAAGATGAGCTTGTCGGCGAGCGCGGGCCGCTCGACGGCGAGCTGCCGGTGCAGATCGAGGCCGCTGCCGCCGGGCATGTTCACGTCGGTTACGACGAGGTCGAAGGCGCCCGCGGACGCGAGGGCGCGCCGCGCCTCGTCGATGGTCGAGGCCGTCGTGACGTCGCAGCCCCGCATCACGCGCTTCATCGTGTTCAAGAGCAGCCGGTCGTCATCGACGACCAGCACGCGCAGCGTCGGCGGGGGGCCGTCGGGCCTCGGGCCGGGGCGCGCCGGGGCCGCCTCGGGCGCCGAGCCGGGGCGCGAGGGCGAGGGGGCCTCGGGCGCCGGGCGGGCGGAGGGGGCGTCAGGCGCCGCGCCCGGGCGGGGCTGCGCGGCCGCCTCGAACGCTGCCCCCGGGCGGGTCGGCGCGGCCACGTCGGGCGCCGGGCCGGGGCGGGCGCGCGAGGGCGGCGGGGGCGGCGCGGCGGGGTTCGCCAGGGCGTGCGAGGGCACGGACGGCGGCGCGATGGGCGGCCAGGGCGAGGAAAGGGGCGGCCGGAGCGCGAAGGCCGGCACGTCCGCGGGGCGGGCAGAGGCGGGCGGGGGCGGCTCGGAGGCCGGGGCCGGGCGGGGCCGCGGGGTGAGCCGCTCGGGGCGCGGGGTGAGCCGCTCGGGGCGCGGGGTGGGCCGCTCGGGCAGCGCGGCGCCGATGCGCGGCCGCGAGGGCGGCAGATCGGGGGGCGAGCCGAGGGGGGGGCGGGCCGGCAGGTGGGCGGGGCCCGAGACGGGTGGGGTCAGGGACCTGCGCAGATCGGGCGTCGAGCCGAAGGAGGGGCGCGGCGGGGGCGGCGGCTCGGGCGCGGGGGCGGGGGCGGGCAGGGGGCGGGCCGCGGGCGGCAGCCGGCGCGAGGAGACCTCGGCGGCACCCGCCCCGGGGCGCGCCGGCAGCTCGACCCGGAAGAGCGCGCCCTGCCAGCGCGAGCGGCCGACGACGATGTGCCCGCGGTGCGAGTTGACGATGTCGCGCGAGACCGAGAGGCCGAGCCCGGTGCCCTTGCCGCGGGGCTTGGTGGTGAAGAACGGCTGGAAGACGCGGTCGGCCGCGTCCTTCGAGAGGCCGGGGCCGCTGTCGGCGACCTCGAGGACGGCGCGGCCCTCGGCGAGCGAGGTCGTGACCGAGACGACCTTCGCCGCCCCGGCGCCGCCCTCGCGGCAGGCGTCGATGGCGTTGAGCGCGAGGTTCAAGATGACCTGGCCGATCTGGTCGCGCAGCCCGACCACCGAGACCTCGGCGAGATCTTCTTCGATGGAGACGCCGGCGGTCTGGGCGTGCACGCGCGCGAGCGCGACCACGTCGGCGGCGACCGAGGCGAGGTCGAAGGGCTCGGGCTCCTTGTCGTGGTAGTTGAGGTTGCCGAGCTGCCCGCAGAGCCCGCAGATGCGCTCGACGCTCGTGCGCATGTCGTTCAAGAGCGGCTCGAGCGCCTCGACCGAGGCCGGCTCGAGCGCCAGCTGCAGCTCGGGCACGAGCAGGGAGAGCGCGCCGGCGGGGCCGCGCAGCTCGTGCGCGACCGTGGCCGAGAGCGTGCCCAACGTGGCGAGGCGCGTCGTCTCGGCGAGCTCGGCCGAGCGCGCCGCCTCGCGCTCGCGCTCGCCTTGCAGCGCGAGCGCCAGGCCGAGCAGCTCGGAGCCCATCTGCAGGAACTGCCCGACCCCCTCGTCGAGCGACCGCTCGTGGAAGAAGAAGACCGCGAGCGCGAGCACGTCGGCGTGGTTGACCGCGGGCACGACGAAGACGACGTCGGCCTCGCGCGCGGCGAGCCGGCCCCAGGGCCGGAAGGCGGCGACGACCTCGGGCGCGCCCAGCGCGAGCTGCGTCGGGCGCCGGGCGCGCAGCGCGCCGAGCAGCGGCTGCGCGAGCGGCTCGCCCACCTTGAAGCGGCGCCAGGGCATCGGCACCATGCTGCCGAGGCGGTAGTCGGCGACGAGCGTGAGCGTGTCGCCCTTGAGCGAGAAGGCGACCGCGAGCGCCGGGCGCAGCTCTTCGGTGAGCTCGTCGAACATCTCGCTGAACACGCTGTTCGAGCGCGAGCCGACCATGGCCACCAGGCGCGTGACCGTGTCGAAGCGCGAGCGCAGGTGGTCGACGGACGGCGCCTTCGTGGACATCGACCCTAGCCCCCCTGCCCCCGTCGACGCGCGGCGCACGCCGCCAGATTGACGCCCATAATTTCGACCCGGTTGAACGTTACGCCGCTCGCCGGTGGTACGGCGGCGCGCGCGCCCGGCCTTCGGGGCGATCGGGCGCGGCACCCCGGCCCCCCTCCGGCCGCGAGACCCTAAGATGCGGAAGAAACGGCGGCGTTTCAACCCGCTTCCCGGGGCGCGCGCGGGCGGCGGGCGGGGCCCATTGCCAAGAGGGGCCGGCCGGGGCTAGAGAGTCGGCGAGCCACGCGCGGGCGCTCGATGGCGCGCGCCCCAAGGCCCGCCGGGCCGGCTCGCCACCATGATCCAACTGCCGAAGCCTGGCCTCTACCGGACCACCCAGCCCTACCCCGGCCTCGAAGACGCGCTGCCCGCCCCCGCCCTCGTCTACGTCGGCCAGCGCCCCGACGACGGGCTGCCCTTCGTGGTGCGGCCCGGGCAGAACTTCCGCAACGAGTGGTACTGGACGGAGCCGACCATCACGCTCCGCTCGCCGACCTGGGCGAAGACCCTCGTCGCCCTGCCGGCCGAGGGGTTCTACACCTTGCCCGCCGACTTCGCCCCCGCCGAGAACATCCGCTGGCCCCGCAACGCCATCGTGCAGCTCGGCTACAACGCGCGCGGCCAGGGCATCGTCTTTCTCGCCGAGCGCCACGCCAACGAAGAGCGCAACGTGCTCTCGTTCAGCGAACGGGGCGCCTCCGTCGACGACGAGTTCCTGCGGCGCCTCGTGCGCGCCCCCGTGCTCTCGGTGCGCCCGACGCCCACCCCGGGCGACGCGCCCGAGCCGGGCCCGGGCTGAGGCCCCGGGGCGCGGCCGCCCCGACGCGCCATGCGGGGCGCGGCCGCCCAACCTAAGGTGCAGCAGGTACGGTCGGGGAGGCCGGATTCGAACCGGCGACAACGAGCACCCAAAGCTCGTGCACTACCAGGCTGTGCGACTCCCCGTTGGCGTCGTGACGCGCCGGCGAGCGTAGCACGGGCCCGCCCGGGCCCGCCAGGGGGCGGGCCCCCGAGGCCGCCTTCAGCCCTCGGCGCGCAGGGGCCGGCTCGCCGGCTGCGAGCCGAGCAGGCCGAGCCAGATGCGCACGCTGCCGACGATCACCGCGACCACGCAGACGAGCAGGATGGCGGTGACGATGAGGTTGACCCGCCCGACGGTGGCGGTCGCGTCCTTCTGCGCCATGGGCAGGTAGATCTGCGCGATGGCCTGGACGCCGGCGCTCAGGGTGGTGACGCTGAGGAAGGCGAGGGGGCCGAGCGTGACCCAGGCGTAGGCGGGCTTCTTGGCCTCGCGCAAGAGCACCGTCGTGCCGACGCAGAGGGCGGTCAGGGCGAGCAGCTGGTTGGCGATGCCGAACATGGGCCAGATGGTCGCGATCGAGCCGGTGAGAATGAAGTAGCTCCAGCCGGCGACGATGACGGCGGTGGCGAGGGCGGCGCCGGGGGGCCAGGCGGCCTCGGCGAAGCGGGGGATGCGCCGGCCGACGAACTCTTGCACGAGGAAGCGCCCGATGCGCGTGCCCGTGTCGATGGTCGTCAACACGAAGAGCGCCTCGAACATGATGGCGAAGTGGTACCAGTACGAGAGCAGCGAGCGCATGCCGGGCAGGCCCGAGAAGACGCGCGCCATGCCGACGGCGAGCGAGACGGCGCCGCCGGTGCGCGCGGCGACGACCTCGCCCGCGTCGCGCGCGAGCGCGGGCAGGTCGGTCACGGGGATGCCGAGGCGCAAGAAGTCGGCCTCGCCGAGCGCGACGGCCGAGGGGGCGGCCGGGTCGACGCCGTAGCCGAGGGCCGCGAGCGCGCCGTTCGACAGGTGCAGGACGGCCGAGGCCTTGAGCGCGGCGCCGGGCCGGTCGGCGAGCGCGCGGGCGCTCTCGCCCTCGGCGAGCCCGAGCGCCCGGCGGTCTTTGTCGGTGAGGGCGCCGGGCGCGTCGAGCCGGGCGAGCTCGTCGGGCGAGCGGGCGAGGCCGCGGCCGCCCGAGGCGGGCGAGGCGACGAGGGCGACGGCCGGGTCGGTGTTGATGGCGAAGTAGTCGGCCGGGGGCAGGACGGAGGCGGCGACGAGGGCGGTGATGCCGACGAGGCCCTCCATCAGCATGGCGCCGTAGCCGATGGCGCGGCAGTCGGGCTCGCGGTCGACCATCTTCGGCGTCGTGCCGCTGGCGACGAGGGCGTGGAAGCCGCTGATGGCGCCGCAGGCGATGGTGATGAACACGAAGGGGAAGAGCGAGCCGGGCACGACGCGCCCGAAGGTGGCGCCCGCGACCTCGACCGACTTGGGCCCGACCTCGGTGAGCAGCGGCATCTTGACCTCGGGGTTGACGAGGACGATGCCGGCGACGAGCAGCAAGATGGTGCCGATCTTGAGGTAGCTCGAGAGGTAGTCGCGGGGGCAGAGGAGCATCCAGACGGGCAGCACGCTCGCGACGAAGCCGTAGGCGGCGATGGCGAGGGTGAGCGCGGTCTTCGAGAGCTTGAGGTGCTCGCCGAGGGCGCCGTCCTGCACGAACTTGCCGGCGACGAGCGCGGCGAGCAAGAGCACGACGCCGCCCACCGTGGCCTCGCGCACCCCCCGGTCCGAGCCGCCCCGCACGCGGTAGATGTCGAATCGGGAGCCGACGTCAACGCCCTGAGTCGGCTCGTAAGCGAGGATGACGGGCGGCTCGCGCAGGAACGTCCGCGACACCGAGACCTTCTGCTGGTTGCCGCCGGAGAGGAAGCCGACCGGCTGTTCCAGCGATGGGGTGTGGATGTCCAGGCGGTCGACGAGCTCGTTGACCTGGCGCCGCTCAGCACGTCTTCGCAGCAAGCCGAAGAAGCTGAACCGGCGCAGCGACTGGATGGTCGAGTTGACTCGGACGCCGAGCACCGGCATCAGCGCTTCCTGCTTGCGGTCGCCGGGCAGCAGCATGATGCCTGCCCGCAGCGCCTCGTGGACCGAGACGAGGGTCAGCTCCTTGCCCCTGCAGACGACGCGCCCCGCCCTGGGCGGCGTCCGCCCGGCGAGGCAGTCGAACAGCTGCGGCTGGCCGTTCCCTTCCGCGCCGGCGATCCCGACCACCTCCCCGCGCTCGAGGGTGAAGCTGACCGGGCCGAACGACTGGCCCTGCAGGCCGTCCACGACCAGCACCTCCTCGCGCTCGGCCGCCGGCGCCGCCGCGGCGGGGAAGGCGGCCTCGAACGGGCGGCCCACGATCAGCTCCACGAGCGCCGGCTCACTGGTCGACCGCGCGTCCAAGGTGCCGCGGTCGCGGCCGTCGCGCAGGACGGTGATCCGGTCCGCGATCTCGAGGACTTCGGGCAGGCGGTGGCTCACATACACGACACCCACGCCACGCCGTTTGCAGGCGAGGACGGCGCGGTGCAGCGCGTCAACCTCGTCCGGTCCGAGCGCAGTGGTCGGCTCATCGAGGAGCAGCACGCGAGGGTTGGCGACGAGCGCCTTGGCCACCTCGAACAACTGCCGCTGGGCGAGGGTCAGCGCGCCGGCGAGGGCGTCCGGAAAAAGTTCGAGATCAAGGTCGAGCTCGGCTAGGACGCGCCGGGCCCAGCGCTTGCGCCGCCAAAACGGGGGACGTTGGTCGGGGGATGCCGCAAGGTAGAGGTTGTTCTTGACCGGTTGAGCCAGGATCAGCGACGTGTCCTGGTAGGCCATGGCCAGGCCCAGCTTGCGGGCCACGGCAGGCGAATCCGTGCGCAGCGGCTTGCCGCTGATGCGGATGGTGCCCGCGTCAGGTTCGACGAACCCGCTGGCGATCCCGAGGAGGGTCGACTTACCAGAGCCGTTCTCGCCCACGAGCGCATGGACCTCGCCGGCGCGACAGTCGAAGCTCACGTCGGTGAGCGCCCGGACCGCCCCGAACTGCCGGGACACGCCGGTCAGCTCGAGGACGACGTCTCCGGTCATCGACCCTCCTACGGGAATGCCGTGTCAATCAGCTGGAGTACATCTGGGCGAGCACGTCGTCCGGCACCAGCGAAGTGTTGGACACGGTGGGCGTCACCCGGTCAGGGTTGCAATCGTCAGCGCTGACCTCCCGCATGACGTGGGGGACGACGATCTCCGCGGGGATGTCGGCGCCCTTGAGATTCATCATCTGAGCTGTGACGGCCACCCGGGACTGGAAGTTGCCGCCAGCTGAGAAGTAGATCTTGTAATTCGGGTTGTCCCTCTCCACCCAGTCGCAGAACAACGTCTGCTCGTCGGTGCGAACGGTGATCACCATGTCGTCCAGCGGTACACCTAGCTGCTCGTAGGCGTCGAGTGCGGTGTAGAGCCCATCGGCGTATTCGTAGCTGTAGCCCTTGATGTCCGGGTTGGTAGATAGCCATCCAGTGACCGTCTGCAGGGCGATGTCGTTGACCCAGTAGGTGTCCGCCGGCTCGCTAACCAGCTCGATGCCGTCGTTCAGGGCGGGCACTTCGCACTGCTGCCAGCCCGCCGACAGGGCGTTTCCTGGCGTCCCGCCCATGATCCCGATGGTGCCGGAGCCGACCTCACTGTTAATGATCTCGGCGAAGCTCTCGCCGAGCGCGCACAGGTCCTCGCCGACGATCGTGAGGTAGTCCTCGCCGGGGACGAGCGCACCGTCCTCGCCGGGTAAGCCGACCCATCCCGCCGAGTACGGCGCGTACGGGATGCCGGCAGCTTCGGCCTCGCGAATTGCGTCAGCGAGCGCCACACCCCAGTCGGGGTAGCCGATGATGAAGGTGACGCCTCGCTCGATCATGTACCTGATGTCGCCGGCTGGCACGGCCGGGTCCTCGGACCATTGGGCGTCCCGGAAGACCATCGTCCCGATCTCGGGATAGGTGAGCGCTTGGAGGATGGCCTCCATACGGGTCACTTGCCGCCACACGTTGAGTCCACCGCCGTCGGCGTAGCCCATGATCACGTCGCCGCCGGTCCCGGTGTCGCACTCGACGGCGTTGAAGCACTCCATCGCCTTGGCGATGGTGGCATCGTCCAGGTCCTGCTCCGCCCGGGCGATCGCGGCCAGCACGATATCGGGGACATCGGTCACCGGACCTAGCGCCTTTTCGATCAGTGCAGGGTCGGCGTCCGTGCTCTCGCCGTACGCTTCGACGCCCTCCGCTGCAGGGGTCTGGTCGTCCTCCGTTGTGGGCTCCGCAGCGGACTCGGCGGTTTCCTCTTGGTCCGCCAACTCGCCGGTATCGCCGCAGGCGGCGAGCACCAGCGCCAAGCCGGCCACGGCGGCGGCCAATCGTGGCTTGTCCATCGTCCTCCTCCTTTCCGAGTGGTTTGTCATATGGCGGTGGTTACGTATCGTCGACGATCGGATTGTCATGGTTCGCCGCCGCTGATCGCGGCAGCCTCTCCGCGCCGGACGGGCCCTGATCGGTTGCGGATCACCCGCTCGACGCCCTTGATGATCCGGTCGCCGGAGACCAACATTCCGCCGATGATGACCAGCCCGAACACGATGAACTGGAGGGCCGTTGGCAGGCCCATGACCCGCATCATCTGGTTGAGGCCGGCGAGGAAGAAGGCCGCCGCCCAGGTCGACACCGGACTGGCCAGCCCGCCGGTCAGCGACGCGCCGCCGATGACCACAGCCGCAATTGGTCCCAGCAGGTAGGGTGAGCTGATCGTGACGCCCGGGCTCCGCAGGTACGCGGCGAGCAGGACTCCGGCCGTGGCGTAGAGGACAGCGGCAACGACGTACGCCGATACCTGGTTCACGTTCACCCGGAGCCCGACTACGGTTGCGGCCGCCGGATTGGCGCCAACGACCTGGAACCGCCGGCCGATCGTGGTGAACCGGAAGATGAGTACCAGCGCGAACATGATCGCGAGGCCGATCCAGAAGATCCGGGTGACGCCCAGAAAACGGGTCGTCGTCCACGTGGAGAGGCCCGGCGGCACGGGGGATTGGATGGCGAAACTCGTGTAGTAGCGGTTGGCGATGCCGATCACGATCTGGCCCACCGCCAGCGTCACGATCAGTGGGTTGAGGTTCAGAGCGCCGATCAGGAACCCGTTGACCAGTCCGATCAATGCTGCGACCCCGATTGCCGTCAGGTACGCGAGCCAGATGCGCTCGTCAGAGAGCTGGCCGACGCCCACCGTGATCAGTGCGCCGAGCAGGAGGGTGCCCGGCGTGCTGAGGTCGATGCCGCCGGTCATGATCACCAACATTTGGCCGAGCGCGGCGATGGCCAGGAACGTCCCGAAGGGGGCGATGGCCGACAGGCCGGCCTGGCTGAGCGTCGCGGGCGCCCAGATGGCGGCCACGATGGCCAAGAGTACGAGAGCGATATACACCGGCAGGTACCGGGAACCGACCACCAGCGCGGTGATGGCCGACGGGACGGGGCGGGACGAGCTCATCGCTGTTCCCCAGCGCTGGTCGCGGCCGGAAGTCCGCTGGAGGCGACGACTCGCCGCTGCGCCGCGACCGCAAGCTCACGCACCTTGTCGAGGTCGGCGTCGAGCTCGCCGTTGCGCACCATCGGGCGGCCGGCCACCAGCACCCAGTCGACGTTGGAGGTGTCCATGCCCCAGACGACGGCGCCAATCGGATCGTTGATGGGGAAGACGTTGGGCCGGTCTGTGCGCAGCACGACGATGTCGGCCTGCTTGCCCGGCTCGAGGGAACCCGTCACGTCACCGAGACCCACCACGGCCGCGCCATCGATGCACCCGTACCGGATCACATCACGAGTGGTGAGCAGCCTGGGCAGCCCCGCCTTGCCGGCCAGCTTGAGGTCGAAGTACGTCGCGTGCTGAACTGAGATCACGGCTCTGATCTGGGCGAACATGTCGCCTGGTGCGAGCCGTTCGGAGTCGACCCCCAGCCCCATCCGGATGCCGCGGTCGATAAATCGCTGGACAGGCGGCGGCGGCAGGCCGCCGGCCATATCGCTCGAGGGGGTGAGCGATATCGACGTGCCCGCCGCCACGACGGCGTCGAGGTCCGCGTCATCGAGGTAGGAGCAGTGCACCAGCGTGACGTCGGCGCCCAGGAGCCGGCGGCCGGCCAGGCCGGACATTACGCCCGCAGCCGAGCGGCTCGTCCCGGCGCTGGTGTGGATGCGCAGCCCGAGTTCGCGAGCGAGGGTCCAGTCACGGGCCGCCCGGTCAGGGTCGTCAACCCCCGGCTCCCGTGGCCCGGCCGCGAGCCCGGTCAGGGGATCACGGGCCGTCGTGGCGAGCCGACGGAGTTCGGGCTGCCACCGAGCGGCGCTCTCCTCGTCGGCGGAGCAGGCGTGGACGTAGATCGTGCGCAGTCTGGCTTCGGCATGCGCGGCGAGAGCGGCGTCAGCGTGGCCGCCGCCACTGGAGCCGAACTCACCCCCGTCGACGACCGTGGTGATTCCTGCCTCGACGGCACTGAGCAGGCCGACCAGGGTGGCTGCGTAGACGTCGTCGGCCGTGCGCAGTGACAAGGCGTCGGATGTGCCGACCGGCTCGCCGCTGCCACGGAACAGCGAGTCCGCGGCACGCCGATGGGTATCGACGAAGCCGGGCATCACGATGGTGTTGCGGGCATCGATCACTTCGGCGTCCCTGGCGCTGATGCCTTGACCGATTTCCACGATGGAGTCCCCATCGATCAGGACGTCGGCCGTGTGGTGGTTGCCGATCCGGGGGTTCATGGAGAGGACGCAGCCACCCTTGATCAGGGTCCTCGTCATCTGACCGCCCCGACCGTGCCGCGCCGACCGTGACCCATGGCTCCGATGCCCTCCCGCCACGCCGACCCACCGCAAAAGCGCTGAGTCTGGTAGGTCAGTGACACTACACAAGGATTAGTCAGATTGGACAGACCTCGCGGCTAAATCGTGACGCGTTTAGTTATATTGGCCTGTTCGACAACGTGACTGCACGTCGAGCCTTGCTTGCGTGCGTGCGGCAGACGCGCCGTCACCGGAGCAGAGCGGCCCGGGCCTGGAGATAACGCTGTTCGGGAACGCTCAGGGTTCGGCGGGCGGCCGATTCGTAGCAGCGGCGGGCGCCGGCCCGGTCGCCTGCACGATCGAGCAGGTGAGCGCGCACCGCGTCGACCCGGTGGTGATCAGCGAGCCCAGGCTCGGCGGCGGCCTGATCCAGCTCCGCCAGCCCCGCCTGTGGTCCGCGCACCATCGCCAGGGCCACGATGCGGTTGAGCGTCACCATCGGCCCGGGCGCGAGCGCCCGCAGGTGGTCGTACAGGGCGAGGATCTGCGGCCAGTCGGTGTCCTCGGCGCGGGTTGCTTCATCGTGGACCGCAGCGATGGCGGCCTGTAGTTGGTACGGGCCGATCGGCGCGGACGCCAAGGCGTGTGCGACGAGCGACAGTCCTTCGGTTATTGCATCGCCGTCCCAGAGGCTTCGATCCTGCTCCGGCAGCGGTATCAGGGCGCCATCGGCCCGTAGTCGGGCAGGGCGGCGAGCATCGGTCAGGAGCATGAGGGAAAGAAGCCCGGTCACCTCCCCGTCGTTTGGTAGCTGCTGGCGAAGCTGCCGAGCGAGCCGGATGGCTTCGGTCGTGAGCTCGACGCGGTGCAGGTCAGGCCCGGATGTGGCCGTGTAACCCTCGTTGAAGATGAGGTAAAGCACTTCTAGGACCGCGGCGAGGCGGGCAGGGCGTTCCTTGTCCAACGGCAGGCTGAACGCCGCGCCGGTGGCTTTGATCCGCTGCTTGGCTCGGCTGATCCGCTGGGCGATTGTTGGTTCGGGAACAAGGAATGCCCGGGCGATCTCGGCCGTGGTCAGCCCGCCGACCGCGCGTAGCGTCAAGGCCACCTGCGATTGCCTGGTGAGCGCGGGGTGGCAGCAGAGCAGGAAAAGCGTGAGGGTGTCGTCGGCTGCGGATGCGGGTTCGGTGTCGACCGGCGCGAGCACAGCAACGGCTTCTTCTCGCCGCCGGCGCGCCGAATCGCTGCGGAGCATGGCGATCCGGCGGCGCGACGCGACCGTGACCAGCCACGCGCGCGGGTTGTCCGGCAGGCCTTCGATAGGCCACTGCTGGGCGGCCGCGAGCAGGGCTTCCTGCACCGCGTCTTCTGACGCGTCGAAGTCGCCGTACTTGCGAACGACGGCGGCGATCACCTGCGGAGCATGCGCCCGCAGGACAGCGTCGAGACTCGAGTCAGTCACACGTCGAAGTCGCTAAGTTCCATGACGGGCCGCACCTCGACAAGCCCGTACTCCGCCTCAGGTATTTCAGACGCAATCTCGACGGCGCGGTCCATACTTTCGCAGTCGAGCAGGTACAAGCCGGCCAAGTGCTCCTTTGCCTCGGCGAAAGGTCCGTCGGTCGTCGTGGTGATGCCTTCGTGGACGCGCACCCGCTTGGCTTTGTCCTGGCCGGCGAGCGCCTCAGTGATGATCAGCTCACCAGATTCGGTGAGCGCCTCGTTCAGTCCCGCGTAGTAGGCCAGGCCTTCGGCTCGCTGAGTGCTGGAAAGGCCGGCCCAGATCTCTCGTGACATCGGGTTGCTGTAGATAAGGACCACGTACTTCACCGGCGCCTCCACCGGAGTCTCGAGATTGTCCGCTCGGATGTGTCGAGACTAGTGGTTCGGCGGCTACGTCTCCTGTGTGAGGCACATCCGGAATAGGAGACGGCGATGAGTAGCGGAATCGAGCGAGCCACCGGCCGCGACAGGGACGAGTGGTTCCGCGTGCTCGACGACTGGGGAGCGCCAGGGCGGCCATACCGCGATATCGCGAGCTGGCTGATCAGCGAGCACGGCATGAGCACGTGGTGGGCACAGAAGCTGATCGTCGAGTACGAGCAGGCGCGCGGGGTGCGCCAGCCGGGCGTCCGTCCCGACGGGACTTTCGAGGCCGGAGCCAGCAAGACACTGGCGGTGCCGGTGGAGCGAGCGTACGAGGCGTTCACCGAGCCCGAGCTCAGGTCGCAATGGCTGCCAGGGGAGGCACTGACGCAACGGGACGGCTCCCGACCGGGCAAGGTCGTGCGGTTCGACCGGGCGGACGGGACGCGAATTGTCGTCCAGTTCGACGGCCAGGCCGAGGGCAAGTGCACCGTGGCCGTCCAACACCAGCGCATTGTCGATGTTCAGGCCGCCGAAGCGGCCAAGGCCTACTGGCGGGAGCGCTTGACCGCTCTCAAGGCCCTGCTGGAGGAACGATGAGCGAGATCAACTACTCGGCAGTAGTGATCTCCGCGGTTGCCGGAGTCGTGGCCGCGTTCGTCTACTACGGAGCATTGAGCACGCGACTCGCAGCGGCAGGGAGCGCGGCTTCCGAGGAGCGGCCGCCGGCGTGGGTGCCGTTGTTCGAGCTGGCAAAGCACTTCGTGCTGGCGATTACCGTCGCCACGATTGCAGCAGCGATCGACCTTACGGTGTGGCCTGATGTGGTGCTGCTGGCGCTGGTGCTGTGGGTCGGATTCCCCGCGGTTTTGCTGGCCGGCTCGGTAGTACATGAGAAGGTGTCCTGGCGACTTGCTGCGATTCACGCCGGTGACTGGCTGATCAAGCTGTTGATCATTGCCGTGATCGTCGGCATCTGGCGCTGAGTAGGTGGTGCCCGTTGTCGTGCGCACCAAGGTTCCATGATCTCGTTAGTGGTGCAGGCCTAAAGCAGCACCGTGGAAGTTCAGTGCCGGAGCACCGTGAAAGCAGCGCGCGCTGGCTTCGCCTGAACCACAGGCCGCCGACGGCCGTAGGCTCGGGTCGATGCCCGAAGGTGACACGGTCTGGCTGACGGCGGCCCGGCTGCACGACTCGCTGGCCGGTGGTCGGCTGTCGCGGTTCGAACTGCGAGTGCCGCGCCACGCGACGGCGGACCTGACCGGCTCGATCGTCCTGGAGGTCGTGCCGCGGGGCAAGCACCTGCTCATGCGAATCGAACCGGACGTCACGCTGCACTCGCATCTCGGCATGGACGGCTCGTGGCGGCTGCGGCGGGCCGGCGAGCGCGTTCCCGGGCCGCGGGCCGCCGGCGTGCGGGCGGTCCTGATGACCGACGCCTGGCTGGCGGTGGGCTCGGACCTGGCCCGGCTTGACCTGGTGCGGACCGATCGGGAGGACGAGGTTGTCGGTCATCTCGGCCCCGACCTGCTGGGTCCGGGCTGGGACGCGGCAGAGGCCGTTCGCCGCCTGGGGGTGTCTCCGGACCGGCAGGTGGCCGAGGCGCTGCTGGACCAGCGCAACCTGGCCGGCATCGGCAACGTCTACCAGGCCGAGTTGCTGTTCCTGCGTGGCGTTCACCCAACGACTCCGGTCCGTTCAGCTGGTGATCTCGACCGCCTGGTTCGGCTGGCTCGCGAGCTGTTGATGGCGAACCGGACGTCACCCGGCCACGTCACGACCGGTGATCGCCGGCCGGGCCGGCGGCACTGGGTCTACGGCCGAGCCGGAGCACCGTGCCGCCGGTGCGGCACACTTATCGAGCGTGGGCGCATCGGCCGACCCGTGGAGCAGCGAGTGGCCTACTGGTGCCCGTATTGCCAGCCCTCGCCATAGGTACAGAGGCAGCTTTGCATCGCGAGCCACGACGCGCTAACGTACAACCGATTGGTTGCACGTCGGCTCGTCAGCGGGAGTGACTCATGGAACTGAGCGTCAACGTCTTCGTCAGCCTGGACGGTGTCATGCAGGGCCCGGGTGGAGCACAGGAGGATCCCAGTAACAACTTCGAGCGCGGCGGTTGGCTCGTGCAGCACTCGACCGAAGGCCAGCTGGATCCCGTTGACGGGTGGTTCCGGCAGGCCGACGCCTTTCTTCTGGGACGCACCACGTTCGAGATGATGCGCGCCTACTGGTCGCAGGTTACTGAGCCGGACAACATCGTGGCGACGGCCCTCAACACATGGAAGAAGTACGTCGTGAGCAACACCCTGTCGGACGAGGACGCGACCTGGGGTGACACCACCGTGCTGCGCGGCGACATCGTCGACCAGGTGCGCCGGCTCAAGGAGCAACCCGGCCGCGAGCTGCAGGTGCACGGCAGCTGGCAGCTGGCGCGCTCGCTGCACGACGCCGGCCTCGTCGACACCTACCGGTTGCTCCAATTCCCTGTCGTCGTGGGCGACGGCAAACGTCTGTTTGCCGACGGCGCCGTACCGGCGACGTACCAGATCACCGAGTCCGAGGTGTTGACCGGCGGAGCGGGCGCAGTCTCACTCACCCTCCGCCAGAAGGAGTTCGGCACCGTCGGAGCCCGCGAGTTTGTGGTCGAGGACGGCAAGGAGGCCATCGCCTGACCGTGGGTTCGCCGTTGCCTCTTGCCAACCTGGCCATCGCCGTGGATTGTGTCTCAGGTGGAGTCGCTTGGCCCGTACTGCACTGGATGTGCGGTCGCGCTGGGTCATGGGCCGGCGGCGGGGGACTTAAGGAGGCGAGATGGGCGCCTTTCACAGAGTCGTGGTGGTGGCCATCGCGATGTTCGGGCTCCTGGCGTCGGCAGCGGTGATCAGTACCGCCACGGCGCAGCCAGGGCCTGAGGCGCAGGCACGCCTGGAGCTCTACCAGGCGACGGTAGATGAAGGGCAATACCAGCAGCTCGCCAACGGCGGGTACGACATCGCGCATGTCGAGGAGACAGTGGACGGGTTCGTCGTCCAGGTCGTCCTGAGGCCGAACGATCGCAACAAGTTGCGCCGCGAGGGTTTCGACTTCGAGGTAGTTCGCAACGAAGATGGCCTGACGGCTACTCAGGCGGCCGCACTGCAGGCGCAGAACGGCTTCACGGTGTGGCGGCCGTGGGACGGCGACGGCGGGATCGAGCAGCAGCTCCGCGCAATTGCCGAGCAATACCCGAAGCTCGCCCAACTGCACACCATCGGCACGACTCATGAGGGCCGCGACATCCTTGCGCTCCGCGTGACTTCGAACGCGCGGAACGTGCCGCTGGGCGTTCGGCCGGCGGTGCTCTACCAGGCCACCGCACACGCCAGGGAGTGGATCGCCACCGAAGTCAACCGGCGGCTGATGCTCCACTACCTCGAGAACGCCGACACCGACCAGGCGATCCGGAACATTCTGGCCACGACCGAGCTGTGGTTCGTGCCGGTGATGAACCCCGACGGCTACCAGTACACGTTCGATGTCGAGCGGCTGTGGCGGAAGAACCTGCGCGACAATGACGACAGCGGGACGATCGACAGCAACGACGGCGTCGACCTCAACCGCAACTTCCCGGAGCACTGGAAGTACGACGAGGAGGGCTCGTCATCGCTGATCACCAGCGACACCTACCGAGGTCCGGCGCCCGGTTCCGAGCCGGAGACCGTGGCGAACATGGAGTTGTTCGACATGGCGGACTTCCGCTTCGCGATCAGCTACCACTCGTACGGTCAGCTGTTGCTCTACACGGCCGGCTGGCAGGTGCAGACGCCTTCTGCCGACGACCCGATCTACGTCGCGCTCACGGGCACCGACGCGGATCCGGCGGTCGAGGGCTTCGACCCCGGGCCGGGTGCTGACCTGTACATCACCAACGGCGAGTTCACCGACTGGGCACACGCCACGCAGGATGTGCTCGCCTGGACGCCCGAGCTCTCCGAGGGCTGCGAGGGCTGCAACTTCGTATTCCCAGACGACGAGGAGTTGGTGCAGGAGGAGTTCGAACGGAACCTGCAGTTCGCGCTGAACGTGGCCCGCTCTGCACGGACGCCGGACGATCCCGTCTCGCACATGGGGATCAGCACGAAGAACCTGTACCTCGACGTGGCCGAGATCGACCCCTGGAAGACGAACCACCCGTCTTCGGACCTCAAGGTCGAGGTGTCGCACGGCGGCGGCTCCACCCAGCCCGTCGAGGTGCTGGCCAAGAAGTCGCTGCCCAACGTCAAGCTGCACTACCGGATCAACGGCGGGCAGATGACGACGCTGCCGGCATCGCCGTCGCCCGACGGCGAGACCTTCGGTGGCAACAACGCGTACAACGCCTACTACCAGTACTTCCGTGCCGAGGTCTCGGGCCTCGAGGTTGGCGACACAGTCGAGTACTGGTTCTCGGGCGGCGGCGAGTCGACCGAGCACGTCACTTTCGACGTGGTCGAGAACGCCGGCGCGGACGTACTGATCCTGGCGCAGGAGGACCGCACCGGTGCGTCCAACGTCCCCGGCTACACCAGCACGTCACCCGATGCGCCGAACTACCTCGAGTACTTCGAGAAGGCGATTGCCGACTCCGGCCGGACGTACGCCGTCTGGGACGTCGACGCCGAAGGTCGGCAGGCGCCGGACCATCTCGGCGTGCTGTCGCACTACGACGCGGTTGTCTGGTACACGGGCAACGACTTCGTCACCCGTACTGCGGGCCGTGGAGCCGGGAACGTCGACCGGATGCGCAACGACCTGACGCTCGAGCTCCGGGCCTACCTCAACGAGGGCGGCAAGTTGCTGTACAACGGGCAGTGGGCCGGTGCGCTGGAGAACGGCCTCGCAGGTACCCAGTTGTACGACCCGGTGGCCGGTGAGGTCTGCGTGGTGGGCGGCGTGCAGGTGCTGGACCGCTGCCAGGTCCTGTCGGACAAGAACGACTTCCAGCAGTACTGGTTGGGGTCGTACATCTACAACAGCGACGCGGGTACCGACGACGATGGCAATCCGTTCAGCGTGGACGGCGTAGCCGACCCGTACACCGGTCTGTCGTGGGAGTTCAACGGAGCCGACAGCGCACAGAACCACGTCCACACGGCCTCGTTGGTCACCACGAGCAGCGTGCTGGGCGAGGAGTTCCCACACTTCGCCGGTGATGCGCCGGCGGTGTGGAGCACCGGTCTCAGTGGCGTCTTCGAGCCGTTCGACGGCGACTGGTACGTCTACTCCAATATGGGCGACGTCAGCTATAAGCAATTGATGCGCACGATCGACCTGACCGGCATCGATGCCTCCGAGAACCCGACGCTCACGTTCCGGTTCTCCTACGACACCGAGCCGGACTGGGACTTCGTGTTCGTCGAGGCGCACACGGTGGATCAGGACGACTGGACCACGCTGCCGGATGAAAACGGGCACACCTCTCAGTCCACCGGCCAAAGCTGTCTTGCAGCCAACTCGAGCGGATGGCGCACTCTGCATCCGCACCTCGACCACTACCAGACGCAGGTCGGGAACAACGCCTGCGACCCGACCGGAACGACGGGTGAATGGAACGCTTCCAGCGGCCGGTCGGCCGGTTGGGAGGAGTGGTCGATCGACCTGTCCGAGTACGCGGGCAGCGAGGTCGAGGTGGCCATCAGCTACGCCAGCGACTGGGCCGTCCAGGGTCTGGGCGCCTTCGTGGACCTCGTCGAGGTGTCCACCGAAGCCGGGGCCGAGTCGTTTGAGACGGGCCTCGGAGCGTGGATCGTTTCCGGTCCGCCGCCCGGTAGCGGGTCTAACCCGAACAACTGGGAGCGCACGGAGTCGGTCGGCTTCGAGGAGGGCGCGGTGGCATCGACCGCCGACACGCTGTTCTTCGGATTCGGCCTCGAGGGGATCACGGGGGCGGACAGCCGCACTGCCGTGATGGACAAGAGCCTGGACCACTTGTTCGGCGATTAGTCCAGGGCGCATAGCGAGGGGGACGGCCGCCCGGCCGTCCCCCTCAATCTGCCGCCCCCGATATGGGCAGCGACGGCCAGAGCCGCCGCGCCAACTGCAACCCCTCGCCGACCGCCGCGCCCCACAGGGCAACAGCCAGGTAGTCGCCTGGTGTTCCGAAGGTCGGGTTGCCGGCATAGAGCAACGACATGCCGCTGAGCACGACCAGGAGTCCGGCGAGCACGGAGAACCGGCGGTCGTCCCGCCGGTATTCGCGGTCGATCGTCGTCGAATCGAGGTCGTCCGGCCGGGGCCTGAACCGGTTCCGCCGCCACCGCGAGATGAGCCACGCCAACACAGCCACAGCCGCGAGGAGCAGCACCGGAGCAACCACACCGAACCACATCGTCTGCTCAGTCGACGGCGCCCGAATGTCGGATTCCTCGAATGGGAGCCCGGCGGCCGGTGCGGCCACAGGTGCGTCGGGCAACGGCGATGTCGGTGCCGAGGTCGGCGGCGGACTGGTCTGGGTTGGTGTCACCTCGTCTGGCGGCATGCCGTCGGGGCCAAGCCGGATGACTGAGAGGACGACGATGCCAATGGCGATCGCCGCCGCCACGGCCACGGTCGCCACCAGTGCCCGTCGAGCTGGGCTCTGCTCACGTGGCGGACCCGCGGAGGTTGGTGCCTGGCCGGTTACCGGGCCGCCGGGGCCGTACTCTGCCTCAATCCAGGGCCCCGCCGGCCGCTCCTCGACCCATCGCTGGCGTTGCCACGTGTCCTGCAGGTCACGCGACTTCCGGTCCAGCTCGGCAAGGTCGGGAGAGTGGGCGAACAGCTTCGCAAGCAGACTACTGGCGGCAATCCTGACGTCTTCCGAACCGTCACGGCGCAGTCGGCGGAGGACCCGGTAGATCGCGTTGAACCGCTCGAGGTGCGCTCGGCCTTGGGTCAGGTCTTTCTCCACGTCGGCGAGGTCCGCCGGCGAGGTGATCGATCGTTCGCGCACCGCATGCCCGACCGCGGAGACGCCCAGCGCGTTGCTGATTCCGCTCTGATCTGCCTGGTCGGCCGACCGGATGAAGGAGTCACGTTCGTCCAACAGGCCCTTGAACGCGAGGCAGCGCAGCCGGAATTCTCGAATCGTGGCCGTGAGTCGCATGTACTCGGCGCCGCCGGGTTCCCATGCCGCGCGTTCGGCGTCGGTCAAGTGCGGGTGGAATCCCGCACGTGCTTCGTCGATGAGATGGTCGAGAAGCAGCTGAGCGGAGGCGTCGCGCGGCGTTGTGATCCGCAGCTTCCCACCGGTCAGACTCTGGCTCCCGCGGGCCTGCTCCCTCAGTCTGGCCAGCCGCCACTCGTGCAGCCGCTGCGGGCGTTGCCGGCGCTGGTAGCGGTCGAGCAGGTACGCGACCATCAGCCCGGCCAGCAGTGCCAGTAGCGGCCAAGCAGGGAGATCGCGCACCTGTACCGTCGCCTCGACGTCTCCGCCGTCGGACTCGGGAATCAGGTCGGTGGCGCCGGTGTACTCACCCACGGTGTCGACGCCGTCCACCGCGAAGCCGTCTCCGGTCCGAATGAGTTCGGCAACGTCACCTCTGGTCGACGTGAGAACGCCGACTCGGCGTGGCTGGTCGGTTGCCGCGTGCCCGGGTGCATCGGGGATATGTACCTCTGGGATCCGCACCAAGTCGACGAAGGGAGCGATTCGCCAGCCGGCGAACTGGAGGCTCCCGACCGTGAGCGATTCGGTGGCTGGTGCGAATGCAGTGCTGATGGGGCGGCGCGTCGTCACGCCCCCGGCGCCGACGGCGACCAGCTCCCCGCTGCCTTCGATCTGGCGCTCGAGCTCGATGGTGAACTCCACGATCTCGCCCGAACCGCCGCTGCGCACGGTTGAGTCATGGACTGTGATCACTCCAGCCGGGTCGAAGACGACGTGCAGGGAAATGTCGGACGTGCCTTGCTGGAGGTCGATAAGCTGAACTCGCCATCGTTGTCCCGGTTCGGCGTCGTCCAGATCGATGACGACCGGCCTGGTGTCGAGGAACTCGATCGCCTCGGCGGCCTGCGCATGTTGGCCGGCCAACACAAACCCGAGCAGCGTCACGCCGAACAACAACCGGCCGCTCAGCATCAGGCCATGATCGCACTCTCGTGCGTCGGACGTCATGACGCCGCGAGCATGGCAACCGGATCCGTCTAACTCTTCGAGCCAGGATCTGGTCAAATGCGCCGATAAGGTAAATGATGCACGGTAATCCGCCCAGAGCCACCAGGGGGACTATGTCCAGGGGCGGACGCGATATGCGTCGGTGGCTGGATAGACGCCCTCCGTCGAGCCGTATGGAATGGACTGCAGTCGATCACCCTCACGTGCGTGATGGTGGGTGTTCGGCTCGTTGAACTCGGATTAGTCAGACCCTGGACAAACTCGCCGATGAGGTTCATGATCTGCACGGTAGGCCGCCCAATTGATTGTTGGGGGGACTGTGTCCAGGGGCGGACGCGATCAGCTGGGTCCGATTGAACGACTGGTACGAATTCTTGCCGTGCTCGAAGGGGCCGGCAAGGCGGGTACCACGCAGGAGCGCCTGCTGGAGGTGGCGAGGTACGGCGGTACGTCGCCGGACAGCCAGCGCCGGATGCTCACCAAGGACATCAGCTATCTCAACCAGTCCGGATGGGACATCCAGAACGTGGCTGATCCGGGGACGGAGGGCCACTACGTCCTGCACGCGCGCGATATCCGGCTCCGCGTCGAGCTGACCCCCGCCGAGCAGGCGGAGCTGGCCCGGGTGGGGCGCCTGGCGGGCGTCGAGGAGTTCGCCGAGTATGTCGGGACGGACGCCGGCCCGCCGGAACACCCCGTCGCCCACGCCAGAGTCGAACCGAGGCCGACGCATGACACGCGGTTGCCGCTGTGCCTGATAGCGGCCGCGAATCGACAGGTCGTGCAGTTTATGTACAAGGGCCGGCCCCGCACCGTGCATCCGAGGGTCGTCCAGCCGGGGCCATCCGGGTGGTACCTCGTCGGGTGGGAGGAAGCGAGCCGCACCGAGAAGTTCTTCGTCGTCGACCGGATGAAGAATCTCTCGCTGGACCAGCCGGGTACCGCGCGTCCCGGCGAAGAGGTCGCGCCCAATTCACTGAACCCCACGACGTGGGAGGTCGACCCTCCGACCGATGTCGAGGTCGAGACGGCTCCGGAATTCGTCGAGCAGGTCAAGTTGGCCCTGCATCCCGTGGTCGCGGAGCGTGCGGACGGGGACCGGGCAGTGCTGACGCTTCGCGTGACAAACCGCTCCGCATTCCGGACGCGCCTCTATGCGCTGGGGACGCGGGTTCGGGTACGCAGGCCGGACGATGTCCGTAAAGAGATCATCGACGAGCTCGCCCGCCTCGCAGGAGAATCATGACTACGCCGCGGTACGTGACGAGGTTCGCGCGGGTCGCCCGGGCGATACCGATCCTTGCCCTGCACCCGGCCGGAATGCGCCTGTCGGACCTCGCGACTCAGCTCGGGACCAGCGAAGACGAGCTGCGTGAGGAGATCCGTGCCTACTACCAGGCGGACGTCCCGCCAGGGCTGAGTGGCGCCTACCGGGAGCCGGTGATCGAGTTCGTCGCCGGCCCGTTGCCGGGGGACGACGAGGAATACCCGGACTTCGGGAGCGCCGCGTACGTTCGGCTTCGGGACCTGCGGACAGGGGTGGACGTTGGGGCGAAGTTCCTGTCGCTGGGCGAGCTGACTGTTGTCTCGCGGGCGGGCCACGACCTGCTGTCCGAGGAGTCGGATAACGACGTGCTCGAATCGGCGCTCGCGAAACTCGACGACAGTGTGCTCGACGGCTTCGACCGGGGAGGCCCTCGGTGGCTCGGCGACCGCGCCCGGGTGCTGCGGGAGGCGGCCCGGGACTGCCGGCGGGCCCGCATCGTGTACGCCCGAGCCTGGCATCCCGGCGTCGTCGAGCGGGTGATCGAGCCATACCGAGTACTGCATACCCGGCGGGGTTGGGAGGTGGACGCGGCCGTAGTCGGGCGGGACGGCGCCATCCGGACGTATCTGGTGTCGGGTATCCGCGAGCTGGAGGTCCTGGACGAGACGTTCTCAAGGCCCGAGGATGCGGCCGAGTTGGCCGCCGCGAACCGGCAGTTGCAGGCCGTCGAGGTCGTCGTCCCGCAGGGTGCCCGGTGGGCTGTCGAGCTGTACGCCGAGTCTGCCGAACTGCTCGCCGAGGACGAGGATTCGGTGAAGCTGCGCGCGCTTCTGCTGCGGCCGGTCGAGCAGCGGCTCGGCTTGCTGCTGATGGCCGCGGGGACGGATGCCTTTGTCGTCTCTCCGTCCGAGCTCGCTGACGCCGCGCGCGAGCTCGCGCGCAACCTGCTGAATCACCATCGATAGAGTCGTGCGCCGACCCGGTTTCGCACGGCACCCAGGCGGGCCGGCGCACGAGTCTGATCAGTTGTCGTTCTGGTTGGCGGCCGGCCAGAAGATGGGCCTGTCAATACCCCGCGTCCGGAAGTTGCGAATCGCGGCCTGAGTGTCAGGTCGGACCAGATACTCCTGGAGGGCGAATGCCCCCGCCTCGTTGACCCGGCCCGGCGGGCGCTGCACGACAACGGTCGCGAGAATCCGCTGCATCAGCGAGTCGTTGTACAGCACTGCCTCCAGGCTCACCGGCTGTGGGCTGTCCTGAATCATGAAGAACGGGTGCAGGCCCCACATAGTGTAGGCGCCCCGCTGCGCGGCCGCTCGTACCGCCTGTGGGCCGCTGAGGCCGACGTCGATGTACCAGTCTCCCTTGTCCGGCCGCCCGGCCGCGTTCCACACCGTGTCCGTGATGAACAGGGTTTCGCCGAGATTGTTGACGACAAAGGGATGCTCCTGCTCAGCGATGAGCTGAAATGCCTCCACTGGGTCCGCGGCGTCCTTGATACCGGCAGGGTCGCCGGGCGGGCTGAGGAACGCGACGGAGTTCGACATGACCGTGGTGGGCCAGTGGCCGTACCCCTCCGTGACGAAATCCTCCAGTTCGGTGAACCCGAAGTGGGCCATGACGATGTCGGCCTCGCTGGCGCGGGCCCGGTCGAAGATGTCGATGGCACCTTCCGTGACGATGACGTCGTATCCGCTCTCCGCCTCGAACCCGGCAACGAGTTTCTCGAGGAAGTGGTCGGTATTCCCGGCTCCGACGGTGAGGAGCCGGACGGTGCTGAGATCTACAGCATCCTCTGTGGTCCCACCACTGGCCGGAGCGGACAGACCGCTCAGCGCGAGGAGCGCGGCCGCGGCGATCGGTATGCCGACCACCAGGCGGCGAAGCAGGTACGGTCTGGTGGGGCGTGGTTCCACTTTGATCACCTCTCCTGTACTACCTGTGCCCCCACTACGGGTACGTGGAGAGAAGATCCGAGGTTCAGATCCGCTTTGCTGGTAAGGATTAGGTCATGGCTACACGTGCGCTTGAGCGGCCTCGCGCCGGTGAGGGTCGGATGATCGCCGGCGTGTGTGCTGCGCTGGCCAACCGGTTCGGGATCTCGGTGTTCCTGATTAGGGTGCTGTTCGTGATCTTCGCGATCACGGGGGCAGCGGAGCTCGTCTACATCATTCTGTGGATCGTCATTCCCAAGGCCGATTAGCGACTCGGTTGCGGCGCCGAAGCAACCGGGCGCATCGCATCGTCGGTCACCCGGATTTGCCGGGTGCCGTGCCGCTTCTTTTCAGCAGATCGCGTAGACACGACCGCGTCAGGGCAGGTTGATCTCGCCTCCGCAGCATTCGTGCCCGGCGAATCGATCAATGCGGTCAACCTGCTCGCGGCCGGCTTGATCGTCAGGGGAGTGGCGCTCGGCACGGTTCGCTTGCGCGTCCACCGCCTAACGCGCGGCGCCGACCCTGGCCCGACCCTGAGTAAGAGACGCCAGGTGAGCGCCTGGGCCTCGGGGAACGACCAGGGAATCCCCCCACGATCGCTGGGACCTTCCCCGATGTACGGCGGGCCGCTTTGCCGAGACCCTCGAAGGGCCGAAATCAGGAGTCCTTACCTGGGGGTCACACATGTCCACACCAACCGTCATCGAACTCGAACGAGAACCGTCCGCACCCAAACCGCCACCGCGGCGCGGGCCGGTCGTCGCGATCGCCACTTGGAGCGCTCGGCACCGCTGGCTCGCGCTGTTTCTGTGGATCGCCTTCGTCGCCGCAGCCGTCATCGGTGGCGGCGCGATCGGCGGTAAGGACCTCGACGAGTCGTCCATGACCGTAGGAGCTTCAGGACCGGCTGACACAGCGTTGCGCGATGCCGACTTCGGCGAGGTGCCGACCGAATCAGTTCTGGTCCAGAGTGCCGACGGCGGGACGCTCGACATGGCCGCCGCAGAGCCGGCTCTACGGGAGCTTTCCAACGCTGCTGCCGCGGTTTCAGGGGTAGCGTCGGTGGGCGAGCCGGTCCCGTCTCAGGACGGCAGCTCGATGTTGGTCGAGGTGTCGCTGGAGGAGGTAGACGGCAACGGCGACGAGCAGGACGAAGCGTCAGCCGCGGTTGCCAGGGAGCTCAAAGCGGCCGTTGACGCGATCGCGGCGGGCCACTCAGACCTGTCAATCGAGCAGGTTGGCGAGGCTTCGCTGGGCGAAGCGATCGACCAAGTGGTGGAGGAGGACTTCAAGCTGGCCGAGGTGATGTCACTGCCGGTGACGCTCGCGATCCTGGCGGTGGTGTTCGGTGCGCTTATCGCGGCCGGCGTCCCGGTGTTGCTGGCGTTTTCGTCGGTCGCCACCGCGCTCGGCTTGTCGGCGTTCGCCTCGTACCTGGTCCCGTCGACGGAGATGCTGGCCTCGGTCGTGCTGCTGATCGGCATGGCCGTAGGTGTCGACTACTCGCTGTTCTACATCCGCCGGGAGCGTGAACAGCGGGCCAGTGGAGACCCCGTCGAGCGCTCCATCGAGATCGCCGCGGCGACGTCCGGACGCGCTGTGGTCGTCTCCGGCCTGACGACTGTGGTGGCGATGGCCGGCATGTTCTTCGCTGGGCTCGCCGTGTTCGACTCATTCGCGGTCGGGACGATTCTGGTCATCGCAGTGGCCGTGGTCGGGTCGCTGACCGTGCTGCCGGCGCTGCTGGCGCTGCTCGGCCGCTGGGTGGACCGGCCGCGGATTCCGTTGCTGTGGCGGCTGACCCGGCGTGAGGGCGGATCGCGGTTCTGGCCGGCGGTGCTCCGCCCGGTGCTGCGCCGTCCCGCCGTGTCCTTCACGGTCGGTGTCCTCGCCTTGGGCGCGCTGGCGGCTCCAGCTGTGGGAATGAAACTGGGCGAGCCGGAACTGGACGACCTGCCGGGTTCGATCGCCGAGGTCGAGACGCTGAACCGGATCTCCGACGCGTACCCGCGGGAGGGCACAGCCCACACCGTTGCGGTCTGGGCCGAGGATGGCGGGTCGCTCGACGTCCCGGCGGTCGAGGCAGCCGTGGCGGAGTTGACCGAGCGTACGGAGGCCGATCCGGTATTCGCCGCCGCGGGCGTCCCATCCGTCGAGCTCGCTGCCGGGGGAGAGGTCGTCCGGTTCCTCGTGCCGGTTGCTGGCGGGCTGGACGACGCTCAGCAGCGCGAATCCCTGGACTCGCTGCGAGCGATGGTGGACGAGTCGCTTAGCTCGCTGGACGGCATCGACGCCGGCGTCACTGGGCCGATCGCCGGGGAGAATGACTTCCGCGACCAGATGGGCGAGCGGCTGCCCTACGTGATCGGCTTCGTGATGCTGCTTAGTGTCGTCGTGCTGACCTTGGCGTTCCGATCGCTGACGGTGGCGCTGACCGCTGCTGGGCTCAACCTGTTGTCGGTGGGAGCGGCGTACGGGTTGCTGGTGTTGGTGTTCCAGAACTCGTGGGCAGAGGGACTGCTCGGGTTCTCCTCGACCGGTGCGATCATCACTTGGCTGCCGCTGTTCCTGTTCGTGATCCTCTTCGGCCTGTCGATGGACTACCACATCTTCGTGGTGAGCCGGATCCGCGAGGGCCGACTGGCCGGCATGTCTAACCGGACGGCCATTGAACACGGCATCACGGCGTCAGCCGGTGTGGTGACGAGCGCGGCCTTCGTCATGGTCGCCGTCTTCTCGATCTTCGCCCTGCTGTCGATGGTCGAGTTCAAGCAGATGGGCGTGGGCATGGCGGCGGCCGTCTTGATCGACGCGACGATCGTCCGGGCGGTGATCCTGCCGTCGGCGATGCGGTTGCTGGGCGAGCGCAACTGGTGGCTGCCGGGGCCGCTGCGCCGCCTGCCGTCGCTTAGCCACAGCTAGCGCCCGTCATCCCGGCGCCGTGCCCGGGTGTGTGCCATCCACGCAGGCCACACCCGGGCGGCGTCGCGTTCCCGCAGCCGTCCGCCGAAGTGCATGGACCGCCATACCCCCCGGTAACCGGGGAGGATCCCGGACGCGACGAGTATGTGGCCGACGACGATCGGTGTGAACAAGTAGGTCGACCAGCGATGGATGCGGCCGAACCAGACGAACGCCGGCCCGCCACTTACGACGACCAGGCCGATCCCGGAAATTACAAGCGCAAGCAACAGCGCGATCATCGCGATGTTGGCGATGCGCTGCCCTGGGTCGAAGTGCCCGTCATGGCGGGCGAACCGTCCCGTGAATACCGCCCGCGGCCATCGCACGAACCACGCGAGGTCACTTCTGCGGTACCGGACGGAGTCTCGCGCGAGCATCATCGCCGCCCGCCAGCCAAGGACCACGCCGATGCCGGCGACCGCAGCGAGTGCCCATCCAAGGTAGGTATGCAGGTCGGTGTCGCTGACCCCGGAAAGCCGGGCCAGCACGCTCGGCCGGCCTTCTTGGCCAGTCCACAGCCACCACCCCGTCGCGAGCAGACCGAGCACGGCGACATAGATCCCGGCGTGGAACCATCTGGTCCGCCGGTTGTTTCGCTCTACTCGGGCGTCGCGGTCAGTAGCTGATACCACCGTCGTCACCCTTGTCGGCGCCCGACCCGTCGCCTCCACCGACAGTGACGGAGATCTCTGCCTCCACTCCGGCCGGAGAGTGGTCGGCGTTTCGCAGCGAGGCGCTGAGCGTGTGCTCTCCGTCCGGTGCCTCGGTGATCTCGAAGCTGTCCGCCTCAACGACCGTGTACTCGCTGTCGTCGCCGTCCCAGTAGATGTGGACGTGGTGGACGCCGTCTTCGGTCGGCCCGAGCTCCTCGCTCGAGTCGAACTGGACGGTGAACGGTGGGCTTACCTCGGCACCGTCTTCCGGTGCAGTAATCGACAAGGTCATGCCGCCTTCGCCGGACGCGGTGGTTGCGTCGCCACCCCCGTCGCTCCCGCACGCCGCGAGCAGCAGCACAACCCCGACGACTGACCCAATTCGCAGCCTGGACATCCCTGTTCCTCCCCATCATTCGGTTATGCCGTGTACTACGGAGGGCGACCCTGAATGGATCGTTTGTGACATCAATCTTTTTGCCGCGCTGCTACGTAGTACTGGGTGTGAAAGTCTCGGACGAAGCGCTGCTCGCCGGAATGGCGGCTGGAGACACTGACGCCGCGGCCACCTTCGTCCGCCGGTTCCAGGCCCGGGTCTACGGGCTGGCGTTAACCGTTGTTGGAACCGCGGCGGACGCCGAGGAGGTAGCCCAGGAGGCGTTTCTCCGAGCGTGGCGGCACGCGGGCAGCTTCGACGCGCGGCGGGGCAGGGTGTCGACCTGGCTGCTTACCATCACCAGAAATCTGGCCATCGACATGTTGCGGGTCCGGAGGGCGCTACCGGTCGACCCGGCTGCGGTCGCCGAGCTGCTCGTCGCCGGCGTCGACGACAGCGATAGGCACGCCGACAGCGACCACATCTCTGCCGCGCTGCGCTCGATTCCGCGCGAACAGGCTGTCGCAGTTGTGCTGGCGGTGCATTTCGGCCTGACCGCACAAGAGATCAGCGACCGGCAGGACATCCCGCTCGGAACCGCGAAATCCCGCATCCGTACCGGGCTGGCCAAACTGCGATCGACATTGGAGGTGAGCCGTGGACGACCGGACTGAGTGCGTCGAACTGGCCGACCTGCTCGCCCAAGTGGCTACCGGTGCGGCCAGCGGGGCTGACCGGGCACGAATGCTGCGGCATCTCAACGAATGTGACGAGTGCCGGCAGGAGCTGGACGAGCTGAGCCGGCTGGCCGACGAGGTGCTGCTGATCGCGCCGGAGCGCGAGCCTCCCGCCGCCTTCGAGAGTGCGGTACTCGACCGCATCGCGGCATCGACCGCTGCGCCGTCACGAGGCCTGCGCCACTGGTTCACCCGGCCCGCGCTCTACGCGGCTGCCGCTGCGATCTTTGGCATCGCGGGAGCGGGCACCGTCTGGCAGGCCACGACCGAGGACCGGGAGCTGGCGGCCGACTACCGCGAGACGCTCGAAATCGCCAACGGCCAGTACTTCGCGGCCCAGCCCCTCACTGACGCCGCCGGCGCCGAGGTCGGGCACGTCTTCCTCTACGACGGACAACCGTCTTGGGTCTTCGCCGTTCTCGGACCGGACCCAGCACCAGGCGCGTACGACTTGGTCGTTACGACAGCCGACGGGGACCGCACGATCGCGAGTTGCGAGGTCGAGACAGATGGGTGCGGTGGCGGCGGGACGGTTGACTCCAGGGTCGCCGCCATCCAGGAGGTTCGGCTGGTCGCGGCTAACGGCACCTCGTTCACCGCCGACCTCGCGAGCGCGCGTTCAGCGGAGTGACCTGAAAGCAGTGGACCGCTGTCAGTCGCGGGCGTGGACGAGGAGCAGTTCGTCCGGGTAACACCACGCCCATCCCTCGCCGGGCTCCGCCGAGGCCATTACTGGGTGGCCGGTGGCTCGCCAGTGTGCCGCGGCGTGCCGCCGTGGCGAGTTGTCACAGCATCCCACGTGCCTGCACCCCAGGCAGCGGCGCAGGTGAACCCACACGGTGCCTTCGCGTATGCAGTCCTCGCACTCGCCGGCGGGCGCAACCTCGTCAGGCAGACCCTCGAGGTGGCCGCATTCGGCTCGCCCCACCTCGGCGGTCCGGACCCGCCATCCGCTCATCGGTGCTCCCTCATTTGTCCAGCGGGACATTCAGCGGCAGGCGGACGGTGAACGTCGTGCCGTCGGGTCCAGTGGCGAACGACAGCGATCCGCCGTGCCGACGCTCCACGATGCGTCGAGCGTTCTCGAGGCCCAGGCCGCTGCCTTTTCCTGCGGGTTTGGTGGTGACGAACGGTTCGAAGATTCTGCCCCGCACCTCATCCGGGATGCCAGGGCCGTCGTCCGTGACCTCTACGACGGCGAAGTCGCCGTCCCACGACGTACGGAGTCGCAACACGCCTCGGCCGTCCATTGCGTCCACGGCGTTGTCGATCAAATTGGTCCACACCTGGTTCAGCTCGGCCGCGTAGGCCGGTACCGGCGGCAGCGTCCGGTTGTAGTCGCGCTCCACCTGTACTCCGCTGAGCTTGTGCCCGAGCATGACCACCGTGCTGTCCAGGCCGGGGTGCAGGTCGATGTCCTGATGCGTCGCCTGGTCCAGGTACGAGTACTGCTTGACGGCGGCGACGAGCGTGGAGATGCGCGACGTCGCGTCCTCGATCTCGTTCATCAGCGCCTCGGTCTCCAGGGTGTACCCAAGCCAGCGCAGAGCGCCGTCGAGGGCATCCCGTCCCACCTCCTCGACGACGCCGTCCAGCCAGGCGGTGTCCAGCCCCGCGGCGGCGAAGACCGGCGCGAGGTCATGCGGTGCGGTGACCCCGAGATCGTCCATCCGGTCGAGGAGTTCGTCCTCGAGGTCGGCCTCCTGCAGGGCCGACAGCGGCTCACGGTCTTTGGCCGCCTGCTCGACGGCCGCCTCCTGCAACGCGATGAGCCGGGCTATGAGGGTTGCGTCAAGGCCTGCATCGGCGATCATGCCGAGCTTGTGTCGCATGCCGGCCACCCGAGCGCGGAGCTGGCCGGTCGCGCGGACGGCGGCCGCCGCCGGGTTGTTGAGCTCATGCGCGAGGTTGGCTGACAGGGTACCGAGCTGGGCGAGATGCTCACGCTGGCGGACCGTGGCCTCGGTGTTCCGGATGCCCATGTACAGGCCATCGAGCAGGTGGACCGCCATTGGCAGCTCGGTACGGACGAACGTCGCGAAGTCCTCGGCCGGAAGGCGCAGCAAGCGGCTCGGCTGCGTGGTTGTCAACGTGCTCAGATAGGTCTCGGATGCCGTTTCGGAGTAGGCCCGGACGGCCCCGGCGTACGCGCCGCGATGGTCCGTCTCGTTGACGACGGTCTCCTCGCCGGACGCCATCCGCGACAGCCGGATCCTGCCGTCGAGCAGTACCCAGAGCGCCTCGGCCGGTTCGCCTTCTCGGCAGATGACCGCACCGGTGTCGAACGTCCGGACTTCGGTCCGATCGGTGATCCACTGGAGTTGCTCGTTGGTGAGGCCTTCGAACAGGAAGAGTGTCCGCAGCTCTCCGATGTCGATGCGGCTCATACTGCCTCCAGGTATCGGTGGATCAGCGTGACGGCCATGGCGCCTTCGCCGACCGCGGACGCGACGCGCTTCACGGACTCGGCGCGGACGTCGCCGGCGACGAACACGCCGGGAACGCTGGATTCGAGGTGGTAAGGGTCGCGTGCGAGCGGCCACGAGGCGGGCGGGCGTCTTTCCTCGTCCAGCAGGGCCGGTCCGGTCAGCAGGAAGCCACGCTTGTCGCGGACGAAATCCTCGCTGAGCCAATCGGTCTGCGGGGCTGCCCCGATGAACACGTACAGTCGAGAGGCTGAGACGACCTCACGGGTGTCGGGTGCGTGCGAGTCGCTCAGCACCAGTTGCTCGAGCCGACCGTGGCCCTCGCAGGCCTGTACCTCGGTGCGGGTGCGGACGTCGATGGTGGGCGTGGCCTCGATCCGTTCGACGAGGTACTCCGACATGCTACGCCGCAGGTTCTCGCCGCGGGCCAGTAGGACGACCCGCTTGGCATATTGCGCGAAGTGCAATGCGGCCTGGCCGGCAGAGTTGGCGGCGCCGACGATGTAGATCTCTTCGTCCCGGCAGTCGAGGGCTTCGTGCGCGGTGGCGCCGTAGTAGACGCCACGGCTGGCGAGCGCGTCTGCGCCTGCTGCTGGAAGTCGCCGCCACGTGACCCCGGTCGCTAGCACCACGGCGTGTGCCGTGACTGCGCCGCCGTCGGCGAATCGGACAATCCGCCCGTCGCCTTGCGGAACCAGATCTACGACCTCAGCCGTGGTCAGCGCCTCGACGTTGAAACGGACCGCCTGGTCACGGGCCCGCTGGGCGAGGTCGGAACCGGAGACCCCGCGAGGGAAGCCGAGGTAGTTCTCGATCAGGCTGCTCTGCCCCGCCTGCCCGCCAATTGCCGCGCGGTCGACCAGCAGCGTCCTTAGCCCTTCGCTGCCTGCATAAACGGCCGAGCCCAGCCCGGCCGGCCCGCCGCCGATGACGACGACGTCGTATAACGGGCTGCCCGCCGTGGTCGCTAGGCCGGCTCGTTCGGCGACGTCGCGGAGATTGGGCCGGCTCATCACGACGCCGTCTGGCATCACTAGAGCGGGGAGGGCGGCGTTCTGGAGTCTGGCGGCTCGCTGGACCGCCTGGGCCTCGTCCCCGCGCAGATGGCGGTAGGGGACCTGGTTGCTGGCCAGAAACTCCCTGAGCTGCTGGGTCTCGGCCGACCACTGATGGCCGAGCAGGGTGATGCCTTCGAAAGTGGGCCGGGCGTCGTTGGTCCACTTCTCGAGCAACTCGTCCAGGACGGGGTAGAGTTGCTCTTCGGGCGGATCCCACGGCTTGAGCAAGTAGTGGTCGAGGTCGACCTCGTTGATCGCCCGGATGGCTGCCTGAGTGTCGGCGTAGGCGGTGAGCAGGACCCGCTTGGCGCGCGGTGCGAGGTCCATGGCCTGCTCGAGGAACTCGACCCCGGACATGCCGGGCATCCGCTGGTCGGCCAGCAGCACTGCGGTCGCCTCGCCGCGGATGGTGAGCTCGCGGAGCGCCTCGAGCCCGGCCGGGCCGTTCTCGGCGCGGACCACCCGGTAGCTCTCGCCGTAGCGGCGGCGCAGATCCCTCGCCAGGGCGCGGCTGACCGCCGGGTCGTCGTCCACGCTGAGCAGTACAGGTCTGGTGGCCACCGAACCCCCGTGTTGTCGCGTGCAGTGCGCAGGTCTCATCTTTGCTTACGCGGACCGTGGCTGTGCAATCCGCTTCGCCTCTGGCTGAACGCCCGACCCGGCATCGCTGGAGGCTACGATCTCGGTCAACGGAATGCCGAGACTGCAGGTGAACGGGTGATGGCGATGGCGGACACAACACCTGCCGACGGCGGAAGGGCCGGGTCGACGGATCAGCGTCGAGCAGAGTTCTCGTCTGCGTACGACACTGTCCTGGCAAAGTGGCCGCTGGCCGTGGAATCCGTTGACGTCACCACCGGATTTGGCGTGACTCATATGCAGGTCTGTGGCCCGACAGGAGGCACGCCTCTTGTGCTCATCCCCGGGGGTGGGGCGACTTCGGCCGTATGGTTCGCGAACGTCGGCGAGCTGAGCCAGAACCATCGCGTGTACGCAATCGATCCGATCAATGACGTCGGACGGAGCGAGCCCTCGGGTCCGCCAATCCGTGACCGCAGCGGTCTCATGCAGTGGCTCGACGAGGTGTTCGCCGGACTGGGGCTATATCTGGCAAAGCTGTGTGGGCACTCGTACGGCGGCTGGGTGGCGCTGAACTACGCGATGCATGCGCCCCAGCGGGTGAGCCGGCTGGCTCTGCTCGATCCGACCGACTGTTTCGCGGGCCTCAGCCTTCGCTACCGCCTGCACGCGCTTGCTGTGGTCGTCCGTCCGGACCGCCGGCGCATGCGAGCTCTGCTGCATTGGGAGACCGGCGGCAGATCGATCGACTCGGCGTGGCTGGATCTGATCTCCATCGGCAGCGAGCTGCCCAGACCCCGGATCGTGCTACCTCGCCGACCGGCGACGGAAGAGCTGCGGGCAATGGGCGTGCCCACTCTGGTGCTCGTGGCTGAGCACAGCCGGGCACACGACTCCGGACGGCTTGCTGAGCGTGCGAGCGAACTCATGCGAGACGTCCAGACTGCTGTGCTCAGAGGTGCCTCGCACCATTCGATCCCGACCGAGGACCCGGAGCAACTCAACCGCGAGCTGACGCAGTTCTTCAGCTGAGGAAGCTTAGGTGGCCGAGCAACGGCGGCAGGCCGCGCGGGCTAGTCGGCGGGTGGACAAGCCCGTCGTTCTCGCTAAGGCGTACGTGCCGGCCGTGCCGTACCCGTCTTCGTAGTCGCCGGCCAAACGCCCGACGCGGGGTAGTGCCGGTTGCGTGCCCTCCAGCACAGACGGCTGGCAACTTCACCGATTCGAGCTGTCAGTGTCCCCCTCTAGAGTCCCGACTGGAATGCCCCGCCGATCTGAGGGAGCCCATGACATGACGTCGCCATTCAGCGCCGCCTCCACGTTGATCCCACAACTTCGTGCGGAACTCGATGGCCCCGTTATCACGCCGGACGATGCAGGGTACGACGCTGCGCGGGCGGTGTTCTACGGCAAGTTCGACCGGCGCCCGGCGGTGATCCTCCGCCCCTCGGACACGGCTGAAGTGGCGCGCGTTGTGTCTGCCGTCCGAGATGCCGGGGTGGCGCTGACCGTCCGCAGCGGCGGTCACAGCCTGGCCGGTCACAGCGTGGTAGACGGCGCGGTCCTACTCGATATGGCGAACATGCGCGGCCTGGAGATCGACCCCGAGGCGAAAACCGCGTGGGCGGAGACAGGATTGACCGCCGGCGAGTACACGAAAGCGGCGGGAGAGCATGGGTTGGCCACCGGGTTCGGCGACACCGGCTCGGTGGGCATCGGCGGGCTCACGCTGGGTGGCGGTGTGGGTTTCCTGCTCCGAAAGTACGGCTTGACCATCGACGATCTGCTCGCGGCCGAAATCGTCACCGCCGACGGCCAGATCCACCGGGTCGACGCGCAAAGTGAGCCGGACTTGTTCTGGGCCATCCGCGGAGGTGGCGGGAACTTCGGCGTCGCCACAAGGTTCAAGTACCGACTGCACGAGGTGGATTCGATCGTCGGCGGTTTACTGACGCTTCCTGGCACATCGGATGTCATCGCGTCCGTTATCGCCGAGGCTGATGCCGCGCCCGAAGAGCTCTCGGTCATCGCAAACGTAATGGTCGCACCGCCCATGCCCTTCGTGCCTCCTGAGCATCATGGCCGGCTCCTCGTCCTGGCAATGCTCTGCTACGCCGGATCAGTTGAGGCAGGCGAGCGCGCCGTCGAGCCGTTCCGGAAGCTGGCCACGCCAATCATGGACACGGTCGGTCCGATGCCCTATCCGCAGATCTACCAGCTGCTCGGCGAACCCCCTCGCGTTGTCGAGGAGGTGACCCGCTCGATTTTCGTTGACGCCGTGGACGGCCAGATCGCGGAGGCGGTCGTGTCGAATCTCCAGGCGTCCGTTGCGCCAATGGCGGTGGCGCAGCTGCGGGCACTGGGCGGAGCGATGGCTCGGGTACCGGAGGATGCCACGGCGTTCGCCCACCGCGGCCGCCGCTTCATGATCTCTCTGGGCGCGGTGTACGAGCATTCGGACGAGACACCGGCCCATGAGGCGTGGGCTAGCGACTTCGCTGGTGCACTGAGGAACGGGGATGCGGGAATCTACGTCAACTTCCTCGGCAATGAGGGCGACAAGCGCGTCCGCGACGCCTATCCCGGGCGGACCTGGGACCGGCTGGCCGCCATCAAGAACCGTTACGACCCGACCAACCTGTTTCGGCACAACCACAACATTCCGCCGGCGACGTCGCCGAGGTGACTCCTTTATCCCGTACTGTTGGGTTTTCACCCGACCGCCCAGGGGGACACATATACATGAACACGCATCAGATGCACGTCGAGGCTCACAACGGCTCCGAGGTCTTATTCGTCTGCTCGCAGGAGGCGTGCGGCCGCCGGCTAGTTCTGCAGTGCGGAGCCCTTGTTGTCATCGATCAAGGCGACTTCCATGCTCGGCACGTCGGTGGCATTGGGTCGATTTCTGTAGACGCTGACGTCAAGCAGTAGTTGCGCCTGCCTCGGCTGGCGTCACGACGTCGAACGGCTCCACGGCCTGAATGTGACCGGCGAGCATGATCCGGTGGACTGCCAGGGGTAGTTCGTCGGCGGCGATGTCGACGACCAACCCTCTCACCGCTGGTGGCGCGCCCGCGAACCCGTCCGAGCGGCCCTCCAAAGTGTCGAGCGTGAGCTCGCACCGAGCCCACCAGGGAAGGTTCTCATGGGGCGATTGATTATCAATAATGCGATCACGGTGAACGGCGCCTTCGAGGCGCCGTCGCCAGACACCTGGTTCGTGGTTGACCCGGACACCCAGGCGGCGGACCTGGAGCATTGGCTGGCTGCCGATGCGATGGTGCTGGGGCGCAAGACTTACGAAGGGCTGGCTGCCGTCTGGCCACAACTGACAGCAGTCCCGGGATTCGAAACATATGCGGACCGGATGAACAGCATGCCCAAGTACGTGGCGTCCCGGACCCTCAGGGAGCCGCTGGAGTGGAATGCCACCCTGATCGAAGGCGACGTGGCAGAGGGTGTGCGCTCCCTCAAGGAAGAGCACAATGGCAATCTGATCATCCCTGGCTGCGGTGAGCTTGCCCGCGATGTCACCGCGCATGGCCTGGTCGACGAGGTCAGGTTCTGGGTGCAACCGTTTCTGTGGGCTTCCGGGCCGCGGATCTTCGACGGCATCGGGCCTATTCGGCTGCAACTCACTGGTTCGACGACGTTTCCCTCCGGAGTGGTGCTGCTGTGTTACCGACCGGCGCGTGCCGAGTAGGGCCGTTGTTCAACGGCTCCTTCCTTACCGAGATGCAGATCCATCAGATCCCGGTGCTCCTCGGCCGTGGCCGACGGCTGTCGAGGTTGATGCCGTCGCGCGTCGAGTTGGAGATCGTCCGGATGATCGACACACCCGAGGCCACTCACATCCGCTGCCGCGTCCGTCGCTGATCCGGTCGACCATCGCGAAGACAGAACTGGACGTGGTCACAATTGCCGAGTCCGACGTGGCGTCGAAACCGAGGGCCGCGCCGACTGGTGAAGGAGTGAACACCGTGCCGATGCAGGTTTGGCGACTTATCTTGACTGCCTTGGTCGTCATGCTTGCCGGCGGGGGGTGTGCAGTTGACAGTCGTGAGCCGTCGGCCGCTGTCGCCGAGGCTGGACTGGAGTCTTCTGCGACGGACGGTGAGGAAGCCCTCGTCGTGCATGTGGTGGACGGCGACACGTTCGACGTCGAGCTTTCCGTGGGAACGACCGAACGAGTCCGTCTCCCCCAGGTCGACACGCCCGAACTGGAGGCGTGCGGTTACGCCGAGTCAGCTGAGGCGCTGGACGAACTAGTCCTGGGGGCGACGGTGCGGCTTGTGCCGACGGAGTCAGGGCCGGACCGGGACAGCCACGGACGCCTCCTACGCGCTGCCGAGTTGGACGGCGACGACGTGGGGCGCGTACTGGTCCGGGACGGGCTCGCTCGCTGGGTGTCGCGATACGCGGACGAGGACCCGAGACTGGCCGAGATATACGAAGAAGCGGAGCGGCGGGCGCGTGAGGAGGCGGCCGGCCTGTGGTCGTCCTGCCGTTGGCCTTGAGCCGCCCGCAGCGCCAGTACACGGAAGCCGTGGGACGAGCCCCAGAATGCCCGGAAGTCCACAACGACGTCATCCGCGGTAGACCTAGTCATTGGGTTCGCCTAGCCTTGCATGGTGGAACGGCGGCTGCATCGGCGGCGGCTGGCGGCTATGCCCGGGATGGTTATCGACGACGTCTGTGCGGACGGCGGTCCTGCCCGCTGGACCCCGATGGGGGTGGATGTCGGGTACGCCGTCATTCTCGTGCGGCGTGGCGGCTTCCTGAGGCAATCTGACGGGGAGGAGGCTTTCATCGACGCGTGCGGCGGCTTCCTCAGCCGCGAGGGGGCGGAGGAGCGGTTCGCATATCCGCTGGGCGGGGTTGATCTGTGCACGGTCATCGGTTTCACGGCCGACGCTTATCACGAGTACGTCGAGCCGGCCGCCAGAGATTCGTGGCAGCTGCCTACCGACGTGGCGTTCGACGTCCGCCATCGCCGATTGCTTGCAGCCTGCGAACGCGGGGTCGATTGCTTCGAAGCTGCTGAGGGGATTCACCTGCTGCTGGAGCGATTGCCGACTGCGACCGGGTCTTCCTCCGGGACTCGTCCGTCAACGCAGGTCGCCCATCGGCGACTGGCCGCAGCAGTTCAGGAGGCGCTGTCGAATGGTTATCTGACCGCCGATCTCGTCGAGCTCGCCGGGCTGGTGGGATCCTCTCCGCATCATCTCAGCCGGGTCTTTCGCTGGGTCACGGGTCGAACGATTTCGGCGTACCGGAACGAGATGCGAGTACGGTCGGTGCTCGGCGATCTGGCCGCGGGCGAGGCCGATATAGCCCAGCTGGCCAGCAAGTACGGTTTCGCCGATCATGCGCACTTGACCCGCACCGTACGGCGTTACACCGCTAGGCCGCCCTCGGCACTGCGGCTGGAACTGAGCACGAATGTTCAAGCCACTGCGGTAATGCAGCCCTGACAATTGGGCCATTGAGCACTTCGAAGGGCTGGCATCACTATGCGTCGTCTTCTTGCTGCAGCATCCGCGCTTGTTGTGGCGCTCGCACTCTTCGGGTGTGAGAGTGGCTCGTCCGAGGGCGATGAATCTGCTGCCAGCTCACCGTCGGCGACCACTGACCCGTTCGACCGATTGCCGGCGCCTATCCGCGCGTTCCTCGACAACGACCCGGAGCACCCGTTTGGCGAGCCGGGGGAGAATGCACCGCCCGAGAACGACTTCTTCGCAGCTCTGGTTGGAGTGTGGTCGTGCAGGCTTCGCTTCGGCGCCAGGTACGCGTTTCCATCGACGTGGGCGTTCAAGCACAGCGCGGGCGGCTTCGCCATCGAGCACCTGTATTACCAGCGTGAGGGTGATCTTGTTCCCCCGTTCGCCTCTCTCGCGCGGGACTTCCAATCACTTGCCATCACCCTGTACGACCCCGCAGAGGAAGCATGGAAGTTCGTGGGAGTAAGCAACCTCGCCGGCACCGACATCGCTCCGGCCAGCCAAGCGATGACCGGGCTGGTGAAGGACGATGTGCTCACCCTCGAGCCGGATACGCAGCCTGATGAGTTGCACACGCGTGACACCTTCCATGACATCGAAGCCGACGGTTTCGTCTGGACGCAGTACGAGTCCCGCGACCAGGGCGCAACCTGGACCGAATCGGCATCGATCGTCTGCCAGCGCAAGATCTGATCGGTCTGGCGGTTTCGGCACCGGCGTAGTCCACGTACGGCCATCTCGTCGGGCTCAAACCTTGTGAGCGGTGTGCGAAGATCGTGCACGTGAGCCTCCCCGAGGTTCGAGCCCGCGACAACGCTCGAGTTCTGCTGGTCAACGGCGAGGGCCGGGTTCTTCTGTTTCGGTGTCGAGGGCTGGACGCGGGACTCGACAACGACGACTTCTGGGTCACTCCGGGCGGCGGTGTGGATGACGGCGAGGAGGTGGCGGAGGCAGCAACCCGGGAGCTCTTCGAAGAGACCGGCATCGCGGCCCGGTCTGCTGAGCTTGGCGTGGTGGTGGCGGTGAGCAGGGGCACCTGGTGCACCTCTGACGGCGGAGTCGCGTTCCGTGGATCAGACCACTACTTCTTCCTCCGGCCGGCCGACCGGCAGCTCGATTCGGCGGGCCACACCGAACTGGAGCGCGATGTCATCGTCGGCCACCACTGGTGGAGCACGGACGAGTTGCGCGCCAGCGACGAGCGCATCTACCCGCCTTGGTTGGGCGACGTGCTCGAACGGCTGCTGGCCGGCGGCGTTCCGAGTGAGCCCGTGGTGTTGCCCTGGGAAACCGAACGCGAGCGGGTGCGCGGTTGCCTGGTCGGCGGCGCTGTTGGGGACGCTCTTGGCGGCGCGGTCGAGTTCTCGTCCCGGCGGGAGATCATCGAGCGGTTCGGCCCTGCCGGGTTGACGACGATGGTGAGCAACCTGATCACCGATGACACGCAGATGACGCTGTTCACGGCGCAAGGCCTGGTCGATGCTGCACGGGCGCCGAGGCGCGGTCGGTGCATCGGGCGTACCTCGACTGGCTCGGCACCCAGACTGTTCCCGCGCCGCCTCTGGAAGCGGAAGGTCTCGCGGCCGAGAGCGGTTGCCAAACGTCAAGGACGCCGCACACTACGGGGTCATCAACATGACGTCGGCGGAGCTTCGAGGCGCTTCGAAGTGGCGAGCGGCTTCCGGTTCGTCAAGATCGACGCCGCGCCCACGGGCGTGGACTGGGACCTGGTCGAACAAGCCGGCCTGTCCGCGAGGCCCAATTCGCAGAATTCACTATGCACGTGATCGAAGACCTTGAAACGGGATGTGATCGAGGAACGAGATAGAGAATGTCTCGTTTGGGGTACGCGAGAGTTCAATCCGGCTAGAGTTCGGCTGTGCCCTATGGCAGGGCACTGGGCGGCAGGGGGGCGGCCACGGCCTATCCATTGGCTTCGTTCTCGTTCTTCCGCGCCCTAATACTTCTTGGGGGGGCACGATGGGATGGATCAGGGGTGCGTCAGGCGGCTTAGCGGTCATCGCCGTCGGCGCTTTGCTGGGAGGGGTAGCGTTCGCCGCTGACGGCGGCAGCCAGTGGACCTCGGCCGGCGGCAACCCGCAGAACACGCGGTTTCAACCGAACGAGAAGACGTTGAGCGTCAGCAACGTCGACAAGCTTGAGGTGAAGTGGGAGTTCACGACGGGCGGGGACGTGTCGGCCACGCCGGCGGTCGATGCCGACACTGTGTATTTTCCCGACTGGGCCGGCAACCTGTACGCCGTTGACAAGTGGACCGGAGTCGAGCGGTGGAGGGCCAGCATCGCAGCCGCCAGCGGCGTGCCCGGGGACAAGGCCAGGGCCACGCCCGCCATTGCCGGCAACAAACTGATCATTGGCACCCAGGGACCGTTCGGCGGCGGTGGAAAGGTCCTCGCCTTCGACAAGGACACGGGAGCTCTGCTGTGGAGCACCACCCTGGACACGCACCCGGCGGCCATCATCACGCAGTCGGCCACGGTCTTCGGTAACCGCGTCTACGTCGGGACGTCCTCCCTTGAGGAGTCGTTCGCTCTCATCCCCGGGTACGACTGTTGCTCGTTCAGAGGCCAGATGGCGGCGCTCGACTTGAACACTGGCGCCATCGTCTGGCAGACCAGTACGGCGCCGCCCGGCTTCCCCGGAAACGCGGTATGGGGAAGCTCTCCGGCGATCGACACGAAGCGGGGACAGCTGTATATCGCCACCGGGAACAACTATGACGCGCCGCCAGAGGCCCTCGAATGCATCGCCGCTGCAGGGAACGACCCGGAGGCGCAGCAGGCGTGTCTGCCGGCGGACAACCACTTCGACTCCATCCTGGCGCTCGACCTGAAGACAGGTGCCATCCGGTGGGTGACGCGAGCACTGGGCTTCGACGCCTGGACGGTCGACTGCATCCCCTTCCTCGGCGAGGGCACCAACTGCCCCGAGCCAGCCGGACCCGACTTCGACTTCGGCCAAGCGCCGGCCCTATTCACCGTCCGAGATGGCAACCAGAACCGTGATGTCGTCGGGGTGGGCCAGAAGAGCGGCCAATACTGGGCGCTCGACCCCGACACAGGGGCGGTCCAATGGGTTACCCAAGCTGGTCCGGGCGGGACGGCCGGCGGCCTGCAGTGGGGCTCGGCCGTCGATAACAAGCGGGTCTACACCGGCGACGCCAACAGCAACGCGGTTCCGTGGACCCTGCCCGATGGCACGAGCACGACCGACGGTGTGTGGAGCGGTATCGACGCCGTCACTGGTGAGCTGCTGTGGCAGACGGTGCCGACGTTCGGTGGGACGCCCTTTGGTGGAGGCCCCTCCGGCCCGGTGACCACGGCAAACGGCGTCGTCTTCGGCTGCGCTCTTGACCCGCAGGGCCACATGTACGCCCTGAATGGGGCCACCGGAGCCATCCTGTGGACCTTCCCCAGTGGCGGCTCTTGCCTGTCGGGCGCCGCCATCTCCGAGGGCCGGCTGTTCTGGGGGTCGGGCTACAGCCTCTTCGGCACGCCGAACAACAAGGTCTACTCCTTCGGCTTGCCCGGCTAGCGGCGCCACGAGGCCGCTTCGGCCGGCTGGGCTACGGCTCAGCCGGCCACAGCGGTCGGTGTCATGAACAGTGTGGACATACTGGCGTCGGATTCAGGGCAGCCGCGCTGAGTTGCAGGCCGAAAGGGCGGGGAACGCACCAGCACAACTACCGAAGAGCCCGGCAGCTTCTTCAACCCGATCGTCGCCACCCTCGTTGCCGGTGCTGGGCGGCTGCTGCTCGGGCTGATCATGCTGGTCATGCGGCAGACCCACCGTTTCTGACCGCCGCGTCGGGCCGAACACACGCTTGGGTAGGCCATTCGCCTCTATGTCTTGATGTATTCATCAGCGACACTTCAAGTTGATGGCAATCGTCATGGGGGTGTTCAGCATGGGAGGTTGGACAGTACAGGCTAAAGCACACACCCAGATTCTCAGAGAGAAGGTGGATGACCTCCAGGCGTCAGAATCAGCCGGAAAACGCAAATTCGAGAACTGGCGCCAAGATCTAGATGACCGCAAGCAACTCCTCGAGAGATCGCATTCCTGGTGGGACAGCCTAAAGGGCGACAAGATTGAGGAGACGTGGAGTGAACTGCACCATATCGAGGTCGAGGTCGATCGCTACGAATCTACTCCAGACCTTCTGCACCTCGCTGAAGAGCACGTGCATGAGCATCTGCCACGAGCGCGGGCGATCCACATATCACGTGAGCTCAAGTCGCTGGTTGAGAAACCGCAAGAACAGCGCTCAAGGGCTATCGACGCGATCCGGGAGGCACACCAAGCAGCCGAAGACAGGCACGCTTCCGAGCGGAACTGGCAACGCGGCATCTTTGCAATTTCCGCCCTAGCCTTGCTCGCCGGTCTGGTTCTGATCTTGATTCAAGCGCTGTTCGTCAGGGATGTCCCCATCATTCCACCTCCCGGTGACGAGAGCGACGTGCCCAACGCGTTATTGCTGACACTCGTGCTCTTCGTCGGCCTAATCGGTGGACTTCTCGGCGCGCTGGTCACGCAGTACCGGATATATGACAAGCGCCAGGCCGTCTTGAACACACTGTGGTTTGACCCAAGGCCAGCTCTCACCATGGCAAAGATGGCCCTTGGCATGTGGCTGGCGTTCTTCGGTGTCCTGCTGGTCGGATCCGGGATCGTCGTCGGGGTGTATACGTCTGTCGCTGCCCTCGTTCTCCTCGCCTTCCTGTTTGGCTACGGACAACAGGCAATGACAAAGTTCATCGACGAAAAGGTTGCCTCGATGCTCGAGGAGAAGAAGGGTGACGGCCAGCCCTGACTCTTGCGGCCTTCGCCCGGCCTAACGCAGACGATCAGCGGTGGTGCGCCGGTCGCAGCCTGTAGCCGACCACAGCGTGCCCCCACCGCGCACGGGCTCAGCCACCGCAGGCACGACGCTAGGTACCACCCCGGACTCAACCCCGTCGCTCAATAGCGGGCTAGTCGTCCCGCAGGAAGTCGAGCACGGTTGCGGTCTGGCCGAGGACGACGTGCCCTGCCTCTGGTTGCATGCGTACGGTCGCGGTGGGCACGACGCGTTCGAGCAGGCGCGCGCTTTGACGGGAGTCGAGCATGATGTCCCGACCGCCAGCCAGCAGCAGCACGGGCATGGACAGCCGCCGTAGCCGGTCTGGCCCGAACCTCGGCACGGATTCGACCCGATACCGGAAGTGCGCGGAGATGAGCAGCGCCAGGTCACGCAGATCGGTGTCCCACGGGGTCGATTCGGCGCGCGCGGCCGAGCCGATGACCTTCGCGAACATCGTGCGCCTGCCCCAGTCGCCGAACGGCGCAGCAGAATCGCCGTGACCAGGCCACGCAGCCGGGGACGGCCGAGCCCGCTCGGGCTGACCAGGACCAGCCGCCGTACCCGCTCAGGTTGTCGGGTCGCGTAGTCGAGCGCGACCCACCCGCCGAGCGACACGCCGACCAGCGAAACCTCGGCGAGCCCCAGCAGATTTAGCACCTCGTCCAGCCAGCAGGCGTATGCGTCCGAGGCGAGCTTCGGACGCGACGGCGCGCTCAGCCCCGGTTCGCCGAGAAGATCCACCGCAAACACGCGGAACTCCTTGGCCCAGACGGCCATGTCGGGCAGCCACATGGCGGCGTTCGCGCCGGAGCCTTGTATCAACACCGCGGGCGGCGCATCCTCGGGACCACACGCCACCACGAAAGTCGTCCCTTCGCGAGTCGACAGTCGTAGCTGCTCGCTGGGCACCGGCCAGCGATCGAGAAGATCCCGGTAGCGGCCTTCGACCGCCGCCGCGCCGGTGGCCGAACGGTAGATGCTCATCCCGCCTCGTCCCGCCGAGTCAGCGTCTCGATCAACCGGAGCACGTCGGCGCTGGCGGCAAGCCCGCCCAACACGATGATCCGCATGCTTTCCCGCTCCTCCCGGTAGCTGGTCTCCACCCGCAGCGGTTCGTCATCGTGATGCCCGGCCGTCGCGGCCATCAGTGTGTTGGCGAGGCGGTCGGCCTCACCCCGGCCGACCCGGTCGATCTGGACGACGACCGAAACGTCGACATGCCTTGGCTCCCTCGCCTCCGACTGTGGTGGGCCGGCATACCCGGTTAGCGCGTCGAGGTCTTCCTGCGCGATCCGGTACTGCTTGCCGATCCGAACCGCCCGGAGCCGCCCGTCGCGCACATAGTTGCGGACCGTTCGGACATGGAGACCGAGGCGATCCGCGACCTGCTCGATCGAGTACAGCCGACGAGAACTCGCGGTCATGTACCCTAACATACCTCAAAGTTCCTCATCGTCCGACGAATTAGCGATGATAGGGAACAAGGGACCACGTCGGCTCTGCATCGGCCGCCACCCGCCGGCTCGCCGCCCGGAACTGACGGACACCCGGGCGGTGGCTGGCTCGGCGTGCCCCCTCCACGTCCGAGCTCAGCCACCGCACGTGGCACGGTAGGAGCTACCCCGGACTGAACCGAGACCCACGCCGCAAGCATGTCGCGGCCCGTGCAGACGTCACAGTGTGGCGCACGCGTGCGTGGGGATCCAGGCGGTGCAAGACACGGAGCCTGGATGATCGACTGACTGTGGTGAGCCTGTGATCACCGGGCTCCGTGCCGGGCGCGCCAGTTACGGCGTGTGAATGCCTCCTTCGTGAGTGCTCCTACTCGGGTTCGACGAACTGGAAGTAGGCGCGGTGTTGTTCGCCGTTATCCAGCGTCAGAACGAACTCACGGCAGGTGCCGACCCAGTCCTCGTCGGTGTGCCACGGGAATGTGTACTCGCCCTGCGAGTTCCTGGTCAGCGATGCACCGCCGGGCATGTCCGCAGCCACGGGCAGCGCCCCCGGTGTAACGAACTCCGCACCCGGGACTTCTGTGGCCAGGGTCTCGCAATTGATCTGACGGGAGTACGGCGAATTCGACGCCAGCACGTCCAAACCGGTGAGGTCAGGACGGTCGAACGTCATTGGCACCGTCCGCCCCGCCGCAACGACGTTGAGCGCTGGCTGGTCTGCCACCTGGCCCTCGAACCCGTCGACGCAGTCAGGGTGCGTGTCGAACGCCTCTTGGTTGTCGTCGCGGTTCGCGCTGCTGCCCTGTACGGCGCTGAAGCCAAGTCCGCGGCGAGCGAACGCGGCCCACAGCGTGCACTGGTTGTCGCCGCCGGTGAGCGCCTGGTCGGCCGCGAGGATGCCGTTCCGGCCGTCCACGAACCCTGGGAAGCAGCCCTGCATCTTCATCCCGTCGAGTACCAGCTGGTAGGCCAAGTTGTTGCCGCCGGTCTCCCATGACTGGTAGAGGTTCGGGTTGAACCCGTACCTGTCGATCAGGTCCCAGGTCATGTCCCACAGAATCGACGCCCAGCCGTGACCGACCTGGTGTGGCGCGACGATCGTCGTGTTGTTCAGCCAGGAATTGGTCTTGATGCTGTCGTACGTGAACGGCTGGATGTCCATGGTCCGTGAGTACGGCCGGTTCCGGATACCGCCGTCGCCCCGGTCGTCCTGGAAGATGACGTAGGTTCCCATGCCCCGGGTACCTTCTGGATCGTCGACCTCCGGGTCGATCATGGCTGCGATTGCGACGTAGTCGCTCCAGCCCTCACCCATCTGCTCGACCCCGCCCAGGCAGTTGACGGTCGGGCCACCGGTCAGCCGGTTCGACAGGCCGTGCCCGTACTCATGGAAGATGACCCCGGCGTCGAAGTCGCCGTCCCGGATGCCCGGGTGGTCCGGATGCTTGCGCACCGTGCCGGTCGTCGTCCCCTTGGCGATCGCGGCCTTGATGATCTCCGCGTTGCCCACTCCCACACTCACTGCGGGAATGTTCGGCCGGCTGTCATCCAGGGAGCCGGACAGGACCGTTGGGTTAGTGTCCGTGCCCTGGGCGATCACCACGGCGCTGGCGCCAAGCTCCTCGGCGAGTTCCACCCGCTCTTGGAACGAGCACAGGCTGGGGCCAGTGCCGCCGTCGGTCACTACGGCCCAGTCGGTCGTCGGCAGCTCGTCAGGGTAGCGGTTCGCCTTACAGCCGGATTCGGCGTAGACGAACGTCAGGCCGGTCAGTCCAGCGGCCGTTGGTGCCGGCGTGAACCGCGCCCAGCGCGCTCCGAACGAGCCCACACCGTCGATGACCACCTGGTTCTGGAAGCCGAACTGGTTGCCCGGCCACAGGTACATGCGCATTCTCGGGAACGATGTTGTCGAGCCGTCGACCGGCGTCCGGAAGTTGGCGTTGTTCAGGCCCGCGCCGCTCTGCGCCTGGCAGCGCACGTCGTCGTTGGCGAACCCGCCTCGGCCGTAGTTGTTCGCTTGGAAGTTCCCAGAGGCCTCGTCGAACCCGTACAGATACCACAGGTCGTGGGCCGTATTGCACCAGAAGAACAGATTCGAGACCGTGGCGTCACGGTAGTTCTGCGGGTGCTCGTTCAGGTCCACCGGATGGTCGAATGTCAGGCCCGGCCCGCCGTCGGGTTGACCGCCGAAGTCGGGCGAGTCGTTGCCGTCCTCGTCGAGGTAGGCGCGGACGTTGTTGCCGCGCGTGATCGTGTACTCGGCACCGGCGGCATTATCGGTGTCGTGCCAGCCGAACGGAGACGCCGTGCCGTCGGCCGGTTCCTCGAACAGCACGCGGTCTCCATCGTTCGGGCTCTCTTGCGGGTACGCCCGGTAGCTCGACCCGTCCTCGACGGGGTTCGCGGACTGCCACGCCGTCCGACCGGCCGCCAGATTCTGAGCCGCGGACGACTCGGCGGAGCCGACCCGTGCGAGCGTGCTCGTGAGGTCCTGGTAGGACGTCTGGACGACCCAGTCGTCAACGGCGATCAGCTCGCCTGTGTCGGCGTCGACAGTGGCGTTCCACAAGTGGTCGCCGGAGACGTCGTCGATCGTGAGCTGCCAGGCCAGATGCAGACCGTCCTCAGTGGCTAGCCAGCCCTGCTGGGCAATAATCGGCGCGTTGGAGATACCGCCGCCGGACAACGTGGTTTCATCGCGGGCGGTGCGTGCTGCCTTGATGACCCGCAGGTCCTGCGGCTTCGTCAGTTTCAGGCCCTTGGCTGCGGCTTCGACAGCGTCGACGGCGTCGAGTTCGGAATCTGCGGTCGTGGCCTCCTGCAGGCCGACGAAGCTGTTTCCGACGTAGAGGATGCTGCCGTCGGGGTTGACGTTGACGGTGGCGTGACCGCCAAAGACGTCGAGGCCCTTGTAGCGCTGGTTGAGGTTGACGTGGGTGACGCCGGTGTGCCGGCTCTCGTAGCTGGACAGGACGAAGACGTCGCTCACGTCCTCGGGGCTTACGCCCAAACTGCTGGCGTGCTGCTTGACGTATCTGATCGCGAGGTCATCGGGATTCGCTTCCATGGCCGACTCCAGCTCGGAGCCGGCGATGTCGCCACCGGCAGCGGGCGCTGCGAATGCGGCGCCCGAGATCACCAGGGCCGCGGCGGAAGCGATGATGAGGGGACGTCTAGACACCGTAAACCGACCTTCCTCTCCGTTGATGGGTTAGGTGTCGCTGGCAGACATTGCCGCGCCGATCCCTTGAGAAGTCAATCCACGGACCGGGTCAGCGGCCAGAGGCACACGCATGTTTGGGCCATCACGGAGGCGACCTTGA
>DASTPP010000019.1:0-3120 GCA_035762175.1 Polyangiaceae bacterium | reverse complement strand
CGAAAAAGGCTGGGGCTTCATCAAGCAAGACGAAGGCCCTGACGTCTTCGTTCACTACTCGCAGATCAATGGCGACGGCCGCCGCCGGCTCTACGAGGACGAGACCGTCGAGTTCGAGATCAAAGAGGGCCCGAAGGGCCTGCAAGCGATCAACGTCACGCGCCTGGCTGGCGCCTCGACGCAGAGCGCGTACTCGTTACCTTCCCCGCCGCCCTCGGTCCCCCACCGAGCAGCGCCCGCCCCGGAGCCCCGCGGCGGGCGCGTTCGCTTTGTGGGCCCCGCCGGCCGGGTTCTGACAGTAAGGGCCCCGCCCTCCGAGCGCGCAACCCCACCCTGCTCCTTCTCGAAGTCGGGCAGGTTCAGGCCCCCCGCCCTCCGAGCGCGCACCCCCACCCGCCGCCGGGGTCAAAGCCCCTCGATCGCCAGGCTCTGGCCCGGCTTGATGCCGTGGCGGCGGCAGAAGCCGGCGTTCAGCTCGAGCACGTACTTGGCCGCACATCTGCTCTCGCGCGGCTCGTCGTTCATCGTCGGCACGTTCTCGAGAGCGCTGACGATGAAGCCGTCGGCGGCGACGAAGACCATGTCGAGCGGCAGGCAGGTGTTGCGCATCCAAAAGGAGCGGGGCTCTTCATCGTTGAAGAGAAAGAGCATGCCACGCGCCTCGGCGAGCTCGCGCCGGTACATCAGGCCCCGCGAGCGCAGCGGCTCGGTGTCCATCAGCTCGGCCTCGACCGCCGGCGCCCCCGGCGCCCCGGGAAAGGTGACGCGCACCCGTCGCACGTTCGGGGGCCCCCCGTCGGGGTCGGCCGGGCAGCGCGGGTCGGGGCCGGGGGCGACGGCGGGCGGGGGCCGCTCGGGCGTCGCACGCAGGCAGCGGCTGGGGCCGACCCGCCGGGGTGACTCGGCCGAGGGCTCGGCGGGGGCCCGGTCGCACTGGGCGCCGAGCAAGAGCGCGGACAAACCGATCGCGGCGGCCGAGGGGGCGAGTCGGAGCACGGCCGCCCTCTTACCACGGCCCCGGCGGGGGGGGCGGGTCAGGCGCGCAGCGAGCGGACGCCGGCCTGGTGCACCTTGCCGGGCAGCCGGCGGCCGAGCAGCGCCTCGGCGACGCGCCCCGCCTCGACGAGGCGCCCGAGATCGATGCCGGTCTCGATGCCCATGCCGTGCAGCATGTAGACGAGATCTTCGGTCGCCACGTTGCCGGCGGCCCCCGGGGCGTAGGGGCAGCCGCCGACGCCCGCGACCGAGCTGTCGAAGTCGCGCACGCCGAGCTCGAGCCCGACCAGCAGGTTGGCGAGGGCGGTGCCGCGCGTGTCGTGCAGGTGCAGCGCGAGCCGCTCGGGGGGCATCTCGCCCAGAAAGAGCCGGACGATGTCGCGCGTCTGACGCGGCGTGCCGCAGCCGATCGTGTCGCCGAGCGAGATCTGGTAGCAGCCCATCGCCTCGAGCTCGCGCGCGACGGCGAGCGCCCGCTTCGGATCGATCTCGCCCTCGTAGGGGCAGCCCCACACCGTCGAGACGTAGGCGCGCACCCTGAGCCCGGCCGCGCGCGCCTCGGCCACCAGCTCGCGGTAGAGCGCGAGCGTGTCGGCGACGGTCTTGGCGATGTTCTTGCGGTTGTGCGTCTCGCTGGCCGACAGAAAGACGGCGATCTCGTCGAGCCCGGCCGCGCGGGCGCGCTCGAGGCCCTGGCGGTTGGGCACGAGCGCGCTGAAGGCCACGCCCTCGGGCGGTTGCAGCGTGGGCACGAGATCGTCGGCGTCGGCGAGCTGGGGGATCCATTTGGGGGAGACGAAGCTCGTGACCTCGATGCGGCGCAGGCCCGCGGCGACGAGCGCGTCGACGAGCCTGCGCTTGCCGTCGATGGCGACGTACACCGACTCGTTCTGCAGCCCGTCGCGGGGCGACACCTCGTAGATCGACACGCGCTCGGGGAGCGCCTCCAAAAGGCCTGCCATCGGGCCGAGCCTAGCGCAAAGTGCCCCCCGCGCGCCCGGCTGTCGGCCGGGGCCGACGGTCGAATCGTGCCTGACGCGGCGCACCACCGCCGCCGGGCCGGGGGCAAACCGGGCTAAGCTCGGGCCCCCATGGACTTCGCTGACCTGCTCCACCCGGACGTCTGGGTCGCCCTCGTCTCGCTCTCGGCGATGGAAATCGTGCTCGGCATCGACAACATCGTCTTCCTGTCGATCCTCGTGGCGAAGGTGCCGGCCGAGAGCCGCGAGAAGATCCGCAAGGTGGGCCTGCTCTTGGCCCTCGGCATGCGCATCGGCCTCTTGCTGACGCTCTCGTGGATGATGAAGCTCACGCAGCCGCTCTTCCACGTGGCGGGCTTCGACCCCTCGGGCCGAGACCTGATCCTGCTCGTCGGCGGGCTCTTTCTCATCGGCAAGAGCGCCCACGAGGTGCACGGCAAGATCGAGGGCGCGCGCAAGGCGACCGAGGACGCGGTCGCGTCCGACGTGGCGTCGGTGGCCCGGCCGAGCGCGGGCGTGACGAGCGTCTTGGTGCAGATCGTGCTCATCGACATCGTCTTCTCGCTCGACTCGGTCATCACCGCGGTCGGCATGGCGCAGGAGATCTGGGTGATGGTCGCGGCGATGTGCATCGCCGTCGGCTCGATGCTCGTCTTCGCCCGGCCCGTCGGCGACTTCGTCGAGCGCCACCCCTCGGTGAAGATCTTGGCGCTCACCTTCTTGATGCTCATCGGCGTCTTGCTCGTGGCCGAAGGCTTCGGCCAGCACATCAGCAAGGGGTACATTTACTTCGCGATGGCCTACGCGCTCTTCGTCGAGTTCTTGAACATGCGCTTCCGGGGCGCGAAGCCCAAGGCCCCGCAGCCCGCGCCGGACGCGTGACGCGGGCGCGCTTTGGCCGCGCCGGACGCGTGACGCGGGCGGCGGGCGCGCCGGACGCGTGACGCGGGCGGCGGGCGCAATTCGGGCGCGCCGGGCGTGCCGGACGCATCACGCGGGCGGCGGGTGTGCTTCGGGCGCCCCGAACTCGCGCCGGCCCGGGCGGCGTGGCGCGCGGCTTGACGGGGGCGCGGCCCCTCCCTGTGATGCCGCGCATGACGCCCTACCGCCTCCCCCCCCTGCTGCTGCCGCTCTTGCTGCTCGC
>DASTPP010000018.1:0-12400 GCA_035762175.1 Polyangiaceae bacterium | reverse complement strand
GGGGGCCGGCGCCACGATGGGGATGATGCCCGAGATGGCCGGGCTGACGACCCCGGCGATGGCCTCGGCGCGCTGCGTGCCGCCCTTCGAGGCGGCCTTGACGTTGGTCGAGGCGAGCGGCTGGGGGCTGTCGGACGGCACGATGAGGATGGCGACGTCGTACTTGCCGCCCTTGGCCCCCGGCGCGGTCGCGACGATGGCCGCCTGCACGCCGGCCTCCTGCGCGGCCGCCTGCAGCTTCGGCGCGGCGTCGGCGCGCTCGCGCACGCCCTTGATGCCCTTGCCGACCGGCACGAGCCCCTGCTTCTTGAGCGCCTCGACGAAGGGGCCTTCGGGCACGGCCGTCACCCCGGCGGGCAGTGACTTCTCGATCTCGGCCTTGACGTCGGCCGCCTTCGGGCCCTCGACGTAGATGACGACCTTCGTCTCGGCCGGCGCCGGCGCCGCCTGCTTCTCGCCGGCCTTCTCGCCGGCCTTCTCGCCGGCCGGGGCCGCGCCGCCCGCGCCCGACTTCTCGGCGCCCTCTTGCCCCGCGCCGCCGGCGCCCGCCTTCTCGGCCCCGGCCGCCGCGGGCGCGCCGCCCGCCCCGGCCTTCTCGCCCCCCGCCTGCGCGTAGGCCTCGGGCTCGAGGGGCCAGAACACGCCGAGCGACGTGGCCGCCACGACGGCGCTCATCGCGAGCGAGCTGTAGGCGAGGTGGGGCCTTAGCACGCGCGACGCCACTCTCGATGGGGGGGTACCCTCATTGTAGGAGCACCTTCGGCTACCTTGTCGTTGGCTCTCGCGCATCTGGGGCGCATCTTACAGAAGCGTTCGCAGAGAAGGGAAGGGGGTCGCGTGGCGGGGCGGATCGGCCCGCGCAGGGCCGGGCGGGCGCGGGACGGGGGGCGTTCCAGCCGAAGGGCCTACGCAGTAGGCTAGGGGCGACGCCGATGGATCATTACACAACGGGCCGCGTGATCGCCGGGCGCTACGTGCTCGCCGGAGTCTTGGGCGAGGGCGGCTACGGCGTCGTGCACCGGGCGGTCGACCTTTTGAACGCCCAGGCCGTCGCCGTCAAGCTCCTGCGGCACGACATTCGGTACGACCGCGAGTTCAGCATTCGTCTTTTGCGCGAAGCGCAGGCGCTCTCGGCGCTGCACGGCACGAGCGCGGTCGAGGTCTACGACATCGGCAACGACCGGGCCGGGGTGCGCTACCTCGTGATGGAGCTTCTCTCGGGCCGCGACTTCGAGCACCACCTGCGCGACCTCGAGTCGAAGGGCGCGCGCCTGCCGGTCGCCGAGCTCTTCGAGGTGCTCGACCCGGTCGTCGCGACGCTCGAGGTGGCGCACGCGCAGGGCATCGTCCACCGCGATCTGAAGCCGAGCAACATCTTCCTGACCGACGAGCGGGGGCCGAACCGGGTGCGGCTGCTCGACTTCGGGCTGGCGAAGATCTTGGGGGCGGCGAAGCTGACGGCGCAGGGCAAGGTGGCCGGCTCGCCGCACTACATCGCGCCCGAGGCCTGGGCGGGCAACCCCTCGGCGCTCGACCACCGCATCGACCTCTACTCGCTCGGCGTGCTGGTCTTCCGGGCGCTCGCCGGGCGCACGCCCTTCACGACCAAGGCCTTCGCCGAGCTGCTCTACCTGACGCGCTACGCGCCCCGGCCGAGCCTGGTCGACGCGCGGCGCGAGCTGCCGCCGGCGGTCGACGACTGGGTCAAGAAGGCCTTCGCGCCCGACCCGAACGAGCGCTTCCAGGACGTGCGCTCGATGTGGAACGCGCTGCGCGCCGTCGTGCCCCAGGCGGCCGGCGTGGCGGCGTACTCGGCGCGGGGGCGCTGAGCCCCGCCGGCCGTATGCCGTCCGGTGACCATGTCCGCCCACCTGCCCCGTGCGCTGCGCCCGATCGGGCGCGCCGCGGCCGGCCTCGGCCTCGGCCTCTTGCTCGCCGAGCTCGCGTTTTACGCCCGCGACGGCGGCGCCTTCCCGCACCTGAACGTCTACGCGGCCGACCCCGTCCGCGGGCTGCGCCTGCGGCCCGACGCCGAGACGAAGGTGCGCTTCGGCGGCAGCGCCGTCACGCGCGTGCGCCTCGACGGGGCGGGCTACCGGGGCGCTTCGGGCCGGCCCTGGGCCGAGGGGGGCGTCTTGGTCGTCGGCGACTCGCAGGCCTTCGGGCTGGGCGTCGAGGCCGAAGAGGCCTTCGCCGCGCGGCTCGGCGGGGCGCTGGGGGCGCCGGTCTACAACGCGGGCGTGCCGACCTACGGCCCGCCCGAGTTCGCGCAGGTCATCGACGAGCTCGCGCCGAAGCTCAAGCCGAAGACCGTGGTGTACGTCGTCAACTTCGCCAACGACGCCTTCGAGGCCGAGCGGCCGAACCGCGGGCGGCACGTCGCCTGGGACGGCTGGGCGGTGCGGCGCGAGACGGCGCCCGCGTCGGTCGTCGAGTTCCCGGGGCGGGGCTGGCTCTTCGGCCGCTCGCACGCGTTCTACGCGGCGCGCCAGCTCTGGTACCGCGCGGGCGGGCCCGAGCGCGACGCCGAGGGCGCGCCGTCCGAGGGCACCTGGCGCGACCTGCTCGCCTCGGCCGAGGCGCTGCGCGACGAGCAGGCGCGGACGGTCGCCGAGCTCGAGCGGCAGGCCGCGGGCTACGAGGCCGAGGCGGCGTACGCGCGCGAGAGCGCCCGCTCGGCCGAGAGCCGGGTGCGGGCGCTCGTCTTCCGCGAACTCAAGCTCAAAGAGGGCTTCGAGCCCGCCGGCGAAGAGTACGCCCCGACTCCGGGCGAGCTCTACCGCGCCGCGGGCGGCAACCCGGGCGACATCGTCGTGCCGGGCTTCGGCGAAGAAGGGCGGCCGGTCGCCGCGAGCGCCAAGTACCTGAGGGAGGCGGCGCGGCTGCGCCAGCGGCTCGAGGCCGAGCTGCGCCGGCGCGCCGAGGAGGCCGCCGACTCGCCCGAGGCGCGCGAGATCTTGGGCGCGCTCTCCGAGCGCGACCGGCTCGAGGCGCGCCTGTCGGCGACGCTCGCCAAGCCGCTCGAGGTCGCGCGCGCCAGCTCGCCGCTCGCCCGCGCCGTGCTGGGCGCGAAGGCGCGCGCCGAGGCCGCGGGGGCGCGCTTCGTGCTGCTCTTTCTGCCCCTCGACGTCATGGTCTCGGAGGCCGAGTGGTCGAAGCACCGGGGCGGCCCGGTCGATCTGCGCCCGGCGCGCGTCCTGGTCGACGATCTGCTCGAGGCGGTGCGCGGGGCGGGGGCGACGGCGCTCGACGCGACCGAGGCGCTCGCGGCGGCCGAGCCCGGGGCCTTTCTGCCGGGCGACCTGCACATGACGCCGAAGGGGCACGAGGCCGTGGCCGCGGCGCTCGCCGCGGCGCTGCGCGCGGGCCCGCCGGCCAAGTCGCCCGCGCCGCTCGTCGCGCTGGCCGAGGGGCGCTCGCGCCCGCCGCCGCCGGAGGCCTGGGACAAGGCGCCGGAGATCGCCGTGCTCGGCTCGGAGGGCTGCACGGCGAAGAAGCTCCGCGAGTGGCTCTACGTGCGCTGCGCCCCCTGGCACGGCCCCAAGGTCACGGGCCTCGAGGTGACGCGCGGGGGCCTGGGCGAGGCGACGGCGGCGGTGGCCGACGGCGCGGCGACGCTGGTCGCGCCGACGCCGCCGGGGGCCGATCTCGAGGCCGTGTTCGGCTGGGAGGGCCGCCCCCGCAAGCTCGTCGTGCGCTGGGGCGGCGACCGCGTCGTGCCCGACATGGGCTTCGTCGACGCCGCGGGCGCCGCGCCGCCGAAGCCGGGCGACGCCGCGGCGAGCGACGCGCTCTGCGCCTGCCACCGGCAGGTGAGCGGCCAGCCGGACTGCTCGACCATGGTGGCGGCGCCCGACCCCGACTGCCTGCGCACCTTCGCCGGCGACTGCGCGCGCCTGCTCGCGTGCGCCTCGGGCGACCCCGCGCGCGCCCCGCGCTGCCCGGCCGGACACGTCAACGCGGGCGCGGCCCTGCACTGCTCGAAGCTCTGCGCGGCCGACGCCGAGTGCGGCGCGGCCGCCGCGTGCGTCGAAGACCAGGGGGTGAAGCGATGCGTGCCGCGCTGAGCGCCGCAAGCCTCGCGGCCGCCTGCCTCGCGGGGGGCTGCTCGGTGCGCCCGCTCGACCTGCCCCAGGCGGACGGCCCCGCGGCCTCGGCCTCCGCGCCGGCCGCCCCGCCGCCCGCCCCGGCGCCCGCCGACCCCGGCGCGCTCGCCGAGGCGGGGCGCCAGGCGATCGAGGCGGCGCAGGCCTTCGTGGGCGAGCGCTGCGAGCTCGGCTACCGCGAGGTCGGGCTCTTCTCGTACGAGTCGTTCGACCGGTGCCCGGTCGAGGCGGCCCAGGTCGCGGCGTACGGGCGGGCGGTCGAGGCGCTCGAGCGGGTGGCCGCGGGGGCCCCGGCGCCGGCGCTGAATTTCGTCGAAAAGGCGAAAATGTTTCGCGGCTGGGTCGAGCTCGTCGCGCGCACGGGCGACACCCGCGGCACGGTGGCCTTCTACCAGGGGCTCGCCGAGGCCTACAACGCCTGGCGGCCCGACGCGGCGGTCTGGGTCGACCCCCCGCGCATCTTGGCGCTGCACTTCGGCGTCGCCGCGGCCCAGCCCGGCAGCGAAACGCACCGGCACAACTACCTGAACAACTACGACCGCAAGGGGCCGAAGCGCCTCGAGGCCTTCCGCGCGAGCGGCAAGAAGCTCGTCTGGCGCTTCGGGCCGCAGGGGGCCGAGGGGCCTTACGAGCCGAAGGGCGCGGCGGGGGCGCCGTCGCCGTGATCGCGCCGCTGCTCTCGCGCCTCACCGGCCCCTGGGCGTTCCGGACGCCGGCCCGCCGCGCGGGCAAGCTCTACGGCTTCGCGCTGGCCGAACAAGAGAGCATGTTCGAGCTGCGCGAGGCGGCCGCCCTCACGGCCGACCCGGCGTGGCGCGCGCTCTACCTGCGCCACGCTCTCGACGAGGCGCGGCACGCCACGATGTTCTGGCGGCGCGCGGCCGAGCTGCGGCGCGAGGGCGGCGGCGAGGCCCCGCCGCCGCTGCGGCCCTCGAGCGAGCGGCTCTTCGAGCGGCTCGGCGAAGAGCGCTTTCTCGCCTTCGTGCACCGGGGCGAGCGGCGGGGCCGGGGCCAGTTCGAGGCGTGGCGCGACGTGCTCGGGCGCCCGGGCGGCGACGCGAAGACCGCCGCGCTCTTCGCGGCCGTCGTCGCCGACGAGCGGCGGCACGAGGCGTACACGGGCGAGCTGCTCGCCGCCGTCGCGGGGGGCCCGCGGGGCGCCCGCCGCGCCCTGCGCCGCGCCGCGCGCTACGAGGCCTGGCGGGCCTGGCGCCGCGCCGGCCGGGCCCTCGCCCTCGCCGCCTACGCCGCCTCGATGCTCGCCCTCTACGCGCTCGTCGCGCCGCTCGCGCTCGCGGTGCGGGCCCGCGCGGCCCGCGAGCCCCGCGGCTGGCGGGCGCCCGGGGGGGCCTAGGCCGTGGCCGCCGTGCTCGGCGTCAGCGCCCTCTACCACGACGCGGCCGCCGCGCTCGTCGTCGACGGGCGCGTCGCGGCGGCGATGCAAGAAGAGCGCTTCTCGCGCCAGAAGAACGACCCCGGGCTACCGCTGCGCGCCGCGCGCGCCTGCCTCGCCCGGGCGGGCCTCGGGCCGGGCGACCTCGACGCCGTCGTCTTCTACGAGAACCCCTACGCCAAGCTCGGCCGGGTGCTGCGCTGGCAGCTGCGCTCGTTCCCCCGATCGTTCCGCCAGTTCCCCAAGGCCCTCGGGGCCCAGCTCGGCTCGAAGCTGTGGGCCCTCGACCGGCTCGCCGAGGGCCTCGGCGTCGAACGCGCGCGCGTGACCTTCGGCGAGCACCACCGCTCGCACGCCGCGAGCGCCTTCTTCACGAGCCCCTTCGACGACGCGGCCGTCCTCACGGTCGACGGCGTCGGCGAGGAGGCGACGACGGCCATCTGGCGCGGGCGCGGCCGCTCGCTCGAGCCGCTCGCCCGGCTCGACTTCCCGCACTCGATCGGGCTGTTCTACGGCGCGCTCACGGCCTACCTCGGCTTCGAGGTCAACGAGGGCGAGTACAAGGTCATGGGCCTGGCCGCCTTCGGCGAGCCCTCGTTCGGGGCCGAGTTCGAGAAGATCCTCCGCGTCGGGGGCGACGGCAGCTTCGAGCTCGAGCCCTCGTACTTCGCCTACGACGAAGACAGCGAGGTCGGCTTCTCGCCCGCGCTCGAGCGGCTGCTCGGCCCGCGCCGCCCCTACGGCCGGCCCTGGGCGCTCGAGGGCGACGCCGGCGGCGGGCGCGACGCCGGCGACCGGCGCTACGCCGACGTCGCCGCCTCGCTGCAAGCGGCGACCGAGCGGGCCTTGCTCGCCCTCGCCCGCGAGGCCCGGAGGCGCACGGGCTCGGACGCGCTCTGCCTCGCCGGCGGCGTCGCCCTGAACGCCGTCGCCAACGCGCGCCTGCTGCGCGAGGCCGGCTTCGCGCGCCTCTTCGTGCACCCGGCGGCGGGCGACGCGGGGGGGGCGCTCGGCGCCGCCGTCGAGGTCGCCCTCGGCCTGGGCGATCCGCGGCCCGCGCCGCTCGCCTCGGCCTCGCTCGGCCTCGAGCCCGACCTCGGTGAGACGCGCGCGCTCGCCCTCGAGCTCGGCCTCGAGCCGCGCCGGGCCGACGACCCCTCCGCGCTCGCCGCCGAGCTCGTCGCGCGCGGACGCGTCGTCGCCTTCTGCGCGGGCCGCTTCGAGTGGGGCCCGCGCGCGCTCGGCCAGCGCTCGCTCCTGGCCCTACCCGAAGACCCCGCCGTGCGCGAGCGGCTCAACCGCGTCGTCAAGCGCCGCGAGCCCTTCCGGCCTTTTGCCCCCGCCGCGCTCGAGGGCGAGGCCCGCGCGCTCTTCGAGGGGGCGCCGAACGACATGACCCCCTTCATGACCGCCGTCTGCCGCGTCCGCGACGAGGCGCGCCCCCGCCTCGGCGCCGTCACCCACGTCGACGGCACGGCGCGGGTGCAGACCGTCACCGAGGCCTCCTCGCCCGAGCTCTTCGGGGTGCTCGGCGCGCTCGCGCGCGCGGGCGCGCCGCCGGTCGTGCTCAACACCTCGCTCAACGGCCCCGGCGAGCCCATCTGCGCCTCGGGCCCCGACGCGCTCGCGTTCTTCCTGGCCCACCCGGTCGACGACCTCTTGGTCGGCGATCTGCACTTCGCCCGGGGGCGGGCGTGAGCCGGGCGCCGGGGCCGCTCGCCCGCCTCGCGGGGCGGCTGCGCACGCTCCGCGAGCTCTTCGCCTACTTCGCGCGGCGCGAGCGCTTCTTCTTCCTGCCGCTGCTCGCCGTGCTCTTGCTCGCCGCCCTGCTGCTCGCGCTCACCGGCGGCCTCGGCTACGTCGCGCCCTTCGTCTACGCCATCTTTTGAGCCGAGGCCCCGCGGCGAGCGGCGGCGGCTCTCACGGCGCGAAGGCCGCGCGCAGCTTCTCGCCGGGCAGGTCGGCGAGGAAGTTGTCGCGCGCGTCGAGGTCGGCCATCCAGGCGAGGTCTTCGGGGTCGATGCGCTCGGCCTCGACGAGGTGGCCGAGGTGGCGCAGCCTATGGGTGTGCGCGCGGATGCGCGACTCGGCGTACTCGTTGACGGTGTTCGTCTTCAAGATGAAGGGCCAGTCGCTCGTCTGCAGCAGCAAGAGCTCGCGGATGGCGAGGTCGAGCGCCCGCCCCTTGTCGCCGCCGGCCCAGCGGTAGGTCGAGACGAGGTACTGCACGTAGCGGCTCGCGTGGTGCACGTGGCGCCAGAAGCGCGCCGCGGCCGGGCCGACCCACACCTCGCCGAAGCCGCCGGCGCCCCACGACGAGGCGGCCGGCGTGGCGAGCACGGCGGTCGGGTGCCGCTCGAGGTAGCGGCGCAGCGTGATGGGCTCGACCGCCCCGCCGGCGCTGGCGGACGCGTGCGCGTGGCGGAAGAGCCGCTCGAGGAAGAGCGGCCCCTCGAACCACCAGTGCCCGAAGAGCTCGGAGTCGTAGGGCGCGACGACCACGGGCGGCACCGGCATGGTGCCCGCGAGGTGGCGCACCTGCGCCTCGCGGTTGGCGACGAAGTTCGCCGCGTCGGCGTCGGCCCGCTCGGCCGCGACGCCGGGCTGGTAGGGCTCTTTCTGGTCGGTCTTGCCCGTGATGCGGTAGTACTTGAGGCCCGTCATCACGCGCGCGCCGAAGGGCCCGAGCTCGCCCTGCAGCTGGTCTTCGGGCAGGTCGTAGCCGACGTCGCGGTAGAAGTCGCGGTAGTAAGGGTTGCCGGGGTAGCCCACCTCGCGCGACCACACCTGGCGCGACGACTCGGTGTCGCGCGCGAAGAAGGCCACGCCCGAGGGCGAGATGACCGGCTGGTAGATGCCGAAGGGCGGCCGGGGCGTCGCCCGCGTCAGCCCGTGGGTGTCGAGCAGCGTGTAACGGATGCCGGCCGCCCCCACGTCGCCGTCGAACGAGGGGTCGTAGGCGCACTCGGGCAGCCACATGCCGAGCGGGTCGCGCCCGACGAGGTGGCGGAAGGCCTCGACGCCGAGCCGCAGCTGCGCCCGCAGCGCCTCGCGGCAGGGCAAGAGCCCCGGCAGGTAGGCGTGCGTCGCGCTGCACGTGATGAGGTCGACGAGCCCGCGGTCGTGGTAGTCGACGAGCGCGCCGACCACGTCGCCGCCGATCCTGTCCCACTGGCCGCGCACGTCGCGCAAGAACTGGCGGTAATAGAGCGTGATCGGGCCGAAGTACGGGTCGCCCTCGCGCCGCGCCACCTCGGCCTCGCAGAGCGACTCGAGCCGCGCCAGGTGCTCGTGAAAGCGGTAGCGCAAGAGCGAGTCGCGCAGCATCGCCGCGAGCGGCGGCGTCAGCGACATGGTCAGCGCGAAGGGCACGCCGTCGCGGTCGAGCCGCTCGAAGGCCCCGAGCAGCGGCAGATAGCACTCGCAGAGCGCCTCGTGCAGCCAGCGCTCTTCGAGGGGCCGCTCGAACTCGGGGTGGCGCACGAACGGGAGGTGGGTGTGCAGCACGAGCGCGAAGTAGCCCTGGGCCATGGCCGCCCATCCTTAGCACATGGGCCGAGCCCGCGCGCGGGGCACCGGCCCGCCGCGCGGGCGGGGCCGGCCGCCGCCCGACCGAATCAGCCCTCGCCGCCCCCGCCCTTGCCCCCGCCCTCGCCCTCGCCCTCGCCCCGCTCGGAGGCGATCTCGGCGAGCAGCGACTCGATGCGCAGCGAGGCGTCGAGGCCCTCGTCGTAGAGGAAGCGCAGCTCGGGCGCGTAGCGCAGGCCGAGCGACTGGCCCACCTCGCGCCGCAAGACCCCCGCGGCCGCGCGCAGCCCCGCGAGCAGCGCCCGGCGCGCGCCCGGGTCGTCGCCGCGCGTCTCGTGCCGCACGAACACGCGCGCCGACTGCAGATCGTCGGGCATCTCGACGCGCGTGACGACCGCGCCCGCGAGGCGCGGGTCGCGCAGCCGGGCGCGCAGCGAGCGCGCCAGCTCTTCGCGCACCCGGCCCGTCACGCGCGCGGCGCGCCGGCCCGAGCCGCCCTCAGCCTTCATCGTCGCCCCCGCCGAGCGGGCCCGCGCCGGCCCCCACCCCGCGCCCCTCGTCGGACAGGGGGATGACCTCGGTCGTCACGTCGAGCAGCACCGCGTCGCGCGCGCCGCGCGCGATCTGCGCCGCGTTGGCGAGCTGCTCGTCGCAGACGGCCGCCTCGTTCGAGACGACGGCCACGCCGAGGACGGCGCGCTGGCGCGTGTCGAGCCCGCCCACCTCGGCGGCCGAGACGCGCAGCCGCGTCTGGATGCGCTCTTTGATCGAGAGCACGACCCGGCGCTTGTCCTTGAGCGACTGCGCCGAGGGCACGTGCACGACGAGGCGGGCGACGCCGACGAACATGGCGGTGGGCGCGGCTCGGGGCGCGCGGGCCCGGGCGCCGGGGGGCGGCGGACGGCGCCCGCCCCCGGCCGGCCGGGCCCCGCGGCTCAGAGCTTGGTGCGCACCTCTTCGAGCTCGTAGGCCTCGATGACGTCGCCCTCCTTGATGGCGTCGAAGTTCTCGAGGCTGATGCCGCACTCGAAGCCCTCCTTCACCTCGCGCACGTCGTCCTTGAAGCGCTTGAGCCCGCTGATCTTGCCCTCGAAGACGAGCTCGGTGCCGCGGCGCAGGCGCGCCTTGGCCGAGCGCTTGACCTCGCCCTCGGTCACCATGCAGCCGGCGACCACGCCCGCCTTCGACAGCTTGAAGACCTGGCGCACCTCGGCCTTGCCGAGCGGCCGCTCGATGAGCGTCGGGGCGAGCAGGCCTTCCATGGCCCCGCGCACGTCGTCGATCAGGTTGTAGATGATGTTGTACTGCCGGATCTCGATGCCCTCGGACTCGGCGAGCCCCGCCGCCTTGCCGGCCGGCCGGACGTTGAACCCGATGACGAGCGCCTTCGACGCGATGGCGAGGTTGATGTCGCCCTCGGTGATGGCGCCGACCGAGGCGTGCACGATGGTGAGCTTGACCTTGTCGCCCGAGAGCCGCTGCAGCGCCTCGACGATGGCCTCGACCGAGCCCTGCACGTCGCCCTTGACGATGACGCGCTGCTCGACCTGGTCCTTCAGGCGGGCCTGCTCGGCGAGCTGCTCGAGCGTGACCTTCGCCGTCGTCGGCCGCACCTGCTGGATCTTGTTCTTGCGGGCGTCGGCGATCTCCTGGGCCTTCTTCGGGTCCTTGACGGCGTCGACCGAGTCGCCCGCGTTCGGCACCTCGGTCAGGCCGAGCACCTCGACCGGCGTCGCCGGCCCGGCGGAGGTGACGGCGCGGCCGCGGTCGTCGGTCATCGCGCGCACCTTGCCGAAGGCGGGCCCGGCGAGCACGTAGTCGCCCGTGCTCAGCGTGCCGTCGGTGACGAGGATGCGCGCGACCGGGCCCTTGCCCCGGTCGAGCAGCGCCTCGATGACCGTGCCGTGGCCGGGCCGCTTGGGGTTGGCCCGCAGCTCGAGCACCTCGGCCTCGAGCGCCAGCCGCTCGAGCAGCTCGTCGACGCCCTGGCGCGTCTTGGCCGACACGGGCATGTACGCCGCGCGCCCGCCGTACTCTTCGGGCACGAGCGCCTCGTTCAGCTCCATCAGCTGGCGCTTGACGCGGTCGGGGTCGGCCTCGGGCTTGTCGACCTTGTTGACCGCGACCACGATCGGCACCTTCGCCGCCAGCGCGTGCGCCACCGCCTCGCGCGTCTGCGGCATCACGCCGTCGTCGGCCGCGACGACCAGGACGACGATGTCGGTCACGCCCGCGCCGCGGGCGCGCATCGCCGTGAAGGCCTCGTGGCCCGGCGTGTCCAGGAAGCAGATCGGCCCGCGCGAGGTCTGCACGCGGTAGGCGCCGATGTGCTGCGTGATGCCGCCCGCCTCGCCGCCGGCCACGTTCGTCTTGCGGATCTGGTCGAGCAGCGACGTCTTGCCGTGGTCGACGTGGCCCATCACCGTGATGATGGGCGCGCGCAGCTCGGTCGCGCCCTCGTCCTTGGTCTCGGGGCCGCGCGCCTGCGACAGCTGCGTCGCCTCGCTCTGCGCGACGTCCTCGACCTCCCAGCCGAACTCGCCGGCCACGATCTTGGCCGTGTCGGCGTCGAGGGTCGTGTTGATGTTGACCCCCGTCATGCCGAGCTGGATGAGCTTCATCAAGACCTCGGTGGCCTTGAGGCTCATGCGCTGGGCGAGCACCTGCAGGCCCACCTTCTCTTCGATGCGAATGACCTTCTTGTCGGCCCCCATCTCCTTCGTCGAGACGGCGACCGGCCCCTTGCGGATGGGGCCCATGCCGGGCCGGCCGCGGTTCGGCCCGCCGGGCCGCCCGCCCATGCCGGGGCGGCCGCCGGGGCCGCCCGGTCGGTTGGCCGGCATGCCGGGCCGCGCGGGCGTGCTCACCTGCCCGCCGCGCATGTCGTAGGTCGTGCGGCGCCCGCCCGGCGTCGAGGTCTGCGGCGGGGGCGGCATGGGCACGCCGGGCCGGCCTTGCCAGACCTCGATGCCCGTCTTCGGCGGCGGCGTGGCCCGGCCCGTCATGGTCGAGCGCGCCGTCGAGGCGGTGACGGCGGCGGCCGCGGGGGCGAGAGGGGCGTGGCGCGCCGGAGGGGCCGGCGTCGCGGGAGGCGCAGGGGGGGGAAGGGGCATCGAGGCGGGCTTGCTCTGTTCCAAGGGGGCGGCGGGTGCGGCGGGAGGCGAAGGGGCGGGAGGCGAAGCGGCCAAGGGCGCGGCCGGCGCCGGGGGCGGAGGGGCCGGCTCGGCGGCCCTCGGCTCGGCGGGCGCGCTCGGGGCGGCCTTCGGCGAGGGCACCGGCGCGGGTTGCGCGGCGGCCGCGGGGCTCGGCGCGGGGGGCGCCACGGCCGCGGGGGGCGCGGCGGGCGCGGCGGGCGCGGCGGCGGTGGCGGTGG
>DASTPP010000017.1:0-11657 GCA_035762175.1 Polyangiaceae bacterium | reverse complement strand
GGGGCCGGGCTCGCGGCGGGCGCGGCGCCGCGCGACGGCGGCGCCGGGCTCGCGGCCGGCGGGGCGCCGCGGCGCGCGGGCGCGCCCCGCGGAGGCGCCTCGGCGCGCGCCGTACGTCGTGCGGTCGCCCCGGCGTCGGCCGCCGGGGGTCGGGTGCTGCGTCGCTTTACCGCCATGGCGCCGTAGCCTAACGGAGCCGAAGCGCGAGCGTCTGGCATGAAATCACCCGCCCGGCTGCGCCGGCCCCCATGGCGCGTCCCGCCGCGGCGGGACGCGGGGCACCGGAGGGGCGGCGGGGCACCGGAGGGGCGGCGGGGCGGGCAATTGCGGCGTCTGGCGCGCGGTGGTAGCCGCCGCCGGTGCGGTCTGGTCTCGGCGCGCGGGCGGGGCGGGCGCCCGCTCGCGGCGGGCTCGGCCGCGCGCTCGCCGCCCGGGGCGCGGGCCCGCTCTTGGCCGCCGCCGCCGCCCTCGCCGTCGTCGCGTACGGCGCGCACGTCTTTCGGCTTTACCACCGCAACGTCGTCGACGACGCGCTCATCTCGCTGCAGTATGCGAAGAACATCGCGCTCGGCCGGGGCGCGGTGTTCAACGTCGGCGAGCGGGTCGAGGGCTATACCAACTTCTTGTGGGTGGCCTTCCTCGCGCCGCTCTACCTCGCGAGCCGGGCCCTCGGCGCCGACTTCGTGGCGGCCGCGTCGGGCGCGAGCGTCGCCTTCGCGGCCGCCGACGTCGTGCTCGTCTACCTCGTCGGGCGCCAGATCTGGGGCGCCTCGCCGCTGCCGACGGCGCTCGCGCTCGGGCTCTGCGCGGTCGACGCCGCCTACGGCGTCTGGGCGGCGATGGCGCTCGAGGGGCACTTTCTCATCTTCTGGACGCTGCTCGCGGCGTGGCTGGTCGGGCGCGAGGGCCCCGGGCGGCGCTGGCCCTTCGCGGGCCTGGCGCTCGCGGGCGTGCTGCTGACGCGGCCCGACGGCGCGCTCTTCGCGGCCGCCTACGGGGCGAGCGAGGGGGCGGGCGCGCTCGCGGCGCGGCGGCGGGGCGGGGCCGGGCGGGCGCGGGCGCTCGCCCGGGCGCGCGCGGCGGCGAAGGCGCTCGCGGCGTGCGCCGGGCTCTACGCGGTCTACTACGCCTGGCGCGCTTCGTATTACGGCGCCCCGCTGCCCAACGCGTATTACTTCAAGGTCGCCGGCGCGGGGCTCGGCGCCCTGCCGCGCGGCGCCGCGTACGTCGCGGGCTTTTTCGAAGAGCGGTCGGGCGTGCCCGCGCTCGCCGGCCTCGGCCTGCTCGCGCTCGGGCACCCCACCGCGCGCCTCTTCGCGATCTACGCCGCGTTGCACCTCGCCTACGTCGCCTCCGTGGGCGGCGACTTCTACCCGGGCCACCGCTTCGTGCTCGTGCTCGTACCCGCCTTCGCGCTGCTCGCCGGCGCCGGGCTCGACGCGGCCCTGCGCCGCTGGGGGCCGCGCCCGGGGCCCGCGGCGCGCCTGCCCTTCGCGCTCGCCGCGGCCGCGCTCGCGGCGCTCTTGCGGCGCGAGTTCGTGGCGGGCTACGAGCGGGGCCCGGTGCGCGACGAGGTCAAGCGCTGGGGCGGCGAGCGCGACCGGAACCGCCGCTTCATGCGCTGGCTGCGCGACCAGAAGCCGCCCGGCGCGAGCATCGCCGCCGGCGACGTCGGCGCGGCGGGCTTCTACGGCGAGTTCGATCGGGTCGTCGACCTGCTGGGCGTCATCGACCCGGTCGTCGCCCGCCAAGAGGTGCCGGGCTTCGGCCGGGGGCAGGCCGGGCACGAGAAGTGGGCGACGCCCGAGCGCGTCGCCGCGCAGCGGCCGACGTACATCAAGTTCGGCTTCCTCGACGAAGACTTCACCCGCTACGGCTATTACCTCCGGGGCGATCTGCCGCCCGAGTTCGGGGTCGACGGCATCTGGGCGCGCGACGAGCTCGCGGGGCGGGGCCGCTACGACCTCGCGCGCGCCTTCCGGTTCGAGCGCGCGCGCTGGGCCGACGAGGGCTTCGCGGCCGAGGGCGACGCCTTCGGCGAGGGGCCCGCGCCCGGGCCCGCGCGGCGGCCCGGCCAGGGCGCGGTGCGGGGCCAGACCGGCGGCTGCGTCAACTCGTTCCACCCCGAGCGCGGCGACGAGGCCACGGGGCGGCTCGTCTCGCGCCCCTTCGTCCTCGACGCCGACAAGCTCGTCGTGCGCGTCGGCGGCGGGCGCGACCCCGAGCGCCTGCGCGTCTCGCTCGTCGTCGACGGCGAGCGCGCCTTCTCGGCCACCGGGCGCGACCGCGAGACGCTCACCCGCCACGTCTGGGACGTCGCGCCGCTCCGGGGCAAGGCCGCGACGATCGAGGCGGTCGACGCGCGCGGGGGGCCCTGGGGGCACCTGCTCGTCGACGAGATCGTGCCCTGGGTGGCCGTCGATTGAACGAAGCCCGAGCGCGCTACGTCGCCGGGGCGACGATGAGCGGGGCGTCGGGGGCGTCGCCGAGCACGGGGCGGCGGGCGGGGGTGCGGTAGGCCCGCTCGACCGGGGCCCAGTCGAGGCGGGCGGCGACGGAGACGCGCGCGCCCGCTTCGAGCACGGTCTCGGCGAGCCAGAAGGGCGGGTTCGGGTCGAGAAAGAGGGCGCGGGGGCCGAGGAAGGCGGCGAGCTCGTCGCCGGGCGAGCGCACGGGGCGCGGGCGGCCCGAGGGCAGCACGACGGTGCCGGCGCCGCCCCGGACGTCGTAGACGCGGCCCTCGTCGTCGACGAGCTCGAAGGGGGCGAGGGCCGCGTCGTCGAGGGGCCCGACGTCGCTGAAGCCCGTCAGGCGGAAGGCGACGCAGGGGCGCCGCCCGAGCGGCGAGGTGAGGCCGCCCGAGGCGCGCACGCGCCCCGAGACGTAGACGTAGTTCGACGCGTCGACGTCGCGCGCCGGGTAGGGGTTCTCGAGCGCGAGCGTCGGCGCGACGTTCAGGCGCAGCCGCCCCGAGCGCAGGGCGTAGCCGACGGTGGTCAGCCCGCCGAACACCCACGCGAGGCAGGCGGGAAACACGAGCGAGGGCGGCAGCGCGGCGGGCAGGAGCGAGCCGAACGACCAGGCGAGGCAGAGCGAGAGCGTGGGCAGCGACGCCGGCTCGAGCGAGGCGACGGGCCAGGGCGACCAGAGGGCGACGCCGCGGCCGGTGCGGCTGGCCATCACGGCGCGGCGCGCGTCATCCCAGAGGGAGGGGTCGCCGAGGTCGAAGAGCGCGCGGCTACCGCAGCCCGGGCAGGCGTCGAGCGGCGAGAAGCGGGCGACGCAGCGTGCGCAGAGGGTGGTAAAATCGGTGCGCATGGGCGCCCGACCCGGGGCGACCCCGAGGTCGAGGACGAGCCATCAGCGTAGCGCACGCGGGGCGGCGCGCCCGTGGGTCTAGAAGCGTCGAGGCCGGGCTCGGGCGCCGGCGCTGTAGGGCGGCGTGGGCGCGCGGCGTCAGAGCCGCACGTCGACGTGGACGCTCTTCTTGAGCTCGTCGAGCCACTGCCGCTTGGCCTTGTCGCGCCGGTCGGCGAAGACGCGCGCGGCGACCTCGTCTTGGGCCTGGGCGAGCGGGGGCAGCGAGCTCGGATCGCGCTCGGCGAGGCGCAAGATGATGAAGTCGGTGCCGAAGACGAAGGGCGCGGAGACCTCGCCGACCTCGAGCGCGAAGGCGACCTCTTCGACGGGGGCGGCGAGCTCGCCGGGCTTGGCGTGCTTGAGGTCGCCGCCCTCGGGGCGGGTCGGCGCGTCGTCGGAGTAGCGGCGGGCGAGCGCGCCGAAGTCGGCGCCCGCGCGCGCCTCGGCCGAGAGCTGCTCGGCGAGGCGGCGGCGCTCTTCGCGCGCCTCGGGCGAGGAGCCGGGGGGCACGCGCAGCACGACCCACTGGGCGCGGAAGCCGAGCTGGCGCCGCTCTTCGCGCTGCAGCTGCTGGTAGCCGACGCGCACGTCTTCGGGCGTGATGCGGATGCGGGGCAAGACGCGCAGATTGATGAGCTTCTCTTCGAGGATCTGCCGCCGCACCTCGTCGCGGTACTCTTGCACCGTCAGGCCGAGCCCGGGGCCGACCTCGGCGAGCAGCTTCTCGACGCTGATCTTCTCGCGCGCGGCGATGATGCCGAGGGCCCGGTCGATCTCTTCGGCCGTGACGGCGATCTTGGCGCGGTCGGCGGCGACCTGCTCGAGCCGGTCGTCGACCATGCGGTCGAGCAGCTGGCGGTACATCTTGCTCTCTTCGGCGGCGCGCCGGGGCCCGGGCGGCACCTGGCGGTGCAGCTGCACCAAGATGGGCCGCGAGCGCTGGCGCAGGTCGGAGAGCAAGATGGCCTGCTCGCCGACGACGGCGACGACCCGCTCGACGACGACGGCGCGGGCCGCCGGGGCGAGCGCGAGGCCGACCGAGAGGGCGCCGAGGGCGGCGAGGCCGCGGAGGGGGCTCAACGTGCGCACGGGCCTCGCTCTAGCACCCCCGGGGGCACGAAGGAACCGCCGCGCGGGCGGGGCGGCGCGGCCGGGGCGGAGTGCGGCGGGGGGCCGCGGCCGGGGCGGAGTGCGGCGGGCCCCTCACCCCTGGCCCCTCTCCCAGGGGAGAGGGGATAGCGGGCGGCGCGGGCGCGCGCAGCAATCGGTTTGGGCGGCGCGGCGGGCGCCGCTCGCGTCGCGAGGCCCGGCGGGGGGGCGTCGGTGGTATGGCTACCCCCATGCTCGAGACCATGCGCGCGTTCGTCGCGGTGAACCTCGACGTAGGCTCAACGCGCCGCATCGCCGACGCGGCCAAGCGCCTGCGGGCGCGGCCGGGCGCGCCGCCGGCGGCGCACTGGGTCTCGCCGGCGCGCTTTCACGTCATCGTGCGCTTCCTCGACGAGCTCGACGTCGGCCTCGGCCCGGCGCTCGGCGACCTCTTGCGCCCGCTCAGCGAAACGCTCGGGTCCCTGCCGCTTCGCCTCGGGCCCTTCGAGGCGCACCCGGGCCCGGACCGGGCGGTGGCGCTCTACGCGCCCGTCTTCGACGACGAGGGGCGGCTCGACGGCTTCGCGCGGGGCCTCGACGAGCGCCTCGAAGAGCTCGGGCTGCCGGCCGAGTCGCGGCCCTTCCGGCCGCACGTCACCGTGGCGCGCTTCGGGGCGCCGGCCGAGCTCGGGCTCTGGCTGGGCGGCGCCGAGCCGGCCGACCTCGGCGCGGCGCACGGGGCCGAGTGCGTGCTCTACCGCAGCGACGTGCCGAGGCCGGGGGCCGAGTTCGTGTCGCTCGCCCGGCACGCGCTCGCGGCGCCCTCGGCGCGGCGCGGCGCGCGGCCGGGCCGGGGGCGGCGCGCCAAGCGCACCTCGATTCAGCCGGGCGCGTCCGCCTCGCAGCCCCCGCCGCCCTTCGCGTCCGAGCCGCCCGCCGCGGGCGACCCCGGCTCCGAGGGGCCCGGGTAAGGAAGGGGCGGCGCCCGCGCCGTGACGCGTTGGCGCGCCGCGCCGCGGCCTTTCGGGTTTCGGAGCGCGCGGGCTTTTCGTAGGCTGCGCGCCAACGAGAGCGGCGGCCCGGACGCCCGGCCGCCCCGCCCGAAGGAGGCAGATCGTGAAAATCGGAGTACCCAAGGAGATCAAGACCCGCGAGTACCGCGTCGGGATGACCCCGGCGGGGGTGCGCCTGCTCAAGGCCCGCGGTCACGAGATAGTGGTGCAGCAGGGCGGCGGCGAGGGCAGCGGCATCAGCGACGAGCAGTACGTGGCGGCGGGCGCGCGCATCGTGGCGACGGCGGCCGAGGCCTGGGACAGCGAGATGGTCGTCAAGGTGAAGGAGCCGCTGCCTTCGGAGTACGGCTTCTTCCGCGAGGGGTTGATTCTCTACACGTACCTGCACCTCGCGGCCGAGCCCGAGCTGACGCGGGCGCTGGCCGAGAAGAAGGTGGCGTCGGTCGCCTACGAGACGATCGAGACGCCGGACGGGCTCTTGCCGCTCTTGCGCCCGATGAGCGAGGTGGCCGGGCGCATGGCGACGCAGGTCGGCGCGACCTGCCTCGAGAAGGAGCGCGGGGGCAAGGGGCTCTTGCTGGGCGGCGTGCCCGGCACGCGCCGGGGCCGCGTCGTCATTTTGGGCGGCGGCGTGGTGGGCAAGAACGCGGCGACGATCGCGGTCGGCATGGGGGCGCAGGTGACGGTGCTCGACGTGCGGGCCGACACGATGGCGCACCTCGAGGACGTGTTCGGCGGGGCGGTCGAGACGCTCTACTCGAACCCGGTCAACATCGAAGAGACGGTGCGGCGCGCCGACCTCGTGATCGGCGGCGTGCTCGTGACGGGGGCCAAGGCGCCGAAGCTGGTGACCGAGGCGCTCATCAAGCAGATGGAGAAGGGTTCGGTCGTGGTCGACGTCGCGGTCGACCAGGGCGGCTGCATCGAGACGTGCCGGCCGACCAACCACGACCAGCCGACCTACGAGGTGCACGGGGTGGTGCACTACTGCGTGCCGAACATGCCGGGGGCGGTCGCGCAGACGAGCACCTGGGCGCTGACGAACGTGACGATTCACTACGCCGAGAAGATCGCGTCGCGGGGGCTGGTCGAGGCCGCCAAGGCCGACCGGGCGCTGGCGCTCGGGGTGAACGTCTACGGCGGCGGGGTGACGTACGGGCCGGTGGCCGAGGCGCACAAGCTCGAGTACGTGCCGCTCGAGCGCGTGCTTCGTTAAGAGGGGCGCCCCGCCGCCCGGCGCCCGTGGTAGCGTGCGGGGCCATGGGCGCACGCCACAAGATCGCCATCATCGGCGGCGACGGCATCGGGCCCGAGGTCGTCGCCGAGGCGCGGGCGCTGCTCGAGCTCTACCGCGACGAGGGGCGCCTGCCGCTCGACCTGTGGGAGCTCGACCTGGGCGCCGAGCGCTACCTGCGCGACGGGGCCACCTTCCCGGCCGAGCTGCGGGTGGCGGTGCGGCGCGAGTGCGCGGCCGTCTTGCTCGGCGCGCTCGGCGACCCGCGGGTGCCGGGCATGGAGCACGCGCGCGACATTCTCTTCGGGATGCGCCAGGGCTTCGACCTTTACGCCAACGTGCGGCCGGTCAAGGCCCTGAGCGACCGGCTGGTGCCGCTCAAGGGCCGGGGGGCGGCCGACGTCGACTTCGTCGTCTTCCGCGAGAACACCGAGGGCGTCTACGTCGGCGTCGGGGGGCAGTTCAAGCGCGGCACGCCCGACGAGGTGGCCATCAACGAAGACATCAACACGCGCAAGGGGGTCGAGCGCATCCTGCGGGCGGCGTTCGAGTACGCGCGGCGGCGCCGCCGCAAGCGCGTGCACATGGCCGACAAGTCGAACGCGATGCGCGAGGCGCACGAGCTGTGGCTGCGCGTCTTCCACGAGGTGGCGCGCGACTACCCCGAGGTCGAGGCGCGGCACGTCTACGTCGACGCGCTCTGCCTGCACCTCTTGCAAGACCCCGCGCAGTTCGACGTCATCGTCACCAACAACCTCTTCGGCGACATCGTGACCGACCTCGCCGCGGCGCTGCAGGGCGGGCTCGGCATGGCGCCGAGCGCGAGCGTGCACGTCGCCGACCCGGGCCGCGTCGCGCTCTTCGAGCCGGTGCACGGCTCGGCGCCGCCCTTGCGCGGCAAGGACCTCGCCAACCCCTTCGCCTGCTACCTGACGGTCGGCATGATGCTGGCGCACCTCGGCCACCCGGCCGAGGAGGCGCGCATCGAGGCGGCCGTCGCGCGCGCGGTCGAGACGCGGCACTGCACCCCCGACGTCGGCGGCGAGCTCGGCACGCGCGCGGCGGCGGCGTGGGTCCGCGACGAGCTGCGCCGCTCGCTGCCCGGCTAGCCCGGCCGGGCGCGCCCGCCGCGCGCGGGGAACTTCCCCCGCCGCCCGGGCCCGTGCTAGCGCCCCCCCTTGCCGCCCCGGTGACCCCGTGCCCCCCCCGCCGCCCGACCCCAAATCGCCCCCCCCCGGCCGAGTGACCTCCGGCGCCGACTTCGTCTTGCAGCTCGGGCGCCACGTCGCCGAGCTGAAGGGCGCGCTCGACCGGCTCGAGGCGTCGCCCGCCGACGGCGCGCTGCGCGACGAGCTGCGGAGCCGCCTCGGCGCCCTCGCCGCCACCGCGCGCACGCTCGCGCTCGCCGAGGTCAACGACCGGCTCGCGCTGGCCCAGCGCACGCTCGAGGGCAGCGGCCCGCCCAACCCGACGGCGCTCCTGCGGCTGCGCTCGCTGCTCGACGACCTGCCGACGCGCGCCTGGGCCGACAACTCGCTCAAGACGCCCGTCGGCGGCTCGCCCCGCCTCGATCTGCCCGAGCCCGCGCGCACCCCCGGGGCGCCGCCGCCCTTGCTGCGGGGCGGGGGCGTCCCGCCCCTGCGCGTGCCCGCCCCCTCGCCCGCGGCCACCTCGCCGCGCGCGCCGGGGCCGCTGCCGGGCGCCGCCTCGCCCCGCGCGCCCGGCCCTCCCCCGGGCGCCGCCTCGCCCCGCGCGCCCGGCCCGCCGCCCGGCGTGGCCTCGCCCCGGGCCGGCCTGCCGCCCGGCGCCGCCTCGCCCCGCCCGGGCCCGCCGCCCGGCGCCGCCTCGCCCCGCCCGGCGGCCCCGCCCGGCGCCCCCTCGCCGTGGCCGCCGGGCCCGCCGCCGGCGGCCCGCCCGGGGCGGCCGCCCGCCCAACACCCGCCCCCGCCGGGGGGCGCCGAGGCGCGCCCGACGGACCGGGCGCGCGAGCCCGACACGGACGCGACCATCCCCTCGCAGGTGACGTGGCCGACGACGGCGCTGGTCGTCGGGGGCCTCTCGCTGACCAACGCGCTCGCGGTCGGCGAGGGCGGCCCCCAGCGCGCGCCGCTCGAGTGGGAGCGCTGCGAGAAGCCCGAGGGCGCGCTCGACCTCGCGCGCGCCCTCGCGCCCGACGTCGTCCTGCTCGACGGCGACCTGCCGGGCGCCGACGAGTTCGCGCAAAAGCTCGGCGCCGACGCGCTGACCGAGCCGGTGCCGCTCGTGGTGGTCGGGCACTTCCGGACGCCGGACGACGCCGCGCGCTGGCTGGCGCTCGGCGCCTTCCAGGTGCTGCCGCGGCCGGCCTCGCCCGACGCGATCCGCAACGCGTGCCTGTCGGCCGTCGCCGCGCCCCACCGCCCGACCCGGCCCGAGCCGCTCGGCGAGCGCACGATCGACGAGCTGGCCGAGGCGCTGGCCGAAGAGCTGCGCCAGGGCCTCGTCGGCTCGACCTCGGACACCGGGCGCGAGCTGCGGGTCGCGCTCGGCGACGGGCACGACGTGCGCGCGGCGCTCTGGGCGGCCATCGCGCGCATCCGCGACGTCGTCACCATCCGGACCGGCGGCGCGGTGCGCTTCTCGGGCGGGCCCGAGGGGGCGCTGCCGCTCGCGTCGTGGCTGACCGACTCGCGCGCGCCGGGCTCGCGCGCCGAGGCGCCGCCGCCCTCGTCGGTCGGGGGCGCCGAGAGCGAGCTCGGGGGGCGGCGCGTGCTCGTCGTCGACGACGACCCGGCGGTGCGCTGGTTTTTGCTCGGGCTCTTCCGGGCCGCGGGGGCCGAGGTGTTCGAGGCGACCGACGGCAACGCCGCGTTCGCCCTCGCCTGCCGCGCCCTGCCCGACCTCGTCGTCTCCGACGTCATCATGCCGGGGCGCGACGGCTTCGCGCTCTGCCGGTCGATCAAGCGCGACCTGGTGCTGCGCGACGCGGCCGTCATCCTGCTCTCCTGGAAGGAAGACCTGCTGCAGCGGATGCGCGAGCTCGGCGCCTCGGCCGACGCCTACCTGCGCAAGGAGGCGAACGCGCCGGTCGTGCTCGCCCGCGCGCGCGAGGTGCTGCGGCCGCGGGCGCGGCTCGAGGCGCGGCTGCCCGGCGAGGGCGAGGTGCGCGGGCGGCTCGACGGCCTGACCGTGCGCACGCTGCTGGCGATGGTCGCCAAGCACCGGCCGGACGCGCGCGTGAGCGTGCGCGACGCGTCGTTCCTCTACGAGGTCGACGTGCGCGAGGGGGCGCCGCGGCGGGCGACGCGGACGGCGAGCGACGGCTCGTTCGAGCGCGGCGCCCGCGTGATCGCGGGCCTGGCCGGCGTCGGCGCGGGCCGCTTCGTCGTCACCTCGGCGCAGCCCGGGGCGCCCTCGGCCCGCGGCGACCTGCGCGGCTCGCTCGACGAGCAGCTCTTCGAGCCCGTCTGCCGGGCGCGCGCCGCGCAGCGGCTGCTCAGCGAGTCGGGCCTGCTCAACGTCAAGCGGGTGGGCGTCGACCTCGGCGCCGTGGGGGCGTACCTCGAGGCGACGCCCGAGCCGATGCGCGCGCACGTGCTCGCCATCGCCGAGGGCACCCCGCCCCGGGCGCTCGTGCTGAAGGGGCTCGTCTCGGCCGCGCTGCTCGAGCGCCTGCTCGACGACGTCATCGCGCACGGGGGCCTGAACGAGATCGTCGGCACGCTCGACGAAGACCTGCTCGCGCCCGCGATCGAGTACGAGCGCGCCGTCCTGCGCTCGGCCTCGCCCGTGCCCCCGCCGCCCGGGCCCTCGCCGGCCCTGCGCGAGCAGGGCGTCGTGCCGGTCGACCTCTACACCCCCTCGCCGCTCAACCTGCTGCCGAGCGCGCCCCTGCCCCCCGTCGCCGAGAAGCCGGCCCCCACGTCGGCCCCGACCACCCTGCAGGCCGGGCAGGTCGTCGACGTCGGCGCCGTGCAGCCCCAGACCGTCGTCGAGGTGACCGAGCCCCTGCTCGCGCCGCCGAACGCGCCCGCGCCGCCGGCCGCCCAGCCCGAGCCCTACGCGGCCTCGCCCTCGTTCTCGCCGCCCGGCCAGAACGTGGCCTACGCCCAGGTCGCCCTGCCGCCCGGCGGCTACGCGCCGCCGCCCCCCAACGTCGCCTACCCCGCCCAGGCCGCCCAAGCTCCGCCCGGCGGGCCCGCGCCGGGCGCGCCACCCGCCTACGGGGCGCCGCCGGGCCACGGCGCGCCACCCGCTTACGGCGCCCACCCGGGCTACGAGGCGACCCCGGCCTACGGCGCGCAGCCGGGCTACGACGCCCAGCCCGGCCACGGGGGCCAGCCCGGCTACGAGGCGCAGCCTGCCTATGGCGGGCAGCCGCCTCCCGACGCGCAGACCTACGGCCCGCCGCCGCCTTACGGCGCGCCCCCGAACGCCGGCGCCTACGCGGCCCCCGGCCCCGGCGCGCAGCAAGGGCCGCCCCCCGGCGCCCCGCCGCCCCAGCCTGCCGCTTCGGGCTCGCCTCGCATCCCCCCGCCCCCGCCCCCGCGCGCCCCGATGGCGACCCCCTCGCGCCTCTACGTGCCCGGGGGGGACCAGGCGCCCAGGGCCCCCGCGCCGGCCGCCTCGCCGCGGGCGCCGGCGCCCGCCGCGCCCGTCCTGCGCGCCCCCGAGCCGCCCCAGGCGCCGGCGGTCGCACCGATCATCGAAGACGAACCGACGCGCGCGTCGTCCCCGGGGCGCACCCTCGTGTCGTGGGTGCTCGCCGGGCTCGTGCTCGCGGGCGTCGGCGGGGGTTTCTGGTGGTACTCGCGCGGCGGGTTCGGGTCCGCGCTGGGCCCGGCGCCGACGGCGACGACCCCGGCCGCCGCGACGCCGCCCGAGCCCGCCGCGCCGGGCGCCGCGTCTGCCCCCGCGCCGGCCGAGCCGGCCCCCCCCGGCGGCTCGGCCGCCCCCGCGGCCCCGCCCGGCGCCGCGGCCGC
>DASTPP010000016.1:0-26738 GCA_035762175.1 Polyangiaceae bacterium | reverse complement strand
GCCGACTTCGACGGCGACCAGATGGCCGTGCACGTGCCGCTCTCGGTCGAGGCCCAGATGGAGGCGCGCGTGCTCATGATGAGCACGAACAACATCCTGAGCCCCGCCAACGGCCGGCCCATCATCAACCCGACGCAGGACATCGTGCTCGGGCTCTACTACGCGACGCGCGAGCGGCCCTTCGCCACCGGCTACCTGCCGGTGCCGAACAACCTCAAGGAGGCCGTGCCGGGCGCCGAGAGCCTGACCCGCAAGGTGCAGGTCCGCTCGACCGGCGAGCTCGCCGAGATCGTCGTCGGCCCGAAAGAGTGGGGCGACGCGGTGCAGTCGCTGCTCGTCGGCACGTTCATCCCCGACGTCAAGGCGCACAAGGGCGCCCCCGAGGTCGAGGACGAGCGCGGGCTCGAGGCCTACGCGCGCGACTTCGCCAAGCGGAGCGTCCTCTTGGCGATCAAGCGCCACCAGATCGAGCGGTTCGGCGGCCTGCGCGGCTTCTACTCGGACCTGGCCGACGTGCGCCGGGCCCACGACGCGGGCGAGGCCGACCTGCACGCCTTCATCGCCGTGCGCCACGACGGCGGCTACTACACGACCACCGTCGGCCGCTGCCTCATCAGCGAGGTGCTGCCGCCCAAGGTGCCCTTCCACCTGGTCAACAAGACGCTCGACAAGAAGGCCCTCTCGGCCCTCATCGACGCGACCTACCGCCTGCACCGCAACAAGGAGACCGTGCTGCTGGCCGACCGCATGCGCTCGCTCGGGTTCGACTACGCGACCCGCTCGGGCGTCAGCATCTGCATGGACCACATGGTCATCCCCGGCAAGAAGAAGGAGCTCTTGGACAGCGCGTACCGCGAGGTCGAGAAGGTCGTCGACCAGTACCAAGAGGGCCTCATCACCGACGGCGAGCGGTACAACAAGATCGTCGACATCTGGGCCGGCGTGGCCGACAAGGTCACCGACGAGATGATGAAGGAGATCGGGTTCGAGCACTCGCTCGACCCCGAGACCGGGCAGAAGACGCAGCACCCGAGCTTCAACCCCATCTACGTCATGGCCAACTCGGGCGCCCGCGGCTCGACGCAGCAGATTCGCCAGCTCGCGGCCATGCGCGGCCTGATGGCCAAGCCCTCGGGCGAGATCATCGAGACGCCCATCACGGCGAACTTCCGCGAGGGCCTCTCGGTGCTGCAGTACTTCATCTCGACGCACGGCGCCCGCAAGGGCCTCGCCGACACCGCGCTCAAGACGGCCAACTCGGGCTACCTGACGCGCCGGCTCGTCGACGTGGCCCAGGACGCCGTCGTCACGATGTTCGACTGCAACACGCTCGACGGCATCCGCGTGCGCAAGCTCGAGGAGGGCGGCGAGACGATCCAGCCGCTGTCCGACCGCATCCTCGGCCGCGTGCTGCTCGAGGACGTCATCGACCCGCTCAACGGCGAGACCGTCGTCGTGCCGGCGGGCACCGAGCTCGACGAGGCCGGCGTCAAGTCGATCGACGAGGCCGGCGTCGAGGAGGTCACCATCCGCTCGGTGCTCACCTGCGAGGCCAAGCGCGGCATCTGCGCGCAGTGCTACGGGCGCGACCTCGCCCGCGGCTACCGGGTCAACATCGGCGAGGCCGTCGGCATCATCGCGGCGCAGTCGATCGGCGAGCCGGGCACGCAGCTGACGATGCGCACCTTCCACATCGGCGGCGCCGCCGCCGGCAAGATGGAGCAGTCGACCCTCGAGGCCCGCAACGACGGCGTCGTGCGCCTGCGCTCGACCCAGCTCGCCAAGACGCGCGAGGGCAAGGTCGTCGTGATGAACCGCAACAGCGAGCTCATCATCGTCGACGACACCGGCCGCGAGCGCGAGCACCACCGGCTCGTCTACGGCGCCGTCCTGCGCGCCAGCGAGGGCGAGCGCGTCAAGGCCGGCCAGCTGCTCGCCGAGTGGGACCCGCACATGACCCCGATCTTGGCCGACACCGTCGGCGTCGTGAAGTACGGCGACCTCGTCGACGGCGTCACGGTCCAAGAGAAGGTCGACAACGTCACGGGCCTGTCGCGCCGCGAGGTCGTCGAGTCGAAGGCGAGCGACCTGCGCCCGCGCATCACCCTCAAGGACGAGACCACGGGCGACACCAAGAAGCTGCCCGGCAGCGAGCTCGACGCCCGCTACCTGATGCCCGTCGGCGCCACCATCGTCGCGATGGAGGGCGACCGCATCGACGTCGGCACGGTGCTCGCCAAGATCCCCCGGGATACGACCAAGGTGCAGGACATCACCGGCGGCCTGCCCCGCGTCGCCGAGCTCTTCGAGGCCCGAAAGCCCAAAGACCACGCCATCGTCAGCGAGATCGACGGCGAGGTGTCGTTCGGCAAAGACACCAAGGGCAAGCGCAAGGTCGTCGTCACGCCCTTCGGCCCCGACGGCCTGCGCCTCGAAGACCAGTCGCGCGAGTACCTCATCGCCAAGGGCAAGCACATTCAGGTGCACCCGGGCGACCGCATTCGCGCCGGCGACCCGCTGATGGACGGCCCGGCCAACCCGCACGACATCTTGCGCGTCAAGGGCGAGAAAGAGCTCGCCGCCTGGCTCGTCAACGAGATTCAGCAGGTCTACCGGCTGCAGGGCGTCGGCATCAACGACAAGCACATCGAGACCATCGTCCGGCAGATGCTGCGGCGCGTCCGGGTGAAGGACATCGGCGACACCTCGTTCATCGTCGACGAGCACGTCGAGAAGCACGTCTTCGAGCGCGAGAACGAGAAGGTGCTCGGCCGCAGCGGCCGGCCCGCGGTCGCCGAGCCGCTCTTGCTCGGCATCACCAAGGCCTCGCTCTCGACCGAGTCGTTCATCAGCGCCTCGTCCTTCCAGGAGACGACCAAGGTGCTCACCGAGGCGGCCATCAGCGGCAAGACCGACGATCTTCGCGGCATCAAGGAGAACGTCATCATGGGCCGGCTCATCCCCGCCGGTACCGGTTTGCCCGCCTACAAGCGGCTGCGCGTCGTCGTCGAAGACGACTCGCCGCTCTCGCAGGCCGCGCCGCCCTCGTCGCTCGCCCCCGTGGCGCGCCCGGCGCCGCCGCCGCCCCCGCCCGAAGAGCCGCTCTCGGCCGTCAACGAAGAGTAGCCGGCGGGCGCCGGGGCCCTTCGCGGGGCCCCGACGCGGCGACGCCCCCGGGCGCCCTTCGCGGCGCGCCGGGGGCGTCGTGCTTTGTCCGGGCGCCCCGCACTGAAGTACGGGGCACGGCGTAACCAGCTCGTGCCACGTGACATCGGCGCCGGTCCGGAGAGCAAAGCCCAGCCCTCGTTGGGGCTGGGCTCCCGCGGGCTGCGGTTCTCAGGCGAGCGCGCGAAGCTGCTCGCGGCGCGGGAGCCCAGCCCCAACGAGGGCTGGGCTTTGCGCGCCGTTTCCGCGGGATACGCCGTGCCCCCGACTTCAGTCGGGGTGCCCTCAGTTGTACGACTGGCCGGGCACCTCGGCGGCGGCGCGCATCTTTTCGCTGCGGCCCTTCGCGTCGCGCCGCTCGAGGGCGGCGGCGATGAAGCGCGAGAAGAGCGGGTGCGGGGCCATGGGGCGGCTCTTGAATTCGGGGTGAAACTGGCAGCCGACGAAGTAGGGGTGGCCCTTGAGCTCGATCATCTCGACGAGCTTCTTGTCGGGCGAGAGGCCCGAGAGCACAAGACCGGCGGCGGCGAGCTGGTCGCGGAAGACGTTGCTGACCTCCCAGCGGTGGCGGTGGCGCTCGCTGATCTCGACGTTGCCGTAGGCCTCGGCGGCGAGGGTGCCGGGGGCGAGCCGGCAGGGGTAGGTGCCGAGCCGCATCGTGCCGCCCTTCTGGGCCATGCCGCGCTGCTCGACCATCAGGTCGATGACGGGGTAGGGCGAGTCTTGATCGAACTCGGTGCTGTTGGCGCCCTCGAGCTTGCAGACGTTGCGGGCGAACTCGATGACGGCGACCTGCATGCCGAGGCAGATGCCGAAGAAGGGCACGCCCTTGGTCCGCGCGTAGTGGATCGCTCGGATCTTGCCTTCGATGCCGCGCTCGCCGAAGCCGCCCGGCACCAAGATGGCGTCGAGGTGGCCGAGGGTGGCGTCGAGGGCCGAGCGCTCGAGCTCTTCGGAGTCGATGAAGTCGAGCTCGACGCGCACGTCGTGGGCGAGGCCGCCGTGCACCAGGCTCTCGTTGAGCGACTTGTAGGCGTCGCGCAGGTGCACGTACTTGCCGACGAGCCCGACCCGGACGGCGCCGCGGCTCGGCTGGGTGTAGCGGCGCACGACCTTGCGCCACTCGCTGAGGTCGGGCTGGCGCGACCAGATGTTCAGCCGCTCGGTGATGGCCTCGTCGAGGCCCTCGGCCTGCAGCAGCAGGGGCAGCTCGTAAATGCACGAGACGTCGACGGCGGCGATGACGCGGTCGGCGGGCACGTTCGAGAAGAGGGCGATCTTGTCTTTGATGCCGCGGGCGAGGGGCTGGTTCGAGCGGCACACCAAGATGTCGGGCTGGATGCCGATCTCGCGCAGCTCTTTGACCGAGTGCTGGGTGGGCTTGGTCTTGAGCTCGCCGGCCGACTGAATGTGCGGCACGAGCGTGACGTGGACGCTGACGGCGTTCTGCTGGCCGACCTCGAGCTTGAGCTGGCGCAGGGCCTCGAGGAAGGGCAGCGACTCGATGTCGCCGACGGTGCCGCCGACCTCGATGATGGCGAGGTCGGCGCCCTCGGCGGTCGCCCGCACGCACTCTTTGATCTCGTCGGTGACGTGGGGGATGACCTGCACCGTCGCGCCGAGGTACTCGCCGCGCCGCTCTTTCTGGATCACGGCCTGGTAGACGCGGCCGGTGGTCAGGTTGTGGCTGCGCGTGGTGCGCACGCTCGAGAAGCGCTCGTAGTGGCCGAGGTCGAGGTCGGTCTCGGCGCCGTCGTCGGTGACGAAGACCTCGCCGTGCTGGTAGGGCGACATCGTGCCGGGGTCGACATTAATGTAGGGGTCGAGCTTCATGTGGGTGACGCGCAGGCCGCGCGCCTCCATCAGCGCCCCGATGCTGGCCGATGTCAGGCCCTTGCCGATTGATGAGACGACCCCGCCGGTGACCAACACGTACTTCGTCTGCTTGCTCATGGGGTGTCTCCGGGGGCCCGGGCGCGCGGGGGCGCGCGCCCCGCCTCGCCCTCGACGGGCCACGTACCGTCGCATGGTAGTTAGCCCGCCCTGCGGGTCAATTTCTCTTGCAGGCGCGGGGGCCTGCGGGGCCCTTACGCGGCCTTTTTCGAGCCCTGCGGGGCGTTCGGGGGGGCCGGGCGTGGCCGGGCCTGCCCCCGTCTGCTACGCTCGGGGCGCAGGTCCGGGTGGCGCCCGCCCCCTTGCCCGCAAGGTGGGGCGAGCGCAGAAGTACGCCATGACAGAGAACACTCTCGGCCTCCTCGGGTACGACAGCTACACGTTCGTCGTCGAGAACCTGGCCAGAAGCCGCGACTTTTACGTCAACAAGTTCGACTTCCGCGAGGTGGCGCGGGGGTCGGACGCGTGGGCCCAGCGCACGGGCGAGCTGACGTCGGTGTTCGCGGCGGGGCAGGCGCGGGTCATCGTCACCTCGCCGCTGACGCAGTCGTCGGCGGCGGCGCGCTACCTGCGGCGGCACCCGGCGGGGGTGAGCACGCTGTCGTTCCGCGTCGCCGACCTCGACCGGGCGCGGGCGTTCTTGGCGAAGCGCGACGCGACCTTCCTCGACGACGACGTCGACGAGCGCGACGGGCAGGGCGGGCGGTACCGCAGCTTCAGCATCGCGACGCCGCTCGGCGACGTGGCCTTCCGGTTCGTCGAGCGCACCGACTACCGGCTGGTGGCGCCGGGGCTCGAGACGAGCGACGAGGCGCCCTTCTCGCTCGTGCCCAACCGCTTCGGCATCGCGCACGTCGACCACGTGACGTCGAACGCGCGGACCATGGCGCCGGTGGTGCGCTGGTACCGCGACACGCTCGGCTTCGAAGAGTTTTGGAACATCCAGTTCCACACGCGCGACGTGGCGCCGAGCCAGCGCGAGGGCACGGGCCTCAAGAGCATCGTCATGTGGGACCGCGAGTCGGGCGTGAAGTTCGCGACGAACGAGCCGCTCGCGCCGAACTTCGAGCAGAGCCAGATCTCGAAGTTCTGCAGCGACAACCGGGGGCCGGGCATCCAGCACATCGCCTTCGCGCTGCCCGACATCATCTCGTCGACGGCCGAGCTGCGGCGCCGCGGCGTCGCGTTCTTGCACACGCCGGCGAGCTACTACCGGGCGCTGCCCGAGCGGCTCGAGCGGCTCAAGATTCGGAACGTGAAAGAAGACCTGCGCAAGCTCGAAGAGCTCGAGATCGAGATCGACGGCGCCGACGACAAGTACATGCTGCAGATCTTCCTGCGCGACGCCGCCGGGCTCTACGACGACGAGCGCGCGGGCCCCTTCTTTTACGAGATCATCCAGCGCGCGGGGGACCCGGGCTTCGGCTACGGCAACTTCCGGGCGCTCTTCGAGAGCATCGAGCGCGAGCAGCGCCAGCAGCAGCCCCCGGGCTGAGGTAGCCCCGCCATGACGTCGACGTCGCCGCCCCTTCGTCCCTCGAGGCCCGAGATCCGCGAGGGGGCGTGTCTGCGCATCGCGCGCGTGCCCATCGAGGGGCTCGACCTGACGGCGCTGCTCTTCGAGGGCGCGTTCTACCGCGTCGACGTGCTCGACGAGCTGCTCGGCACGCCCTTCTCGAGCGAGCTCGGCGTGACGGCCGAGTTCCACCGCCGGGTGTTCGGGCTCGGCTCGGCGGGGCTCGAGCCGCACCTCGAGGCGCTCGCCGAGGGGCACCGCGCCGACGAGGCGCGGGTCGAGCTCGGGCCGCGGCGGCCCCTCTTGCCGCCGCTCGGCCGCTCGCCGACCCTGCTCGAGGCGCCGGTCGACGGCCCGACGCCGCTCGCGGCGCGGGTCGACGGGCGCGCGCTGCTCGGCCACGAGGCGTCGGGGCTCGTGCCCGACGACGTGGGGCCCTTGCGCGTGCGCGCCGCCCTCGCCCTCGTGCTCGGCGACGATCTGCACAAGCCCCGGCCCGAAGAGGCGGCCAAGGCCGTGCTCGGGGTCTGTCCGGCGCTCACGTGGGCAGCGCTCGACGACGAGCGGCGCGCGCTCGAGGCGGGGCTGGGCCCGGGCCCGGGCCGCGACGTCGGCACGCACCTCGGGCCCTTCCTGACGTACCGGCAGGCGTTCGAGTTCGGCCTCGAGCTCGACCTGCGCCTCGTCTCCGGCTCGTCGAGCGCCCGGTACAAGCGGGTGCGGGTCGAGCGCGAGCGCTACGGCGCCATCCTGGCGCGGGCGGCGCGCTACGGCGATTTGACCGCGGGCGACGCGCTCCTCTTGACGGTGGGGCCGGGGCTCGAGGTCGCGGCGGCGCAAGAGGCGCGCCTCGAGGCGGGGCCGCTCGGCACGCTGAGCGGGCGGCTGGGCGGGCTGCCGGGGCGGCGCTGAGCGGGGCGGCTGGGCGAGCTGCGGGGGCGGCGCGGAGCGGGGCGAGCGGCTGAGCGGGCTGGGCGGCGCGGAGCGGGCGGCTGGGCGGGCTGCCGGGGCGGCGCGGAGCGGGCGCCCGGCTGCCGGGGCAGCGCGGAGCGGGCGCCCGGCCGCCGCTTCGTCGTACTCATGACGAATCGCTCGCGCTCGCCTCGGGCTCGTACCAGACCATGCGGCGCCTCGCGCCGGTGAGGGGCCAGTCGTAAGCGAGATCGAGCGAGGGGCGGCGGCCGGCGAGGGCGGGCGGCGCTTCTTTGGCGAGAAAGACGACGACGGGCCCGCCGGGGGCGAGGCGGGCGCCGAGCTCGAGCCAGGCGGCGGGGGGCAGGGTGGCGCGGGCGCAGGCGGCGTCGAAGGGGGGCGAGGCCTGCCCGACCAGATCTTCGCCGCGCGCCCGCGCCACGCTCACGTTGGGCGCGCGCAGGGTGCCGACGGCGCTGCGCAGGAAGGCGACGCGCTTTTGCAGGGGCTCGCAGAGCACAAGGTGCAGGTCGGGGCGCAGCAGGCCGAGGCCGAGGCCGGGGGCGCCGGCGCCCGAGCCGACGTCGACCCAGCGCCCGCCAGGGGGGGCGTGGGCGGCGAGCCAGGCGGCGTCGGCGACGAGCAGGTCGACGAGCTCGGGGGCGGAGCGGGCGGCGGTCAGATCGAGGCGGGCGTTCCAGGAGACGACGAGCGAGGCCCAGGCGGCGAGCGCCTCGGGGGCGCCGGGGGGCAGGCCGCGGGCGAGGCGGGGGGCGAGCGAGGCGAGGGCTTGCTCCACCGAGCGGCCGATGTCAGAAGGCGAAATCAGCATGGGCACCCCGACGGCGGGCGTGACACGGGCGGCGCCTGCCGTCGACCTCGACCTTTCGCCGCTCGCGGGCCTGGTGGCCGAGGCGTTCGGGGGGCCCCTGCCCTTCGCGATCGAGCCGATGCCGGGCGGCGCCTCGCCGCGGCGCTACTTTCGGGTGAAGGTGCCCGACCGCTCGGCGAGCGCGGTCGCCTTCTTCGTGCCCGACGCGGGCCGCCCCGACGAGATCGTCAAGGCGGGGTCGGGGGCGCGGCCGGTCTGGCCCTACCTCGAGGTGCGAGAGCTCTTGCACGGGCGCGGGGTGCGGGTGCCCGCGTTGCTCGCCGACGGCAGCGCGCGGGGCTGGCTGCTCGTCGAAGATCTGGGCGACGAGACGCTGGCGGCGTTTCTCGCGAAGAACCCGGGGCGCAAGGTCGAGGCCTACCAGCGCGCGGTCGCCGACCTCGCCCGGGCGCAGTCGGCGCTCGAGCGCCTGCCCGAGGGCAGCGTGGTCGCCTCGCGCGTGTTCGACGAAGACCTGCTCTCCTGGGAGGTTCACCACTTCCGCGAGTGGGCGCTCGAGGCGCGGGGGGCGCACTTGACGGCCGAAGAGCGGGCGCTCTTCGACGAGCTTTCGACGCGGCTCGCGCGGCGCATCGCCTCGTGGCCTTGCCGCTTCGTGCACCGCGACTACCAGAGCCGCAACCTGATGGTGTGCGGCGGGGGCGACGGTGGGGTCGAGCTCGCGTGGCTCGACTTTCAAGACGCGCTGCTCGGGCCACGGGTCTACGATCTGGTGGCGCTGCTCAACGACAGCTACCAGACCTTCGACCGGGCCTTCGTCGAGGCGCGGCTCGACGAGTTCGCGGCGGCCGCGGGGCTCGGGGCCGCGGGGCGCGACGAGCTCGGGCGGCAGTTCGACCTCGTGACGGTGCAGCGCAAATTGAAAGACGCGGGCCGCTTCGTCTTCCTCGACCGGGTCAAGCAGAACCCCTCGTTCTTGCCGTTCGTCGAGCCGACGCTCGAGAAGGCGCGCGCGAGCATGGCCCGGCTCGAGGGCGACGACGACGTGCGGCGGCTCGCGGCGCTGGTCGGGCGGGCGCTCGGGCGGGTCGCGCCGTGAGCTCCGCGGCGGCGGCGAGCGGGGGGCGGCGGGTGCGCCTCGCGCCCGAGGGGCTCGAGCTCTCGGGCGGCGAGCGGCTGCCGCTCTACGCGGGCAGCGTGCACTACTGGCGGCTCGCGGTCGAAGACTGGGCGCGCTGCCTCGAGGCGGTGCGCGAGGTGGGCTTCAAGCTGGTCGACGTCTACGTGCCCTGGGCGGTGCACGAGCGGGCGCCCGGCGTCTTCGACTTCGGCGAAGAAGACGCGCGGCTCGACGTCGTGCGCTTCTTGCGCCTCGTTCACGAGCTCGGCCTCTACGCCATCGTGCGGCCGGGGCCGCACATCAACGCCGAGCTCACGTACTTCGGCATCCCCCCCCGTATCATCTGGGACCCGGCCTGCCAGGCGCGCTCGCCGCTCGGCAACCCGGTGATGCTGCCGATGGTGCCGGTGGCCTTCCCGGTGCCGAGCTACGCGTCCGAGGTGTTCCACCGCGAGGCCGAGCGCTACTTCGCGGCGCTCGGGCCGCGGCTCTCGCCGCTGCGCCACCCCGAGGGGCCGATCGTGCTCTTGCAGGTCGACAACGAGGGGGCGCTCTACTTTCGCGACAGCGCCTACGACCAAGACTACCACCCCGACGCGCTCGCCCACTACCGGCGCTTCGTCGAGGCGAAGTACGGCTCGGCCGAGGCGGCGCGGGCGGCGTACGGGCTCGAGGCGGACGGGGGCGAGCTCGAGCCGCCCGTGCGCTTCGACGCCGAGGGGGCCGAGGGGCTCGCGCGCCACCTCGACTGGGTCGAGTTCCACGAAGAGTTGCTCGCCTCGTCGATGGCGCGCATGCGCGACGCGCTCGAGGCGTCGGGGCTCGGCGAGCTGCCGACGTCGCACAACCTGCCCTTCGGGCAAGAGACCACGCCGCTCAACGCCGCGCGCCTCGGCAAGAGCGTCGACCTCGTGGCGCTCGACTACTACCACAAGGCCTCGCCGCTCGACCGGCTGGTCATCGCCCGGCGCACGACCGAGCTGGTGGCGCGCTGCGAGGGCCGGGGGCACCCGCCCTTCGCGGCCGAGATGGGGGCGGGGTTTCCGCCGTTCTTTCCGCCGCTCGTCGAAGACGACAGCGCCTTCACGCTGCTCGCCGCGCTCGCCTACGGGCTGCGGGGCTTCAACGTCTACATGGCCGTCGAGCGCGACCGCTGGCTCGGCGCCCCGATCGACCGGCGGGGCCGGCGCCGCCCCTTCGCGCGCTTTTACGAGCGGCTGCTCGGGGCGCTCGACGAGGTCGGGTTCCCGCGGCTGCGCCGCCGGGCGCCCGTGCGCCTCGTGACCCCGCGCTCGCTGCGGCGCCTGACGCGGGCGATGCACGCCTTCGGGCCGGCGACCGGGGCCTTCTTCGCGGTGCTGGGGGCCGGCGCGCGCGAGCGCTGCTTCGAAGACGAGCTGGGGCTCGGCGGCCCGATCGCCCTCGAGGGCGACGCCTTCGTGCGCGCCTTCGAGGGGGCGCTCGAGGCGCGCGGCGTGCCCTTCGCGCACGTGGCGGGCGAAGACGCGGACGTGGCCCTCGGCGGCGCGCGCTGGGTCGTGTGCGCGACGACCGGCGGGCTCAAGCCGGCGCTGCTGGGCCGGCTCGACGCGCTGGCGCGCGAGGGCGCGTGGGTGACGCTCGGGCCCCGGCCGCCCGAGCGCGACGGCTCGATGCGCCGGCTGCCCGCGCCGCCCGACCTCGGCCGGCTGCGCGTCGTGCGGGGCGAGCGCGGCGCCTTCGGCCCCTCGCGGGCGGCGGTCGACCGCGAGGTCTCGCGGGCCATCGAGGCGCTCTCGCTGCCGACCTACGCCTGCACGCCCGAGGGCGTGCACGTCACGGCCTTCGAAGACGAGGCGGGCGCGCTGCGCGCCGCCTTCGTGCTCAACCCGGGCCCCGACGATCTCGTCGCCCGCGTCGTCCTGCCCGGGGTCGCCGGCGCGACCGACCTGCTCGAGGGCGCGAGCTTCGAGGCCGAGGGGGGCCTGCTCGAGGTGCGCATGCCGCCGCGGCGGGTGCGCTTTTTCCGGCTGCGCGCCGGGGGGGGGCTCGCCTGATGGCCCAGCCGACGAACGGGGGCGGGGGCCGCGACGGGGCCGGCCGCGACGGGCCGGGGCGCGACGGCCCCGGTCGCGAGGGGACGCCGAGCCGCGAGGGCGCGGGCCGCGAGGGCCCGCCCAGCCGAGAAGGCGGGCGCGAGGGGCGGGTCGAGCCCTGGGGCAAAGAGCGCCCGCTCATCTCGTTCCGGAACGTGTACAAGTCGTTCGGGCCCAAGCACGTCTATACCGGGCTCGATCTCGACGTGTACGAGGGCGAGGCGCTCGTCATCTTGGGCGGCTCGGGCGTCGGCAAGAGCGTGATGCTCAAGATCCTCATCGGGCTTTTGACGCCCGACCGGGGCTCGGTGAAGTTCCGCGGCGAAGAGGTCGTGGGCATGAGCGAAGACAAGCTGGCCGAGGTGCGCCAACGCATCGCCTTCTTGTTCCAGTCGGCGGCGCTCTTCGACAGCCTGTCGGTGTACGACAACGTCGCCTACGCCCTCAACGAGCACCACTTTCGCACCATGAGCAAGGCCGACATCGGGCGGCGGGTGTCGTGGGCGCTCGAGCTGGTGGGGCTGCCGGGCACCGAGGGCATGCGGCCGGCCGATTTGTCGGGCGGCATGAGAAAGCGGGTGGGGCTGGCGCGGGCGATCGCGCTGCAGCCCGAGGTCTTGCTGTACGACGAGCCGACGACGGGGCTCGACCCCATCAACACGACGCGCATCAACCGGCTAATTACCGGGCTGCAGCGGGCGCTGAACATCACCTCGATCGTGGTGACGCACGACATGCGCAGCGCCTTCGAGATCGCCGACCGGCTGGCGATGGTGCACCGGGGGCGCATCATCTTGCAGGACAAAAACGAGGCCTTCAAGAAGGCGAACGACCCCCGGGTGCGAGACTTCATCGACGGGCGGGCGCCCGAGGCCGAGAGCGTCGAGTCGCTCTTGGGCGATTTAGGGTAGAGTAGGGGGGCCCTATGGCCATGAAGCGCGAAGTCAAGGTGGGCCTGTTCGTGTTCGCCGGCATGATCGTGACGGCGGCGGTGGTCTTCTTCATCGGCGACGAGCGGCGGCTCTTCGAGTCGAAGTACGTCTACAAGGCGTCGTTCGGCGACGTGCAGGGCCTGAAGCCCGGCGCGCCCGTGCGCCTCTCGGGCGTCGACATCGGCTACGTCCAGGCCGTCGGCCACGGCGCCGACCCGAACGACAACCGGCTCTACGTCTCGTTCGAGGTGGTGCGCGCCGAGGCCTCGCGCATCCGCACCGACTCGGTCGCCAAGGTCGGCAACAAGGGCCTGCTCGGCGACAAGATGCTCGAGGTCTCGCCGGGCACGCCCGGGCACGCGGCGCTGCCGCCCGGCAGCATCGTGCCGAGCGAAGAGGCGGCCGACTACTCGGCCCTGCTCGCCAAGGTGGGCGACATGGGGCGCAAGGCCGACGCCATCTTGACCAACGTCGAGAAGGCGACCGCCGTCCTGGCCGACGAGAAGGTGCGCGACGACGTGCAGCGCTCGCTGCACGCGCTCAGCGTCATCTTGAACGACGTGGCGGCGGGCCAGGGCTACGTCGGGCGCCTGCTGCGCGACCCGGCCGAGGCCGACCGCATCTCGCACGCGGTCGCCAGCTTCGACAAGACGGCGCAGAAGGTCAACGAGACGCTCGACGGGGTCAACGGCGTCGTCGCCCGGGTCGAGAAGGGCCCGGGCTTCGCCCACGACGTCATCTACGACACCCAGGGCACCGAGACCGTCAAGCGCTTCGGCGACTTCGCGGGCGAGGCCGCGCTCGCGCTCAAGGGCGTGCGCGAGAACCAGAGCATCGCCCACGGCGTGCTCTACGGCGACCCGAACCAGCAGAACCTCATGACGAACCTCGGCGCCATGAGCGCCGACATGCGCGCCATCGTGGCCGACGTGCGCGCGGGCAAGGGCACGCTGGGCGGCCTGCTCGTCGACCCCTCGATCTACGAAGACATGAAGGCCGTGCTCGGCAACGTGCAGCGCAACGACGTCTTGCGCGCCCTCGTCCGCTACTCGATCAAGCAAGACGAGAAGAAGCCCTCGGTCACCGTCGGCGACGGCCCCGCCGGCCGCGCGAGCCCGCCGCTCACGCCCGCGCCCGCCGCCGCCCCCGCCGGCGCCGCCCCGACGCTGCCCCCCCCGCGCTGAGCGGGCCGCGCCGTGCCCGACCGGAGCGCGCTCCGCTGGCTCGGCGCGACGGGGCTCGGCTACGCCCTCGCGCTCGCGCTGACGCCGCACCCGCCCTGCATCGATCTGCCCCAGCACATCGCGCTCGGCGCCGTGCTGCGCCGCCTCTGGGACGCCGACCCCGCGACGCTCGAGGCCTTCGCCACGAACCCCGCCACCCACAACGCGGGCCTGCACCTTTTGCTCGCGCTCGGCGCGCGCCTCGTGCCCGTCGAGCTCGGCGCCCGCCTGCTCGTCGCCGCGTACCCCCCCCTGCTGCTCGCGGGCCTCGCCCTGACGTTGCGGGCGCTCGGGCTGCCGGCCTGGCGGGCCCTGCTGGCGGTGCCGGCCCTGCTCGGCTTCAGCTTCGGCTGGGGCCTCATCAACTTCTGCCTCGGCACCGCGCTCGCCTGGCTGGGCCTCGCGCTCGTGCTCGAGCAGCTCGCCGCGCCGCGCGCCGCAAGGGCCCTCTGGCTCGCCCTGCTCTCGGCCGCGCTCGGGCTGACGCACGTGATGGCCATGGCGCTCTTCGGGCTGGTCGCCGCGGCCTCGGCCCTCGAGTGGTCGCTGCGCGCCGGCGCCCTGCCCCCGCGCGCGCGGCCGCTGCGCGCCGCCCTCGCGCTCGCGCCCCTCTCGCTCGGCGGCGCCTACGATCTCTGGGTCGTCGCGCGCCACCTCGCGAGCGACGCGGGCTCGTACACCACGCCCCCCTTGCCCGCGGCCGAGGCGGGGGCCGCCCTCTTGCCGAAGCTCTACCTCTTCGCCTCGCTCTGCGCGGGCCTCTTCGGCTCGTACCTCGACAACCTGCTCGCCTGGGCCGCGATCGCGCTCGTCGCCTGGCTCGCGCTCGCGGGCCGGGGGGCGCCCGCGCGGGCCGGCGGCCGGGGCGCGCGGCCGCCCACCCTCGTCGCGCCCTTCGCGCTGACGCTCGCCGTCTACCTCGCGCTGCCGGCGGTCGTCTTCAACACGCACCTCATCTACCAGCGCCTCGCGCAGTGGGTCTTGCTCTCGGCGCTCTTGGCCTGGCCGCCCCGCGAGCGCGACGAGCGGCTCGCCCCGCGGATCGCGCGCGGGCTCGCCGCGGCCGCGGGCGCCTCGACGGCGCTGCACCTCGCGCTCTACACGCGCGAGCTCGGCGGGCTCGACGAGGTCGTCGGCGCCCTGCCGCCGGCGGTGCGCTCGGTCGGCGTCATCGAAGAGCCGCGCACGCGGGCGGTGCGCATGCCGACGCTCACGCACGCGGCCGCGCTCGCCGTCGCGCGCGGCGGGCTCGACGACGGCTTCGGCTTCGCCCGCTGGATGGGCTTCCCCGTGGTGTACCGGCCGGGGCGCCGGCCGCCGCCGCAGCCCTCGCCGTCGTGGGAGCACGACGCCCGGCAGTACGATCCGAAGAGCGCGCTCGCGCGGCACTTCCCCTGGGTGGTGGTGCGGGCGGCGAACGAAGGCGAGGCCGACGAGGCGCTGCTGGCGCGCCTCTTCGGCGACGAAGCGGGGCGGGTGCGCGTCGTGCGGCGGGCGGGGCGCTGGGCGGCGCTCGACACGACGGCGCTCGGGGGCGAGGCGGCGGCGCGGTAGCCGAGCGCGCCGCCCAGGTTGAAACCTGGGCTCCGCCAGCACCCTTCGGACGGAGAGCAAAGCCTGGCGCAAAGGCCGGGCTCTGCGCGTCGGGGCGAGGCTCGCGCGACCCCTGCCGCGCCGCCCGAGGGAGCCCGGCCGGAGCGCCGGGCTTGGCGCGCCGTTCGCGCGGTGCTTGCGGAGCCCAGGTTTCAACCTGGGCGGCGCGCCCCGGGCCGCGTTCCCGGCCGCATCAAGCACGGTTGGTACCTCACCCCATCCTCGGATGGGCCTGAGGCGCCCCGCGAGTCGCCCTCTCCCCATCCCCGGATGGGTCCGAGGCCCCTCGCAGGTCGCCTCGACCCATCCAAGGATGGGTCCGAGGCCCCTCGCAGGTCGCCTCGACCCATCCGGGGATGGGTCGGAGGCGACTTGCAGGTCGCCCTGACCCATCCCCGGATGGGGGTCGTTATGGCTCGGGGTGAATGTACGACCACGCCTCCTTGATGAGGTCAGGAGTCAGCGGGCGCGGCTTGCTGCCGCGAGGGGCCGGGGGCGTTTCGGTCGCCTTCCGGGGGCGCTATTTTTATTGCCCGGCGCGCTATCTCGTATCGTACTGGGTATCGAATTCGAGCCGCGGCGGGCGCGGCCGCGGCGCGGGCGGCGCGGGCTCGCGCCGGGGGGCTCGCCTCACCGGAAGGCGACCTTGACGCCGAGCCACTTGGCGATTCGCTTGACGGCCTCGAGCTCGGCGGGCTCGGCGCGCCCGTCGGCCATCATGAAGTCGACGAGCACGGTCGTCAGGCGGTTTCTCTCGTCGTTCGACAGCCAGGCGAACTCGGTCGACAGGTCGTAGAGCAGGCCGTCGTTCAGCATGCGGTAGAGGTTCTGCTGGCCGAAGCGCGCCCAGAGGTCGGGCAGGCCCATCTTGGCCATGATCGCCTGCCAGGCCTGAAACTCTTGGTCGGCCACCCGCCCGTCGGCCGAGGCGATGTCGAGGAAGGCGAGCGTCACCCAGAGCGCCAGGCGCGTCGGCTCGTCGTAGTTCGCGACCGAGGGCGCGACCGGCGGGGCCGCCGGGGGCAGGTTGTTCAGCATGATCGTCGAGGCCCGCGGGCGGCCCTTGGCGGCCAGCGCGCCGACGCCCGGGGGGCGCGGGCGCGGGGTCGCGGGCGTCGCGGGCGGCAGCGGCGGGGGCGCGGCGGCCCGCCGCGACGAGGGCGACGGGGGCGTCGCCCCGAGCCGCGACTGCACCTCGCGCGTGAGCACGTGGCCGGGCCCCAGCGTCTTGGCCACCAGGGCGAGCACGGCGGGCGCGGTCGGCGACGAGGGCGCGAGCTCGCCCGTCATCACCTGGAAGGCCAGCGCGCTCGCCAGCGCGACCGCCCCCTCTTCGGACGCGTCGCGCCGGTGCTTCTTCATGAGCTCGTGCAGGGACGCCCAGTACCGGTGCCCCTCGTCGACGTGGCCCCAGCGGTAGAAGTTCTCGCCGAAGCCGACGAGCCAGGGCAGCTCGTCGGCCGGCGCGTTCTGGCCCTGCGTCGCCACGATCGTGGCGGCGAGGCCGCAGAGCGCGCGCACCTTCTCGTGGCGGCCGAGCGCGAGGTCGGCCTCGATCTGCTGCTCGACGCCCTCGAGCATCGGCCCGATCGGCACCGCCTCGCCCGCCGGCGGCGGCGTGACGATGCGGGGCACGACGGCGGGCGTGGGCGGGGGCGCGGCCTGGCCGGCGGGGGCGGGGCGCGGGCCCGCCTTGGCGATCTGAATGCGCTCCGGCTCGCTCAGGAGCCGCGCGGGCGCGCCGCAGCGGCAGCGCGCCCATTGCTTTCTCAGGCAGCGGTCGCAGGTGTACGCGCCGCAGGCGCTGCAGAGCGTCCATTCGACGGCGTACACCTCGGGCTCGGCGTTCGCCGCCGGGTTGCCCCCCGGCACGGCCGAGATGGAAATGAGACGGTCGCAAGGCTCGCGGCCGGAGCAATACGCGACAGGCATAACCACCACTCGTACCAGCGCGCCGGCTCGCTGACGAGGCCGACGCCCCCGGCCCCCCGCCGCCCCGGCCGCCGTTCGGCGCCCCGAGGCGGGCAGAGGGCAGGGGGCGAAGCTCGCCGATGCGGGGGCCCCGGCCGCCGTTCGGCGCCCGAAGGCCGGGAGCGGCCCGACGTCGAGCGCCCGGCCGGGCCCCGCCGAGGCGGCGGGCGGCGGCCCTGGCGGCTCGGGGCTGAGCCCGGCGTCGCCGGCGCGTCCGGGCGCCCGTGACGAGCCCGCCGCCCGCCCCGCCGCCCGCACCGGCCCCGACGCCGGCGCCGGCCGCGCGGCGCGGGGCGCGGACGGCGCGAGGCGGGGCGCGACGCGCGCCGCGGGGGCGCCTATAGTCAGGCCATGCGGATCGGCATCATCGGCTCGGGCATGATGGGCTCGACCCTGGGCATGCTCTGGGCGCGGGCGGGCCACGAAGTCTGTTTCAGCTCGCGGCACCCCGACAAGCTCGCGCCGCTCGTCGAGCGGGTGGGGCCGAGGGGGCAGGCGGGCTCGGTCGAGGAGGCCGCGGGCTTCGCCGAGGCCATCTTCTTGGGCGTGCCCTTCGGGGCGCTGCCCGAGCTCGGCGCGCGGATCGCGCCGCTCGCCGAGGGCAAGGTGGTGCTCGACGCGGGCAACCCCTTCCCCGCGCGCGACGGGGCGATCGCGCGCGAGGTCATGGCGGGGCGCCGGGGCTCGGGCGTGTACACGGCGGCGCGGCTGCCGGGCGCGCGCGTGGTCAAGGCGTTCAACACGGTGTACTTCAAGGCGCTCGAGAGCGAGGCGCACCGGGCGGGCGAGCGCGTCGGCGTGCCGCTCGCGTCCGACGACGAGGCGGCGCTGCGGGTGGCCGCGGGGCTCGTGCGCGACGCGGGCTTCGCGCCGGTCGTGGTCGGGCCGCTCGAGGCGGCCAAGCGCTTCGACGTCGGCACCGCCGTGTGGAACAGCAACCTCGGCGAGGCCGAGGTCGCGAAGGCCCTGGGCGTCAAGGCCAGCGCCTAGCGCGCCGACCGTCCGACCCGGTCGGCGCGCTAGAAATGGCTCGAAACGAGGGCCGCCACGGCGGGGCCGGCGGGCGCGCTAGCCCTCGGCGTCGTCGCCCTCGAGGGGCTCGACGGCCGAGCTCGCCATGAACCACGACGCGAGCCAGCTCTTGCCCCGATCGTCGGAGGCCTGCACGGCGAGGGCGGCGATCTTGCCGGCCTCGGGGTAGCCGACGACCTCGTCGGGCACCATCGTCGAGAGGCAAAGGTAGCGCAGGGGCCCCTCGCCCGCGTTGACGAGCTGGTGGGCGCGCTCGGGGCCGGTGGCGAAGGTGACGTAGTCGCCGGGGCCGACGCGCAGCGACTCGTCGCCGACGCGCAGGAGCCCCTCGCCCTCGAGCACGAAGAGCGACTCTTCGTTGTTGCAGTGGTAGTGCAGGGGCGCGGCCGCGCGGCCCGGGGGCACCTCGAAGAGGCTGCAGCCGACGCCGCGCGCGCCCGTCGCGCGCCCGAGCTCGCGGATGGTGCAGGCGAAGCGCTCGCCCTTGGCGAAGACGTGGCTCGGCGCTTCCGAAGCGTTGACGAGGTTCGGGTGGCGGCGGGGCTTCGGTTCGTCGCTCATGGGGCGCCGGACCGCATGCAGGCTCCGGCCGGCGGGCGCAATGGCCAGCGCGGGGCCCGGGGGCGCCCGCCGGCCGGGGGGGGGCTCAGAACGAGCCGCCGACCCAGGCCGAGGCGCCCCCGCGCGAGGGGCCGCCGCCGAAGCGCAGGCCGGGCGCGGGGGCGGCCGCGCCGGCCTCGGGCCCGGCGCTCGGGGCGGTGGCGAGCAAGACGATGCCGGCGCCGACGCCGAGCAGGCCGCCGCCGCCGAGGCCGAGGCTGACGAGGTCGGCGTTCTTGTCTTTGTCGCCGACGAAGCGGTCGAGGGCGACGTGGACGCCGCCGCCGACGAGGGCGGCGCCGCCGAGGCCGAGCGCGACGTAGCCGAAGGCCTTCTGCGCGCCGCTCGGCGGCGGCGGGGGCGGCGGGGGCTTGGGCTTGGGCGGCTTCGGCCGCTCGACGGGCTCGAAGTCGAGGCTCAGCTCGAGCGACTGCCGCTCGGCGAGCGTGAACTCTTTCTCGAAGGGCTTCATCGCGGCGAGCTCGGCGCGGAGCCGGTGCTCGCCCGGGTCGAGCGGGTGGGGCTTGTCGAGGGCGCTCGCGGGCTCGAGCTCGGCGCCGTCGACGCTGAGCTTCAGGCCCTCGCCCGCGGGGTCGCCGGGGCGCCGCCGCAGCGTCACGCGGGGGATGCGCGCCTCGAGATCGGCGACGCCGACGTCGAGCTGTTCTTCGAGCAGCTTGCGCTCGCGGGCGGGCGCGCGGGCGGCGGCGAGCAGCTCGAGCGCGCGCTTGTAGTCTTGGAGCGACTCGCGCAGGCGCCCGAGGTTCGCCTTGCAGAGGCCGGTGTAAAAGACGACGACGGGCGTCTCGGTCGCCTTGTTGATGGCGGCGAGCGCCTCGAGCTTGGCGAGCGCGTCGGCCCAGCGCTCGGCGTCGACGTGCTTCTCGGCCTCGTCGTAGAGCGCGCGGGCGCGGCGGCGCTCGGCGGCGGTCATGGTCACGGGGGCCTCGGCCGAGGCCGCGCGCGGGGCGAGCGCGGGCAGGAGCGCGAGGGCGGCGAGGAGCGGCCAGGGGGCGCGGCTTGGTCGACGGCGCATGGGGGCGGGGTCGGCGCGGGCTCGGGGGCGGTACGCGCCGGGGCCGGGGCCGGTTCCCACGCGCGGGGGCGAAGCGGCGCTTTCGCACGGGCGCCCGGCGCGCGCAACGGGCCGGCGCGGGCCGCGCGAAAGACGCCCCGCGGCCGGGGCGGCCCGGGCGCCGCCGGGGGCCGCTCGCGCCCCTCCGCTCCGGGGGGGAGTCCGTGTGCGAAGGCCGCGCTCTCGGCGTCGTGCACCCCTATCGGATTCGTGGCGCGGGGGCGCTTCTTCGGCTATCCCTAGGAGGGCGTTGACCGACTCCGATGCGCATCCAACGGTCACGCGGGGCCGGGCGCCGACGCAGAGCCCGGGCCGGTTTCTTCCGAGGGCACGAGCGGCGGGCGCGCTGATCGCATTTCTGCCAGGCTCCGAATGACGAAGTCGTCTGGTCAAGACACGAGCTGGGTCGCCGGCACGCTCATTCTCGGGGGCCGCTATCGCGTGCTGCGCCACCTCGGCGAGGGCGGCATGGGGGTGGTGTACGCCGTCGAGCACACGGGCCTACCCCTTCGCTACGCGATCAAGGTGCTGCGCCGGCGCTTCGCGCAGCGCACCGACCTGGCGGGGCGGCTGCGGGCCGAGGCGCAGTGTCTGGCGCACCTCGCGTCGCACCCCAACGTGGTGCGCGTCGTCGACACGGGCGCGATCGAAGACGGCCGCGTCTACCTTCTGATGGAGCTCTTGGAGGGCCGCACGCTGCGCGAAGAGCTCTTTTACCACAAGGCCTTCGCGCCGCTCGAGGCGTGCGGGCTCGTGCGCCAGCTCGTCTCGGCGCTCGGCGCGGCGCACCGGCTCGGGGTCATTCACCGCGACGTCAAGCCGTCGAACGTGTTTTTGACGACGGGGGGCGCGGTCAAGCTGCTCGACTTCGGCGTGGCGAAGGTGCTGCACGAGGGGCTGCTCGGCGCGGCGCGCAAGCCGCTGACCGAGCCGGGCTCGCTGATGGGCACGCCGCGCTACATGGCGCCCGAGTACCTGCTCGGGGGCAAGGCGACCGACGGGCGCGTCGACCTCTACAGCGCCGGCGTCGTGCTCTGGGAGATGCTCACCGGCCGCTCGGCGTTCCCGCTGCGCGACGACAACGACCAAGAGCGCATGAAGGTCGTGCACGCCATCGTCACGCAGGGCGTGCCGCCGCTCGAGGCGGTGGGCTTCGGCGCGCTGCCGGCCGAGCTGCGCTCGGTCGTGCGGCGCGCGACGGTGTCCGACCCCGAGCACCGCTACGCGAACGCCGACGCCTTCATCGCCGACCTCGACGCCGTGGCCGCGCGGCTGAACCGGCTCTCGGGGCGCACCGAGGTCCTGGCCTCGCCCGACTCCGAGCGCACCGTCGTGATGGCCTCGCCGGTCGCCGCCGAGCCCCGCAGCGCCCCGGGCGAAGAGACGCTCGCCGACGAGGGCGCCACCGACCCCGACCTGCCCGCCCCGGGCGCCCCGGGCTTCGCGCCCGGCGCCGCGCAGACCACGATGCACGCGCCCGCCACGCCGGCCTACCCGCCGCCGCACGTGCCGAGCGGCGCGAGCCTCTTGCCCTCGAGCACGACGCCGCCGCGCCCCGTGCGCCCGGGCGGGGTCTCGTACCAAGTGGTGCTCGGCGCCATCGTCTTCTCGGTCGGCTTCCTCGGCTCCGCCGCCTTCGTGTGGAACTGGACCCACCGCCCCGCCTCCCCGGCCGAGCCCTCGACCAGCGCGCAGGGGCTCGACCCCCCGGCCGCCTCGCCCGAGACGGCCGTCGCCGAGGCGAGCGGCGCGCCGGCCGAAGGGCGTACGGCCGCGGGGGCCAACGCACCTGCACCCACCCGGCCCGAGGCGGCCACGGCGGCTCCAACGGCCCCAACGGCCCCAACGGCCCCGGCGCCCTCCGAAGGGGCCGTGAAGGCCCCCGCCCCCCCCTCCGAGGGCCTGCCCCTGCTGCAGGCCCCCCCCGGCGCGGGCGCGCCCCCGGCGGCCCCGTCGGCCCCCCCGAAGCCCGCCGGCGGGCACGAGGCCTCGGGCGACGCGGCCCCGGCCGCGCCGGCCGGCGAACCGAACAAGGGCCGGGGTCGGGGGGGGGCCAAACCGACCGAGGGCGCAAACCCGTCGCCTTTTGCGCCCCCCAAGCGTAAGTTTAGGCCGGGTTTTTGAGGGCGCGCCGGCGGGGGCCCCCTCGGGGCCTTCCGCGGCCATGAAGCTTCGCATCGAGACCGAGCAAGGTCACCTCGACTGGGCGACGCTCGACGCGCCGGTCGTGACGCTCGGCCGGGACGCGCACTGCGAGGTGCGGCTGCTCGACCGCAACGTCTCGCGCCGCCACGCCTCGCTCCGGCGCCGGCCCGAGGGCGGCTGGGTGCTCGTCGACCTCGACAGCTACAACGGCTCGTTCTTGAACGGCCGGCGCCTCGTCGGCGAGTCGCGCCTCTCGCCGCGCGATCTCGTGCAGATCGGCGACTACTTCCTCTCGCTCGACACCGACGAGGTCGATCTGAGCGCCACGATGGCGGGGCGCCCGACGCCGCCGCCGGGCTCGCGCACGCACAAGCTCCTGCCGGTCGACGGGGCGGCGGGCGCCGTGCCGGCGATCGACCTGAGCAAGGGCCAGCTCACGATCGGCAGCTTCGGCGACTGCAAGGTGCGCATCGAGGGCGCGGCGCTCGCGGGGGTGCGCGTGCGGCTGCGCCCGCTCGCGGGCGAGCGCTTCGAGATCCTCGACGAGAGCGAGCGGCCGAGCATGTTCGTCAACGGCGTCGAGCTGCGGCGCAAGGTGCTCGAGATCGGCGACCTGGTCGAGCTCGGCGACGCGCTCATGCTCGGCCTCGACGCGCGCCTCGCCTGCGCGCTGCGCTACGTCGGCGACGTGCGCGAGCGGCACGCGGCGCGGGCCGACGGCACGCTCCTGCCGCTGCCGGTGCGCCCCGCGGCCGGGGCGGGGCGCAAGTCGGCGCGGCCGAAGGTCAACCGGGGCGAGCGGCCGCCGAGCGAGCGCGTCGAGGAGGCGCAGGTCGTCCTGCGGGGCCCGGGGCCCGAGGGCGACGCGGCGGGCGCGCGCATCGGCGCCATCGTGCGGCGCGCGCTCATCGGCGGGCGCCTGCCGACGCGCGACGAGGTGTCCGAGATCGGCGGCGAGGCGCGGGCGCTCGGCAAGGGCCTCTACGACCGCGGCGCCGACCTCGCCGAGAACGCGCGGCGCGCGGGCGCCTCGCTCTCGCGGGCCGAGCGCCGCTTCGCCGCCCTCGTGGTGGGCGCCTTCGTCGGGGGCCTGCTGCTGGCGCTCTTGGTGGCGCTCGCGAAGGGCGCGCGGCCGACGCCGGCGGCGGCGCACTCGGCGCCGAGGCACCGGGCGCCCGAGGTGCCCGACCCGGAGGTCACCGTGAAGATCGTCGCGCCGCCCGACCCGAGCGGGGGGGCCCCGGCGGCGCCCGAGGCGCCGGCGCCCGCGCCCGAGGCGCCGGCCGCGGGCGGGCCGAAGTAGGGCAGAGCGCCCCGGACTGAAAGTCCGGGGCACGGGGTGGCCCGCGCGAACGGAGAGCAAAGCCCGGCCCTCGCTGGGGCCGGGCTCAATCGCCGCGCGCGGCTTCGCTCGCTCGCCAGGCGACCGGAGCCCGCGGGAGTCCGGCCTCAGCGAGGGCCGGACTTTGGGCGCCGGATCGGGCCGCTTCCGCGCGGCACGCCTTGGCGACGCCGTGCCCCGGACTTCGAGTCCGGGGCCGCGGCTCAGGGCGCGGGCTCGACGGCCCAGAGGTGGTAGTTGATCCAGTCGCCGTCGCCGGCGGTGACGCGCAGGGGCAGCTCGGCGCGCACCTCGCCCGGGTCGAGGGGCAGGGCGAACTCGACCCAGCCGCGGCGGGGCGCGAGCAGCTGCGGGTAGACGCGGTCGCCGACCTGGATCTCGAGCCGGGTCTCGACGTCGACGGCGGTGCGGAAGAGCAGCTCGACGGGGCGGCCTTCGGGCAACCCGCGCAGGACCATGCGCTCGCTCTTGCCGGGCGGGGTGTGGCGGCCGCCGTCCCAGACCTGGCGCCCGCGCTCGCGCGGGTGCTCGAGCACGCGCATGACGGCGTAGCCGGCGCGGGGGCGCGAGGCGACGTAGTCGTGGGCGCGCTCGCTCAGCAGGTCGCCGAGGTCGAGCTCGTCGTAGATGCGGGCGCCGGGGCGCAGGGTGAGCGGGGCGCGGCCGGTGTCGAGCAGCGACCAGTCGGTGCGGTAGACGACCTTCTCGGCGCCGCCGCAGATGACGTTGCCCTCGACCGGGACGCCGAAGAGCGGGCGGCCGAACCAGGCGCCGAGCGGGCCCCACCAGCTCGGGTAGATGGCCATGACCTCGGGGCGCTCGGCCGGCGGCACGCGCTCGAGCAGCTCGAGCGTGGCGGGCAGGCCGTTGATGCCGGCGCGGGCGAGCGGCAGGCCGGCGTAGCCGCCGAGGCCGATGAGGTCGAAGCCGGGCAGGTCGGAGGCGTACAGAATGGCGCCGGCGTCGCCGACCATGACGCGGTTGGGGGGCGGCTCGAGGCGCCCAATGCGGCGGCCGGCGCGCAGGTGCTGGTCGCGGATGTTGCGCGCGGCGCGGGCGAAGAACCACACTTGGTCTTGGTACTGCGTCCGCTCGTGCCGCCAGAACTCGCCCGCGAGGGCGGCGAGCGCGGCCGAGCCGGCGAGGGCGCGGGCGAGGCGGGCGCGGGCGAGGCGGGGCGGGGCGACGAGGGCGGCGGCGCCGAGGGCGGCGGCGGCGAGCTCCCAGGCGACGGCGGGCATCAGGTAGCGCTCGTTCTGCCAGCGCACCTGCCCGTTCAGGGCGACGAGCAGCACCCACGAGGCGGCGCTGGCGAGCAGGAGGGCGGCGCCCGCGCGCGTGCGCCGGTCGGCGAGGGCGAAGAGCGCGAGGGCGAGGGGCAGGAGCCCGGCCCACGCGCCCTCGCCGTAGTGGTGAAAGTGGACCCGGTCGAACGAGTAGCGGAGGTTGAAGAGGTAGTCGTCGAGCTTTTCGTCCGCCGGCATGTAGGGGTTGTAGAGGGCGAGCTTGACGAGGGCGCCGTTGGCCGAGAACTCGCCCGTGAGCCAGCGGTTGGCGAGCGCCTGCAGCACGAGCGCGGCGGCCGGCGGCGCGAGCGCGCGCAAGGCGAGGGCGAAGGCGGTGCGGGTGCGGGGCCGGCCGGCGAGGGCGGCCCAGGCGGCGAGGCAGGCGACGCTGGTGAGGGCCTCGGGCCGCGTCAGCACGACGAGCGCGTTGGCCGCGCCGAGGCCCCAGGCCCAGCCGCGGCGCGGCCAGCGCCCGGCGCGCAGCTCGGCGGCGACGGCGAGGGCGAGGCCCCAGAGGCCGAGGAAGAAGGCGACCTCCATGCCGCTCCAGACCGACCAGCCGAGCGCGCCGACCGCGACGAAGAAGAGCGGCAAGAGCAGGGTGGGGGCGAGGGGCAGCGGGGCGAAGAGGCGCGCCGCGGCCCAGAGGTAGCCGAGCGCGGACATGGCGGCGACGAGGGCGGCCCAGACCATCAGCCGCTCGCCCCGGAAGCCCGCGGCGTGGCCGAGGGCGAGGGCGAAGGGGTAGGTCAGGCTGGTGTTGCCGCTCGAGTAGCCGCTGCCTTCGGTCCAGGCGAAGGGCTGGCCGCGGGCGGCCGAGCGGGCGTAGTCGAAGTGAATGAAGACGTCGTCGAGGGGGGCGGACCACTCGCCGCCGGTCTGCCAGAGCAGCGCGCTATAGAAGAGGCGCGCCGAGAGCAGCGTCAGCAGGGCCGCGCAGGCCAGAAAGGCGGCGCGCTGCCAGGCCGGGCGGGTGAAGGCCCCAGTCACGGGGCCCGGCCCGTACCACGCCGCCCGCAGAAAAACGAGCCTCCTACGCTTTGCCTTGCGACCGGAGCCCCGCCCGCGGTTTACTCGGTCGCCCCTGGCCATGCGTTGGTACGTCGCTCTTTTGTCCGAAGGCCCCGAACCGGCGGCGAACCTCGTCGTCGAGGCGACGTCGTGGCAGGGCGCGCTGCAGAGCGCCTTCGAGCTGCGGGGCGAGCAGGTTTCGCTCGAGCAGATCGCGGTCGAGTTGATTCCCGACGGGTACCGGGCGGTCAACACCGAGACGCGCGCGACCTACGAGCTGCGCAAGGCGCCCGAAGGCGCGCCCCTCTCGCTGCGCGGGGGCGCGCTGCCGCCGGGGCCCTTCGCCGACGAAGACACCTTCGCCCCGACCTCGTCCGAGCTCGCCGAGGCCGAAGAGGCGGCGGCCGCCGAGCTGACCCTGGTGACCGCGCCGGCCGAGGGGGCCCTCGCCCCGGCGGCGGCGGCCAAGGTCGAGGCGGCGCCGGGCGGGGCGAAGGGGGCCGAGGCGCCCGAGAAGAAGGCGCCCGAGGCAGGGGGCAAGGCGGCGAAGGGGCCGGCGGCGGCCCCGAAGCCGGGCGGGGCGAAGGCGCCGGGCGCCGCGGCCAAGGCCGAGGTCGGCCAGGTGCCCGAGGCGGCGCCGACCCTGCCGGTCGCCGCGCCGCCCATGCCGGGGGCGCGGCCGGCCGCGCCCACGCGCGCCTTCGGCTCCGAGGGGCAGGCCGTCGCCGACGCCAAGCTCCGGGCGGGGCCGCCGGCGCTGCCGGCGAACAAGTCGGCGGCCAAGCCCCCGCCGCTGCAGCAAGCGCCCGAGGCGGCCGCGACGGTCGAAGGGGTCCAGATCTTGTTCTCGCGGGGCGAAGACCCCTCGGCGCGCTCGCCGCTGACGTACCGCGAGGTGGCGCTGTGCGTGCCCGAGGGCACCGCCGAGCCCGAGGCCGAGCGCATCCTGCGCCAGCACCTGCAGGCGCTGGCCGAGCAACTCGCGCCCGCGCCGCCGGGCAAGTACGTGGCGCTG
>DASTPP010000015.1:0-8848 GCA_035762175.1 Polyangiaceae bacterium | reverse complement strand
GACGGTAATCGAACGCGCGCCCGCTGTCTTGGGGCTCGGAGTCGCCCGGATGGAATGAAGGTGTCGCGAAACGCGGCAGCTTTTTGCCCCCGACTGAAGTCGGGGGCAGCGAACGCCCTCGGAAACGGCGCGCAAAGCCCTGCCGGAGGCAGGGCTCCCGCGAAGCGAGCCGCTCCGCGCGCTCGCCCGGCAGGCGGAGCCCGCGGGAGCCCGGCCCCCGGCGAGGGGGCGGGCTTTGCTCTCCGAAACGGCTCGATTCCGCGCGGCACGAGCGGGCGTCCGCTGCCCCCGACTTCAGTCGGGGGCAACCGCCGCGCGTCGCATCCCCTCGCTCAGCGCGCCGCCGTTGTCGGCCCGGGCGCCTTGCTCTAGCCTCTGGCCGATGGGCGAGCTCGGCGCTCTCTACCTGCCCGCCTTCGGGGCGCTCACCGCGCTCGCGCTGCTGGCCGCCTTCCGGGCGGGCCAGCGGGTCGCGGCCCCCTCGCACACGCTGCGCGCCGACGTCGAGGGGGGCAACGTCGCGCGCTCGCTCTTGCAGGTCGGGCACGTGCTCGGGGTCGTCCTGGTCGCGGGCTCGGTCGTCGCGGGCGCCGTGCGCGGCGAGAGCGTCCGCGCCGACGCGCTCTGGGCGGGGGCGTTCGGGCTGAGCGGGCTCGGGCTGCTCGCGCTGACGGGGCGGGCGGGCGTGCGCCTGCTCTTGCGCTCGCGGCTGCCGGCCGAGATCGAGCGGGGCAACGCGGCCGCGGGGGTGGCCGCCGCCGGGCACTACGTGGCGACGGCCGTCGTCATCGCGCACTCGTTCGCGGGCCACGGCCTCGGCGACCTCGGGCTCTCGCTCTTCTTCTTCGCCGTCGCGCAGCTCACGCTGCACCTGTTCGTCGCGCTCTTCCGGGCGCTGACGACGTATGACGACGCCGAAGAGGTGCTGCAAGAGAACCTCGCCGCCGCCCTGAGCTACGCGGGCGCGACGGTCGGCGTCGCGCTGCTCGTCGGCCGCGCGGCCGAGGGCGAGTTCGCGGGCTGGGGCCCCTCGCTCCGCTCGTACGCCGCGACGCTCGGGGCCGCCCTCGCGCTCTACCCCGTGCGCCAGCTCGTCGTGCAGGGCCTCTTGCTCGGCGCGCGGCCCACCCTGCGCGGCGGGCGCCTCGACGAGGGCATCGCCCGCGAGCGCAACGTGGGCATGGGCGCGCTCGAGGGCGTCTCGTACGTGGCCGCCGCCCTCTTGCTCGACCGGCTGCAATGAGCGGCGACCCCGGCGGCTACGAGGCCTTCGCCGAGCGGCTCGTGCGCTCGGGCGTGCTCGGCGACCCCTGGCTCGAGGGGCGCCCGCGCTTCCGCGAAGGGCCCGTGATCGTCCGCGGCGGCGAGCTCGCCGAGCTCTACGCCGCCGCCGAGGCCGTCACGGCCGCCTACGACGAGGCCTGCCGGCTCTGCGCGCGCGAGCCCGCGCTGCTCGACGCCTTCCTCGCGCTCACGCCCTACCAGAAGCTGCTCTGGCAGGCCTCGCAGCCGCTCTGGCACGGCATCGCCCGCGCCGACGTCTTCCGCACCCGCGAGGGGCTGCGCGTCTGCGAGCTCAACTGCGACACGCCGACGGGCGAGGCCGAGGCCGCGGTGCTCGGCCGCCTCGCGCGCGACGGGGGCCCCGCGGCGCTCGACCCGAACGAGGGCCTCGGCGCGCGGCTCTGCGCCCTGGTCGAGGCGCTCGCCGGGCGGCTGCTCGAGCCCGCGCGGCCCATCTCGGTCGGGCTCGTCTACCCGACCGAGATGAGCGAAGATCTGCCGCTCGTGCGCCTCTACCGGCGCTGGTTCGAGGCGCGCGGCTGGCCCGTCACCCTCGGCTCGCCCTACAACCTGCGCGCCGGCGAGGGCGGCGACGTCTACCTCTTCGACGAGCCCTGCTCGGTCGTCTGGCGCCACTACAAGACCGACTGGTGGGCCGAGCGCTCGCCCGTCTGGGACGACGCCGAGCCCTTCGCCGACCCCGCCCCGCTCGACGGCCCCCTCGCGGCGCTGCTCTCGGCCTCGCTCGCCGGGCGCTGCGTCGTCGTCAACCCCTTCGGGGCCGTCCTGCCCCAGAACAAGCGCTCGATGGCACTCATGTGGGAGCAGCTCGACCGCTTCTCGCCCGCGGCCCAGCGCGCCATCCGCGCGTACATCCCCGAGACGTGGCGGCTCGAAGCGTTGCACGCCGAGCAGCTCGCCGCCGAGCGCGAGGCCTGGGTGCTCAAGACCGACTACGGCGCCGAGGGCGACGAGGTCATCGTCGGACGCCTGACGGCCGACGACGTCTGGCGCGCCTCGCTCGAGCACGCCGTGCCCGGGCGCTGGGTCGCGCAGCGCTACTTCGCCGCCGACGAAGACGCCGAGGGCGCCTCGGTCAACTACGGCGTGTTCGTCGTCGCCGGCGAGGCCTGCGGCCTCTACGCCCGCGTGCAGCGCGGCCCCACCGACGCCTACGCCGAGAGCGCCCCGGCCCTGGTCGCCACCGAAGGCGCCCCGGCCCCGGCCGATGGCCCGGGCGGCGCCCCATCGCCCGCAGGCGGTGCCTCGTGACCAACCAGGGCAAGCCCCCCTTCGAGCGCCGCAAGGCGGCCGAAGGCCCCGCGCTCGTCGGCGCCGAGTGGTGGCAGGAGGGCCTCGCCTCGGCCGCCAACCCGGTCGCCCGCCGCCAGGCGCTCGTCGCCCTCACCGCGCTCGCCGGCGGCACCGCCGTGATCGGCGCCGGCGTCGCGCTGGTCGCCGCGGGCGGCGGCGGCTCGTCGTCCGACGAAGAGGTGCGCACCCCCGACGCCCTCGAGACCCAGCGCGACTACGGCTGGAGCTTCGGCGCCGAGGGCGAAGCCCTCACCTTCGACGGCGCCGACACCGCGCCCTTCGACCGCTCGGCCCTCGCCGCGCTCGCCGACGCGGGCCTGCCCCCGGCCCAGGCGCGCCTGCGCCCCTTCTACCAGGCCACCCTCTTCGAGGCCCTGCGCGCGACGCCCACGAAGCCGCGCGCCGAGGGCGAGCCGCCCAAGCCCCTCGTCGAGACCATCACCCCCCTCTTCACCCCCGCCATGGGCGAGGCCTACCGCCGCGGGCAAGCGCTCGCCTCGCTCTTCGAAGGCAAGCCCCCCGACGCCGCCCTCTTCGTCGATCTGCCTGGCCCCGAGGCGGTCGCCTTCGCCGCCGGCGCCTCGGGGCGCTTCGACCCGGTCTTCACCTTCGACAACTGGCCCCACCCCCGCGGCGTCGTGCCCGCGCACCTGACGCTCGCGGCCCTCGCCTACTACCAGCCGCTGCTCGCCCGCCTCGCCGCCGGACGCGCCGGCAGCGCCCCGCCCGCCTTCGTGCTCGACCGAAACCGCCTGCGCCCCTACACCGACGAGGCCGCGCAGTTCGACAACCGCTACGTCGCCAAGGTGCCAGGGCCCGACCAGCTCCGCACGCTCGGCGTCGCCCACGCCCTCTACGTCGGCCCCGAGGGCGCCCCCGAGCTCGACGATCTGAACGACGACTTCGTCACGTACGCCGCCGCGGGCGTCGACGTGAAGACCCTCGCCCCCTCCGACTTCGCCCCCGCGAACGAGCTGCCCCTCACCCCCCTGCCCGGCGGCGCCGTGGGCTCGCCTGCCGCCCCGGGCGGCGGCGCCTCGTACGACTACGGCGCCCCGAGCGGCCCCTCGTACTACTACGGCGGCTCGCCCGCCTCGCACCTCTGGTTCTGGCACCACTACGCCTGGTACCCGCCCCCGCGCCCGCCGCCCGTGCCCCCGCCCCGCGTCTCGGGCGGCTACGGCTACCGCCCGAGCCCGCGCCCCACGCTCTTTCGCGGCTTCGTCGGCATGCAAAAGCCCAAGCCGAGCAACTTCGGCCGCGTCCCCGTCGTCTACTCGCGCTCGAGCGGCACAGCGTACGGCCCCCGCTTCAGCGGCCGCAGCGGCTCGTGGGGCCGCTCGGGCGGCTGGTCCGGCAGCTCATGATTCGCCCCGAGGCCCCCGCGCGACGCCGGCCCGAGCGCCCATGAGCCACAGGCCCGAGCGCCCATGAACCACAGGCCCGAGCGCCCATGAACCACTCGGCCTTCGCCCTGCAGATCGCCCTCCGCTACCGCGACGGCGAGGGCCAGCGCGACCGGCTGCGCCGCGCCGTCGGCTCGGGCGCGCCCGCCATGTCATACCGGCAGAAGGGCGAGTACTTTCGCCGCCTCGCCGAGGCGCTCTTGCCCGGCAACGCCTCGTTCGATTACGGCATTTGGGACTACTTCGACGACGACGCCCGCGCCCAGAAAGAATACGCCACCTGGGCCGAGGGCCTCGGCGGCAAAGAGGCCCGCACCTCGCCCGCCCCCGCCCCGCCGCCCGGCGGCTACCGCGACGCGGCCGAGGCGCGCCGCTACCTGGTCTTCACCGCCGCCCTCCTGATGCGCCACGGCTCGGCCAGCGACCGCGCCGTCTTCGCCGCCCAGCGCGACCTCTCGGGCCCCGCCCTCTGGACGCGCCAGACCTTCGTCCGCCTCGTCGCCACGCTCGGCGCGATGAGCTCGACCGGCGTCGTCGCCGACACCGTTTATTTGATACCGGGCGACGACCCCAGCTACGCGCTGACGCCCGACGACCTCAAGCACCCGCAGTTCCACTACCTGCGCGAGATCTCGGGGTAGCGCCGCGGCCCTGGCGGAGAGCCGAAAGGCTGGCGGGCGCGAGGGCACGCCTGGGCTCGCCAGAGCCCCCGGGGCCGCGGCCACCGGGGCGCCTGCCCGGCCTCCGCCTCGTCGGGCCCACATGCCCTGGCCAAAGTGCGATGGCCGCGCACCGCCCGCGAGCTACGCGCGACCGCTGCGATTGTAGACAGCGGCCGCGACGCATCGATTCTCTCCGAGGTACGACAGATTCTTTCGAAAGCCCGCGCGGGTGAAGGGCGCGTGTATCCGGCCAGAAAAAAAACTTTCGCGGCTCTTTCTTTCTAGACTTGAAAGTGCGCTCCGCGTGAGTAAGCGTTGAACCGCACGCAAGGGGTTGGGTGTGCCGACGTAGCTCGTCTTCACGTTCGGGGGCGGCCCGTCCGGGCCTGGCGCCGCGGCCGCACGCGTGCGGTCGCGGCCGCGCCGCGGCGCGCGTTCGCATCGCTCGGTGCGGGCGCGCGCCGCGGCGCGTGCCGCCCGCCGGGCGCCGCTTCGGGGGCGAGTGGGCGAGGCACGACCTACGCTCTGCGGCGAGGCACGTGTTCGAACCGGGAGGGTGTTCATGCGACGAGGGGAGAAAGAGTCATGACGATGGTCTCTTGGTCGTTTCGGGGTTCGCTCACCGCATTGGCGCTCGGCGCCTTGATGGCGTCGGGGTGTCACGCCCCGGGCGGCGACGGCGGCCCGGGCGGGGGCGGCCCGCGGGGCGGCGGCCCGGGCGCCGGCCCGTCGAGCGGGCTCGGCACGCTCGGCGCGGCCTTGTCGTTCGCCTCGCCCCACGACGTCGCGGGGGTCAACTACCGCGTCCTGCCGGCCGACCAGCCTTGCGACGCGCCGCCGCTCGCCGAGACGACGGCGCCGCTCGAGAGCGAGCCGGCGCCCGGCAGCGTGCAGCCGCCGGGCGCCGGCGGCGGCCACCGCTTCGCCGACGCGTTCTTCACGCTGGCGCCGGGGTCGTACCGCCTGTGCGTCGCGCCCGTGCAGAGCGGCGGGGCCCCGAGCGCCGCGTGCGCGCCGGCGAGCGCCGTCGCCGACGTGCTCGAGGGCGCGACGACCGAGGTGGTGCTCGTCTCGCAGTGCCAGGGCCAGGGCAACGGGGGCCTCGACGGCGTGACCGTGCTCAACGACCCGCCCCGCCTCGACGCGCTCACGCTCGCGCCGAGCAAGTTCCTCCAGAGTTGCGAGCTCGCGACCCTGACCGCCGGCGCCAGCGACGCGAACGGCGACGCCTTGACGTACGCCTGGTCGATCGCCTCGGGCCCCCCGGGGGCGCAGCTCGCGGGCGGCGGCCCGCAGGCGACGTTCTCGTCCCCTGTCGTCGGCGACTTCCAGCTCAAGGTGGTCGTGACCGACGTCTACGGCGCGTCGACGTCGCTGACCTTCCCGCTGTACGTGAGCGGCCCCCCCTGCGACGACGGCAACGCCTGCAACGGCGTCGAGGCCTGCGGCGGGCCCGGGCAGTGCGTCGCCGGCCCGCCCCCCGCGCTCGACGACGGCAACGCCTGCACCGCCGACCTGTGCGACCCGGCCACCGGCGGCGTCAGCCACGAGATCTTGCCCGACGGCACCACGTGCGAGGGCTGCGGGTCGAACGGCACCTGCCAGAGCGGCGTCTGCACCTGCGCCACGGGCCTCGCCCTCGACACCTCGCCCGCCGCGGTGACCATCGTGCAGGGCCAGAGCCAGAACCTCTTGACCCTGCTCAACCTCACCCACGCGGCCGGCGGGCTCGTGAACGTCGTCGCCCAGACCTCGGTCGCGCCCGACACCGGCGGCCTCGCCATCACCAGCGACTACCCGCCCGGCGGCTACCTCGCCGACGCCTCGACCACGTTCGTCTTGAACCAGAGCGTCAGCGGCCTCTCGGTCGGCAGCTACCAGCTCGCCGTCCAGGCCGCGATCGCCGGCACGGCCGTCACCGCCACCTCGCTCGTCGCCGTGAACGTGGTGCCCGCCGCCGGCGACCCCCTCATCTTGCCGCCCGGCACCGACCCCGACGGGGTCGTCATCGGCGCGCCGACCGAGGTCGCCTTCACCGCGCGCGTCGTCGACTTCGTGACCCCGCCGGCCGAGCTCTCGCTCCGGCGGGTCGACGGCGCCGGCGACCCCGTCATCGCCACCCTGCGCGACGACGGCCTCGGCGCCGACCTCGAGGCCGACGACGGCGTCTACACCGGCCAGGCCACCGTGACGGCGCTCGGCGAGGCCCCGCTGCTCTTCCGGGCGACGGGCTCGTTCCCGGGCCTGCCCGGCGAGCGCAGCTCCGACACCATCTCGCTCGCCGCGACCTGCTTCCCGACGACCCTCCGGCCGCCCGTGGCCGGCACCGTGGTGACCGACCCGGTCACCGGCTCGCCCATCGTGTGCAACGAAATTCTCGTCACCTTCGCCCCCGGCGCGAGCTGCGCCGCCATCGGCGCGGCCGCCGGCCTCGCCGGGGGCGCCGTCGTCGGCAGCATCCCCGGCCTCGGCATCTACCAGGTCGGCCTCGGCGGCCCTTGCACCGGCGCGCACGTGCGCAACGCGATCGGCGCCGTCGCCGGCGCCCCCTTCGTCGTGGCCGCCGGGCCGAACTTCGCCGGCATCACCGGCAGCGAGGTCACCCCCAACGACCCCGAGTACGCCTCGCAGCACGGCCCGAAGCTCATCCGCGCCGACGAGGCCTGGGTCATCGCCCGAGGCCACCGCACCATCGCCGTGCTCGACAGCGGCGTCGACTACAACCACGAAGACTTGGCCGGCAAGGTCATCAAGGGCCGCGACTTCGTCAACGGCGACGACGACCCGATGGACGACCACAACCACGGCACGCGCGTGGCGAGCGTGGCCGCGGCCACCAGCGACAACGCCAAGGGCATCGCCGGAGTCGCCTGGCACAGCAGAATTCTCGCGATCAAGATGCTGGACGACAGCAAGAACGGCACGCTCGCCAACGCGATCGCGGCCGTGAAGAACGCGGCCGACCGGGGCGCCTCGATCATCAACTGCAGCTGGAGCGTCTTGGAGTCTGCGCTGAGCGAAGACGACCTCGATCTCCTCGAAGAGGCCGTCAAGTACGCCGCCTCGAAGGGCGCGCTCGTCGTCGCCGCGTCGGGCAACGACGGCGACGACGCCCGGCACGTGCCGTGCGCCTACGCCGACGCGCTCTGCGTCGGGGCGACCGACACGACCGGCGCGGCCCGCGCCGGCTTCAGCAGCTACGGCCCGCACGTCGACCTCGCCGCCCCCGGCGAGGCCATCCGCGTCGCCGACCTCGGGGGCGGCTACGCCAACGATAGCGGCACGTCGTTCGCGGCCCCCCACGTCAGCGGCGCCCTCGCCGTGGTCCGGGCGCGCTTCCCCGCGTGGGGGGCGGCCCGCCTGCGCGAGCGCCTCGCCAACACGGCCAAGCCGCTCGAGGGCCAAGAGCTCGGGGCCGGCCTGCTCGACCTGTTCGACGCCGTCTTCAACGGCAGCTTCGAAGACCAGCTCGAGGGCTGGGCCGCCGACGGCACCGTCGGCTCGGTGACCTCGCTCGGGTCGCTCGCGCCGCGCGACCGGGCGCGCATGGGCCTCGTCAGCTCGGGGCCCGACGCGGCGCAGGTGCAGACGACGCTGCAGCAGTCGCTCACGATTCAGCCCGGCGTCACCAGCATCGCCCTCAAGTTCGATTACAACTTCGTCACCGAAGAGTACCCCGAGTGGGTCGGCACCGCCTTCAACGACAACCTGCGCATCGTGCTGGTGGCCCCGAACGGCGCCGAGACCACGCTGGCGCTCGAGACGGTGAACGGGTCGACCTTCACGCCGATCGGCGGCATCGACTTCCCCGGCGGCGACGACACCGTGGGCCACACCGGCTGGAAGACCGCCTCGACCACCGTGCCGGTCACCGAGGGCAGCGGCACGTACCTCATCCGCATCCGCGACGAGGGCGACGGCATCTTCGACTCGAACGCGCTCATCGACCACATCCGGTTCAAGTAGGCCGCGCCCGGGCGGCGGGGGCCCGGCGGCGCCGGCTCGAAGCGCGGCGAACGTCGGCCGCCGGCCCGAAGGGCGGCCCCCGAGTGAACTCCAATGCCGTTCACGTAGCGGCGTTCAAGCGGCTTCTTTCGGGCGTTCGCGCCCCACCGACTGCTCCCACATCCAGCGCTCGGGCGCCGTTCGCCGCAGCCGCTTGGGCGCGTAGCGACTTCGCCC
>DASTPP010000014.1:0-16383 GCA_035762175.1 Polyangiaceae bacterium | reverse complement strand
GGCGAGGAAGTAGAGCACCTCGTCGAGCTGCGGGTACGTCTTGTACTCGTTGGCGAGCAGCGTGTAGTACTTGATGGCGTTCGCGCGGGCCGAGCCGACGAGCTTGGTCGCCGAGGCGGCGCCGGCCGCGTCCTTCTTCTCCTCGGCCAAGAACTTGTCGCGGATGGCCGCGTTCTCGAGCTCGACGTACGTCTCGGCGAGCCTCCGGGCGAGCTGGGCGCGGTCGGCGGCGTTGCGCGAGGTGGCGCGGAAGAGCTGCTCGAGCTGCGCGATCTCGGTGACGAGCAGCTGCCGGACGCGCCCCTTGATCTGGATGCCGCGCAGCTCGCGCAGCGCTTCGATGCCGACCGTCGGGCCGCCCGGCTTCAGGTTCTTCTGGCCGTGCTGCTGCGGGCTGACGGTGCCGATGCGCACGCTGGCCGGCTTGCTGTCTTTCGGGGTGAACTTGGTGATGCCGCCGGGGCAGACGGCGAGCGCGTCGGAGGCCTGCTTGGGCACGCACTGCCCGCCCGCCCCGGGCGCCTCGGGCGTCGCCGCGGCGACGACGGGGGCCTGGGGGCGGGCCTGCTGCGCGGGCGCCGCCCGGGCCGCGAACGCGAGAGCCAGGCCGATCGATGCGGCCAACCAGCGCTGAGCAATCATCGCCCTCACCTCCCACACTTCGAGACGACGACCTGGCGGTAGAAGCCCAGCTCGTCGCGCCAATACTCGCCGTCGAAGGGCCAGATGACGTGCTCTTCGTCGGGGTCGATGACGCCGTAGACGCGCGCCTCTTCGCGCGTCATCTGGCCCGAGCGCGCCTGCTCTTCGAGGCGGCCGCGCTCGGCGGCGTTAATGTCGATGAGGATCTTCGCCGCGTCGCGCAGGTGCTCGCTCAGCTCGTCGAGGTTGCGCTGGTAGCGCTCGCGCACGAGCTTGCCGGCGTTCTGCACGGCGACGGTCTTGGCGTTGTCGAGCGCGTCGCGCACCTCGGCCCCGACGGGCGAGTTGCGGAAGGCCGCGGGCTGCCCGGCGAGCAGCTTCTCTTCGTCGCCGAGCACGCGCAGCACGTAGTCGCGGTGCTTGAGCAGGGTGCGGTCGCTGAGCGCGTTGTCGAGCACGGGCTTGACCCGGGGGCTGACGCGCGCCTTGCCGTCTTTGAGGTCGCGGAAGAACTGGAAGGCCTGCTCTTCTTGCCCCTCGCGCCCGAACTGCGCGAGCGCGGCCGACAGCTCGCGCTGGATGGGCTCGTACTTCTTCTGGAAGCGCGCCACGATCGTGGTCGCCTCCGGGTACTGGCAGGTCGCGAAGTAGATCTGCGCCCGCAGGATGTCGGCCTCGGGGTAGAAGCTGTTCGGGAAGTAGGGCGCCTGGATCGTGTGGATGTTGCCGAGCGCGTGCGGGTAGTCGCCCGCCATGAAGTACGCCCAGCTCTCCTCGAAGAGCCCGTCGAGCCAGTACTCGCTGGCGACGTCGACCTTGTTCCAGTTGTTGACGGCGAGCGAGAGCTTGTCGGCGTTGACGCGCGGGGTGCCCTGCGCGTCGGTGCTGATCGAGGCCGAGTAGTACGTGCGCGCCATCGACAGGAAGGCGAGGTCGCGCAGGCGCGCCGAGTCCTCGGCGCCCTCGCCCTCGACCCCGTCGTCGATCGCCTGGATGACGCGCTTGAACGACTTGATCGCCGGCGCCGACTGGCGCAGCTGCACGTAGCTGATGCCGCCGAAGAACTGCGCCGGCAGGTAGTGGCGCGAGCGGCGGTCGACCCGCTCGAAGAGGCTGATGGCCTCCTCGTAGGCGCGGTTCTGGTACTTGTAGCGCCCGAGCAGGTAGTTCAGGTGCCAGTAGAGCTCGCGCTGGTTGGGGTTGTTGAAGCGCCCGACCTGCTCGGCCGAGTACTTGCCGACGCGCTCGACGATGTCGGCGGGCTCGGGCAGCTTGGCCGCGAGCGTGGCGAGCCAGAGCAGCGTCTCGTTGAAGCGCAGGTGGTTCGGCTTCAGCGAGATCTCGGTGAAGAGGCCGTAGGCGGCCTGGTAGAACTTCAAATAAAAGAGCGAGACGGCGAGGTTGTGCTGGGCGATCTGGCGGTTGCCCTCGTCGTCGCCGGTCTCGCCCTTGTAGACGCGGTAGAGCGCGAGCGCCGCCTCGCGGTACTGGGCGGCGTCGAAGAGGCGCTGGGCGGCCTTGGCCTGGTCGCTCATCTGCCCGGCGCGCACCGGGCCCGTGTCTTTCGGCGGCTCGTCGAGCTCGATCTCTTGCGGCTTGCCCGCGGGGGCGGCGCCCGCGGCGGGGGCCGGGGCGCCCGCGGGGGCGGCGCCGGCCGGGGCGCCCGCGTCTTTGTCTTTGGGCTTGCGCGGGGGGCGCCGGCCGCCGGCCGGGGGCCGCGCTTGGGCGAAGGCGTCGGAGGCCCCGAGGGCCGGGACCAGCGCCAGCACCGAGGCCATCACGCACGCTCGTGCCAGGCGAACTCGCATCGTCGTTCCTCGCTTTCGGCGACGGATCATCGTGCCCTAGGTAGGGTTGGGTGCCCGGGCGGCGCCCGGAGCCCGGCTGCGTTTCGTCCGAAAGCGCATCTCGCAGCGGGGCGGCGACGCCGGGGACGGGCGCAGGGGGTTATCCCAACAATCGCGCAACGGGCCTTCGATGGTAGGAAGGCGGCGCGGGGGGTGTCAAGAACGAAGCACGGCCCGCGCCACGTCTTCTGACGCGCGCGCAAGGCCGCGCCTGAGGCAGAACGCCCCAGGCGCCGCGCCGGGCGGACGTACGGCGCCTCCCTACATGCGCGCGTCTCGCGCGCGAGGTCCGCCGGTCGTCGCCACGAATAATCCGAAAAGCGTCGCGCGGCCGAGTTCGCCGTTGACGGTTTTCGCGGACGTCGACTACGGTTTTTTCGGCGGCGCCGGGCGGCGTGCGCGCGGGCACCGGGGCGCGCCCCGGGCCGCGGGCGCCGGCCCCCCGAACCCGGGCCCGGCCCCCTAGCCACCGAGCGAACCCATGAAGGCACGCGTACTTCTGTTGATCGCCGGGCTGCTCGCGACCGCGAGCGCCGCGACCGGCGGCTGCCAGAGCGGCGGCGTCGGCGACCCCTGCACGCCCGAAGACGAATACCTCGAGACCTTCTCGGGCTTCGCGGCCACCGAGGTCAACCTCGAGTCGCGCTCGTTCCAGTGCGAGACGCGCGTCTGCCTCGTCAACCACTTCCGCGGCCGCGTCAGCTGCCCGCTCGGCCAGTCGGCGGCGACGGCGCAGACCGAGGGGGCCAAGCCCGAGACCGACGCGGGCGAGGCGTGCCGCATCCCCGGGTCGAAGACCCCGGTCACGGTGGCCGTCCAGCCCCAGTGCCGCACCCGCACCGCCGACCGCGCGGTCTACTGCTCGTGCCGCTGCGCCGGCCCCGACGGCGCCAAAGACGACGGCGGCCAGTACTGCGACTGCCCCGACGGCTACTCGTGCCAAGAGTTCAAAGACTTCAACGTCGGCGAGTTCGTCGGCTCGGGGCAGCTGCAGCTGCGCGGCTCGTACTGCGTCAAGAACGACACGCAGTACATCCCCGGCTCGTGCTCGCAGGGCCAAGACGTCTCGCAGGCCTCCGACCCCTGCCGCGCCGGCGACGCCGAGTGCGGCGGCGTCACGGCCAACCCTTGACCCCCGCCCGGCGGCCGCCCGCGCGCACGGGGCGGGCCGCCGAGCGCGTCGCCGCCGACTACTACGCCGCGCGCGGCTTCCGGCTGCTCGCCACCAACGCCCGCTTCGGCCCCCTCGAGGCCGACCTCGTCGTCAAGAAGGGCGACCTCGTCGCGCTCGTCGAGGTGCGCGCCCGCCGCCCGGGCGCGCTCGTCGGCGCCTTCGCCTCGCTCGGCGCGGTCAAGCGGCGGCGGCTGCGGCGCGCGGCCGCCGCGCTCTGGGCGCGCCTGCGCGGCCCGCTGCCGCGCGCGCGCGTGCGCATCGACGTCGCCGCCGTCGACCTGTGGTCGCGGCCGGTCTCCCTCCGGGTCGTCGAGGGCGCCTTCCCCGCGCGCGACGACTCGGGCGCGCGGGGCTGACGGCGGGCGCGCCCGACGCTCGGCCTTCTGCCCGGCCGGCCACCTTGTGCGGAATGACGACGCCCGCGCCGGCGGCGGAGCGCACGAGCGCCGCGACCAGCACCGCCAGGGGCGAGCGCCGCTCCGGCGCGAGCCGCTCGGCCTCGGCCCGCAGCCGCACGAGCCGGCGGCCCGCCCGGTTTCACCGCATCGACGCGACGACCTTGTCGAAGCTATCGAGGGCCTTCTCGAGCGCCATGCGAATGAGGGCGTCTTCGGAGGCCCGATCGCTCGAGGGCGTGTCGGACTGGGTGAGCCGGGGGGCGAACTCGCCCTTGAGCTCTTTGCCCGGGTAGGTGCTCATCGTCACCCGGACGACCACGGTCAGGGCGTTGTTGCTGTACTGGGGGGGCTCGACCGTGGTCTGCAGGTGGAAGGCCTTGAGGGTGGGCTTGTCGGCGAGCACCTTCTTGGCCGCCGCGCTCGACTCGCCGGGCGGGGCGACGACGTAGCCGCTCATGGTGCGCAGCTTGTCGTTCATGGCCGAGCGGACGAGCGACTCGAGCTCGTGGGGCGAGCGGCGCGTCTTGTTCGTCACGCCGCCGACGGCGACGTAGACGCGGGCGTTGGCGGGCACGGCGCCGTTGCCGCCGCCGCCCGCCTTCTCGAGCGCGTGGACCGACTTCTCGATCTGGGCGCGCGCGGTGGCGTTGCCCTCGCGCGCCTGGCGCGCCTTGAGGCAGGGCAGCCCTTGCGGGCGCCCGAGCTTGGCGAGCGCCGCGGCCGCCGCCGTGCGCACGACGTCGTTGCCGTCGTCGAGCCCGCGGCAGAGCGGGTCGACGGCGGCCGGATCGTCGGTCGCCCCGAGGGCCAGCGCGGCCTGCGTGCGCACGCGAAAGTCGTCGCTCGTGCGCAGCTGCTGGGCCAAAAATTCGGTGCGCCCCTGCGCCTGCGCCCCCGCGCCGAGGGCCGCCTGCGCGGCGAAAAGAGAGGCGACGAGAAAATGCCGAGCCTTGCTGCGCATGGGCCGCAATAGTGTAAACGGACGGGCTCGGCCCGAGATACAAGGAATTCGCGAAACGATGGTAGCGCTGGCAGGTGGGCAAGGGTGGGGGCTTGGTCGGGCCATCGCGGCACTAACCTTGCTGGCGCTCTTCACAAACGCCGGGCAGGCAGGGGCAGTCCCTTTGACGGTGCGGGGCCGCGGCGTAGTCGACGTTCGCTTGCATGACAGCGGCCGGGGCGTCGATATTCGTGGCACGTTGCGCGACGATGTAGGTGTCCCGCTCGCGGGCGCCGCGGTCATCATCTCGGCGCGCGGCGCCGGCGACGAGCCCTTGCGCCTCGGCCCGCCCTCGGCGTGCGACGTGGCGCCCGCGGGCGCGCCGCGCGCGTCGGGCGACGGCGTCGCGGTCGAGACCGATCGGGCGGGCGGCTTTTGCGTGCGCGTGCAGCCCGACCGCCTGCCGAGCGGCGCCGTCTTGCGGCTCGAGCACCGCGGGGGCGAGGGCCTCGACGCCGCGCGTCGCGAGGTGGCCGTCGACGGCCTGCTCGGCGCGCCCATCCTTTCGTGGGACCCGCGCCCCGACGTCCTCGATCTCGACGCGCCGCGGCTGCACGTCAACGTCGTGGCGAGCGCGCCGGGCGCCGAGGCCGAGGCGGCGCCGGCGGCGGGCGTGGCGCTCGTGCTCGAAGACGAGGGCGGCCGGCGCCTCGGCACCGCGCGCAGCGACGGCGCGGGGCGCGCGCTCTTCGACCTCGCGTCGTCCGAGCTCGGGCCGCCGGGCGCGGGCGAGCTGGTGGTGCGGCCGGTGGCGGGCGCCGGCGCGCACGAGCCGCTGCGCACGCCGGTCCTGCGCTACGCGCGCGTCTCGCTCGTCGTGGCGCAGCCGCCCGGGCCCGTCGTGCCGCACGACGGGCACGTCTTCGACGCGGCGGTCGAGACCTCGCGCGGCCCCGCGCGCTCGGGCGCGGTCGAGGCGCGCGTCGGGGGCGAGCCGGTCGGCGCCGCGGGCGTGCGCGAGGGGCGCGCGCGCGTGCCGGTCGCCTTCGACGTGCCGGCCGCCGCGACGCTGCCCATCACCTTCCAGTACCTGCCCGACGACCCGGCGCTGCGCGCGGGCGAGCCGGCGACGCTGCAGGTGCCCGTGCGCCCGCCCTCGCTCTGGCGCCGCGCGCCGCTGCTCGCGCTCGTCGCGCTGCTCGCCTTGTGGACGGCGCGGGGCTGGCGCCGCGCGCCGGCGCCCGCGCGCCCCGAGCCGCGGCCCGCTTCGGCGCCCCTGCCCGTCGGGCGCGAGGGGGTCATCGAGGGGCCCTCGGCGGGCGGCGAGGGGTGGCGCGGGCAGGTCGTCGACGCGCACGGCGCCGAGGCGGTGGCCGGCGCGCGCGTCGCGGTGGTGCGGCGGACGTTCCAGGGCGAGCGCGTGGTGGCCGAGGCGGTCACCGACGCGCAGGGCATGTTCGCGCTGGACGCGCCCTTCGAGTCGCACGCGACGCTCGTCGTGGAGGGGCCGCTGCACCGCCGCCTCGAGCGGCCCGCGCCCAAGCCCGGCCACGTCATCGTCGCGCTCGTCGCGCGGCGGCGCGCGCTGCTCGACGCGCTCGTGCGGTCGGCGCGCCGCGCCGGCGGCCCCTGGAAGTCCGACCCGACGCCCGCGCAGGTCGCGCTCGCCGCGCAGGCCGCCGGCCAGGCCCCGACGGAGGCGTGGGCCCGGGCGGTCGAGGGCGCGGCCTTCGGCCCCGAGCCGGTCGACGCGGCGGCCGAGGCGCAGATCGCCGCGCTCGCGCCCGAGCAGCCGCCCTCGATCGGGCCGCCCCTGCGCCCGCACTGAGCCGCGGCGGCCCCCGGCCGGCGGGCGGCGCCCCGCCGGGCGCGGGCGCTTCGCGGGGCGCGGGCGGGCGGCGCGCGTCGTTCGGGCCCCGGGGAACCTGGCGCCCCGCCCGGGGGTCGTTACGTTGCCGGGGCACCACGCGGCGCCGGCGGCGCCGGGCGAGGGCCCCCGCGGCGCGCGCCCCGGCGGCCCGGGCGGGTTGGTCTGCGGTTGACCCGGGCGAAATGCCTTTTATAGTCGGCCCGCCCGGCAGGTAGCACGGTGGCAGGGGGGGCGCGGGCCGTTTTCTCGCGTTGCGGTCGCGGCGGGGCGGAAGGCAAAGGCGAAAACCGATGACGTACCTGCTCATCACCGTGGTCGCGATCGCGCTGGCGGTCGCCGTGTATTGGTTTGCCCTACGCGGCCGCCCGCCCGAGATCGGCGAGGGCAAGCGGCCCGAGGCGCTGCCGCCGGCGACGTCCGACAAGCCGACGTTGCAGCAAAAGCTCGAGCAGCGGCGCGAGCAGATGAAGGGCGAGCCGCCGCCGGCCGCGGCGCCGAAAGAGCCCGAGGCGCCGGCGGCCGACGAGGCGGCGCCCGCGGCGGTCGAGGCGCCGGCGGCGGCGGCGCCCCTGGTGGTGCCCCCCCCCGCCGCGGCCGACGAGCCACTGCCGGCGGCGGCGGCGACGCCCGCGCCGCCCTCGGCGCGCCCGGCAAAAACGGCGGACGCCTCGCGCGACGCGGTGCGCGACCTGCGCAAGGGCCTGTCGCGCTCGCGCGAGGGCTTCTTCGGGCGCCTGGTGGCGCTCGTGTCGGGCAAGAGCACGATCGACCCGGCGCTGGTCGACGAGCTCGAAGAGGTGCTGGTCGGGGCCGACGTGGGGGTCAAGGGCACGACGAAGATCTTGGAGCGGCTGCGCGAGGCGGTCGGGCGCGACGGCGCGGGCGACCCGGGCCGGGTGTGGGAGGCGCTGCGGGGCGAGGCGACGCGCATGCTCGACCGCGGCGCGGGCGGGGTCGATCTGCGCGCGCGGCCGACGGTGGTGATGCTGGTGGGGGTGAACGGGGCGGGCAAGACGACGACCATCGGCAAGCTCGCGACCAAGTTCAAGGCCGAGGGGCGGCGCGTGGTGCTGGCCGCGGGCGACACGTTCCGCGCGGCGGCGGTGCAGCAGCTCGAGGCCTGGGGCAAGCGGGTGGGCTGCGAGGTGGTGCGGGGCAAAGATGGCGCCGACCCCGCGTCCGTCGCCTTCGAGGCGGCGCAGCGGGCGAAGGCCGAGGGGGCCGACCTCGTGCTCATCGATACGGCGGGGCGGCTGCAGACCAAGGCGCCCCTCATGGAAGAGCTGCGCAAGGTGGCGCGCACGCTCGGCAAGGCGGCCGAGGGGGCGCCGCACGAGACGTGGCTCGTCCTGGACGCGACGACGGGGCAGAACGCGCTTTCACAAGCGAAGCAGTTCGGCGAGACGTTGCCCCTGACGGGCATCGTGCTGACCAAGCTCGACGGCACGGCCAAGGGGGGCATCGTTCTGTCAATTAGCGAAGAGATGGGCGTGCCGGTGCGCTATATAGGCCTCGGCGAGCGGGCCGACGACCTGCACGAGTTCGTGCCGGCCGAGTTCGTCGAGGCGCTCTTCGGCGACGCCGGGCGCACGCAGGACGCGGCGTAGGGGCTGGTGCGCGGGGCGCGGCGCACGCCCGCGCGGGGCCCCGCTTGGTTGTTGCTCGGCCAAAAAGCCGCGTGATATAGTCGCGCGGCTTTCGCAGTAACCCGGTCGGCCGAACGTTTGGGTACCTGAGCCGGCACCGACGGCGTGTGCACGGCGTGTGGACGCGAAAGGGTAATCGATGAAGCAGGCTCGCGTGGGGCTTCTGGTGGCGACGGCCCTTCTGGCATGGCCCCTCGGCGCGCAGGCGCAACAGCGTGGCAGGCCGAAAAAGCGACCGAAGGCCGAGGCGCCCGCGGCCGAGCCCGCGGCCGAACCCACGGCGGCGCCGCCGCCCGAGGGGGCGGCCGGGGCGCAGGCGCCGGGGGCCGCGGCCGAGCCCGCGCCGGCCGCGCCCGCGGCGCCCGAGCCGCCGCCCGAAGAGGCCAAAGGCATCTGCGAAGAGAACCCCGAGCTCTGCCCGCAGATCGACCTCAACCGCGCGGCCGCGCGCGAGGTGCCCGCGCCGATGTACGCCGTGCAGCAGATTTATGCGCTGCGCGCCCGCCGCTTCGAAATCAACCCCTACTGGTCCTTTACGCTCAACGACCAATTCGTCAGCCACAACGGCCCGGGCCTTTCGCTCAACTATTACCTGACGAACGTGTTCGCGGTCGGCGCCAACTTCAACTTCTACAGCGGCCTGAACCAGCCCTCCGAGTTCAACGCGCAGACCCGCCGCGCCGCGCGCGTCGCCGTGCCCCTCACCGAGTTCAACTGGTCGGCCGGGCTGAACTTCACCTACGTGCCGGTGTACGGTAAGTTCGCGGGCTTTTCCGACTTCATCTTCCACTACGATCTCTACGTCGTCGGCGGCGTCGGCATGCTGTCGAACCGGCCCATCGCCGTCATCGACCCCGACAATCGCACCTTCGACTCCAAGACGCGCCTGACCATCGCCAACCCCGGGCTCGGCCTGCGCATCTTCTTCAACCGCTGGTTCGCCGCGACGATGGAGGTGCGCGACTACATCTTCCTCGACGAGCTCGAGAACACCGAGCTGCAGAACACCACCGAAGAGGCCACCAACCGGGACAACTGGTACGGCGAGACGAAGCTGACCAACCACGTCCAGGCCCAGCTCGGCGTGTCGATCTTCTTCCCCTTCTCGTGGCACTACCAGAAGCCCAAATGACCCCCCCGGCCCGACGACGCGAGGCACGACACGACATGAACGCTGCGAAGGCAGTGCGCCGTTGCTTGCTGGTCCTGGGCGCCGTGGCCGCGGCCCAGGGGGCCCCGCGGCCGGCCGAAGCGCAAGAGATCCAGGTGACCGGCCCGCTCGCCGGCGCGCCCGCCGTCCGCCGGCTGCGCCAGCACCGCAAGGGCCGCGTCGAGATCGCCCCGAACGCCTCGTTCACCCTGCTCGACGAGTACCAGCGCACGATCTTGTTCGGCGCCCGCCTCAACTACAACCTCGCCGACTGGCTCGCCCTCGGCGTCTGGGGCGCGCACGGCACCATCAAGACCACGACCTCGCTCGCCGACCAGATCCAAGAGGTCAACGACCGGCGCTTCAGCGACGACCCCAACGTCAACCCCGACGCGGGCACCGGCGCCAACAACACCGACCGGCGCCTGACCGCGCCCAACGTCGGCCGAGACTTCAAAGAGCAGCTCGGCGCCATCAACTGGGTCATCGCCCCCCAGGCCACCTTCGTCCCCTTCCGCGGCAAGCTCTCGCTCTTCGAGAAGATCTTCGTCGACACCGACGTCTACTTCTTCGTCGGCCCCGCCTTCATCGGCCTGTCCGAGCGCGAGAACTGCGGCCTCGGCACCAGCGTCGACTGCGCCGCGCGCGCCGTCGACCCCGCCACCGGCGCCCTCGGCGCCCCGCTCACCAAGGGCACCACCTCGCGCGTCGCCGTCGCCCCCACCGGCGGCATCGGCCTCTCGCTCTACACCGGCCCCTTCACCGCCGTCGGCATCGAGTACCGCGCCCTGCCCTTCGCCTGGAACACCGGCGGCTTCGACACCCGCGGCGGCCCGCCCGGCGAAGACTTCCCCGACGGGAAGGTGGACGACAAAGACCGCCAGTTCAAGTTCACCCAGATGATCACGCTGAGCGTCTCGTTCTACCTGCCCGCCAAGCCCAAGCTCTCCGAGTGAGCGCGCGCCCCGGGCCGGGGTCGCCCCCGGCCCATGCGTGGCTCGGGCGCGGCGGGGGTCAGGCCGGCGAGCCGACCTGCCCGTCGGGCCCGACGCGGTAGCCCTCCGAGCTCACCGCCCCGGCGAAGGCCGAGCGCTGCGCCTCGGGCACGCGCCAGCCGCGGGCGACGAAGCCCTCGGCGATCTTGTTGCGCACGCGCACCGACTCTTCGTCGGCGACGCGCCCGGCGAGCGGCTCGACGGCCTGCTCGTCGTCCATCGAGAGCAGGGCGAGCACGGCCTGGAAGCGCACCGGCTCGCTCACGTCCTCGAGGAACTCGGCCACCGCGTCGAACGCGTCGGGCGACGCGTGGCCCTCGAGCGCGCCGATGAGCTGCACCTTCGGCTCGACGTTGCGCGTGTAGTCGGTGCCGTGCTCGCCGAGCAGCTCGACGACGGACTTGTAGTACTCGTCTTCGGGCAAGAGCTCGCGCAGCATCTTGAGCGGCCAGGTGACGCTCTCGGCCTTCTTGCAAAACTCTTTGATCGGCTTCACGGCCAACGCGCCCGTCTCGATGATGGCGTCGTAGGCCGAGTCTTTCTCTTCTTGGTCGTCGGTCGAGGGCTCGACGTAGAAGGTGAAGCGCCGCAAGAGCGCCGAGACCGCGTCGGGCGTCTTCATCTCGTGCAGCGCCTTGATGGCGTCGCGCCGGTCGTAGGTCTGCGAGAGCCGGTCGCCGACGACGCGCGCGAGGCGGGCCACGTTCTTGTCGGCCGGCCCGGCCGGGGGCGGCGCGGAGGGGGAGGCGCTTTTCGGTTTCGGTTTGAAGATGTCGAACAGACCCATGGTGACCCTCAACGGCGAGTGCCGGCCGGGGGGGCGCCGCCGGCGGTCGGGGTGCGAGGCCGTACCCCTGGGGCGAAAGCCATAAGGCCTACGCCGCCCTTTGGGAAGGGGCAGCTCGGGGCGCCGAGGCCCCCCGGCGAGGCCCTCGGGCCGGCGCCTCGGCGCGAGGCCGGCCCCGGCGCCGGGGGCCGGGGGCCCTCACTCGAGGGGGACGGCGACCAGGGTGACTTCGCGCCCGCGCACCTCGACCTTGAAGCGCACCGGCTTGCCGAGCCGCTGCGAGGTCTCGAGCTCGGAGGCGCGGATGCGCTCGGCGAAGGCCGTCTCGGTGATGTGATCGACCGGGTCGCCGAGCGAGCGCTTGGCCCGGATGTACTCGTCGTAAAGGCGCTTGAGGTAGGCCTCGTGCGGCTCGGCGGCCAGGCGCGCGGCGGGCCCCGCCTCGGCCGCCTGGTCGACCGAGAGCGCCTCGCGGAACTGCTGGGTGCTCGGCGCGCGGCTCGGCCGCCCCTCGGCGTCGGTCGTATCTTCTTGGACCCCCATCAGGTGGTTCAAGAGCGAGTTGATGCTGAACACCAGCCCGCCGTACTCGGCGTGCTCGATCTCGAAGCGCCGCTCGGTCTGCCCGTTCAAGATGGCGAGCAGGCCGCGCTCGAGCTCGACGATGGGGGTCGTCAGGTAGTTGCTGAGCACGACGCCGGCGAAGGCGACGAGCAGGATGCCGAGCAGCGTCGTGAAGCCGATGACGGGCAGGAGCGCGGCGTTCAGGCTGTCGCCGAGGCCGAGCGGCGAGAGGGCGACGAGCGCGGCGCGCTTGCCGTCGCCGTAGCCCGAGATCGCCACGACGGCGCCGGCGTGGCCGGGCGGGCCCGCGGGCAGCTGCAGCGGGCGCCCGGGCTCGAGCCCCTGGGGGCTCACCTTGAGCGCGCCCTCGCGGAACCAGGCGAGCGCCGGCTCGGGCACGTTGCCCGACTTGGCCACGAGCTCGGCCCCCTGCGGGGTCAGGGAGACGAAGGCGAGCGGCCGGCCGCTCGTCAGCTCGGTCGTGCGGCCGATGCGCCCGTCGTCGAGCGGCGTGCCGAGCACGATGCCGCCGAGGATCTTGTTCTGCGCGTCGCGCACCGTGGCGTACGAAACGAGCATCTGCTCGTTGCGCGTGCGGTTGACCCAGACGTCGGAGCCGGTGATGCCCTTCTTGAGCGTGGCGACGAGCGCCGGGTAGGCGGCGCCGAGGTTGTCGCCGCGCAAGAGGTTCGAGCCGTTCCGGCCGAGGGCGACGCCGCGGTCGTTGACGTAGGCGACGAGCGCGGGCGGGTTCTGGCGGAACTCGCTCGAGGCGAGGCCGAAGATGCGGTCGGCCTGCACCGTCGCGAGCTCGCTGCGCGCGCTCTCGTTCTCGCGCAAGAAGGGCTCGCGCGTCTGCGGCTCGTTCGACTGCTCGTCGAGCCAGCGCTGCATGGTCAGCGCCTCGAGCTCGAGGCGCGCCTGCGCCGCCGAGGCCGAGCGGACGGCGTCGTTACGGGCCTGGTCGGGGTTGGCGACGAGGTCGCCGAGGTTGGCGCGCAGGAGCACCATCGACAGGACCCCGACCAGGATGACGATGACGCTGAAGAGACCGATGATTTTTGCACGCATCTCGGGCGGCCCTCGCCAGGCGGCACGGGCCGGACACGAGCGCGCTCGGCCCGACCACGGGGGCGCCCGCCCCCTGGAGGGCGCGGGCCCCGGCACAAAACCGCCAGCTCGACTCGCACGCTACACCCCGCCTGAGCCCATGGGCAACCCCTAGAGCGGTGCCCGCGCGAATCTGCCCCGACCCCGGTGCACACCGGGCGCCAGCGGCGAGCTCAGCGGCCACGCCCGCCCCGCCGGGTCGGATGCGAGAAGAACGCGGGGCCTTCGGGCCGCGAAATTCGCGGCAGAACCTGCGACCGCGCCCTACGCCGGGCCCGCGCGCTTGCACCGAACCTTCGTATCGGGTAACACTGCGCGCGTTTCGACCTGTGGTGGGTGTAGCTCAGTTGGCAGAGCACCGGGTTGTGGTCCCGGGTGTCGCGGGTTCGAGCCCCGTCACTCACCCCATAGGGCCCCGAAAGGGCTTAGCGCGGCGCCGTCGCGCCGAAGGCCCCCGGGCGCCGTGCCCGCCCCGCGAAGGCGGGCCGCCCCGCCGCCCGCCGGCCCGAAGGCGAGGTCGCGGGCGGCGCCGGCGGGCGGGCCGCCCCGCCGCCCTCCGGCCCGAAGGCAAGGTCGTGTGCGGCGCCAGCGGGCGGGCCGCGGCGGCGCGCTCCCGGCGGGGGCGGGCCCGGGGCGGTCGCGCGGTCGGCGGTCGCGTGGTAAGCGGTCGCGCATGACCGACGAGCCCGCCTTCCGGTTCGACACCCTCGCCATCCACGCCGGCCAGCACCCCGACCCCTCGTCGGGCGCCGTCATGCAGCCCATCGTGCTCTCGAGCACCTTCGCGCAGAAGGGCCCCGGCGAGCACCTGGGCTACGAGTACTCGCGCAGCGGCAACCCGACGCGCAACGCGCTCGAGGCCTGCCTCGCCGCGCTCGAGGGCGGCGGCGAGGGCTTCGCGCTCGCGAGCGGGTGCGCGGCGACGACGGTGCTCTTGCACGCGCTCAAGCCCGGCGACCACGTCGTCTGCGGCGACGACGTCTACGGGGGCACCTTCCGGCTCTTCGACAAGGTCTTCGCCCACCTCGGCGTCGCCTCGAGCTCGGTCGACACGACCGACCCCGCGCGCGTGCGCGAGGCCCTCCGGCCGAACACGAAGATGGTCTGGCTCGAGACGCCCTCGAACCCGATGCTCAAGGTCTCCGACCTCGCCGCCGTCGCCGAGATCGCCCGCGGCGCCGGCGCCCGCCTCGTCGTCGACAACACCTTCGCCACCCCCGCGCTGCAGCGCCCGCTCGACCTCGGCGCGAGCGCCGTCGTGCACTCGACCACCAAGTACATCAACGGCCACTCCGACGCCGTCGGCGGCTTCATCGCCACGCGCGACCCCGAGTTCGCCGAGCGGCTGCGCTTCCTGCAGAACGCCCTCGGCGGCGTGCCGAGCCCCTTCGACTGCTACCTCGTCCTGCGCGGGGTCAAGACGCTCGCGGTCCGCATGCGCCGCCACAACGAGTCGGCTGGCGAGCTCGCCGCGCGCCTCGTGGGCCACAAACAGGTCAAGCAGGTTTACTACCCGGGCCTGCCCTGCCACCCCGGCCACGCCCTCGCGAAGCGGCAGATGAGCGGCTTCGGCGGCATGATCTCGTTCGAGCTCGAGGGCGGCCTCAAGGCCTCGCGCGCCTTCCTCGGGGCCCTGCGCGTCTTCGCCTGCGCCGAGAGCCTCGGCGGCGTCGAGTCGCTCGCCGAGCACCCCGCCATCATGACCCACGCCTCGCTGCCGGCCGAGGCGCGCCGCGCGCTCGGCATCGGCGACGGGCTGATTCGCCTCTCGGTCGGGCTCGAAGACGCCGAAGACCTGTGGGACGACCTCGGCCGCGGCTTCGCCGCCGCCTCGCGCGCCTGACTCGGGGCGGCGGGGCTCCTTCGGGCCCCCCTCGCCCCGGCCCGGGGGCCGCGCGTTTGAAGGCCCGGCCCGCCTTGCGCTAAGCTCGCGGCACGCATGGCCACCGACGCCCCCCCCGCCCCGCCGCGCCCTCGCCCCCTCGCCCGGCCCCGGGGCGCGCTCGCCGCCCTCGCCGCCCTCGCCGCCCTCGCCGGCTGCAGCGACCCCGTGCCGCCGCCCGCCCAGGGCGCGGTCTCGTTCGACTTCGGCGGCTCGAGCTGCCCCGTGGCGACGGGCCCGCAAGAGCTCAAGCTCGGCACCGTCAGCGCGCAGGCCCGAACCCCCCTCGTCGACGGCGAGACCGGCAACATCGAGTGCACGATCGCGCCGAGCGGGGGCGGGTTCCGGGTGAACTTGCAGATCGGCTCGGGCGGCGACGGCTTCAACCTCGACGGCCTCGTCGTGCCGGGCCAGGCGACCGAGGTGCTCGTCTCGCTCCGCACCGACCAGACGCGCGCGACCTACCAGTCGGCGCCCGCCGGCGGCTGCCCGCAGAACAACTGCGGCCAGCCCTGCCGGGTCTCGTTCCCCGCTTCGCCCGACCCCGCGGCGCCCACCTTCAGCGTGGGCGCGGGCCGCATCTGGGCCGCCTTCGAGTGCCCCGTGCTGCTCGATCCGGGCAGTAATGACCCGCAAGGCGCGGCGTGCTCGATCCCCGCGGCGACGGGGCAGCCCGGCTACCTCTACTTCGAGAACTGCGACGAGGGCTGAGCGCGCGTCGCTCGGCGGGGGCTTGCCCGGGTGGCGGGGGGCAGCGATAGTTCCGGCGCAGGGATTCGAACCCCGATAAGAGGCTCCAAAGGCCTCTGTCCTGCCATTAGACGACGCCGGAGAGCGAGACGCCGGGGACCATAGCAGAGCGCCGCCGCAGGGGAAGGGGCGAACGGGCGTTCAGCGAGGGCGCGGGGGCCGGCGGGCTCAGCGGTGGTAGTTGGGGGGCTCTTGGGTGATGAAGACGTCGTGCACGTGGCCCTCGACGAAGCCCTGCGACGAGACGCGGACGAACTTGGCGTTCTCGCGCAGCGCCTTGAGGTTCGCCGAGCCCGTGTAGCCCATGCCCGAGCGCAGGCCGCCGAGGAGCTGGTGGAGGGTGGAGGCGAGCGAGCCGCGGTGGGGCACGCGCCCCTCGACGCCCTCGGGCACGAGCTTCTCGTCGGCGGTGCCGCCCTGGCCGTAGCGGTCTTTGCTGCCCTTGCGCATGGCGCCGAGCGAGCCCATGCCGCGGTAGGCCTTGTAGGAGCGGCCCTGGTAGAGCACGAGCTCGCCGGGGGCCTCGTCGGTGCCGGCGAAGAGCGAGCCGATCATGACGCAGGCGGCGCCGGCGGCGAGGGCCTTGGTGACGTCGCCCGAGTACTTGATGCCGCCGTCGGCGACGACG
>DASTPP010000013.1:0-73030 GCA_035762175.1 Polyangiaceae bacterium | reverse complement strand
CTGCCTGAAGGCGGGGCCCCCACTGTCTGAGCCGGAGGCGAGTTTGGGGGCCGGAAGGCAGTCGCAACGAACCCGGGAACCGCTCTAGAGCCGCGCCCGTGCAGCCCCTGCCCATCGACCCCGCCCTGCCCTCGATCGTCGCCTCGCTCGGCGACGCCCCGAGGCTCGTGCTCGACGCCCCCCCCGGCGCCGGCAAGACGACGCGGGTGCCGCGGGCGCTGCTCGAGGCGCCTTGGCTCGCGGGCGAGGTGGTCGTGCTCGAGCCCAGGCGCATCGCCGCCCGCCTGGCCGCGCGCCGGGTCGCCGACGAGCTCGGCGAGCCCGTGGGCAAGCGCGTCGGCTACAGCGTGCGCTTCGAGAGCGCCGTCTCGGCCGAGACGCGCGTGCGCTTCGTCACCGAGGGGGTCTTCACCCGCATGCTGCTCGCGCGCCCCTGGCTCCACGGCGTCGGGGCGGTGGTGCTCGACGAGTTCCACGAGCGGCACCTGCAGACCGACGTGGCCTTCGCGCTGGTCTCGCACCTGCAGCGCAACGCCAGGCCCGACCTGCGCGTCGTCGTGATGAGCGCGACGCTCGAGGTCGAGCGGGTCGCGGCCTTTCTCGGGGCGCCGGTCGTGCGGTCCGAGGGGCGGCCCTTCGAGGTCGAGGTCGAGCACGCGCCCAAGCCCGACGAGCGCCCGCTCGCCTCGCAGATCGCCTCGGCGCTGCGCGAGCTCGTGCGCCGCGGGCTCGACGGGCACGTGCTCGTGTTTCTGCCGGGGGCGGCCGAGATCCGCAAGGCGCACGAGGCGTGCCGGCCCCTCGCCGAGGCGCAAGGCCTCGACCTCTGCGCGCTGCACGGCGATCTGCCCGCCGCCGAGCAAGACCGGGTGCTCGCCCCGGGCCCGCGGCGCAAGATCATCTTGTCGACCAACTTGGCCGAGTCCAGCATCACCGTCGACGGCGTCGCGGCCGTCATCGACAGCGGGCTCGCGCGCGTCGCCACCCACTCCCCGTGGACAGGCTTCTCGGCCCTGCGCACCGCCCCCATCAGCCGCGCCTCGGCCGACCAGCGCGCCGGCCGCGCGGGCCGCACCCGCCGCGGCGTCTGCCTGCGCCTTTACACCGCGGGCGACTACCAGCGCCGCCCCGCCTTCGACCCGCCCGAGCTCGTGCGGCTCGATCTGAGCGAGCCCCTGCTCGAGCTGTCCGCCTTGGGCCCCGACCCCGCCTCGCTCGACTGGCTCGACCCGCCGCCCCAGGCCGCGCTCGAGGCCGCCCGCGCGCTGCTCACCCGCCTCGGCGCCATCGACGCCCGGGGCAAGGCGACGCCGCTCGGGCAGCGCATGCTGCGCTTCCCCCTGCACCCGCGGCTCGGACGCCTGCTCTGCGAGGCCGAGGCGCTCGGCGTCGCCGACGAGGGCTGCCTCGCCGCGGCGGTGCTGGGCGAGCGCGAGATCCGCCGCCGCGAGCGGGTCTCGTTCGGCGGCGGCGGCGGCGCCCGCGGGCGCGCGGGCGAGCGCGGGCGCTCCGACGTGCTGGCCCGCCTCGACGATCTGCACGATCTCGAGGGCGTCGAGGGCGGACAGCTCGCGTCGGCGGGCTTCGACCCGGGCGCCGTGGGCGCGCTCCGGCGCGCCGCCGCGCAGCTCAAGCGCCTCGTCGACCGCCGCCGCGCCCCCCGGCCCGCCTCGCCCGAGGCCGCCGACGAGGCGCTCTTGCGGGCGCTGCTCGCCGCCTTCCCCGACCGCGTCGGGCGCCGCCGAAAGCCGGGCGGGCGCGAGGTGGTGCTCGCCGGCGGGGGCGCCGCCGTCTTGGCCGAAGAGAGCGTGGTGCACGACGCGCCCTTCGTGATCGTGGCCGACGTCGCCGAGGCGGGCGAGCGCAAGGGCTCGGCCCCCGTCGCGCGCCTGGCGAGCGCGGTCGAGGCCGACTGGCTGCTCGAGCTCTTCCCCGAGATGGTGCGCGACGAGCGCGAGCTCACCTGGAACGCCGAGCGCGAGCGCGTCGAGGAGGTCGAGCGCCTCGTCTACGACGGGCTCGTGCTCGACGAGACCGCGGCGCGCCCCGCGTCCGGCGAGGCCGCCGCCGCCCGGCTCGCCAAGGCGGCGCTCGCGCGCGGGCTCGCGTCGCTCGTCGAGCCGCCCGAGGCCTTCGACCGCTGGCTCGATCGCGCCCGCTTCGTCGCCTCGCTCGACCCCGCCTTCGCCGACCTCGGCGACGAGGGCCTCGCGCGCCTCGTCGCCGGGCTCTGCGAGAGGCGCGCGAGCTTCCGCGAGCTGCGCGAGGCGAGCCTGCTCGACGAGCTCACGGCCGCCCTCGGCCCCGGGGCGCGCGCCCGGCTCGACGAGTGGGCGCCCGAGCGGCTGACGCTGCCGAACGGGCGGCGCGCGCCCATCCACTACCCCGCGGGGCGGTCGCCCTACGTCGAGAGCCGGCTGCAAGACTTCTTCGGCCTGAAGGCCGCGCCCTCGCTCGCCGGGGGCCGCGTGCCGCTGGTCGTGCACCTGCTCGCCCCGAACCAGCGCGCGGTGCAGGTGACGCAAGATCTCGAGAGCTTCTGGGCGAACCTCTACCCGCAGGTGCGCCGCGAGCTCGGGCGCCGCTACCCGCGCCACCCCTGGCCCGAAGACCCCTCGCGGCCCCTGCCGCCCGAGCCCCGAAGGCCGCCCCGCCCGTGACCCCGGCCGCCCCCCTCGTCGTGCACCGCGCGCCGGTCGAGGTCGAGCGCGACCCCGCGAAGCTCGAGAGCGAGCTCGACGAGCTCTCGCAGCGCCAGCCCGCGGGCTACGTCGTGCGCGCGGCGCCCTTCGGGTTCGTCTTCCGGCCCGAGCCCGAGATGTTCTACTTCGTCGCCATCGGCTCGAGCCTCGGCATGGGCATCATGCTCGCCGAGTTCGCCCACCGGCTGCCCCCCATCTCGGCCGCGCTCTGGGCCCTCGCCCTCGCCTTCTGGGCCCTGTGCGCCGCCGTCCTGGGCCTCTTCGTGCGCAGCGTGCTGACGCGCACCGAGATCGTCGCCGAGGGCGGCGTGATCGAGGTGCGAAACCGCCTGGGGCGCCGCGTGACCCGGCGCCGCCGCTACCCGGCCAACGAGGTGGTCGCGGTGCTCGTCGTGCGCCCCGAGAACGGGCCCGAGCGCGTCCTGCTCGCCGGCCCCCGCCACCGCGTGCTGGCCGAGCTCTATCGCGCCAAGGTGCTCGACCCGGCCAGCTTCCCCCGCTGGTACGCCGACATGGTCGCCCTCGTCGCCCGCCACGCCTCGGCCCGCCCCGAGGGCCCGCCCTCGGCGGGGGCGTCGGCGGGTCGGCATCATTAGCGGACCGCCCAGGCTGAAGCCTGGGCGGTCCGCTGCTGAAGTCTCTAGGAAAGCGTGGGCGGCGGAGCGTGAATCGTCACGCCGCGGGCGCCTCTCGCGGGCCGAAAAACGTGAAAATTCACGTTTTTTTATGCCCCAGAAGGCCTGGTCGCCCCTGCGATTCGCGTTTTTTTGTGCCCCCGAACCGCCGAGGGCGTGACGATTCGCGTTTTTTTGTGCCCCCGGGCCGCCGAGGGCGTGACGATTCGCGTTTTTTTGTGCCCCGGAGCGGCCGAGAGCGTGACGACCCGGTTTTCGGGCGGCTTCGAGGCCAGTTTCGGCCTGAAACTTCGGGGGTCGAGGGGGCCTGCTTTTTTTGGACGAACCACGCAACTGGGTCGGGGGGTGCCCGATGGGAAGACAGGAGGCCCATCATGTACCGTTCGTTTTCTCCCCTCGAGCTCGTCACCGTCCCTCGTACGTCGGCCGCTTCGGCCATGGCCCTCGGCACCGCCCTCCTCACGGCGGCGCGCCAAGAGCCCAAGCTGCCCCCCCGCTTCGTGCGCTCGCTCGAGCGCCTCGAGGCCGAGTGCGAGACGCTGCGCGCTTCGCGTACGTTGCGAGACGAAGCCCAAGAGATCGACGCGTCGGTCGCCAACCAGGCCGACCAAGATCTCGACGTGGCCTGGTCGGGTTTGCACAACCTTCTGGTCGGCTCGACGAAGCTCGGCGTCACGCCCGAAGGGGTCGAGCGCGGGGCGCGGGCCCGGGCGGTGCTCACGTGGGTGTTCCCCTCTGGGCTGCGCTTCTTGACCTTGCCGTACCGCGATCAGTGGGCCGAGTCGCAAACGAAGCTCGACCGGCTCGCCGAGCCTGCGATGGCCGAGCACCTCGAGGCGCTCGGGGCCGGGCCCTTCGTGCGGGCGGTCGAGGCGGCGTACGAGGCGTACGGCGAGGCGCTTTACCTGACGAAGCGCAAGGCCGAGGTGAAGGCTCACGTCAAGGTGCGCGAGCCGCTCGAGCGCGTGCTCGACGCCGTGCGCCGGTACGTGGTGCAGGTCGCGGCGTACCTCGACGACCACGAAGACGACGCCGAGTCGCAGGCGATGGTCCGCGTGCTGCTCGAGCCGCTCGCGACCTGGAAGAGCTCGGGCGGCGGGCGCAAGGCCCGGGCGCGTGGCAATTCGGGCGGCGAGGGGCCGACGGGCGGGTCGGGCGGGGGGCCCGACGAAGGCTCGGGCGACGCGTTCGGCGAGCCCGCCGCGTGACGGGCGCCTCTTCTTCGTCGCACCCCGCCCCCGACCCGCCGCCCGCGCGCGTACGGCTCCCCCCGTTGGCTGCCCTCGGCGCGCGGGGTGAAATATTTCACCCTTCGGTAGCCGAGGGCGCGGGCCCGGGGCGGTGGTAACCTACGGGTATGATTCCCTGGCTCGAGCTGCTGGCAGGCCCCTGGGCGGTGGCGCTGGCTTCGGGGGCGGCGCTCGCCGCCGCCGTCGAGGGCGACCGCAAAGAGCTCAACGTCAAGGTCGTCTTCTGCGGCCCCTCGGCGGGCGTCGCCGAGCGGGTCCTGCGGGCGTTGCACGGCGCGCTGAACGCCGACGCGCGCGAGCCGCTCGAGGCGGTGACGCTCGAAGATGGCAGCCAAGCGATCGCGTGCAGCTTCACGCCGCCCTCGCGCGGCTCGGGCGCGTCGGCGCTGCGCTTCCACCTTTATGCGGCCTCGGCGGGCCTGGGCGGGCTCGAGCCGCTGCTCAAGGGGGCCGACGCCATCGTGTTCAGCGCCGAGGGCGGCAACAAGGGCGCCAAGGACGCGGCCGAGGCGCTGCACGAGGTGCAAGGGGCGCTGCGCTCGCAGGGCCGGCTGGGCGTGCCCTTCGTGTGCCTGGTCGAGCACGGCGAGGGCACCGAGAAGATCGACGAGGCCGAGCTGCGGACGATGTGGGGGCTCGCGACCGAGCCCATCGTCGACACGGGCGCGGTCGACGCGTTCAAGGCGGTGATGCACCAGGTGTCGGCGGGCCTGCGGGGGCGGGTGACCGAAGACTGAGCGCGGGGCGACGTGGCCTCGCGGGGGGCAAGGGACGCGGCCGACGTGCGCGCGGGGGCGCGGCCGTGCGATGCTGGCGCCGTGAGCGACGAGGGCTTTTACGGGGCCGACCTCGCGGCCGTCCATCACGCGGGCTTCGGCGAGCTCGCGGCGCAGGCGGCCGACCTCTTGATCGCGTCGCTGCGCGCGGCGGGGCACGCGGGGGGCGTCGTCGCCGACCTCGGGTGCGGGTCGGGCCTGCTCGCCAAGGCGCTCGCGGCGGTCGGCTACGGCGTGGTCGGGGTCGACGTCTCGGCCGCGATGCTCGAGCTCGCGCGGGCGCAGGCGCCGGGGGCGACCTTCGTCCGTGGCTCGCTCTTCGACGTCGAGCTGCCGCGGTCGTCGGTGGCCGTCGCGGCCGTCGGCGAGGCGCTCAACTACGCGGTCGACGAGCGGGCGGGGCCCGAGGGCTTCGAGGGGCTGCTCGGGCGCGTGCGCGAGGCGCTCGCGCCGGGCGGGGTCTTTCTCTTCGACGTGGCGACGCCGGGGCGCTACGGCCGGGGCGGCGTGGGGCAGGTGTTCCACGATCGGCCGGGCTGGGCGCTCGTCATGCGGGCGAGAGAGAGCGTCGACGGGCAGACCTTGCACCGGCACATCACGCTCTTTCGCGACGCGGGCGGCGGCCTCTACCGCCGGTCGGACGAGCACCACAGGCTGCGCCTCTTCGACCCGGGCCGGGTGACCAAGGCGCTCAAGCGCGCGGGCTTCGGGGTCGAGGTGCGCGACCGCTACGACGCGTCGTCCCGCTCGCGGGCCCCCTCGGGCTGGCACATCTTCGTGGCGAAGAAGGCCTGAGCCCGGGGGCGCTCCGGGCGAGCGACAGGCGCCGGCCCGAGCCCGGGGGCGCTCCGGGCGAGCGGCAGGCGCTGGCCCGAGCCCGGGGCGCTTGCGGCGGGCGGCCGCCGGATCAGACTCTCGGCCCCTCCGAGGGCGCCCCCGGCCATGACGCACGCGACCCAGCCCCCGCCCCCCGCCGCCTCCGCCCTGCCGCCCGGGCTGGGCCTGCACCGCGCGTGGCTCGCCGAGGGCGAGGGCGCGGCGCTGCTCGCCGCGATCGACGCCGAGGCGTGGGGCGGCGAGCTCAAGCGGCGCGTGCAGCACTACGGCTTTCGCTACGACTACAAGCGCCGGGGCGTGTCGGCGGCCGAGCGCCTCGGCCCGCTGCCGCCCTGGGCGGCGCGGCTCGCGGCGAGGCTCGCCGCCGAGGGCGTCTTCGGGCGCGAGCCCGACCAGGTCATCGTCAACGAGTACCAGCCGGGCCAGGGCATCGCGCCGCACATCGACGCGCCCGCCTTCGGCCCCGTCGTCGCCTCGCTGAGCCTCGGCAGCGCCTGCGCCATGGGCTTCGAGGGCCCGGGGGGCGAGGCGCTCTCGCTCTGGCTCGAGCCGGGCTCGCTGCTCGTCTTGAGCGGCGAGGCGCGCTCGGCCTGGCGGCACGGCATCGCGCAGCGCCGCTCGGACGTCGTCGAGGGCGAGCGCCGCCCGCGGGGGCGGCGGGTGTCGCTCACCTTCCGCACCGTGATCGCGCGGGGCTGAGCGGCGGAGCGGGGCGGCGCGCGGGGGGCTGAGCGGCGGAGCGGGGCGGCGCGCGGGGGGCTGAGCGGCGGAGCGGGGCGGCGCGCGGGGGGCTGAGCGGGCGCGCGCCGGGCCCTAATTAGACGACCGGCGGGGCAGGCGCCCGGGCGCCGAGGGGCCCAGACGTCTGGGGTTGCTAGACGTCTACCGGCCCTTGCTCGAGCCCGGGCGTCGCGGTCAGACTGGGCTTATCGGATGGGCGCGGCGGGCGACAGGCGTCCTGGGGGCGGCGCGGCGGGGCGCCGCTTGGGCGCGGTCGACGCCGCGATCGCCTACCGGGCGAAGGGCTGGCGGCCGGTGCCGATCGGCCCGGGCTCGAAGGCGCCGCACGACCCCGAGAGCGGCCTGCTCTTGCGCGCGTGGGCCGCGTACGAGCCCGACCGCCGCGCGATCGAGGCCTGGCGCGCGCGCGGCTACGGCGTGGGCGTCGTGCTGGGCGAGGCGAGCGGGGGCCTCGCCGACGTCGATCTCGACGCGCCCGAGTCGATCGAGCTGGCCGACGACTTCCTGCCGGCGACGGGCGCTTCGTTCGGGCGGGCGAGCAAGCCCCGCTCGCACCGCATCTTCGTCGCGCCCGGCGCGCGCACCGCGCGCTTCGCCGACGGCGAGCGCCGCGCCATCGTCGAGCTGCGGGCGGCGGGGGCGCAGACGGTCTTCCCCCCGTCGTTCCACCCGAGCGGCGAGCGCATCCGGTGGCAGGGGGCGGCCGGGGGCGCGGCGCTGGTGCGCGCGGCCGAGCTCGCCCGCCGCGTCGCGGCGCTGGCGGCGGCCGTGCTGCTCGCGCGCCACGCGCCCCGGGTCGGGGCCGAGGGGCGGGCCCGGCTCGCCTTCGGGGTCGTCGACGGCCGGCCCGACGCCTGGGCCCGCGCCCGCAAGCTCTTGCCCCCGCCCGAGCTGGTCGCGCTCGAGCGCGTCGCGGGCGCCATGGCCCGGGCCGCCGGGGGCGCCCTGCCCGAGCGGCCCCCTGCCCTTCGCCCGCTGCCGCCCAAGCGCCTCGTGAGCCCCGAGGCCGCCGCGCACCGCGCGGCCCGGGCCCGCGCCTACCTGGCCACCTGCGCCCCGGCCGTCAGCGGCCAGAACGGGCACGGCACCGCCTTCGTGGCGGCGCTGAAGGTCATCCGGGGCTTTTCGCGCGACGAGCGCGACGCCCGGTCCTGGGAGGGCGAGTGGCGCGCGCTGCTCGACGAGTACAACGCGCGCTGCAAGCCCCCCTGGAGCCGGCGCGAGTTCGAGTACAAAATTCGCGACGCCCTGCGGGGGGCCACGGCGCCCTGGGGCTTTCTCCTCGACGCGCCGCCTCGCGGGGCGGCCGAGTTGCGCTACGCTCGGCCCCGCCGATGAGCGAGACCCTGCGCGTGATGAGCTTCAACGTGCGCTTCCCCAGCCCCGACGACGGGCCCAACGTCTGGGGGGCGCGGCGCGACACGCTGGTCGCGGCCCTGCGGGGCCGCGCCCCCGACGTCGTCGGGGCCCAAGAGATCTATTACGAGCAAGGCACCTACGTCGTCGAGAAGCTGCCCGAGTACGCCTGGTTCGGCGTCGGCCGGACGGGCACGCAGCGCGACGAGCACATGGGCATCTTCTACCGGCGCGACCGGCTCAAGCTGAAAGAGCACGGCCACTTCTGGCTCTCCGAGACGCCCGAGCTGCCCGGCAGCCGGTCGTGGGGCATGGACCTCCCCCGCATGGTGACCTGGGGCCGCTTCGAGACCCCGGGCGGCCGCCGCTTCGCGCTGCTCAACACGCACCTCGCCCACCGCCCCGAAGACGAGGCGGCCCGCCTGAACGGCGTCGCCCTCATCGCCGAGCGCTTCCGGCGGCTCGCCGACGGGGCGCCCGTGCTGATGACGGGCGACTTCAACGACGTGCCGGGTGGCCGGGTCTACGAGGCGTTCCGCGCGGCGGGGCTCTGCGACGCGCGCACGCTCGCCCCGGCCGTCGAGGGGCCCGAGGGCACCTTTCACGGGTTCAGCGGCCTCGAGATCGGCCCGCGCATCGACTGGATCTTGTGCGGCCCCGAGGGCTGGTCGGTCCGGCGCTTCGAGACCGTGACCTTTCACGAAGAGGGGCGCTACCCGTCCGACCACTTCCCCGTCTTGGCCGACCTCGGCTTCGAGGGCCCGCCCCCCTCCGTGCGCGCGCCCTGAATCTCGGCTTCGAGGGCCCGCCCCCCATCCGTGCGCGCGCCCTGAGCGGGGCGGCCCGCCCGCCGCCGACCCAGGTGGAGCCCGGCGAAGGCCGGCGGCGTCGTGCCGGGCTGAGGGCGGCCCCCCGGGGGCGCTCAAAAGTGCGCGGTGAGGTCGGCGAAGCGCGCGAGGCGCAGCAGGCGGCCGGGGCCCTCGGCGAGGGGCTGCAGCTCGAAGTGCCAGGTGTTCGGGTGCGGGACGTAGACGGCGTTGAGGCCGGCGGCGAGCGCGGCGTTGACGTCGGAGCGGGGCGAGTTGCCGACCATCCAGGTGCGTTTTGGCTCGAGGCCGAGCTCGTCGGCGAGGGCGCGGTAGGCGTCGGGGTCTTTCTCGGCGACGACGGCGGCGTGGCGGAAGTAGCGGCCGAGGCCGGAGCGGTCGATCTTCAGGCGCTGCTCTTCGGGGTGGCCCTTGGTCATCAGGGTCAGGTCGTGGCGGCCGGCGAGGGCCGCGAGCGTCGCCTCGACGCCGTCGATGAGCCGGATGGGCTCGCGCACGATGCGCTCGCCGAGCTGCATCACGTGGGCGAGGTCGTCGTCGCGCAGGTGCCGCTCGCAGAGCCGCTCGTAGCACTGGCGCAGGCTGCGGGCGAAGGAGGCCGAGCCGTAGCCCCAGACCTTGAGGTTGGCGCGGGCGATCTCGTCGAAGGCGGCGGCCACCTCGCCGCGCGCCATGGTCGAGTGCGCGAGGAAGTCGACGAAGTCTTCGAAGGCGCGCTCGAAGTAGACGTTGTTCTCCCAGAGCGTGTCGTCGGCGTCGAAGATGAGAGACGGCATCGCCAGCGCAGAAACTGTAGCAGGCCGGGCGTGGCGCCGGGGTCGCGCGGTGCGGTGCCGTTGCGCGGCGACGCCGCCGGCCCCCGGCGTGGCGCCGGGGTCGCGCGGTGTGGTGAGTTCGTCTCCACCGGGAAGCGGGGGTTAGCGTTTCAGTTGCGGCGCGGGCCGGGGGGGCCGCATAATCGCGGCCATGACGTTCGGAGCGCGAAGACAAGCCGGGCGAGGTCTGCTCGCGGGTGCTGCGGGCGCGCTGTCGCTCGCGCTTTCGGCGCCGGCGAGCGGCGCGACGTGGGCGGCCCCCCGCACGACCCCCTCGCTGCGGCAGATCGTGGCCGTCGACGCGACGGGCGAGCCGAACTGGCCCTACGGGTCCGAAGACGTGGCGGGCGACGGGGTCGCGACGTTCAACCAGCCCGAGCAGACGCTCGACGTGCGCACGGGCTACGCGGCGACCGACCCGACGCGGCTGTGGCTGCGGGCCTACGTGTCCGCCGAGGCCGGCCCGAGCCCCGACGTCGTGGTGTACATCTTCGTCGACTCGGACGCGAACCCGGCGACGGGCGGGTCGGCGGACGCGCCCGAGATCGACGCGAAGCTGACGAACGACCCGACGCCGGGCGGCTACGAGTACGTGGTCGGGGTGCGGGGCAACGGCTCGGTCGTGGGGGTCTGGGCGTTCCAGCTGGCGAACCCGCCCTTCGCGCGGGTGCCGCAGGCGCGCACGCAGGGCGAGGCGGGGCGCGACCTCGACCCGATCCGGTTCGGGGCCGACGTGCGCGGCTACGTGCAGGTGAACGTCGAGCTCGACGACGTGGGCATCGCGCCGACCTGCGGCTCGCAGTTCTTCTTCCGCTCGGTGAACACGGCGCAGGCGGGGCCCAACGGCGACCTCGACGTGGGCGGGCGGGCGGCGTGCGTCGCGCCCGACGCCGACGGCGACCAGGTGCCCGACCCGACCGAGCCGCCGCCGTGCACGCGCGACGACCAGTGCCCGAACCGGGGCGTCTGCGTCGACAACCGCTGCGTGCTGGCGGTGCCCTGCGGCGACGCCGCCGACTGCCCCTCGGGGCGCGAGTGCGTCGAGGGCCGCTGCGTGGTGCCGGGCGGCGGCGCGTGCACCGACAACGCGCAGTGCGGCGGGCGCGTCTGCCGCGCGGGCACGTGCGCGGCGTGCACGCCGGGCGGCGCCGAGTGCGGCGCGAACGCCCGCTGCGGCCCCGACGGCACCTGCGTCGGCGGCGGCGGCAACGGCGGCGGCGCGGGCGGCTCGGGCCCGAGCCTGTCGCCCGACGGCCGGGTCGAGGGGGGCGCCTTCAACTGCAGCGGCTCCGGGGGCTCGCCCGCGGGGGGCGGGGCCGCGATCGCTACGTTGTTCGCAGCAGCAATCGCCGGCTGCCGGCGCGCCGCCCGGCGCCGCCGCGGCCGCTGACCGACGACGCGTCCCGCGACCGACCCACCCCCCCAGAGCCCATGCGCACTCGACTGCCCCGCCTCGAGGCCGCGGCCATCGCCGCCCTGCTGTTCACGCCGCGCGCGGCGCTCGCGCAGCTCGACGCCGAGCGCTTCAAGCCGAGCATCACGCACGGCGGGTTCGTCAACGCCGACGGCTCGGCCGTGCGCCCGACCGACGACCCCTGGGAGTTCGGCGCCTACCTGCACTACGGGCGCAACCAGCTCGTCGCGGTCGACGGCACGGGCTCGGTCGACCAGCAGATCATCTCGGGCCGGCTCGGCGCCGAGGTCTTCGGCTCGGTCTCGCTCGCCGAGCCCTTCGCCATCGGCGTCAGCGTGCCCTTCTACCTGCTGCAGACGGGCGACTTCGACCCCTCGTTCGCCGGGCTCGGCGACGTGCGCGTCGTGCCGAAGCTGCGCCTTCTCGACGACCGCGACGGCCTCGGCCTGGCGATCGCGGCCGAAGTCCGGGCGCCGACGCACACGGGCGACTTCTCGGGCGGCACGCGCATGCCGGTCGTCGCGCCGCGGCTGATTCTCGACCACATGTTCGGCTCGGGCCTGCGGCTCGGCGCGAACGTCGGGGCGACGGTGCGCGAGCGCACCGACTACGTCAACATCGTCGCCGCCAGCGAGTTCGCCTACGCGGGCGGGCTCGAGTACCGCTTCGGGGGCATGGACGGCAAGACGGCGCTCGGGGCCGAGCTGCTCGGCGCCGTCGGGCTCGTCGAGCAGCGGCGCGAAGAGCTGCCGCTCGAGGCCTTTCTGTACGTCAAGCACGACGTGAGCGACGAGGTCGGGCTCGTCGGCGGCGTCGGCGCGGGCGTCATCGCCGGCTACGGCGTGCCCGTGATGCGCGGCTTCATCGGCCTCTTCTACCGGCCGACCTCGCACGACGGCGACCACGACGGCGTGCCCGACTCCGAAGACCGCTGCCCGAACGAGGCCGAAGACCGCGACCGGGTGCAAGACCGCGACGGCTGCCCCGAAGAAGACGGCGACAGCGACGGCGTGCCCGACGAAGAAGACCGCTGCCCGTCCGAGAAGGAGACGATCAACGGCTTCGAAGACGAAGACGGCTGCCCCGACGAGGGCCCGGCCAAGGTCATCGTCGAGGAGGGGCAGATCAAAATTCTCGAGACGGTGCGCTTCAAGACGGGCTCGGACGAGCTCGAGCCCGAGTCGTATTCGATCTTGAACCAGGTCGCCCTCACGATGAAGGCGAACAAGCAGATCAAGCGGGTGCGCGTCGAGGGGCACACCGACGAGACGGGCACGCGCGAGCGCAACATGCAGCTCAGCCAGGCGCGCGCCGAGTCGGTGCGCGACTACCTCGTCAAGCGGGGGGTCAAGTCCGACCGGCTGAGCGCCCAGGGCTTCGGCCCCGACCGGCCGCTCGCCAAGGGCACCGACCCCGAGAGCCTCGCCAAGAACCGCCGGGTCCAATTCATCGTCGAGCAGTGAATTTTTGCACCCGCCCGACGCCCCCGAGCCCCGGGGGCTGACGGTGGGGCGAAGGCGATGTAAGCTCGCCCCGATGGCCGAACGAGCGGGCGCGCCCACGCAGCCGATGCGCCTCGGGCGCTACGTGCTGCTCGATGCGATCGCCTGGGGCGGCATGGCCACGGTGTACGTGGGCAAGCTGAACGGGCCCGAGGGCTTCCGGCGGACGGTGGCGATCAAGCGCCCGCACCCGCACCTGGCGCGGGACGCCGAGTTCGCGGCGATGTTCCTCGAGGAGGCGCGGCTGGCGGCGCGGGTGCGGCACCTGAACGTGGTGCCGACGCTCGACGTCATCGACGAGGGGGGCGAGGTCGCCCACGTGATGGAGTACGTCGAGGGCGCGTCGCTGGCCGAGCTGGCGCGCCAGGCGGGGGTGATGCACCACCTGCCGCCCGTCGGCATCGTCGCGCGGGTCGTGGCCGACCTGCTCGAGGGGCTGCACGCCGCGCACGAGGCGAAAGACGAGCGGGGCCAGCCGCTCGGCATCGTGCACCGCGACGTCAGCCCGCAGAACGTGCTCGTCGGGGTCGACGGGCTCTCGCGCGTGCTCGACTTCGGCGTGGCCAAGGCCACGAGCCGGCAGAATTACACGGGCGACCAGCGCATCAAGGGCAAGCTCGCCTACGTCGCGCCCGAGTACGTCAACGGGCAGCCGGCCGACCGGCGGTCCGACCTGTATTCGGCCGCCGTCATCTTTTGGGAGCTCGCGACCGGCCAGTACCTCTTCGCCGGCCAGACCGAACAAGAGACCCTCTCGAACATCTTGATGCAGCCGCCGCGGGCGCTGCGGCAGCTCCGGCCCGACGCGCCGCCCGCGCTCGCCGCCATCGTCGAGCGCGCGCTCGCCCGCGACCCCGACCAGCGCCACCCCGACGCCCGCTCGTTCGCCCGCGACCTCAAGGGCGCCATCGAGCTCGCCTCGCACGAAGACGTGGGCGCCTGGGTGCGCGCGCTCGCCGCCGAGCCGCTCGCCGTGAACGCGGCGATCCTCGCGCGCGCCGAGGCCGTGATGACGTCCGGCGTGCACCCGGCCCCGGCCCCGGCGCCGGCCGCCGACCCGCCCTCGAGCGCCAAGACGCTCGTTTTGGCGCCGAGCCCCCAGCCCGCTCCGACGCCCCCGGTCGCGCAGCCCCCGCCGCCCCCCGAGGCGCGCGGGCCCGAGTCGAGCGACGGGGCGCCCCCGGCGGCCTTCGCCATCGCCGACGCGCCCTCCCGGGGCATGACCCTGCGCGGGCTCTCTTCGCAACCCGCGCTCGGGCCCGCCCAGCGCTCGGGGCCGGGGCTGCCGCTCTTCGCCATCGGGCTCGCCGCCTCGGTCGCCATGGGGGCGGGCCTGGCGCATTTTTGGCAGGGCAACCTCCCCCTCGAGAACGCCATTCCGAAGGCGTCCGCCGCTCGCCCCCTGTCGTCCGAGCTGGCCGTGGCGCCGCCGCCCCCCGAGCCGGCCGCGGCCGCGCCGCCCGTGAAGCCGACTTCTACGGGCTCGGGCGCCGCGCCGGGCGCTTCCGCGCGCACGGCGGCGAGCCCCCCGAGCGCCCAGCCCGCGCCGCCCGCGTCGCCCGCACAGCCCCGAAAGTCGGCGACGCCCCCGCCGCCCCCGCCGAAGCCGAAGCCGCCGGCGAAGCAAGGCCCGGGCACCAACGCCACGTGCGACCCACCCTTTACGTACGACGCCGCCGGGATTCGCCGCATCAAGCCGCAATGCCTCTAAGGCAACCACGCGCCGGCCGGGCGCCCCCATCGCCGCGCGAGAGAGGGGCGCGCCCGCCGCGCCGCCGCCGGGCCGCGGCGCTCGCGGCGCTCGCCTCGCTGCTCGGCGCCTCGCCGGCGCCCGCGGCCAAGCCCAAGCCCTCGGTCAAGCAGGCCTGCGCCGACTCGTTCGTCGAGGTGCAGCAGCAGCGGCTCGCGGGCAAGCTCATCGAGGCCCGGCGCGAGGCGAAGGCGTGCGCGCGCGAGGTCTGCCCCGCCATCACCCAGAAAGAGTGCGCGGTCTGGGCCAGGGAGCTCGAGGCGGCGGTGCCCTCGGTGCTCTTGCGGGTGCTCGACGCCTCGGGCCGCGAGGTCGTCGACGCCACGGTCACGCTCGACGGCAAGCCCTTCGAGGGGCTGCGCTCGGGCCTGGCCGCCGAGGTGAACCCGGGCCCGCACGTCTTCGAGATCGCGCGCCCGTCGGGGCCGACGCTGCGGCGCGAGGTCGTGCTCTACGAGGGCCAGAAGACGCGCCTGCTCGACGTCTCGCTCGAGCCGGAGGCGCCGGCGAAGCCCGCCGAGGCCCCCCGCTCGGCGCCGAAGCCGGCCGAGCCGGCGCCCTCGCCGGGCCCCCCCACGCTCGCGTACGTGCTGGGCGGCGTGGGCGTCGCGGGGCTCGTGGGCTTCGGCGTGCTCGGGCTCTCGGCGCGCAGCTCGTACAGCGATCTCGAGAAGAGCTGCAGCCCCTCGTGCTCGACCGACCGGGTCGATTCGGCCAAGCAGCGCGCCGTCTTGGCCGACCTGTCGCTCGGCGTGGGCGTCGTCGCGCTCGGGGCGGCCGCTTACCTCTTCTTTCGCCCGCGCGACGCGGGCCCGCCGCCTTCGTCGTCGGCCATGTCCTTCGACCTGCGCCCGCTGCCCGGCGGGGGCAGCCTGACGGTGTGGCGCACGTTCTTAGCCCCCTTGCCCGCGAGCGACCGATGGCCCCTGCCCGCCGAACCCACGCCCCGATGGCCTGCCTCGCGTTGCTGGCGCTCGGCGCCTGCTCGCTGTCGCTCGACTGGGGGCGGCTCGAGGCCGGGCCCGACGACGAGGCCGGCGGCGGCGGGGCCGGCGGGGCGCCGGCGGGCGGCGGCGGGCGCGGGGGCCTGGCGGGCGCGGCGGGGGCGAAGGGCGCGGGGGGCTCCGGGGGCTCTGGGGGCTCCGGGGGCTCTGGGGGCTCGGCGGGCGCGGGAGGCGGCGCGGCGGGCAGCGGCGGCAGCCCGCCGCCGCCGGGCTACGCCGAGATCGTGCTCGCCGACGCGCCCGTCGCGTACTACCGCTTCGACGGCGATCTGAGCGGGGGCCAGGTCCTCAGCGCCGTCGACGGGGCCCCGCCGGGGGTCGTCGACGGCGCGCCGCTCGAGAGCGTCGCGGGCGCGCTCGCGGGCGATCCGAGCGCCGCCGCGCGCTTCGTCGACTCGAGCGTCTCGCTCGGCGACGCCTTCGACTTCATCCCCGCGTCGCCTTTCACCATCGAGGCCTGGCTCAAGCCCGACGCGCCGCTGTCGGCCGACTTCCCGAAGCTCTTCTCGAAGTACATCGGCGAGGCGGCGGGCTCGGGCGGCTACGAGGGTTATTACTTCACCGTGCGCTCGAGCGGGCTGAGCTTCGCCTTCGAGCCGCTCGGCTCGGTCGAGATCTTCGCCGTCTCGGCGCCGCCGCCGCCGGCCACCGACTTCACGTACGTGGCCGTCACCTACGACGGCATGGCGGGGGCCAAGCTCTACGCCAACGGCGAGTTCATCGACACGCTCGAAGCGCCCTTCGCGGCCCTGACCCTCGACTCGGTCTTCCGGCTCGGCGAGGGCCCCGACACCCCGCGCTTCAAGGGGGTCATCGACGAGTTCGCCGTCTACCCCAAGGCCCTGTCGCCCGCGGCGATCGACGCGCACTACCGGCTCGGGCGCGAGGGCCCGGGCGCGGTCGCGCGGCGCTGACCCCGGCGGCCGGCGCGCTCAGCGCGCGAGCAGCTCGGCCACCTTCTCGGCGACGCCGCGGGCCGAGGCGGGGTTCTGCCCCGTCACCAGGCGCTCGCTCACGACGACGTTGGCCTGGAACTTCGGCGCCGGGTGGTGGCGCGCGCCCCGCTCGACGAGCCGGTCGGCGAGCAGGAAGGGCACGACCTCGGCGAGGCCGACGGCGCGCTCTTCTTCGTTGGTGAAGGCGGCGACGTCCTTGCCGGCGACGAGCCAGTCGCCGGACGAGAGCTTGATGTTGACCAGGCCCACCGGGCCGTGGCAGACGGCCGCGACCACGCCGCCGCGCTCGTAGATGGCGGCGGCGGCGCGCGCGAGCGCGGGCTCGTCGGGGAAGTCCCACATGGTGCCGTGGCCGCCGGCGTAGAAGATGGCGTCGTAGTTGCCCGGCTCGACCCGGTCGGCGCGCAGGCTGTTGTTCAGCCGCGCCACCAGGGCCGCGTCGTCGAGGAAGGCGGCGTTGATCGGGTCCTTGCGGTCGACGCCGTCGAGCGGCACGCGCCCGCCCTTCGGCGACGCGAAGTCGACGAGGACGCCGGCCTTGCGCAGCACCTCGTGCGGGTGGGCGATCTCCGCCAGGTAGGCCCCGGTGGGCTTGCCCGTGTCCCCCAGGCGATCGTGGTTGGTGACGACGATAAGAGCGCGCTTCGGCATGGCAGTGGTCCCTTTCAGCGGGCGGTGAGGGCGGACCCGACCCGCGCAGGCGGGCAGGGCCGCCAGCGCGAAGAGGGCCGCGAAGGTCCGTCGCTTCATGGGCGAGAGTGTGCGGGCGGCGGGGCGGGCGCGGTAGCCGCGGCCGCGTCGCATGACTTGTACTGCGAAAGTACAAATGGGGCTCGTGACGCTCGGGCGCGCCGCGTCGGCGCGGCGGCCGCTCGCCGGCTCGGCGTGGCGGGCGCTCGCCGGCGTGGCGGGCGCCCGGCCGAGGGGCGGGGGCCCGCCGTTTTTTTCGCCGGCGGGCGGCGACGTGCTAGGCGCGGGGGCATGGCGGACGAGACCGCGAGGCGGGCGGAGCGTTACGTGCGGGCCGGGGCGCGGCTGACGCGGGGCCGGAGCAGCCGCGATCTTCGGATCTTGGCCGCCGACGAGCTCGCGCGCGGCGGCGCCGACTGGCGCGCGGGGCTGGGCGCGCGGGCCGACCGGCGGCTCGCCCTCGCGGGGGTCCTGCGCGTGCTCGCCGGCGACAGCGAGGCGTCGACCGAGGCGGGGCTGCGGCTGATGTCGGGGCACGCGGCCGAGGCGCTGCGGGTGGCGTTGCGGCGGGCGGGGGCCCGGCTGCGGCGGCCGCCGGCGGGCGAGGTCGCCGGGCGGCCTTCGAGCGGCGCCCTTCGCCCGAGCGGGCGCTGAGCCCGGGTCGGCCGGCGGCCGGGCGGCCCGCTGGCCTCGGGCGGGGGGCGCGCGGGGCCGCTCAGCGCGGCGAGGCGCCGCCGCCGCCGGCCTTGGGCACGGGCAGCTCGGGGGCGGCCGCGCGGGGGGGCTCGGGGCGGGGGGCGGTCGGCAGCGCGGTGAAGATCTCTTCGCGCGGCACGCGGGCCTGGGCCGAGCGGCGCCGCATGCGAATGTTGAGCAGCTCGACGACGAAGCCGAAGCCCATGGCGGCGTAGACGTACGACTTGTCGACGTGCCGGCCCGTGCCCTCGCCGACCAGGATGGCGCCGACGAGCACGAGGAAGCTCAGCGCGAGCACCTTCATGCTCGGGTGGGTCTCGACGAATTCGCCGATGGCGCGCGCGAAGCCGAGCATGACGAGCATCGACAGGACCATCGCCGTCACCATGACGGCGATGTGCTGCGCGAGCCCGACCGCGGTGATGACCGAGTCGAGCGAGAAGACGATGTCCATCAGGACGATCTGAACGAGGACGAGCCCGAGCGCGCGCCGCCGCGGCACGCGCGACGAGGGCACGCCGGGCTCGTCGTCTTCGCCCTCGACGCCGTGGTAGATCTCCCAGACGCTCTTGATCGCCAGGAAGGCGCCGCCGACCAGCAAGACGAGGTCGCGCCCCGACAGCCCGCGGCCGAACACGGAGAACAGGGGCGCGGTCATGCTCGCCAGCCACGAGAGCGTCAGCAGCAGGCAGATGCGCATGCCGAGCGCCAGCACCAGGCCCAGCCGCCGGGCGGCCGCCTGCTGGTCGCGGGGCAGCTTGCCGACGAGGATCGTCAAAAAGATGATGTTGTCGATCCCCAGGACGGTCTCGAGCGCCGTCAGGGTGACGAGCGTGCCGAGCGTCTCCGCGGAGAACAGGTTCGGAGGCATGGGCGAAAGGGAGTGTTACGTGCTCGGGCGCCGATTGGCCAATCGGTTTCTACCCCCCGGGGGGGGCCGGGTCTCCCCGGGGTTGGGGCCCGGGCGAAAGATTGCGCCCTCGGGCGGGCGCCCCTCTCGAGAGCCTGCGTCTTTAGCCCGTATCGCGCCCCAGCGCCCGCCCGAAGCCAAGTCAATTTCGCGCGCCCGCCCCCGGACGGGGGTGCGCCCGCCCCGGGCGGGGCCCCGAGAAGGCACGCCGCTTGCTCGGAGCACGCCCCGGCCTCGGGCCCCCGGCGGGGCGCTCAGCGGGCCGAGCGCCCCTGGGCCTTGCGGCCGCGCCCCCGGGTGGGGCCCCGGAAGGTGGTCGGGTCGCGGCGCGGCGGGGCCGTCCGGTCGAGTTCGGACCGCAGCGGCTCGAGCAGGTCGAGCGGCGCGCCGGCGCGGCTCAGGCGCTGGACCAGGCCCTCGAAGGCGGCCCGCAGCTCGGGCTGCTGGGTGCCCAACTTGCCCGTCAGCCAGGCGCCGAGGGTGCGATGGCGCAGCAGCAGGGGCACGAACGCCTCTTCGATGGCGGCGAGCAGGCGGCGGCGGCCCTGGCTGCGCTCGGCCGAGCGGGGGGCGTGCTCGGCCAGGTCGATGGCCTCGTCGAGCCGGGCGCGCAGCCCCTCGAGGTCGGCGGGCGCCTCGAGAAAGGGCTTGCTCGCCAAAAGGTCGAGGGCGACGGCGGCGTGCAAGAAGCCGTCGGTCCAGCCGGAGGCCCGGCCGACGAACTCGGCGGCCAGGGCCGGGCGCGAGGACACGGCGCGCGTGAGCGCCGTCGCGACGCCCTCGCGCACGAGGGCGCGGCCGTCGCCGGCGAGCCCGTGCAGCTCGCGCCACGCCCCCTCGACGCCCCGGCCCCGCAGCAGGCGCGCCGCCAGGGCGAAGGCGGCGACGTAGGGCAAGAACACCTCGGCGCTGCGCCCCTGGGCCTTACGCTCGCCGAACGAGAGAAAGTCGGCGAGCAGGGCGTCGGCGCCGGGGCCCCCGGCGAGCGCGAGCTCTTCGCCGACGGCGGCCGCGAGCTCGACGTTCGGCCGCGGCCCGCTCGCCCCGCCGGCGTGCGCGAGCAGCGCCACGACGCGCCGGTCGCCCGAGGCGAGCGCTTGGTCGAGGGCGCGGGCGATGACTTCGTTGCGGACGGGGCGCTCTCCGGGCATGGCGGCCTCACCCTAGCGCGCTTTGCCGCCCGGGGGCGAGGGCCGGGCCGGGCGCCGGCGGGGGCGAAAAACCCGCGCGCTTCGGGGCCGAGGGCACTAGCGTGCGCGGGCCGATGCGCCCCGCGTGCCCCCGCCCCGCCGCCCTCGCCGCGCTCGCCTGCCTCGCCCTCGCGCCCCGCCCGGGCCGGGCGCAGACGAACGTCGAGCCCCTGCGCACCAAGCTCGCCGCCAAGCCCGTCGCGGCCCAGATCGAGGCGAGCCTGAACGGCTCGGTGGGCAACGTCGAGGGCGTGGTCGCCGGGGGCGCGGCGCAGGTCGCCACGGCCTCGGGGCCGCACTTCGCCTTCGTCTACGGCCGGGGCGACTTCGCCCGCTTCAACGACCGGACGACCATCGCGCGGGCCTTCGGCCACGCCCGCTACAACTACAACCTCACCCCGCGGCTCTGGTACGAGGCCTTCGCGCAGGTGCAGAGCGACCTCTTTCAGCGCCTGCGCGTGCGAAACCTCTGGGGCACGGGCCCGCGCTACGCGATCTACGAGGCCGAGACGTTCCACGCGTTCGTCGGCCTCGCGTACATGTTCGAGTACGAGGTCATCGACCGCAAGGACGACTCGTACGACCCGGAGGAGACGTCGGCGCACCGGCTGAGCACCTATTTGAGCCTGAGCTACGCGCACCTCAAGGTCATGACGGCCGGCATCACCGCCTACCTGCAGCCCCGCATCGACGCCCCCTCCGACGCGCGCTCGCTGATCGAGGCGGCCGCCTCGTTCGCGATCACCCCGACGCTCGCCTCGAAGCTGTCGCTCACGCTGCGCTACGACTCGGACCCGCCGACGGGGGTTCGCCCCTACGACGCCGAGGTCAAGAACTCGCTCACGCTCACGTTCTGATCGCCCGGCCCCGGGGCCCCGGGCGCGCTCTCCGCGCGGCCCGACCCCAGGGCCCCGCGCGCGCTCCGCGGGGCCCGCCCCCGGGGCCCCGCGCGCGCTCCGCCGGGCCCGGCCGCGGCGGCTCAGGGCGCGCCGTAGAAGACGGAGCGGAGGCCGAACCAGAGGGCGTTCTGGCGGTAGGTCTCGCTCGTCGTGTGCTCGAAGGCGAGCGTGGGGCCGAGGTTGATCTTCCAGAGGCGCAGGGCGTCCCAGACGAGGCCCGCGCGCACGAGCGAGTAGGCCCCGGCGTTGGCGAGCTCTTCGCCGTCGCGCTCGACGGTGGCGCCGCCGGTGCCGAAGTCGACGAGCAGGCCCACGTCTCGGAACGAGCCGCCGAGCGAGAAGAGCGGCCAGGCCTCGACGCCGATGAGCACGCCCGAGGTCGCGAGTTCGTAGCCGCCCTTCGAGGCCGAGCCCTGCTGAAAGCCGAGCTTGAAGGCGAACCAGTCGTTGAGCGCGCCGCCGAGGAAGAAGGCCCGCGTGGTGCCGAGGGTCGTCCCCGTCGAGACGCGGAACGCGTCGCCCCGCTCGTCGTAGTCGGTGGGCGTGCCCTCGGCGCCCGTCACCTGCCCGCCGAGCACGACGCCGACGAGAAAGCCGCCGCGGCGCGTGGCGGGCACGGCGAAGTTGACCTCGTCGTCGCTCGAGCTGCCGTAAGCGCGGGGGCGCGGGGTCTGGGCCTGCGGCGGCGGCGCGGGGGCGTCGTCGGGCGAGGGGCCCTGGGCCCCGCGGGTCGGGGTCCCCGGGCGCGCCGGTGCCGCGGCGGCCGCCGGCGGGGCCGCGTCGGCGGGCGCGGGGCGCGCGGACGGGGCAGCGCCGGGCGCCGGGCGCGCCGGCGACGCGGCGTCGGCGGGCGCGGGGCGCCCCGGCGAAGCAGCGTCGGCAGGCGTGGCGCGCGCCGGAGAAGTGGCGTCGGCGGGCACGGGGCGCGCCGGCGAGGTGGCGTCAGCCGGGCCGGGGCGCGCCGGCGACGCGGCGTCGGCGGGCGCGGGGCGCGCGGGCGGAGCGACGCCGGGGCGCGCGGGCGGGGTGGCGCCGGGCGGCGCGGGCGGAGGGGGGCTCGGGCGATCGCCGGGCGCTTGGGCGAAGGCGGCGCCCGCGAACGAGAGGAGCGCTGCGCCGAGCGAGCAAGCGAATGCGTGGTGCATTGGGCTGGGGCGGGCGTTTTCTGCGCCCGCCCCGGCTTTCGTAGGCCGCGAACGAAGGCGCCGTCAACGCCCCCTGCGCCTCGCGCTTTGTAGGGGCGGGGGTCGGCACGGAAGCGGGGCCGCCCCGCCCCGCGACCCGCCGCGGCGCCCTCAGCCCGGCGGCGTGCCCACGAGGCCGAGCGCGTTGAGGGCGTTGTACGCGCCGACGATCGCGTTGAAGGCGACGAGGACGACGGTGAGGCCGATCTGCAGGGTGAACGCCGAGCTTAGCCGCTGCAGCGCGTTCATCATCAACTGGATGTCATTGCCCCGCGTGGTCACCACCATCTTCAGCGACTTGCCACATTTGATGAAGAGGGCGCCGATGACGACGTTGATGGCGAGCGAGACGAAACCGAGCACCATCGGCTGCTTCGATTCGCTGGCCGAGAACGACACCTGGATGCCGGCGAGGGCGAACCACGAGAGGCCGGCGACGATCGAGGCGTAGCCCCAGAGGAGCGTGCGCATGGCGGTCTTTTCGATCGCGGCGTTGTCGGCCGGGCCGAACTCGTAGCCGCCGCCCTGCTGCGCCCCGAAGGCGGGGGCGCCGCCGAGCGGCGGGGGGCCGAAGGCGGGGGCGCCGCCGGGCTGGCCGCCGAGCGGCGGGGGGGCGAAGCCGGGCTGGCCGCCGGGCTGACCGCCGAGCGGCGGGGGGGCGAAGCCGGGCTGGCCGCCGGGCTGGCCGCCGAGCGGCGGAGGGCCGAAGGCCGGCGGGGGCGCGCTCGGCGAGCCGCCGAGCGGCGGGGGGGCGAAGCCGGGCTGGCCGCCGGGCGGCGGAGCGCCGAAGCCGCCCTGCGGCGCCGGAGGCTGGCCGTAGGGCTGAGCCCCCGGCGCAGGGCCGTAACCCGCACCGCCGCCCGCCGGTGGCTGCCCGTAGCCGCCACCGCCCCCGGGCGGCTGACCATAGCCGCCCCCCGGCGGTTGCCCGAAGCCGCCACCGGGCGGCTGCCATCCTCCTTGCATGACTCTGTCTCCTTTTGTCGGGGCAGGTTTTCGCACGATCTGCCCCGCGCAGCCAACCCCCGTCGAGGCCACGGCGGGAACGATCGAACAAGAGCGCCGGGGTCACGAGGCCCCGGCGCCCTGTCGCCGGGCGAGCTCGCCGGCCGCCCAGGAGCTTACCACCGCCCCAACGCGCGCGCGATGCCACGCCGGGTGCGCGCCCGCCAAGGCCGCGCGGGCGGAGGCGGCCGAGGGCCGATCGCGCGGCTCGGGCCGCAAGGCGGCGGCGACCCAGGGCGCGAGCGGCGCGAGCTCGGGCCGCCCGGCGTCGAGCGGCCCGGCGCCGCCCTCGGCCGCGCGGGCGAGGGTGGCCGCCTCGGTCGCGCGCCGAAAGAGCCGCTCGCCCCGCAGCGCCTCCCAGGCGACGACGCCGAGGCCGTAGACGTCGAGCGCGGGCGAGCGCTCGCCGCGCGCGAGCGCCTCCGGGGAGCCGTAGGCGGCGCTGCCGCGGAAGGGCGCGCGCTCGGCGGGCGGCCCGGCGGCGCCCAGATCGCAGACGGACGCGCGCCCGGCGACGTCGACGATCAGGTTGCGCGGGCCGAGATCGCCGTGCACGAGCGCCTGCCCGTCGACGAGCGAGCCGTGCAGCGCCTCGAGCGCGGAGAGCGCGTCGAGCAACACGCGGACGACCAGCCCCGCCGGCAGGCGCTCGCCCCGCGCACGGCCGAGATCGAGCAAGGCGGCGAGCGAAACGCCCTCGACATAGGCGAGCGCGAGCGCGGCCCTCGCCGGATCGTACGCGAGGGCCGCGACCAGGTGCGGGTGCCGGGCGCCGGCGCTGCGTCGAACCTCGTCGCGCCAGCCGTCGCGGAAGGCGGGCTCGGCGAGCAGGTGCGCGTGCGGCTCTTTGACGGCCCAGCGCGCGCCGCCGCCCCCGGACGCCGCCGGCCCCGCCAGCCAGACCCGCGCGCTCGCGCCGGACGCGAGCGTGACGCCGGGGCCGATCGCGGCGGCGTCGAAGCGGGGCAAGGGGGCCATGCCGGGCAGAAATTGCACGCCCTCGCGGCGCGGCGCGAAGCCGTTTTGCGCCGCCCCGACCGCGCAGGCGTGCCCGCACCTTACGACAACCACACTGCCCCCGTCGTCCGCCAAGCCGCCGCCCGCCGAGCCCCGCCGCCGCCCGCCGAGCCCCCCCACCGACGCCCGCGTGGCGCATCATTTGTGAGGAGCCGCCGGCGCTCCCCCGCCCCAATCGGCGCGGCCGAACCCCTTGCCGAGCACCGCGCGCGGGGCGAGCATGACACTCACCCGCCATGCGCCTCCCCTGGCTCGCCGCGTTCGTAGCGGCCGCTACGCCCGCTTGCAACGCCTCGCCCCCGCCTCCGCCGCAGCCCGCCCCCGTCGAGCGCGCGTCCGCCGACGAAGCCGAGCGGCGGCACGTGACCGAATGCGTGCGCGGCGTCGTGGCGGGCGGCGAGGTGCTGCGCGTCGGGCCCTCGCGCTACCGGGGCCGCGCCGCCACGGCCGTCTCGATCTCGGCGCCGGGCGACGATGTCGTCGATGTGTACTACGGCGATGGGCCGGGCTGCGATCTCATGGCGATGGTCGGTGGCGCCCGAAGCGAGGCCGACGTCCGGCCGGGCACGCCCTTCGAGAGCCTGGCCGAGGCGCGCCGCACGGCCCTCAGCACGCAAGAGGGCGCCGTCGCGGGTTGGGCGCTCGAGCGCGAAGGCGGTGGCGAAGTGCGCTGGGCCTACCGCTTCGACGTCGAAACCGGCGGCCGGCTGCGCGCCGTGTTCGTCGACGCCCTCGGCGCCCGCCACGCCTACGCCGAAGCTCGCTCGGCCGCCGCCCCGACGCCGCCGGCCGTCGCCCCGACGCCGCCGGTCATCGCCCCGACGACGCCGCCCCCCGCGCCCGCCGCCCCCCCGGCCGCCGCGCCGCCCCCCACCCCCGTCGCGGCGCCGAAGCCCGCGAAGGCCCGCGCCAGCAACGCGAGCGCCATCGACCCCTTCGACGCCCGCCGGCCCGACGAAGCGCGCCCCGCCCCGACGCGGCGCCCGAACCGCCGCAGCGACACGAACGAGCTCGCCCTGCCGTCCGACCTCTACGACGAGCGGCTCTGAACCTCAAAGCCCACCACCGGCGGGCCAACGGGCGCTAGGCTGCCCGACATGGCCGAGCTCGAGTTCGACCCCACCACAGACGACGTCGACCCGAGCGCGAGCGACTGAATCGTGGCGAGCCGACGCGGCGTGCCACGCGGCAGCACGGCCATCTGAATGCCAAGCCAGTCGCCTTCGTCTCCGCCGCCCTTCGCGCCGACGGGGCGGCCGGGCGAGCCGACCCCCGGCGACATCAGGCCCCCTCCGGCCACCGCCGCCCCCGCTTGATCGCCGCCCGCAGCCCCTCGAGCTCGCCCACCCCCATCGCCTCGAGCCGCGCCCGCTGCTCGCCCGTCGGCTCGATGCCAAACGCCTCGCACAGGTCGAGCACCGCCGCCCGCAACCCCCGCGCCTCGCCCTCGCGCAGCCCCTCGGTCTTGCCCTTCGCTTCGCCACGCGCTTCGCCCTCGCGCAGCCCTTCGGCCCGCGCGAGCGCGGCGCCCGGACGCGGCGGCTCGCGCACCGGGCTCGGCGGCAGCTCGAGCTTCTCTTTGCCGTACCGGTCGGCCCGCTCGCGCAGATCGAGCACGCGCGTGCGCAACACGTCGAGCTCTTCGCGCGTGATGTGGTAGGTGCGCGAGTACCGCGAATCGATGTACGCGTTCTTGAGCTGTTTGAAGAGAGCGTCGTCTTCGGGGGTATCGCGGGGGAAGACGCCGGCGAAGCCCGGGTGCAGGTTCACCACCCGCCGGCCCAGCTCTTCGATGTTGTGCAGCTTCGGCTTGTAGGCCGTAAAGCAAAGCTGCACCGTGTTGTAGTAGCGCTCGGTCGCCTGGTGCAGCAGAAAGGCGGCCACCTTGTAGTGGCCCTTGGCCATGGCGTCTTCGAACATGCCCAAGAACTCGTCGGCCGCCTCCGACCAGTCGCGAAACCAGCCGCGGGCCCGCGCGAGCCGCTCTTCGGGGGTGTGGTCTTTCTCGCTCGCGAGCACGAAGCGCCCCGAGTCGTAGAGCACCACGCCCTCTTTCTTGATGTCGGCGAAGAAGAACGAGCCCTTCTCGAGCTGCTTGTTGACGTCCTTGATGTCGTGAATGATGAGGCCGAGGGCCGTGTTGCCGGTCTTCTCGCGGGCGAGGCGCTCAGCGCGGTGCCACAGATCGTGCCGGTCGACGAGCGCGCGGGTCTTGACCACGGCGAGCAGGTCGAAGTCGCTGCGGTAGCCGGTCTGGTAGTCGTCGACCCAGTCGCCGCGGGCGTGGCTGCCGAACAAGATGAGCAGCTCGAGCGGCACGTGCTCGCGCAGGGCGGCGACGACGTCGGCGAGCTGCGCGCGCTTGGACTCGGGCAGGTGATCGAGCGAGGTCTTCATCGTCGGCCCCCACAACGGGCCGCGCGCTCGTGGGCGCGACCGCGAACGGCAGAAGGTAGAGCAGGCGGGGCCGCCTGTCGAAGGCCCACCGGCGGCCGGTTGCATGGGGCGCCTCCCCGCTCGCCCGGCCCCCGGCAACGGCAGGTTGCTCGAACCGCCGCGCGAGCCCCCTTCGCCTGCGGAACCGGTTGCCCGAACCGCCTCGCAGGCCCTCCCCCCCTCCGCGACCGGTTGCCCGAACCGGTTCGTAGGCCCTCCCCCCCTCGGAGACTGGTTGCTCGAAGCGATCGCCAGCCCCTCCCCGCGGGCCGGTAGCGGACAGCTCGGCTCGGGCGCGGCGCGCGGATCTGCCGAAGGGGCGGGGGCACCCGCCCCCCGCGGGTCTCGCTCGGGCGGCGCGTTACACGCCGATTCGAGCGAGGCCGGCGGGGGGCGCGCGGGACGCGGGCGGGGGCTCAGGGGGGCGGCACGCTCGCCTCGACCCCGCGCACCACCTCGTAGCCGCCAGGGCGCAAGCGCAGCGAGAGCGAGCGGCCCTCGCTCTCGACGTCGACGATGACGAGGCCCTCGTCGTCGACGCCCTTGAGGGTCAATCGGCAAGACTCAAGCGAAAGGCCGCGGGCGCTCAGCAGGGCGCGCAACGACAGGGCGAGGCGGGCGCCGTTCGGAGCGGCCGGCGGCGGGGGTGGGCCGGGCTCGGGCGTAGACCAGGCGCCGTATTGGCGCAGCATGAGCAGGTACGCCGAGTGCGGCGGCTCGTAGCGCTTGGGTTTGCGGGGCGGTCGCATGGCGAGCGGGAGACTGCCCCGGCCGATCGTCGCTCCCGTGTCGGCGCCGGCACGTGACGGTGTCTTGGGGCGGGGGCTTAGGCGCCCTCGGCCCGGGCGCGATTAACCGGTCTCGGAGGCGATTGAAGGGTGACGGAGCGAGGGCCGCACCGAGTGCGCTGCGGGGTGACGACGCGCGCGGCGCTGCGGTGGTGCGACTTCGGCGTGGCGGACGGGCCGCGGAGCTTGCTGCACGGGGTCGACTGGGGCCCGCCGAGGCGCGGCTTCGCGCACGTGCTCGGGCCGCCGGGCGCGGGCAAGACGCTGCTCTTGCGGGCGCTCGCGCGGCACCACCTCGGCGACGGGGTTCGGTTCTGGCGGCAGATCGCGTACGGCGGGGTCGACTGGCGGGTGTGCGCGCCGGCGGCGCTCGCCGTCCCGCACCCGCCGCTGCCGGCGTCCGATGTGGCGACCAACCTGCTGGCGGCGCTGCCGGCCGAGCGCTTGCTCGCGCTGCTCGAGTCGCCCGGGGGCGGGGCCTCGGCGGCCGCCCGCGCGGGGGGCCCGTGACCGGCCCCGAACGTCGCCCCGCCCCGCCGCCCGGCGGCGACGCGCTGTCCGAAAGCGAGGGCGCGCCACCCGGCGGCGACGCGCCGTTCGAAGGCGAGGGCGCGCCGCCCGGCGGCGACGCGCCGTTCGAAGGCGAGGGCGCGTTGCCGCCCGGCGGCGCGCGTCAGGCGCCGCCGCCGAGCGCGCGGTCGAGGTTGAAGGCGGCGCTGATGAGCGCAAGATGCGTGAACGCCTGGGGGAAGTTGCCGAGCGCCTCGCCGCTCGGGCCGGTCTGCTCGGCGTAGAGGCCGACGTGGTTGGCGTAGCCGAGCATCTGCTCGAAGAGCGCGCGGGCGTCTTCGAGCCGCGCGTGATCGAGCCGCCCGGCGCGCGTCAGCGCCTCGACGAGCCAGAACGAGCACATGTTGAAGGTGCCCTCGCCCCCGGGCAGCCCGTCGTCGGTCTCGCCGGGCTGGTAGCGGTAGACGAGGCCGTCGGCGGCGAGCCCCCCGCGCTCGAAGGGCTGGCGGATGGCATCGACCGTCGCCAGCGTGCGGGGGTCGTTGGGCGCGGTGAAGAAGACGAGCGGCATCAGGAGCAACGACGCGTCGAGCCCCTCGGCACCGTAGCTCTGCACGAAGGCGTTGCGCGCGGGGCTGAAGCCCCGGCGCATGATCTCTTCGTAGATCTGGTCGCGCGCCTTGAGCCACGCGAGCCGGTCGGCGGGGAACGAGCGCTTGTCGGCCAGGCGCAGCCCGCGGTCGAGGGCGACCCAGCACATGAGCTTCGAGTAGACGAAGTGCCGGCGCGGGCCGCGCACCTCCCAGATGCCCTCGTCTTCGCGCGTCCAGTGCTTCGACACCCAGTCGACCAGGCGCCGGAGTCGCGTCCAGGCGTCGTAGCCGAGGGGGGCCGCGTGCTTGTTGTAGAGGTAGGCCGAGTCCATCAGCTCGCCGTAAATGTCGAGCTGGAGCTGGCCGTGCGCGGCGTTGCCGACGCGCACCGGGCGCGAGCCGCGGTAGCCCTCGAGGTGGGGCAGCTCGAACTCGGGCAGCTCGGGCCGGCCGTCGATCGCGTACATGAGCTGCAGCGGCCCGTCGCAGGCCGACTTCTCTTCGCGCCAGCGCGCCTCGAGCCAGCCCATGAAGTGGTCGGCCTCCTCGGTGAAGCCGATGCGCAGCAGGGCGTAGAGCGTGAAGGAGGCGTCGCGGATCCAGGTGTAGCGGTAGTCCCAGTTGCGCACGCCGCCGATGCCCTCGGGCAGGCTGGTCGTCGGCGCCGCGACGATCGCGCCCGTGGGCCGGTAGGTCAGGAGCTTGAGCGCGAGCGCCGAGCGCTGCACCTGCTCGCGCCAGCGCCCGCGGTAGGTGCACTTCGACAGCCAGCGCCGCCAGTAGGCGATCGTCTGGCGCGACCACGCCTCGGCCTCGGCCTCGCCGGGGCACGCCGGGGCGACCTCGCCGGGCCCGGGCGCGCTGAGCACGAAGACGGCCGACTCGCCGTGGCACAGCGTGAACTCGGCCGAGGCCCCCCCGCCGGCCTCGGGGCGCAGCGGCCGCGTGGCGGCGAGATCGAGGCGGAGCCCCGGCGCCTCGAAGCGCGCCCCCCGCTGGTCGAGGAACGCCTCGTGCGGGGCGCGGGCGTAGTCGAAGGCGGGCCGGCACTCGAGCCGGAAGGGCATCTGCCCGCGCACGACCCGCACCCGCCGCACGAGCTGCGCTGGCAGGGCCTCGTCGCCCGGGCCGATCGGCATGAAGTCTTCGACCTGCCCGATGCCGTCGGGGTGCAAAAACCGCGTGATGAGGACGTTGGTGTCGGGCCAGTAAAACTGCTTGTGGCGCACCCCCTCGAGCGGCGGGGCGATCCGAAAGCGGCCGCCCTTGCCGGCGTCGAGCAGGGCGCCGAAGACGCTCGGCGAGTCGAAGCGCGGCAGGCACAGCCAGTCGACCGACCCGTCGAGGCCCACCAGGGCGGCGGTGCGCAGGTTGCCGACGAGCCCGTAGTTTTCGATCGGTTGGTAGCTCATGGCCGAGCCGCACGGCCGCCCCGCCCGCCGCGCGGGCCCGGTACGATGCGCCCGACCGGCGGCCGTTGCGCCAAGGCCTAGCACCGCAGGCGGGCCGAGGCGAAATCTCGTTGCGGGGCGCCGCGGGGGGCCCCATCGTGCGGGCCATGGAAAGCCCCCGCCCCGAGGCGACGATCTCGCCGGACCAGTCGGTGATGACCTTCATCAACGTGTGGACCACCGAGCGACCCGACGAGCTGGTCGCCGCGCTCGAGCCCATCGTCGAGCTGATGGCCCGCCAGCCCGGCTTCGTGTCGGCCAGCGTGCACGTCGGGCTCGAGGGCGACCGCGTGGCGGTCTACGCGCAGTGGCGCCGCCGCGAAGACTGGCAGGCGGCCGGCAGGCTCGCCGAGCTGCACGCGCTCTTGCAGAAGGCGTACGCGGTCGGCACCGAGGCCCCGGCCGTCTACCGGGTGACCCGGACGGTGCTCGGCGCCGCGCGCTGACGCAGGCGGGGGGCGCGGCGCGCGCCGCCGTGTGGGCCAGCCTTGGACGGGCGGGCCTCGCGTTTATTTCAATCGTCGACCCGACGTGGGCGGCGGCGTGCGGGGCGGGGGCAGGGGCCGGGCGGGCGGCGTACGAGCGACCACCATGCGCTCCTTTGTGCTGCTCTCTTTCGCCTTCTTTGTGCTCGCCCCGGCGGCGGGCTGTCAAGCATCGGCCGCGGCGGACGCCGAGGGCGAAGGGCCCGACGGCCCCTCGGGCCCGGGCGCGCGCCCGGCCGGCCTGAGCGAGGCCGACGCGCGCGCCGTGTGCACGACCATCTGGCGGGCGTCGTGCGAGAAGGTCGAGGCCTGCGCGCCCTTCTCGGTCGAGCTCTCGTCGGGCGACGTCGAGGGCTGCGTGGCGGCGAACGTCGACGCGTGCATGCAGGGCTACGTGCTCTCGGGCGTGTCGGTCACGGCGGCCGAGGCGGGGGCCTGCGCCCGGGCGCTCGAGGCGCGCCCCTGCGAGAGCGTCGCGGCGGTGCGAGAGTGCCAGTTCGCCGGTAAGATCGCCGACGGCCGCGCCTGCCTCGCCGACGCGCAGTGCGCGAGCCGGCTCTGCCGTTTGGCCCCGAAGGCCTCGTGCGGCACCTGCGTGACGCCGGGCAAAGAGGGCGCGGCCTGCGCGGACGACGAGCCCTGCGCCGAGGGCCTGCGCTGCGACGGCGGGTCGAAGAAGTGCGTGCGCCGCGGCGCGCCGGGCGCGCCCTGCGCTTCGGACGACGAGTGCGAAGCCTGGGCGGTGTGCGGCGAGGGCAAGGCCTGCGTCGAAGCGGGGCGGGCGGCGGGGCAACCCTGCACCTCGTTCGGCGGCTGCAACGAGCGCCAGTCGCTGGCCTGCGGCTCGGTCGGCGACCGCTGCTACCGGCTGACGGCCATGGCGGCCCCGGGCGAGGCCTGCCCCGCGGACGAGGCGTCCAACGAGGCGACGGGGTGCCGGGCGGGCCTCTGCGACCTGCGCACGGACACGTGCGTCGGGACCGCCGGCAAGGGCGAGGCGTGCGGCGTGGGCCAGGAGAACCAGTCTTGCGGCGGGCCCTACCGCTGCCTCGAGACCGACGCGGGCCGGGCCTGCGGGCTCCGGCCGGTCGACGAGAGCGGCTGCCGCTGAGGGCGACGTCGGCCCGAGGGCGGGCCCGGCCGGCGCGCCGGGGAGGGCCCCCCTGCCGGCCCGGGGTCGGCGGCGCCCCCGCTGCCGCCCGCACGTCGCCTCAGCCGGCGGCGCCCCGCTGCCGCCCGCACGTCGCCTCGGCCACCGGCGCCCCCGCCGCACGTCGCCTGGTCCACCGGCGCCCCCGCCGCCGCCCGTCGCCTCGGCCGGCGGTGCCCCCGCCCCGCCCCCACGTCGCCTCGACCGCCGGCTCGCGCTAGGCTGGCGCGGCCCATGCCGCCCGAAGAGATCAGCACCACCCTGCACCTCGAGTCCTACACCCCGGAGGCCAAGGCGCTCGTGGCCTCGGCGCAGGCGCTCGCCGACGAGCTGCGCCACGCCGAGGTCGAGCCGATTCACCTGCTCGTGCGGGCGCTGCAGCGCGACGGGGGGGTCGGCGAGGTGGTGCGGCGCTCGGGGGCCGACCCGGCCGAGCTTCTGACGACGGCCGAGGCGGCGCTCCGGCGGCTCTCGAAGACGGGCGGCGGGGTCGCGTACCTGTCGACGGCGCTGCTCGAGCTCTTGCGGCGGGCCGAGCGCGAGGCGCAGCGCGAGCGGCTGCCGTCGACGGGGCTCGAGCAGCTGCTCGTGGCGCTCTCGCAGGAGATCCGGGGCGCGGCCGGCGAGGCCCTCTCGGCCTACGGGCTGACGCCGGGCTGCTTCCGGCCGCACCTGGGCGCGCTGCGCACGGCCGCGGCCGCGGCGGCGACGCGCGAGCCGGGGGCCGAGCCGGGCGCCTCGGGCGGCTCGGACGTCGTCGCGCGCTTCACGCGCGATCTCGTGGCCGACGCGCGCGCGGGCGACCCGGTCATCGGGCGCACGGCCGAGGTGCGGCGGGTGCTGCAGATCCTCGAGCGGCGGGCGAAGAACCACCCGCTCTTGGTGGGCGAGCCGGGGGTGGGCAAGAGCGCGATCTTGCGGGCGCTCGCGCTGCGCGTCGCGGCCGGCGACGTGCCGTCGAACCTCGCGGGGGTGCGGCTGCTCGAGCTCGAGTCGGGCGCCATCATGGCGGGGGCGAAGCTGCGGGGCGAGGTCGAAGACCGCATCAAGGCGCTCGCCCAGCGGCTCGCCGCCGAGCGGTCGAAGGGCGAGGCGGTGCTGGTCATCGAGGGGCTCAGCGACCTCTTGGGCCAGGGCGTGGTCGGCTCGGGGGTGGGCGACGTGCTGCGGCCGCTGCTCGCGCGGGGCGAGCTGCGGGTGGTGGCGACGACGACGCCCGAGGGGGTGCGCAAGATGCAGGACCGCGACACGGCGCTCTTGCGGCGCTTCTCGCCGGTGCCGGTCGAGCCGGCCACGATCGCGCAGGCGCAGGAGATCTTGCGCGGGGTCGCCTCGCGCTACGAGCGGCACCACCAGGTGCGCATCGGCGAGGGGGCGGTGGCGGCGGCGGTGCGGCTCGCGGCGCGCTACGTGCAAGAGCGCGCCCTGCCCGACAGCGCGCTCGACCTGCTCGACGAGACGTCGGCGCGCAAGCGCGTCGAGAACGAGGGCGTGCCGGCGGCGGTCGACGAGGCCGAGCGGCGGCTCGAGTCGCTCGGGGCGCAGCGCGACGCGCTCGTCGACGACACCGACCGGGCGAGCGTCGAGGAGCGGGCGCGCATCGAGCGCGACATTCGCGCGCTCGAGCCCGAGCTCGCGAAACTGCGCGGCGAGCACCAGGCGCGCAAGGGCGCGCGCGCGGCCGAGGCGGCCCTGCGGCAAGAGCTCGCGGCGGTCGAGGCGGCGCTCGCGGCGGCCAAGCGCGACAAGAACGCGGCGCGCGCCGGCGAGCTCGAGTACGTCACGCTGCCCGAGCTGCGCAAGCGGCTCGAGGCGGCGCGCGCCGCGAGCGAGCGGCAGGGCGGCGCGGGGCCCGACAACTTCGTCGGCGAAGAAGACGTCGCGCGCACGCTCGAGTCGTGGACGGGGATCCCCACGCAGCGGATGCTCGAGGCCGAGGCCGACAAGCTGCTCAAGATGGAGGAGCGCCTGCGGCGGCGCGTGGTCGGCCAAGACGAAGCGGTCGGGGCGCTCTCGCGGGCGGTGCGGCGGGGGCGCGTGGGGCTGCGCGACCCGGGCAAGCCGATCGGCTCGTTCTTCTTCCTGGGCCCGAGCGGCGTCGGCAAGACCGAGCTCGCCAAGGCGCTCGCCGAGTTCCTGTTCGACGACGAGCAGGCGCTCACGCGCCTCGACATGAGCGAGTTCATGGAGCGGCACATGGCGCAGCGGCTGCTCGGCGCCCCGCCCGGCTACGTCGACTCGGAGCAGGGGGGCTTCTTGACCGAGGCGGTGCGGCGGCGGCCCTACTCGGTCTTGCTCTTCGACGAGGTCGAGAAGGCGCACGCCGACGTCTTCAACCTGCTCCTGCAGGTGCTCGACGACGGGCGCCTGACCGACGGGCGCGGGCGCACGGTCGACTTCTCGAACACCGTGGTCATCATGACGTCGAACATCGGCTCGGGGCGCATCCTCGAGACCGACGCGAAGATCTTCGACTCGGAAGACGGCCGCCAGGCGATGCGCGACGTCTTGCTCGAGCAGATGAAGTCGTTCTTCCGGCCCGAGTTCTTGAACCGCGTCGACGACGTCATCGTCTTCCGGCCGCTGCGCAAGGTCGACCTGCTGGGCATCGTCGACATCCAGCTCGGGCGGCTCGGGCGGCTGCTCGAGCACCGGCGGCTCGGCCTGAAACTGAGTGACAAGGCGAAAGAGCGCCTGGTCGACGTGAGCTACGAGCCGGCGATGGGGGCGAGGCCGCTGCGCCGCGCCATGGTCAAAGAGCTGCAAGACCCGCTGGCCGAGGCGATCTTGAGCGCGGGCTACCCCGAGGGCACGACGCTCTACGTCGACGTGCGCGGCGACGAGTTCACCTTCGAGGACGCGGCCAAGCGCGAGGGCGGCGCGGCCCGGGCCTGATCCGGGCGGCGGGTGACTGCGGCGTCGAGCCCGGCCCCAGCGAGGGACGGGCTTTGCTCTCCGGACCGGCCGAAGCCGCGCGGCACGCCTTGGGACGCCGTGCCCCGGACGTCGAGTCCGGGGCCGCCGGGCGCGGACCCGGGCCGCAGAACTCTCTCCCGGCCGAGGGCGCCCCCGGGCCCGGGGCCTCGCCGGCGTTGGGCCCCGGCCCAGGAACGTCGCGCGCCGGGGCCGGCGGGGGCGCCCCGGGCGCGGGCCCCACGCCTCGACGGGGCCGGGGCCCGGGCCAGGAACGTTGCGCGCCGGCGCCGCTTCCGCCTACGATGCGGCGCTGCATGCGAATCCGGACACTCGTGGCCGCGCTCGCCGGCGCCCTCGTCGCCCTCGCCGCGCCGCCGGCGCGCTCGGCGCCCCCCGGCCCGAACGCGCAGGTGATGCACGTGCTCGAGGTCGCCACCGACGACGCCGACGACCAGTCCAAGGCCGTCACGCTCGCCCTGCGGCACCGGGTCCGCGAGTCGAAAGAGTTCGCCCTCGCCGACAGCGACCAGTCGCTCGCGGTCCTGTCGCTGGCGCTGAAGTGCCCCGACCCGCCCAACGCCCCCTGCCTGACGAACATCGCGAACAAGCTCGGGGCGCGGCAGTTCTTCTGGGGCACGATGAAGAAGGTGCCGGGCAACCAGGTCGCGCTCGACCTGCACCTGTGGCAGCGCGGCCACGAGGACGTGCACGAGCGCTTCACCTTCAGCGACAACCTCACCGAGCCGCGCGACCCCGCCCTCGAGCGGCTCGCCGACCAGATGTACCAGCGGCTCGTCTTCTACGGCCGCGTCGGCGTCGCGCGCCTGGTGGCCGAGCGCGCCCTCGATGGCGAGCTCTTCGTCAACGGCCGCGCCCAGGGGCCCATCACGCACGCCCAGCACGAGCTCACGCTGCCGCCGGGCGAGTACACCTTCGAGGTGCGCTCGGGCGGGCGCGTGACCCTGAGCGGGCGCGGGCGCGTGGCGGTCACCCAGGTCCAAGAGGTGCGCCTCGTGCCGGTGCGCGCGCAGCCCGACCCCGCCACCCAGGCCCCGGTCGACGTCGACGGGGGCGTCACCCGCGCCCCCTACACCGGCGGCGGCTCGTCGTGGCGCAGGCCGGTCGGCGTCATCGGCATCAGCCTCGGCGGCGCCCTGCTGCTGGCCGGGGCGTACTCGAGCCTGCGCGTGCTGTCCTTCGGCGAAGACGAGGCCTACAAGGCCTACCGCTCGGGCGTCGCGCCCGACCAAGACGCGTGCGACCAGGCCGCCGCCGGCGTCGCCGTCAACGCGCCCGGCGCCGCCACGCCCGGCCGCGTCGACCGGCTCTGCGGCGCCTCCAAGACGCTCACCACCTTCCAGTACGTCGCCTACCCCGTCGGGGCGCTCGCCGCCGGCGCCGGCCTCGTGCTGCTGCTCAGCGCGCAGCACGACAGCCCGCCCGCCAGCGGCGCGGCCAAGGGCTCGCGCTGGGCGCTCACCCCGTCGGCCGGCCCGGGCCGCACCGGGCTCGACTTCCACCTCACCTTTTAGGCCGCCCCCGCGCCATGCGCATCGTGGCCGGAACGCTCGGCGGCCGCACGCTGCGCGCGCCCCGCGGCCACGGCACGCGCCCGACGCCCGAGCGCGTCCGCGAGGCGCTCTTCTCGTGCCTCGGCCCGCTCGAGGGCGCGCGCGTGCTCGACCTGTACGCCGGCACCGGCGCGCTCGGCCTCGAGGCGCTCTCGCGCGGCGCCGCCCGCGCCGTCTTCGTCGAGTCGGCGAACGCCGCGCTCGCCGCCCTGCGCGCCAACGTCGACGAGCTCGGCGTCGCCGGGCGCGCGCTCGTGCTCGGCCGCCCCGTCGAGCGCGCGCTCGCCGCCCTCGAGCCCGAGGCCCCCTTCGACCTCGTCCTCGCCGACCCGCCCTACGAGCTGGTGCGCAAGGGCCCGGCCCCGCGCGCGCTCGCCGCGCTCGCCGCGCGCGGGCTGCTCGCCCCCGGGGCCCGCCTGGTGCTCGAACACGCCTCGGCCGACGAGCCCCCCGCACTCGCGCCCCTCATGTGCTACGACCGGCGGCGCTACGGCGACACCTCGCTCGCCCTCTACGCGCCCCCCGACCCCTGAACGCTTGGCCCCCCGGGCCATGGGGGGGGTGCGTCATTTTTCGCGCGCCACCCCCCGTCGCACGGGCTAGCCTGCCGGGCCCGGGCGGCCCATGAAGGGCCGTTCGATAGTACGAACCGGCGGAGCCATCTTCGCATGACCGACGATCCTCCCGCGTCCCTGCCGCCCAGCAAGATCCCCGGCACGAGCAATCGGGGGCCTTACATCGCGCTCGGCGCGCTGCTCTTGCTCGTGGGCGTCGGCGTCGTCATCTGGAAGTCGCGCGGCCCCGAGCCGACCCCTCCCGCCATCACGCCGACGCTCAGCTCCGGTTCGGTGGCGAGGCCCACCTTGACCGACGCGCCCCCGCCGCCGCCGCCCGACGAGCCGCCGCCCCCAACCCCGACCGCGAAGGTGCGCTCGACGGGGGGCGGCTGCGGCGGCCCCTGCGGGGGCAACGCGTCCTCGGGCCTGCTGAGCGAGGTGCAGGCGCGCGCCGGCCGCGCCCGCGGCTGCTACCAGCGCGCCCTGCGCCAGAACGAGGGGCTGCGCGGCAGCATGAGCGTCGCGCTGCGCATCGACACGGGCGGCACCATCTGCAGCGCCGGCGTCGCCGGCGACACCACCGGCTCGCCCGAGGTGGCGCGCTGCGTGGTCAGCATGTTCCAGGGGCAGCGCCTGGGCTCGGCCCCCTCGGGCGGCTGCGTCGACATGAAGGTGCCGCTGCGCTTCGAAGCCGTGAACAAATGAGCGGCGCCCCGGCGGGGGGCGGCGAGGGCGCGGGCGTCCGAGGCGCGGGCGGCGAGGGCGCGGGCGTCCAAGGCGCGGGCGCGGGCGGCGAGGGAGCGGGCGTCCAAGGCGCGGGCGACGAGGGCGCAGGCGTCCGCGGCGCGGGCGACGAGGGCGCGGGCGGCGAGGGCGTGCTCTTGACCGTGGCCTACGAGGGCTCGGCCTTCCACGGCTGGGCGCCGCAGCCGGGCGTCGAGACGGCGAGCGGGGCGCTCTTGCGGGCGATCCGGCAGGTTTGCCCCGAGGTGAGCGAGGTGCGGGGCGCGAGCCGCACCGACGCGGGCGTGCACGCGCTCGGGCAGCGCGCCGCCTTCGACGCGACGCGTTCCATCCCGCCGCGGGGCTGGGCGCTCGCGCTCGCCCGCCACCTGCCGCCCTCGCTCGCCGTGCGCCGCGCCGCGCGCGTCGCGGCGGGCTTTCACCCGCGGTTTCAGAACCGCGGCAAGCGCTACGTCTACACCTTCGTCTGCGACCCCGTGCGCGACCCCTTCTGGGAGGGCCGCGCCTGGCGCCTCGAGCCCGGGCTCGACCTCGGCGCGATGCGCCGGGCGGCCGAGCTCGTGCGCGGCGAGCACGACTTCGCCGCCTTCCGGGCGAGCCTCGACGGGCGCACGAAGACGCGCTGCTCGCTCGCGCGCGTCGACGTCGAGGCGGCCCCCGGCGGCGACGCGCGGCTCGTGCGCCTCGTCGTCGAGGGCGACCGCTTTCTTTACAACATGGTGCGCATCATCGCCGGCACACTCGCCGACGTCGGGCGCGGCCGGAGGCCCCCCGAGGCCGTCGAGCGCGCCTTCGCCACGGGGCGGCGCGACGCGCTCGGGCCCACCGCCCCCGCCGCCGGACTTCTGCTCGACGAGGTATTTCTGCTAACCGAGGGTCAGGACCCATGGCCCCCCCCGCCGCGCCCCGCGCCTCCGCCCTGAGGCGGGCGAGCCGCCCGCTCGCCCTCGCCGCCGCCCTCGGCCCGCTCGCCGCCGCCCCCGCGTCGGCCCAGCCCGCCCCGAAGGCTCCCGCCGCCCGCCCCGCGCCCGCCGGCGCGGGCGAGGCGAAGCGGCTCGGCGAGGCGTTCCACGCGGTCGTCGAGCGGCTCGCGCCGAGCGTCGTGCAGATCGACGTCGCGACGCGCGAGGCGAACCCCGTCAACGCCTGGCTGCGCGGCGGCGGGGGCGAGGCGTTCCAGCGCGCCACGGGCTCGGGGGTCATTCTCTCGGCCGACGGGGCCATCTTGACCAACAACCACGTCATCGAGCAGGCCCTCTCGATGAACGTGCGCCTCGCCGACGGGCGCATCTTCGCCGCGCGCCTCGCCGGGCGCGACCCGGCGACCGACCTCGCCGTCTTGCGCGTCGACGCCAAGGGCCTGCAGGCCGCCGCCTTCGCCGACAGCGACGCGGTGCGCGTCGGCGAGTGGGTGCTCGCCATCGGCTCGCCCTTCGGGCTCTCGCGCACGGTGACCGCGGGCGTCGTCAGCGCCACCGGCCGCGGCAGCCTCGGCGCCAACGAGGTCGAAGACTACTTGCAGACCGACGCCGGCATCAACCCGGGCAACTCGGGCGGGCCCCTCGTCGATCTCGAGGGGCGCGTCGTCGGCATCAACACGATGGTCGTCGGGCGCGGCAGCGGCATCGGCTTCGCCGTGCCGAGCACGATGGCCCGGCGCGTGGCCGACCAGCTGCTCGCCAAGGGGCGCGTCGAGCGGGCCTGGCTCGGCGTCGGCGTGCAAGACGTCACGCCCGACCTCGCGCGCTCGCTCGGCGTGCAGCCCGGCGCCGGCGCCCTGCTGAACCAGGTGAGCGCCGAGGGCCCCGGCGCGCGCGGCAACCTGCGCGCCGGCGACGTCGTGCTCACCGTCAGCGGCCGGCCGCTGCGGCAGGCGCAGGACTTCATCCGCGAGGTGCTGCGCCACGACCCCGGCACCACCGTGCCGCTCGAGGTCTTTCGCTCGGGCAAGCGCTACGGCACCAGCGTGACGCTCGCCTCGCGGGGCGAGCCGGCGCCGCCGCCCATCCCCGCCCAGCTCGAGGCGCCGCGCGGCCCCGGCCTCGGCCTGACCCTGCGCGACGCGGCCCCCGGCAACGCCTGCCTCGTCACCGCCGTCGCCGTCGGCTCGGCCGCCGACCGGGCCGGCGTGCGCCCGGGCGACGTCGTCGTCGAGGCCGACGGCGCGACCAACCCGGGCGTGGCCGCCGTGCAGCACGCCGCCGCCGACGGGCACCTGCTCTTGCGCGTCCGGCGCCGCGACGCGTTCTTCTACCTCGCGCTGCACCGCTGAGCACGCCCCGCGGGGCCGGCGGCCCCGCGCGCCGCGCGGCCGGCCCGGGCGGGGTAATTCGGCTCGGCCTTGACCAGAGTATTACTCTAGAGTAGCACTCTAGTCAGCCCCATGGCCCCCGCCGAGCGCCGCGACGTCATCCTGCGGGCCGCGCTCGCGCTCTTCGTCGAGCGCGGCTTCGGCCCGGCGACGATGGCCGAGGTGTGCGCGCGGGCGGGGGTGAGCAACGGCAGCCTCTTCCATCACTTTCCGTCGAAAGAGGCGCTCGGCGCGGCGGTCTACCTCGAGGGCCTGGGCCGCTACCAGGCGCGGCTGCTCGGGGCCCTGCGGGCCGAGGCCGACGCCGAGCGCGGGGTGCGCGCGGCGGTGGGGGCGCACCTCGCGTGGGTGGGCGAGAACCCCGACTGGGCGCAGTTCCTGTTCGCGATGGGCCGGGCCGAGGTGGCGGCGGCCGCGCCGGGCGAGCTCGGGGCGCTGAACCGCCCCTTCTTCGCGGCGGTCGAGGCCTGGTTCGCGGGGCACGTGGCGGCGGGGCGGGTGCGGGCGATGCCGCGCGAGGTGCGCGCGGCGGTGCTCGTCGGCCCGGCGCAAGAGTTCTGCCGGGGCTGGCTCCGGCGGCGCGACCCGGCGGCGCTCGAGCGGGCGCGCCCGCTGCTCGAGGGCGCGGCCTGGCGGGGCGTGAAGGCGAAGAAGAGAAAGGCGTGACGCGAATGGCAGAGCGACCGACGTACGAGGGCATCTTGCGCGACGTGGCCGAGGCGGGCGAGGGCCTCGTCGAGGTCGAGCGGCGCGGCGACGTGGCGCTCGTGCGCATGAACGACCCCGCGAAGCGCAACGCGCTCTCGGCGGCGCTGGCGGTGCGGCTGCACGCGGCGCTGCGCGAGGCGGCGGCCGACCCCGGCGTGCGCGCCGTCGTGCTGACGGGGGCCGGGGGGGCCTTCTCGGCGGGCGGCGACCTGCGCCTGATGACGTCGACGGCGCACCCGCTCGTCGACGAGGGGCCCGAGGGGGCCGCCGACGTCTGGCGTTGGATCCGGTATCAGTTCGGCGGCGTCGTGCGCGCCATCGTGCAGAGCGACAAGATCTTCGTCGCCGCCGTGGGGGGCCCGGCCGCCGGGGTGGGGCTCGCCTTCGCGCTCGCCTGCGACGTCGTCGTCGCGTCCGAGGCGGCGCGCTTCGTGCTCGCCTTCGGGCCCCTCGGCCTCGTGCCCGAGGTCGGCACGAGCTGGCTGCTGACGCGGCGGCTCGGCTACCACGCGACGCTCGCCCTCTACCTGAGCGGCCGCCACCTCGACGCCGCCGAGGCCTCGCGGCTGGGCCTGGTGAGCGAGATCACCGCGCCCGGGGCCGAGGTCGAGCGCGCGCTCGCCGCCTGCGAGCGAATGCGCTCGCTGCCCGCGCACGCGCTCGCCATGACCAAGCCGCTGCTGCGCGCCGTCAGCGACATGAGCTGGCAGCACGCCCTCGCGATGGAAGAGTTCGCCGAGCCCATTTGCTTCACCACCGACGCGCACCGCGAGGGCGTGCGGGCGGTCGCGCGGCGCGTCTCGAAGGGGCCTTGAGGGCCCGGGCGAGGGCGGCCGCCCTTCGACCCTGGGGCCGCGAGCGCGGCGCCGCCCGGCCCCCGCTCAGCGCCCCTCGTCGAAGGCCCGATCGAGGCGCGCCCACATCGCGGGGTCGCCGAGCGCGCCGAGGGCGCGGCGAAAGCTCTCGCGCTCGGCGCGGTAGAGCGCGAGCTTGTCGGGCCGCGCGCGCGAGGCCTCGACGTTGGCGATGCGGTCGGCGAGCTTGAGGGGGGCGGCGGCCGGCCACGCCCGGATCTTTTCGTGCATCGAGCGGGCGCGCTCGCGCCGGTTTCGGCCCTCGCCCGTCACCGCCCAGACGAGCGCGCCGACCTCGGCGCCGAAGCGCCCCTCGAGCTCGGCCCGCGACGTGGGGGTGTCTTCGAGCACGTCGTGCAGCCAGGCCGCGACCCCGAGCGCGCCGCCCAGGCCGAAGTCGGCGAGCACGGCGCGCACGGCCTCGAGGTGAACGACGTAAGGCGCGTCGCCGTAGCGCTGCCCGCCGTGGCGCTCGAGGGCGAAGGCCCGGGCCGCGGTCTCGGGGTCGAGCGAGGTGGCTTCGTTCATCGGGTCGGGGCGCACGGGGTCACGCCCGAGGCTAGCAGAGGGCGGCCGCGCCGACCCTTCGCCCCGGCCCCGGGCGCCGAGGGCGAGCTCTGCCATTTTTGCCGCCCCCGTGCGCGCGTGGGCGCGCCGCGTCGAGCGCGATGGCGGAGGTAGGAGGTCGTCGCAGGGGCCCGAAAGGGTCGGGGGCCCGGGTTGAGGGCACGATAGGGCGCGAAAGATATGGGCAGGATGCGCTAAGCTGCGCAAGCGTGCGGGTTGTTCGTCAGCTTCGCGATTGGTTCGTGCCCCCCGGGGTGGCCAGGGGGGCCGAGGGCCACCGGGCACGAACGGCCGTGGTCATCGCGCTGTTCATGGTTCTCGTGTTCGTCGGGCTGGCCGCGGTCCACGCGTGGTCGAGGCGGTTCAGCGAGGCGGGGGCGAACCTGGTGCTCGCGCTCGGCATGCTGATCGGCCCGCTCGCGCTGCGCCTGACGGGGCAGCACCAGCCGGTCGTCAACGGCACGCTCGGCTTCGCCCTCGCGGGCATCACCTACCTCATCGCCGCCGAGCGCGGGGCCGGCCTCAACGCGGCGACGGTGGCGCTCGCCGAGCTGCCGCTCTTCGCGACGCTGCTGGCGGGGCCGCGCACCGGCCAACTCTGGCTGGCGCTCGCCTGCGCGACGAGCGCGGCGCTCGGCGCGGCGGCGCACGCGGGCGTCTTGCCGAGCCGCCCGCCGGGCGAGGCCGGGCTCTTCAACGACCACGCGGTGCTCATCATCGTCGCGTGGACGCTCTACCGGGTCGCGAAGTTCTACGAGCTCGGCCGGGCGGAGGGGCTCGAGCACATCGCCGCGCTCGAGGCCGAGCGCCGGCGGACGGAGCTCGACAAGCTCGAGGCGCAGGCCGAGGCGCGGCTCGCGCAGGCCGAGCGCATGGCCTCGCTCGGGCGCATCGCGGCGGCGGCCGCGCACGAGATCAACAACCCCCTGTCGTACGTGGCGAACAACCTCGAGTACGCGCTCGAGGGGCTGCGCTCGGCCCCCGGCTCGGAGACGTCGATCGCGCTCGGCGAGGCGCTCGGGGGGGTGCGGCGCATCCAGCGCATCGTCGCCGACCTGAAGGCCTACTCGCACCCGGGCGCCGGCGCGGCGGCCGAGGTCGACGTGCGCCGGGCGCTCGGCGCCGCGCTGAAGATGGCCGAGTGGCGCACGCGCCAGAGCGCGCGCATCGAGCTCGATCTCGCCGAGGTGCCGCCGGTGCGGGGCGACGAGGCCCGGCTCGAGCAGGTCTTCTTGAACCTGCTGGTGAACGCGGCGCAGGCCATCCCCGGCGGGCGCGCCGAGGGCAACCGCATCGCGGTGCGCGCGCGGGCCGAGGGCGCGCACGTCGTCGTCGAGATCGAAGACAGCGGCGTCGGCATGACCGACGAGCAGGCGCGGCGCGTGGGCGAGCCCTTCTACACCACCAAGCCCGAGGGCATGGGGCTCGGGCTCGCGGTCTGCCAGAGCATCCTCGCGCAGATCGGCGGCGAGCTCGCCTTCGAGAGCGCGCCGGGCCGCACCGTCGCGCGCGTCCGGCTCGACGCGGCCGGCGCGGCGCGGCCGAGCGGGGTCGGGCCGGCGGCGCGGCCGGCCGGGGGGCGCGGGCGGCCGGCGCAGGTGCTCGTGGTCGACGACGAGGCGATGGTGGCGCGCGCCATCCAGCGCAGCTTGAGCGGGCACGCGGTGCGCATCGCCCCGAACGGCCGCGAGGCGCTCGCGCTCTTCGACGCCGGCGAGCGCTTCGACCTCGTGCTCTGCGACCTGATGATGCCCGGGCTCTCGGGCATGGACGTCTACGACGCCGTCCGCGAGCGCCACCCCGACCTGATCGACCGCATCGTGTTCATGACGGGCGGCGCCTACACCGAGCGCACGCAAGAGTTCCGCGCGTCGGTGCCGAACGCCTTCCTCGAGAAGCCGCTCGAGACGACCAAGCTGCTCGACCTGCTCGCGGGCCGGCCGCCGGCCCGAGCCCGCGCCTAGAGGCACTTCCCAAGCGGCCGCGCGGCTGTTATCATGAGCGAAGGCGCCACGGCCGCGCCCGCCGCGGGGCGACGCCACCCGCTCGCCCCCCGCCGCCGGGGCGCGGCCGGCTGCCCTGCGCGCTCTACCGCGATGGCCCCGGGCCGAAGGCCCCCGCGCTCGCCGCGGCGGCGCCGAGCCGCGCCCGCACCTCGGCGGTCACGTCCTTGCCGCCGCCGAGGTTCGTGACGAGCGACATGACCGTATAAATCGGCCCCCAGGGGATGCCCCACCAGCCGGCGACGAGCGACAAGAGCGTGTACTTCACGCCCGGCCCGACCGAGCCCTCGCCCGCCGGCACCAAGAAGACGTCGGAGCCCCGCTTGAAGGTCAGGACGACCACCGAAATCGTATACTCGTAGACGACGAGCTTCGCCCCCCGCTCGAGCTCCGCGATGAGCTCGCCCACGGGCACCTCGCCGAGTCTCCGCACCGCCATGCGCTCTCCTCCCGCGGGCGACCCGGCCGGGGCCGCCGAACGCCGCAGTCTCGCCCCGGCCCGAAGGCCGCGTCAAACGCCGGCGCGTGGGCCGGCGTCTCGAGCCCTCGGGCCAGCCCGGCCCCCTTGCGCGGCCGCGCGCGGCCGGCGCAAGTGCGCCCCCGATCGCGGGGGCCATCGGCGGGCGGCGCCCCCGCCTCACGCCCCGCAGCGCTCGACGTCGGCCCGCCGCATCAGCAGGCGCGCGCCCGGCGCCGGACGCAAGACCGCGTCGGGCGACGAGCGATACTTGGTGCCGACGATCGAGACCGGCACGAGCTCACCTCCTTCGTCGCCCTCGGCCGACCTCGCCACGCGCGTGCCCGCGAGCACGCGCCCGACCGCGCGGCGCTCGCCCTCGACCTCGGCGAAGAGGGGCGCTTCCTCCGCGCACCCCGTCCAGTGCAGCGAGACCCCGGCGATGCCCCCCGGCATGCCACCGACGATGCCCCAGTTGCCCACCGACGGCTTCAGGCTCGCGCCCGGCACCCAGCCCAGCACGAGCCCGCGGCGCTCGCCTTCGTCGCCGCCCCCCGACCACCACAAGACGCGCGCCTGCCCGCCCCGGACCCCCACGACCGACACGTCATCGGGGTCGTCGGCGCCGAGCTCGATCGTCGCCCGCGGGGGCCCGCCGGGCGTCTCGGCGACCGGCACCTTGATGCCGCGCCGCAAGGTCGCATCGCGCAGGGCCCTCACCCCCTTGAACCCCGGAGCGTCCGAAGGCTCGAAGTAGGCGGGCTCGGCGCCGAGCTCGCCGCAGCGACTCGTCACCGTCTGGGCCCCCTCCGCCAGGCGCAACGCGGGCACCTCGCCGAGCGCCCAGGTGATCGAGCCGGGGGCGGTCGCCTTCCAGCGCAAGGGGAGCGAGCCCGAGGGCACGAACACGCCCCCGACGACGATCGGCCGAGCCGGGTAGAGCTTCACCTCGCCCGCGTCGACGACGCCCCGTAGGCGGACGCCGTCGACCTGGAGATCGAGCGTGGCCCCGCGCTCGGCCCCTCCGACCGGCAACGAGGCCTCGACGTTCCCGCACTGGCCGAGCGCCTCGGCGTAGCTCGGACCGCCGGCGCGAAAGCGCAGATGCAAGGCGATGTCCTTCCAGTAGGCCGTACGAAACGAGCACCCGATCTCGCGCGGCAGCCCGATGCCCGGCGCCAGCAGGTCGACCGCGGCGCCCGAAACCGCCGGATGGCGCGCCCCCGCCCTCCCCCCCACCCCGGGCGCCTCGGCCACCGGGGCATCGATCGCGACGACCGAGCCCGATGCCTCGCGGGGCGGCGCACCGCCGCAAGCCGAGAGCCCGAGCACGCAGGCCGAACCCGCTGTCCACGCACGAGGCGCCATCGGTCTCCTACTCATCGGCCGTCAATCCGGCCGCCACTTTGCTCGGCGAATCAAGGCCGTCAATCCGGCCGAAGGTCGGGCCCGAAGCGGCCATTTCGACGGCCGACGAGTACCAGACTACCCCCCCGCGCCCGGCTCGTTCGGATCATCGGTGCCCGCCTCGATCGTCGCGCGCACCGCGCCGCCGGGCGCGTCCGCGATGGGAACCCCCGCACCGAGCCGCAGCTTCGCCGGCCGCATCGCCCCGAGCGGAGGCAGCCCCCTGGCGTCGCCCTCGTCGAACCTGCCCTCCTCGAGCCCCACGGCCTCACAAGGCCACGACACCGCCCGCGCCTGCTCCGCCAACCGTACCCGCCGGCTCGCCGGCAGACGCATCGAAACGCCCCTCGCCCCGGTCGCCTCCCAGCGCAAGGCCGTGGCCCCGCCCGTCACCACCACGCCCGCCACCACGGAGGGCTTCGCCGGATAGAGCGGCACCTGCTCGGCAGCCACGTTGCCCCGCAGCCGGACGCCGAGCCCCCCCCTCTCGACCACCGCTCCCAGCTCGGATTTGCCAAGCGGCAACGCCACGCTGACGCCGTGTCCGCGCCCGACGACCTCCGCAAAGGGTGGAGCCCCCGGCCGAAAGCGCAGCAAAGCCTCGCCGCCCCCCCACGACGGCGCCTTCAGCAAGCACCTTGCCTCGCGCGGCATCTCGAGCCGCGGGGTGTCCCCCTCGCCCCGAAGCGAGGGGGCCCCAAGCCGCCCCTCGACCAAGCCCGACGCCAGGGCCCCAGCAGCCGGCGCCCTCGGCACCACGACGCTGACAGGTCCCTCTGCCACACCACGACCGCAGGCGCCGGCCAGCAAGGCCCCGAGGCCAGCCAACGCCTCCGCACGTCGCATCGCCCCTGCATACGACCCCAGCCACGCCGATTTCCCCCGGCGGCCCGCGGCCAACCGGGCGCTCGCCCCCCGCCAACGGCCCCGAGCTTGCCCAATTTTGCGGCCCGAAAGCCGCAGCCACCCCCCGAGGGCCCAACCCACGACAACAAGAAAGGCCTTGACAGCCCCGAGGGCGTCAGTATCCTCCGGCCCTCGTTAGCATTCCAGCGTAGCTCAGTTGGTAGAGCAGGCGGCTGTTAACCGCCGGGTCCCTGGTTCGAGTCCAGGCGCTGGAGCCATAGTTGTCCTCGCACGAACTTCGGGCGCACGCGGTGAACGCAGCGCCACTTCGGACGAGGGCTCACAACGCCGCGTTTTTCCTGCAGCGCGCGTAGGTGGCCCTTCTGGGGCTTCACGAAGCGAGGACGAAGCTGTCCCCGTTTCGGACCGCCGGAGCCCGTCTGGGGGCCCTCTGCGGGCGAGAACCGGCCCAGAGCCGACCCAGTGGTGAACGCAGGTGGCGGCCCCCCCCGTGGGGATGACCCAGTGGTTACGGCAGGCGACCCGGTGGTGAAGGCAAGCGACCCAGTGGTGAAGGGTCGGCCCCGCAGCGGCGACGGCCCTCGAAATTGACGCAGCCCCCTCCTGGCACAGGGTGGCGACCGAGTGGTGAACAGGCGCAACGACCGGAGCCGAAAGCGGCCGCGCTGCTGACGTCGGCAACGTCGGCCCTTCCGTCTTGCCAGACGGAAGATTTCCGCTCCTACGAGCCTCTGTGCCAATCGTCTCAGGCCCGTCGAAAGACGTGTCCCAAAGGCGAGAATAAAGCGCCCGAAAGGCGCCTCGTGGTTCTCCCCTCGTTCGCGTCGAAGAGCATCTCGCGCGACGCCGCAAACGGCGTCGGCCGGACCTCAAGTCGCACGAGTCTTGACCCGCCGGTGAATAGTGCCTGGCTGCTGCTCGGGGCGCGCCGCTGCGATGTCGCCAACGCAAGGGCGCCGCGACGGTCAACCGCTCACAGGCGCACCCAACGTCAGGTGGAACTAGCCAGCGCACAAAGACACACTTCGCCGCTGTTTTCCGCCGATTCGCCCCGACCAGCCGCGTCTGAGGCGTGAGCGAAGCCAGCTTCGTCCCCTTCTCAGCCGACCGCAGCCTTTCTCGTCCCGGGCTCTTATCGGCCAGAGAGTTGGCGAATATATTCTGGAAGCAGGCGGGGTCAGCCCTCACCGGGCTCCAAAAAACGGGGCCTATGGCAAAGGTCGGACGCCAGCCGGGGACAGCCTCCTCCTGCCGTAACGAGGAGGTTTCCATGGCGCTTCGAGAACCCAAACCATGCCCCGATAGGGATGCCCCGCCCGCTTCGTTGGCGCTGCACGACGAGGCAGCCTTTCTGAGCTTCTGGGACGACTACATCAAGCGCGCGGCGCGCGCGGTCGCCAATCAGAACGGCATCGAAGGAGACGACCTCGCCCAGCAGGCGCGCTTGCACTTGCTCCGCGTGAGGCGCACCAAGCACGACGCGCACGGGCCTTACGTTAAGGTCGTCGTCGTCAACGCGCTGCGACGCGCCCTTCAGCGGCGGCGCAGGGAAGAGCGCTTTGGCGCGAACTCCCTGTTCGCTCAGGCCGCGGACGACCGTCTCGAGGCGCCCGCGGAGGAGCGTGACGACGGCCGCGCGCCGGCGGTCGCGGCGTGGGTATCGAGCTTGCCGGGCCGACTTCGGGCCGTCTACCAACTCCTCTACGTCGAAGGGAAGTCCCAGCGCGACGCGGCGCGCGCGATGGCCATAACCCAGCCGCGCGTCGCCCAACTGCATCGGCAGTTGCTCACGCGGGGCCGGGCGGAACTCGCCCACCTGGCCCCTTTACCCGCCCGTCCTCCGCGCCGGCGTCGGATGCACGTCGGCGTGAGGGCCTATGTTTGTTCGCCGACCGAACGGGAGTCACCCGATGGCAAGCAGCGCAGACAAGCCGAAGAAGAAGGTCATGACGATCGACACCGTCGATCGACAGCGTCGGTACGTCGACGCGCAAAAGAAGAAGGGGCACGGCCTAGGGGTCGTCTTCGCCGACGCCTTTTTGCGGGGGATGCGCGATCTTGGCTACAAGAACCCGGCCTGGGCGCTCGCCGAGGAGCTCGACAATGCGTTCCAGGCGGACGCCAACGTCGTCGCGATCCGCTTCGGGTTCGAGCCGGGCAACAAGACCCGCGTCAAGCCCGACGTTGTCGCGGTCTGCGACAACGGCAACGGCATGATCCCTGAAATGATTAGCTACGCCGTGCGTTGGGGCGGCACCGATCGCGAGGGCGATCGGACGGGCCTCGGTCGCTATGGCTATGGGCTTCCCAGTTCGGTCGTCAGCCTCGCCAAGCGCTACACCGTCTACTCCAAGGTCTCCGGCGGAGATTGGCACGCCGTCACGGTAGATATCGATCGGCTCGCGGCGGCGGCCGGCGACGTCAAGGAGACCGAGGCGTTGCTCGAGCCGCGCGAGGCGAAGCTACCAGCTTGGGTGACGAAGGCGGGCAAGGGCGACGACGGCATTGATCTGTCGGCGCTCAAGTCCGGCACGGTGATTGTCCTCGAGGAACTCGATCGACTCAAGCGTCTGTCGGGGTGGATCAAGGTCGACACGTTGCGGACGAAGCTCCTCCAACATTTTGGCGTAATTTACCGCCACTGGATCCCGGAGCGTCGCGTCCTCGTGGACGGCATGCAGGCGCAGGCCGTCGACCCGTTGTTCCTGATGGAGCACGGGCGGTTCTTCAGCGAAACGCCGGTGCGCGCGCGGCGGGTGGAGGCCCGCACGTTTGAGGTCGAAACGGCGCGCGGGACCACGGGGAGCGTCTCGATTCGGGCTTCTGTCCTCCCGCCGCACTTTCAGCTCGCGGACCCCAACCAGTACGGCCACAAGGGGGCCAAAACGAACAACCGGCTGGGGATCATGAAAGACTACAACGGCCTCATCATCTGCCGGGGGGGCCGCCAGATCGATTGCGTCTCGCCGCGCTGGACCAAATTCCAGAACTACGATGCCCACATAAAGATAGAAATCAACTTCGACCCCGAGCTCGACGAGTATTTCGGCATCACCACGGCAAAGCAGCAGATCGTTCTTGATGACGACATGTGGGAGAAGCTTCAGCAGGGCGGAAAGAGCTGCGGCGCCCTAGCGCACCTCGTCGAAGACATGCGCCGCGCGTTCACCAAGCTCCAGGACGCCACGCGGGCGAAGTTCGAGAACCGGGCGGCCAAGGACGGCCCGCGGCCGAGCGCGATGGCCATGGAGCAGTCGGAGATGTTCAAGGGGGCCGTCCCCGAGCCGACCCCGGCGCAACGGCTGGAGGCCAAGAGGAACATCGAGGACCTCGCGGCGCGGCGCGAGGAGGTGACGGGGCGGCCGAGAGAAAAGGTCATCGAGGAGTTGCTTGAGGAGACGTCTAAACGGCGCTGGGAGGTTGAATTCGAGCCCATCCCCGAGGGCCCGTTTTTCCGCCCGATGCGGCTGGGCGAGCAGAAGCGGCTCATCATCAACACCAACCATCCCTTCTACACCAAGGTTTACTCTGCGACGGCGCCGGAGGTACGTGCGGCGATCGAGGTTTTGCTCCTCGTCCTCGCCGAGCGCGAGCTTGAGGTAATGGCGGAGGCGGAAACGTTCTACCGCGCGGAGCGCCAACGATGGTCGGAGCGACTTCGCCACGCCCTCGCCTCACTCGTCCCCGACGAGACGTTGATGAACATCGCGGCTGCCGTCGCAGAGTCGCTGCACGCGTCGGCGGACGTGGCGCCCGGCGCCGAGTAGCCCCCGGGATGGGCGCCCTGCTGCACCCCCGCCGTCGACCTCTCACGCCGGCACCCCTCGCGTCTCCTGGACAGCAAGGGCAGGCGAGTTCGAGGTGCGTGACGGCAGGCGTTGCCGAGGGGCCCGCAGAGGGCGGCGGCCGCCCGGCCATCCCGGCATCGCCAGGTCCCACGGCGACGTCGCGCATCGATCAGATCGTTTACTGAGCGAGCAAGAGCCCATCCAAGAACGAAGCGTTCAAGTTTGCCACAATGGCCGACGGCTTCTTGCGCTGCTGCGCCGGAGGGGTTGGCTTCGCCGGCGAAGGCCCGAGGAAGAGCGGCGGTTCGGTCGTCGGTCGCAGGCTCCAGGCCGTCAGGGCCCGCTGGACCACTCGAGGGCCGCCGTCCTCTGCCACCATCGCCGGCCACACGATCCAGTTGAGCAGTTCTCGCGCGGCGCCCCCGGCTGCCCCCTCGCCGGCGGCCGCGAGCCTCCAGAGTTCGCTTAGCGCGGCGGCGCGCGCGGCGCCGCCCGCCTCTCGCCCCACGTTCGCCCGATGCGCGCCCTCGTCGTCGACCGCGATGCCGACCCTCGCCGATAGGCCCCCGTCGGCCTCCCAGACCGAAAGCATCACGACTTCCGCTCGCGGCGAATCTTCCTCGTCCAGCGCCGCCAGCGCCTCCGCTTCGATCGGGACGAGGATGCCCTCCTTACCGGCGAGCCGCGCGAGTTCGATGGCCAATACGCCGGCGAGCAGTTGCATGGTCCCCGAGCGGCGGAGGGAGATGCGAGGCGTCGTCGTCGACGACAGCCTGTCCCCGAGCGCCCTGAGCTTGCTCGGGCGCGCCTCGTTGACGCCGAGTTGCCGCAGCGCCCCTTGGAGGTCGCGCGACAGGGGGCGAAGATCGCGCGCGACGACGGCGAACTGGGCGGACTCGACCCGATCGTGCGCGATCAATTGGTATTCGAGCGGCGGCCTTCGGCCGATGCTTGGAGCGACCGCTACCTGCCAAGAGACGCCCGGGCCGGCGGCCGCTGAGAGGGCCGACTTGAGGGAAAGCGCGGAGTGGTCGTGGACGAAAGCCCCGACGGACTTCCGGCCGCTTATTGCCGCGTGAACGGCTTCGAACGCGAGCGCGCCCGGGTTGCCGGCGAGCGCCGTCCAGACGCGGAGCCCATGCTGCCGAACTTCGAACGTGGACGCCCCGGCGCCCGGGACGGCGTACGTGGCAACCGCCGGCGGAGAAGGCTCTTCGTCGTCCGGCCGCTCGGGTCCGCCGTGGAAGTGGACAACGAGGTGCGGCTTTTCGTCGCCCAGCCGTTCGGCTTGCGCTGGCACCGAGCCCACGCGAAGGCGCCCCGCTTCGACGGCGCGCCCCGCCGCGGAGGACCGCTCGAAGCGGGGCGGCCTGCCGCAAAGCACGCCGGCGTAGGCGAGGTCGGGCGTTCGGTCTACCACCCGCGCGACCCCTTCGAGCAAGGCCGTCTCGTCGCCGCCGAGCACCGCGACCCTCAGGCCGAAGAGGGCGTGCGGGCAGGCATCGAGGTAGCGCTCGATGAGGCGCTCGGCCAACTCGGAGACCGGCTCGCCGACGGCCGCGTCCGGCGCGCGCTCGAACACGAGAACGCCGGCCTCGGGGCTGGCCAGTCGTAGCTCGGCGCGCCCCTCTTCGGGAAACGTCTGCGGCGCCGACGGTGCCCTCCCCAGGGACCGCGCGAGGAGTCGCCTCGCGAAGTCGGAGGCCGACGCGTGTTCGGCGAGGAGGTGGTGTCGCACTTGCGCCTGGCTGAGCCAAAGGATGTGAAGCGGTCCCAGAAGGCGGAGCGCAATGCCCGCGCGGTCCCAGATCGCGACCGTGTCGAGCGCCAATACCGCGCGCTGAAGGGCCGACTCTCGATCAACCACGGCGCGGTAGAGCGCCGTCGCGGCTTCCAAGAATCTGGCGGCTGCGTCCCGCACCTGCGCGTCGTCGGCGAGCTTCAGAAACGAGTGAACGAGTAGGCCCTCGACGTCAGCCGGCTGGCGGGCCCGCTCCGCCACGACGGTCAGGAGCGCCCGCCTCGCCTCTGCCCATCGGGTGAAGCCATCGCCGACCCGCTCCTTCCACCACGTCGGGGTGGGCGCCGGCTTCCGCTCAGCGACCTTCGGCGGAGTGGCCAGGCAGCCCCTGGCGTCGGCCGCGACGACGAGTTGAACGGGCTCGCCCGACCCGGCGTGCAACTCGCTGAGCATTGCCGATAGCCCCTCGGGCAGGGGGGGAGCATGCAGCCGCGGGCGCGCCTTTGCGTCCTGCTCCGCCGGCTGAGCGTGCCGGGCAGGGGTCGGGTCGCGTCCGCCCGGCGAGGCGGCGCTGCGGCGCGGGCGCTCGTCCGCGATCGCATTCGGCGTCGCTTTCGACGCCGGGCGCGCCCCCTGTCCGGCAGGCTCTCGCTTAGGCCGCGCCTTTGCCGCGGGCTGAGGAAGGCCCTCCCTGCGGCGCTTCGGTTTTGGTCCGAGGGTATTTGTCCTGACGTCCCCGAGGTCGAAATCGGCAAGGCGCGCTGAGCGGTCGCCCACGGGCGTACCCCGAAGCGCCTGGTAGAGTCCCTCCTCCAACTCGGCCGTCTGGGCCCGGGCGGTCCGCCGCCGCGTCTCCCCCGTGAGCGCCGCGGAGACGAGCCGCGCGTTCGCGCGGAGGCGGTCCGCCGCGTCCGCCGCCTTGAGCCCGCTGTCGCGCGCGAGCCCGAGGGCCGGCAGGTGCTTGCCGACGCCGGCCCAGCCCTTGCCCTTGGCCGCGAGCCTGGCGAACTCGGTGAGCACCTTGAGCGAACGGCTCTCGTGAAGCCCGGCCTCCCGCAGCGCTAGGCCGACGCCGGCGGGGACGCCGCTCTGGTCGCCGTCGAGCCATTCGAGGAACAGGTCGACGAGATCGGCCTCGGGGACAGCGAGCAGACAGTCCTTTAGCCCGCTCGCCTTGCCGTGCTCCTCGACGCTCAGGTAAATGAGGCGCTCACCCTCCTGAACGCGCACGGCGTTGCGCCACGCCGTGGCGCGCTCCGCGGCCTCCTCGCTTCCGGCGATGAGCACGCGGGGCTCGCCGTGCTGTTGCGCCCCCGGCGCCGAAGCCGCCACGAACGTGCCCTGCCCGAGGCTTCGCCGCAGCGCCGCCACGACGCCCTTCAGGTCGCCGGCGGAGATGGAGATCGGGCTGAACCGCACGCCGATGGCCAACGGGTGCGCGTCGAGCGCGCGCTTTGCGGCCAGGGCGATCAACTGCGCGACGTCCATCACAAGTCTCCCCCCGCCTCCGCCCCGCTGTCGGGGAGGCGCCGCGCCACGCCGAGGCGCACGCCGAAGCCCAGCGCCGTGGCCGCGTTCTCGGTCAGTTTCTCCAAACTCACGCCCTCGCAGGCCGCCCGGAGCGCCTCCGCGTCCGCGGCGGCGTTCGCGCCCACGACGATGCCCAGTTCGTCGCGGAGCCTCCGCCATAGATCTCCCCACGGCACCGGGCGCGCGCCGCCCGGCACGGCCATGAGGACGAGCAGCTCGATCATCTCGGGGTTGAGCGCGAGGTGGACGCCCCACCCGGCCGCCTCCTTCTTCGGCAGCACGCAGCCGGCCTTGCGGCCGAGCCCCACCGCGAAGGCGTCGGGCCAGTAGACATCCCCGGCCGAATCCGCGGCGCCGCGCCGCATCGCGCCCAGCAACTCGAGCATCGAGTCGACCGGCGGAAGGCCCGCGCGCACCTCGACCGCCGGATCGCCCGACCTCTTGAGCTTCGAGAGGTCGGCGAAGAGCGGGTGCTCGACGGCCATGGCAGCAAGCTTCCGCTCGAGCGCCTCGACGCCGGCGCGGAAGGACATGACGGCGGCCTCGCGGAGCGGCTTGTGCTCGCCTTCTTGCGCGGCCGTGGCGAGCAGCAGCGGCCTGCCCCCCTCGCGGCCCGCGCCGAGGATCTTCAGGACCAGGCCCAGGCTCGCCCCCAAGGCGAACTTCCGGAGCAGCGCGGGCTTGCTCAAGGGCTGAGCGAGGAGCAGCGACAGGCGCTCGCCCAGGGCTCCGTCAAAGCGGGAGAGAGGGGCGCGGGCGCCGGCCGGCTGCCTGTCTACCAGCGGGGCGGCGAGGAGCAACGGGCGGAAGGCTCTCGTGATGGGATCGCGATTGCTCGAAAAGAGCGACTTGAGCTTCTCCCTGCCCTCGGCGGTTAGGATGCTCGCCAGGTAGGGGCCGAGTCGGAACCTACGGAACCCCTCGAAGCCTGTGAGCAGGTAGTGCGTCGCGAGCGGGCTCGTCATCTGCTGGCCGGGCGCGAACACGCCCTTGTCGAAGTTCAGCACGAGCTTCGCCGCGGACCTGAGCGCGGCGATTCGGTGGCCCCCGAGGTGCGCGGGGAAGGCTTGCGCGAACGCGGCGCCGAACCGGGGGTCGCGGCGCAGTTCCGCGTCGCTGTTGCCCTCCTCCTCGTTCTCCGGCCGGATGACCCGCGCGAGGAAGTCGCCGCCGTGCTCCGGCGCTCCTCCGCAGAGCGCCTGGGTCAGGTCGTTCATCATGTGCACCGCCTTGAAGGCGGTCGTGCTCGTCCGAAAGCCGAACGCCTTCTCGAAGAGCCCCGTGGTCGCGGAGTCGCCCATCAGCATGCGGTACGCGACGTCCGCGTTCAGGCGGCGCGTGCTAGGCATAGCGCGCGGCCCCCGAGGCGCTCTCTTGCACGCGGCCCGCCGCCTCGATGACGCCCCTCGGCCGGTCGACCACGGCGAAGGAGTGGGCGCCGACTTCGAGGGGCTCCTCGCCTTCATCCCACCCGGCGAGGCGGACCAGGAAGCGTTGGACGGGTTCGGGGATTGTCATCGGGCCGGAGCTCTCCGACGCCGCGGCTAGCGCGCCGAGCATCTCGGGGTTGATTCGGAGGGATATGCCGGACTCCGCGTGGACCAGCCACGCCACCTCGAGCGCCGGGCCCAGCACGTCCGCGAGCCAGGGCGCGCGGGCTGGGCGCTGGACTTCGAAGTCCGACTCCGCGAGCGACCGTACGGCCACGTGCGGCCGCTCTTCGGCGGGCCTGTCGGTGTAACTAAAGCCGACCCAGAGCGGGACTCCTTCCGTCAGCCAAGGGGGCGCTACGCGCTCTTGGTCCGGGGAGACGTAGAGATGCCGCAAGCCGCGCACGACGAGCCTCCGCAGCGGGTTGTCGGGCGCGTCGCTGGGGAGGCGCAGCCGGCGCTCGATCGCCGCCACGAGGCGCTCGCCCCGCGCGTGCAAGAGTGCGACCGCGCGCTTCATCTGCGCGAACGTCCGCAGGGCCTCGCCGCGCTCGCCGTCCCCCCACAGCGCGGCCGGCGGCGTCTGCGCCGGGAGTTCTTCGGCGAGCCAGTCGCCGGTGACCTGGCCCGTGGACCAAATTTGCTCGTCTAGGTCGGGGTCCGGCGTCGTCGCGGGATCGCAGAAGGCTCGAACCGCCTCGACGAGCGGCCCCTTCGCCCTCGCGCTCACAAGGTTGTCAAGCGGCGTCGTGCCGAGGCCCACCGAGTCCTGGTAGAGCTCTTGCTTGAGCGTCGACGCCGCCTTCGCGGCGGTCGCCGCATACGCGACCGCCGCCCAAAGCTGCCGGAACGTGACGTGCTCGCCTCGCCGGCGGCCAGCCGCGCACAGCACGCGCGCGAGTCGCCTGCGCACCTCCGGGACTTTGAGCGCGACGAGGTTGCGGCCCACCGAACTCTCGACCGCACGGGTCATCGGCGGCAGGAAGTCGGCAGAGCAGACCCTCTCGAGCATCGCCTCGATGACCTCGGGGATGAGCACGCTCCGGTCGGCGAGGTCCACGAGCGAAACGAGCGCGGGCGGCGGAGGGAGGTCGGCCGCCCGCTGCACGAGGAGCCGGCGAAGTTGGCCACGGACTTCGGCGACCGACGCCTCGAGACCGGGCACGCCGCGGGCCTCCTCGAGGAACTCGACGAGCGGCCCCTCGTTCCCGAGAAGCAGGAACCGTCGCCCCGCTTTCCGAGCGGCAAGCCACCGGCTCACGGCGGCGGCGTTCGGGCCAGCCGATAGGTCGGGGTAGACGTCCGTCTCGCGTAGCGCGCCGTCCGCCTCGAGCATGTGGGCGACGTGCGACTTGCCGTCGCCGGGGTTGCCGGTGAGCACGACGTCCAGGCCCCTTCCTAGCGCGTCCGCCACGTGCTTCTCTAGGGGCGTCTGGACGTGCAGCAGGCGCCTCCCCGCAGGCGAGGTGAGGTCGGCGTTCGAGCCTTCCCCGTAATAAAGTCCGCACAAGAGGTCGTACGTCATACCGCCTCGCTCTTGGTGGCGTCCAGACCCGATCCCAACCTCGCCCCGAGCAGCGCCTCCTCGCGGTCGAACGCCTCCACATCCGCCAAGATGGCCGGCATCCTCGCGAGCCGAGGCGCGAGCCACCTCGACCGCCAGTGCGCGATGACTTGGTCCGCCCGGGCCCCGGCCAGGCGCCAGGCGCGGCCGCCGGGCGCGCCGCCGGGCGGCGTCGCCCCGGGTTGCAGTTCGGCGACGTAGGCCCGGCGCGCCATGCCGTGCTGAACGAACTCGCTGCCGTCGAGGCCGAGGTGCCCGAGCCCGTCGCGCAGTTTGCGGAGGCGCTCGGAGGGGCCCTCGCCGAACCTGCCGGACACTAGCCGGCGGCCCGTCTCGAGTTCGACGAGCGACTGCACCGACTCGGTCGTCTCGCGCGAGAAGTGGAGCGTCCCGTGCCCGCGGCTCAGGCCGACGAACCTCCACCGCACGCCGCCGAGTTCGTCCGGCAAGCGCAGGCGCTCGTACTGCGCGCTCCCGGCGGCGTAGAAGCTCGTCGTCGTGAGCGCCACGAGGTCGGCGGGGCGCTCGACGGCGCGGCCCGCCATCTGCGACGTGATGACGGACGCCCGGCCGCTGTAGCGCTTGTGGTACGTCGCGGCGACCTCGCGCGAGAGCGCGAGCAGGGCGGCGAGTTTCCCGCCGAGGAGCGGGCCATAGGGCGGGAGCGCGCCGCAGATGGACACGTCGGCGACCTGCGATGCGACGAAGCGCGTCTGGCGCTGGAGGAGGGCGCAGCGGACGCCGCGGGCGACGTGAGCCCCTCCGGTGAGTTTCGGGGCGCCGGAGGGCTCTTTGAGCACGAGTTCCGTCAAGCGCTCGCTCGCACGCTCGCGCTCACGCGGCGCAAGCTCCGCCCAGGCCGTCAGGAGGGCGACGGCCTGCACGACGCGCTTCTTGACGAATAGTGGCTCGCGAGACGCCGCCCTGGGCGCGTTCCTCTCGTCGCCCCTCGTCCGCCTAGGGTGGCTTCCCGTGAGCGCTCGAGATACCTTCCACTCCTCGAGCGACTTCCCCCTAAGGCGCTCGAGGCGCTCGATGGCATTCGTCGGCGACGCGAGCGCGCGCGCTTGCGTCAGGCCGAGGCCGCTGAGGGAGACCTCGCCGAGGGCGGCTTGGACCTCAGCGCGCAGGTCCCTGAGGAGGCGCGACCGCGCGCGCGCCGCGCGGGCGCGGCGCTCGGCGGCGGTCAGGCGGCGCACGCGGGCGGCGATGGACTCCGCGTCGGCGCACCCCTCGAGGCCCAACAACGTGCCGACGGCAGAGAACACCGATCGCACGTCGGCCGTGTCGTCGCCGTCGCGGACTTGGCTTTCAATACTGCGAAGGTTCTCGGCCGCGTTGTCGTAGTCGAGCCCGACGAGCGCCCCGACCACCGCCTCGAGCCACGCCGGCGTCCAACCGAGCGCCGCGTCGCGCACCGCGAGTTTGGGCACCGGGCTCGCGATGGCCAGCAGGCCGCAGACTGGATGGCCGGGCTGCCCTGCATCACGCACGAGAAACGGGATCGTGCGCCCGGGCGCGGAGCCTACGGGGAATGACCAGAAGTAACGAAAGTAGCGAAACACGTCGCAAAGTCGCAACCCCGTCGTCTGGTCGCGTCCGTCCTCCGAGAGCGCCCGCTGCACGTACGGCTGAACGGCGCCCGCGCCTCGCGCCCGCAGGGCCTCCGCGAGCGTCGGCCCGTGCGCGAGCAGCGAGAGTACGTTGCGCCCGCCGACGCGGACGTACCTGGGGCATTCGCAGCGCGCGATGAAACGCCTCGTCTCGGGTCGGCCGAGTTGATCCTGAACCCTGGCGGCCATCTGCCGGCGCACTCGAGCCTTGGCGGCCACGAGGTCCAAGGCGGCGCCACCGTCGTCGGCCTGCGGCGGGCAGGACAGGTAGATCTGCCCCTCCTCGACGGCAACGCGCCAGCCGCTGGTCCCGAGGTCGAACAGGATGCCTGCGAGCGCCTGCGCGCGGAGGGTAGGCGACACGCAGGGACCATCGCCGTCGACCTCCGAGAGCGCAGGGAGGTGGCGGAGGTCGCGCAGGACGGCGGCGGCGGCGTCGACGCGCCCGTCCGCGAGCGCCCGCGCAACGCGGATCACGGCCGCCGCGTGCCGCGGGCTTCGGACTCGGACCGGGAACAGGAGCGAGCGCTTCGAGAGGCCCTCGGAGGAGAGAGGGGCATCGTATGCGACAGTGGCGTCGAAGGGGGCGCTGTTCAAGGTGGGGTCGGCATGGTAGCTCGCCGGGGGGGCGACGCAAGTCTCTTGTGGGAGGGGCGAAGAGGGCGCATGCGAATCCCTTACGAAGTGCTTTTGGACTTGTACCGGGGCCGAGCGTTGGTCGTCGAGCGGATGCCGTCGGCACAGCGCGACGCGCTGCGGGTCGGCACGCCGCTCGCGGCCTTCATCGAGCGGGCTGCCCGAGAAAGCGCGCCGCGCCACGTCGTGCTCACGGGCAACGCCGGCGACGGGAAGACGTTCGCGGCGCTCACGTCGGACGCTTCTGCGTTCTGGGTTGAAACCGACGCGTCCGCCGACACGTCCGGCCGGCCGCCGATCGAAGCGCTCGCCGACAGGCTCGAGGGCCACCTCGCGGGCGGCGAGCGCCTGCTCGTTGCCATCAACCGCGGGCAACTTGAAAGGCTCGCCGAGCACGCCGCGAGCGGCCCCCGCCTCAGGGAGTTCCTCGCCGAGGCGCGCGAGCAGAGCACGCTCAAGGTCTCCTGGGAGGGCCAAGTCGACGCGGACGTCGCGGTCCTCGATCTGGGGCTCGTCGACTGGACGTCGCCGGGGGTGACGGACCCCTTGCTCGACAAGGTTGCCGACGCGGACCTGTCCGCCGTCACCGGCGACGCGCGGCGCGCGGCCGAGCAGGCCTGCGCGGCCCTGAAGCAGCCCCACGTACGCGCCTGGTTCCGGCGCGTTCTCGCGGGGGTGCGTGCGGAGGGGCGACACCTGACGATGCGCCAGATTTGGTCTTATCTGGCGTACCTTGTGACGGGCGGCATCGGGCAGGGGGAGAGTGCCCGGGTGCTTAGCGTCGCAGACACCGTCGGCGCGCGGCTATTTTCGTACGACGCCCGCCGCACGCCCCTGGAAAACGCCCTGCCGGCGGCCGACCCCGCCCGCCGCCCGCTGCCCGACGTCGCGACGCTGCTCCTGCAGCGGCGGGCCCACGAACATTTGACGGCCATGCCCGGGATCGGCCCGCTGGCGGCGGAGGCCTCGCAGTGCACCGACGGCGTCGCCGCGGCGCGGGCGGCCGTCGTCCACGACCCGGGTCGGCGCCTCGACGAGGGCGAAGAGGACTTGTTTTCGAGCCTCTTCAAACGCCTCGTGTCGAAGCCCCCCGCCTGGCACAAATTGCCGAGCGTGACCCGGCCGTTGCTGCAGGGCGCGTATCGAGCACTCTCGGCGTGGAACTCGGACCCCGCGTTTCCGGCGTGGCAGACGCTCTGTTACGACTCCGTCCGCTTCGGCGCGGCGCCTTCGGTCGCGAACGGCGACGTCGCCCCGGAGAGCCTCCGGCTTGCGCTGCCGCGCCCCCCGCCGCGTTGCGATCAGGCGCTGTCGGGGACGTGGCGTCCGCCCTATGTGTGGCTCGGGGCGGAGCGGAACGGCTCGGTGGACCAGGCGGGCGCGCTGCGTCTCCCCCCGACGCTCTTCAGGCTCTTGTATGGCGGCGGCGGGCCGCTCCCCACCGCCACCTCGCTCGTCATCGCGCGCTGGTTGGCGAGGCTGCCGACGCAGCAGGACCCCGATCGAGTGCGGGTCAGCCGCGCCGCCGAGGAGGGCGTGTCGCGCTCGTTGCTCATCACGTCGGACGACCTCACGGGCCGCATCCGCATCGAGGAGGTGTAACGTGCCGACAACGCCCAGAGGGCTCGCTGACGCGACGACGTCGACGCGCGATTTGGACGGCGAGCAGTACGCCGCTTGGGGCGTCATCGTCAAGACGAGCAACGTCCGCGCGGTCCACGTCGCCAACGGCATGATGCAGTTGCTCCGGTTGATGCCTTCGCCGCCCGCGTGGTCGGGCGGCGCGCCCGTCCACCGCCCGCCTGCGGCCTACCTCAAGGAGGTACGTGAAAGGCTCAAGGCGGACGGAAGCCATCGCCTGTCCCCGCAGGCGCTCGCCCTGTGCGTCTACAAGAGCAAGGCGGGGCCGTTGCTGCTCGAGGCGGATCCGCCTAAGGAGCACGCGTTCATTAAGGCGGCGCAGGACCACCTCGCCGAGCGCGTTGACCCGGCTAGTAACAGCCTGGCCAGCGGCGGCCGCGGCCGCCTGCGCGCCCCCGTTCACCGGCTCCTGGCGAGCGTGTTGAGCGCCGACGAGAAGGTCATGGTCACGGGCGGCGCCGATCCGACGACGACAGGCCTAGCGTTCGTCGGCTTCTCTGACACCCATACGCTCAGTGGCTTTCACGCCGCTACGTTCCTGGGCCTGCTCGCCGCGACGCCGCAGGGGCAGCGCGCTCTGAGCCGGTTCTACCGGGCGGCCGCCGACGACACTGACCCCCACTCGAGCCTGGTCAGGTTGCTGGGCTTGGCCCGGCTGCCCCGGGGCTACGAGTCGGGGCCGATATTTGCCAACGCGTACCCGATCCCGCCCGGCGACTCGTGGGCCGAGTTCGCCGCCCTCGCTGGCGAGATGGCGTCGAACATCGCCGAGTGGTACGAGCGCGGCGCGACGAAGGCGGAGATGGTGATGTCGATGGTCGACGTCGCGCTGCTCCTCCTCTCGATGCGCATGCTGCGCTGGGAGCGCGCGTCGGCAGGCCCCGCGCGCCTGCTGCTCGCGGTCTGCTCTCCCCTCGACACCGCTGCGCTCCACCAGGCGATCATGCGGGCGCGGGACTCGCTCCGGCGCGCGGCCACGGCGCTCGACGCGGAGGCCGAGGGCTCCGCGTCCGAGCGCGCTTCCGCCGGACAGGCGGGCGGGTCGCTCGTGCGGCCCAGGGCCGCGGCCAACGCGGCGGGCAGCGTGGGCGCAAACAAAGGGGCCTACGCGCCCAGCGCCCACGCCCTGAACCTCGCCGCGGCGGGAGGCTGGCTCTTCCCGCTCGGCGCGGGCGGCGGCGCGCGCAGGTACGTCTGCCCCGGGCCCCGCCAGTTGGTCACGCTTGTGCACGCGCTCGTCCCCCCGGGCAGCCCGATGGCCTGGGGGTCGTTCGCGGCCGCGGCCGAGAGGGTAGGTCTGGCGCTCGGCGGCGCCGATGAGCACCGGACGGAGCAATCGCTCCGCATCGGGAGCGTGGCGGCCACGCTGCACGAGGCGGCGCGCGCGAATCAACAGAGCCTTATCTCTCTCGGCCTCGCGCGGCGAGAATCGGACAACGTCGTCGTGGTGGACGGAGGTGCGACGTGAGTGCCGTCGAGGAGGTCGTGTGGAAGGCGCTTCGTGGGGCCGTCCGAAGCCTGCCGAGTTCGGCGTTCGGGTTGCGCTCTCACGCCCTTCCGACGGAGACGAAACCCGAGGAGTGCGTAAGGGCGTGCGCCCGCCTTCTCGAGGAGCACGGTGGTCGCAAGTTCGCCATCTTTATTGGCTCCTCCGCGGCCGTGGCGGCGCCCGCAGGGGTCAGGGTCCTGCAGCCCGACGCGGCCGCCGCCGCGGCAACCGCGGAGCGCAACGCGCTCACGCCAGAGCGCCCGCTGTTGCTCTACTTCAACGCGCGATCCACACCCGGCGAGTCTGGCCTCGACGTGCTGGTTGAGTTCTCGGCGGCCGAGATCGCGCGGCATTTCGCGGCCGAGTCCGGGCTGCCGCGGCTCAAGGAGGTGTCGGAGAGCCGCTCGCGACACGTCCTGGCCCGCCTCGAAGACGCGAGCGTCGACGTGCTCGCCGAGTACTGCCGCCTCTCGTCCCAAAAGTCGGAGCAGCATGCCCTGCCGCTCCTCGGCCTGTTGCCGTGGGCCAAAAAGGAGCGAATACCACCGGCATCGCTTGCCGCCGCCGAGTTCGACAAACTGCAAGGTCGGAAGGCGGAAACGAGGCTGAGGGAGGCGCTCGACCGCCTGAGGGGGCTATCGAGCGAGGAGCGCGAGCAGGCATCGGTGCCCCTCCAGGCGTGCCTGTTGGATAAGGACGCGAACGCGGTCCCCGCGGCCGTGCGCCTTTGCGAGGCCGCTTACAACATGGCCCGAGGGGCGAGCCAGGCGGGCGACGGCCTCGTCGGCCTTACGGTCGACCTCGCCCGCCTGCTGCGCCGCGGCAAGCCCGGCGTCGATTCTCTCCTCCAGCCGAAGGACATCTCCGACGAAGAGGCTTCGGGCGCGCAGGAGTCGCAGAGTCTCACGTCGCCCTGGGAACTTCTCGCCGAAGAGGGCCCTTCTTCGCTGAACGCCCCGCTCTCCTGCCACGAGGCGGACGAAGACGCCGCGGCCCCGTCCTTCACCCTCGAAGCGCACGACAGGTCGATCCTGCTTCGCAACGAGACCCCGGAAGGCTTGCTCTTCGCGCTGCTCCAGACGGAGGGGGTCGAAGCGTACGTCGAACGCGGGTGCTCCGCGCTCGTCGAAGGGCCGAGCGCGTCGGAACTTCTTACGTCGCGGCAGCGGATTCCGGGCGTCACGATACGTTGGCATAACGCCGACCCCTCCCCGTCGCCGTCACAAGCCCAGGCCATCGAAGGGTTTCGGTCAGCGCGCAAGGCGCTGTGCGCTGCGGCGCTGGCGGCCGTCCGCCCGGACGACCTCGACGACGGCGCGGAAGAGGAGGAGCCGCGGGGCGCGAACGCCAACGCGGAGTTCGACACGAGACGGCTTCTCTTCCTGCTCGACAACCACGCGCTCGCGCTCGCGGCGCGGTGCCGGGACGAAGCGGCGGCCTACGTGAGGGCGTACGAGGCGCTCCTCGACGTGAGCGCTCAGGATGGTTACCTAGCGCAGGCGTTCGGCACCTGGGTCACGAATCTTGATCTAGCCTTCTGCGTCGGATCGGGCCGCGTCAACGCCGCGCGCCTGCTTCCGCTCCACCCGCTGCGCGTGGCGCACGCGGTCGTGGCGCTCCGTTGCGGCGCCGAGCCCCCGCCTTTCCCGCCCAGGCTCGGCGTGAATTATATGAGGGAAGAGCGGCTCGATCCGAGCGGCGTGTCGTTTGTATACGCCTTCGTGAGCAGCGCCTCGCCGGACGACGCCGGCACGGCGTTGGCGGCCCGCGAAGGGCTCGCCGCGGTCTGGCACCTGCTTCGCCCGGTCGGCCTCGTGTCGTCCCTCCGTGTCGCGCTCGTGGACATGGGCAGCACCGATCAGGCGCTCGAGGCCCTTTGCGAACGGGCCTCTGCGTTCTTTGAGGAAGACTCACTCCTCAAGGATGGCGTCCACCTCGAGGTCTGGCGTGCGTCCTCCGAGGATCCAGGCGCGCGCCCCTGGCAGGAGCGCACCTCCGAGCGGGACGCCGCTCGCGCGTGGGAGGGGCAGACGCTGCCGCCGCTCGCGTCCGAATGCGCGGCGATGCCGCGGGGCGAAGGCGTGAGCCTGGAGCGCAAGGGCTGGGTGGACGTAGGGTCCGTTCCGCAATGCCACCTCGTCGTGCGCTCGGTCGCGACGCCCTACGAACCGCTCCCGTCGGCGCCAGCCGCTCCGGCGACGCTCCCGCTTCGCTATGTGCCCGGCCCCAGCGGAAACGTCGCCTACGTCGAGGTGAAGGACGATGAAACGCTCCGGCGCTACGACGGCCTCCTCGACGCGCTGGGGCACAACCGGAAGCGGCGCGGACTCTATCCCTCGTACCCCCCGCCCGGCGCGCCGAGCACCCTCGTCGAGGCGCGCGTCGCCCGGGGCGGGTGGCCGATCGAGCCGAGGCGAGCCGCGAGCCTGCTGAGCTACGCGGAGAGCCGTGAGAACGTCGTCGCTGTCCTCTCAGACCCGGGCCTGACCGACGACAAACTCGAGGCGAGGCTCCGAGAGATCGCGCCGGGGGCGCCAGAGGTGACGCTCGCGTCGCTTCGCGACGCCGTCCTCGGCGTAGTACGATGCAGATCATTCCTTTCGCGTCTCCTGGAGACAAACTTCGACGACGCGGACCTGCGAGGGAACCTCGGGCTTCTGCGCGCCTTCATGCTGACGCTCGAGGGCCAAGAGGGCTGCTCGCTCGCCCTCAGCTTGGATAGCCCGGAGGGCCGCGCATGGGCGGCCGCCGTCGCGCCCCAGGGCGCGCCGCGACGACGCGCCGACGTGCTGATCTTGCAAGCCGCGCAGGGCGAGGACGGCAAGTTCACCGGACTCGCGGGCATCCGCGTCGTGGAATTGAAAGCGAGGTCATCCGCTGACGTGGTGCCAAACTGGGAGCGCCTCGCGGAGCAGGCGCTCCAAACGTACGCGCACCTGAGGCTATGCTTCGGCGAAGCCGCCGACGCGCGACACAAGGCCACGTTGCAGCGCTTCGCGTGGCTTGAAGCCGGCCGGCAGCACCGCGCCGGCGCGTGGGAGCCGGTGCTGCATGCGCTCGAGGGGCACCTCGATCGGGGGGATGCGCCGGCCCTTTCGATCGAATGTTGGCTCCTTGTCGAGGGCCCGTGGGCCCGCAAGACCGACTTCACGCTTCGGTGCAAGGAACTCGACGCCAGCGGCGCCCCGACCGACGGGAGTCAGGTCGAGGTTCGGTTTCGCGTCCTCTCGCAGCCGCCGCCCCAGGTCGCTTCGGGGAGGCCTTCGCAAACGACGCCGAGACCCCCCGTCGTCTCGGCAGGATCACGTGCCGCTCCCGCTCCTGCCCCCGCCCCCGCTTCCGCAGCCACGGGGGCCCAAGCGCCCGGGGAGCCAGCGGCGCGCCCGCCGACGCCTTCGTCCGCGGCCTCGCCGGCGCCCCATCGTCCCCCGGCGCCGACGGCCGCCTCGCCACCGGGCGCACTCGCCAGCCCGCCGGCGGAGGAACGCGCCGCGACGAACGACGACGGGATGCGCGTCATCTTCGGACAATTGCCGCGGGGCGAGCCGGCGGTGTGGCTTCCCAACCGGACGGACCTCGTCAACCACTTCAACGTCGGCATCACCGGCACGATGGGGACCGGGAAGACACAGTTGACGAAGTCGTTGCTCGCGCAGCTCATCTGGGAGGGCAAGCGGAACCCCGGGGCAAAGGGGCCGGGCATCCTCGTGTTCGACTACAAGGGCGACTACCAGGACACGGCCAGCGACCCCTTCGCGACGCTGGTGGGTGCCAAGGTGCTCGAGCCCGAGAACCTCCCGCTGAACCCGCTCCGTACGATGCGGCCCACGTCGAGGCAAATGTTGCGTGGGCTGCCGAGGGAATTTGCGGACACGATGCTGGCGATCCAACGTGGTATCGGGGCGGTGCAGCGTGACGACCTGGTTCAGGCGACCACGGCGTGCTTTGAGGCGGCGGGCATTATCGATGACGACCCGGCGTCATGGCGGCGACCCTTCCCGACGCTGAGGGTTCTCCTGGAACACGTCAAGGCGCGCAAGGTCGCGAAGGGCTCACCACGCACTATCCTCAATGATCTCGTGGACATGCGTGTCTTCGCCGAGGCAGATCCAGAAGACAAGGCCGACAACCTCTTTGACGGCGTACACGTCATCAACCTGAAGCCACTCGGCACCATGCCGACGCTCATTCGGGCGGTCTTGAGCTTCTTCATGAACGCGTTCTACGGGAGCATGCTTCGCGCCGGCGAGGCGCCGCTGGTGCAGCCGCCAGGGGCCAGCCACCACCTGCGCGCCTTGCGGCGCTTCGTCTTCGTCGACGAGGCCGACGACTTCATTTCGCTGGGCCTGCCGAGCCTGAAGAACGTGATGCAACAGGGGCGCTCGTTCGGGTGCGGGGTCGTGCTCTCGACACAATTCTTGCACCACTTCAACGGCGGCGACGACCCCCTCCGGCCCCTCGTCGGGACGTGGGTGCTGCACCAGATGGCCGACGTGAACGCGACCGACGTAAGGGCGCTCTTCGGCCTACCCTCGAAGGCCGAGGCGGACGGGCTTACCAGCAGGCTCGCCTCGCTGCCAAAACACACCTCGCTCTGCCGGGGATTGTCCAACCAGGGCCGCGGCGGTGCGCTCGCGGAGGTTCGCGACCTGCCCTTCAAGGACCTTTCGCCGCCGGCGAGGGCGCCGTAGCTCCGCCGCCCGCACCCGTGGGCAAGGCCACCGCGGCTCGGCGGGGCCCGAGGCTCGCCGAGCCGCCGACGCCCGGGCAAGTCGCGCGGACGCGGGCGGTGGTGCGGTGGTACCTCGCGACGCACTACGAGCGCCCCGGCGACCCGGGCACGGCCTCGATGTTCTGCGACCCGGCGCGCCTCGGCGCCTTCGCGATCGACCGCGCCGCGCTGCTCGCGCGCGACGGCGCCACGCTCTTCAAGTTGCTGGTCGCGATCGCCATGTTCCAGCGCCGCCAGGACGTCCAGATCGCGGCCATCCTGCGCTCGCTCGGGCCCGGCGAGGCGGCCGAGTTGACCGACCATCGGCGCCTGCTCGAGCTCGCGGACGCCAGCGGCTGCGCCCACGCGAGTTCGGCCACCGCGCTCGCCGAGCGGTGCGACTTGACGAAGCACCCGGTGACGAAGCGCGGCCTGTGCGCGAGCAACCCCGCCGTCCCGTGCGCCCTCAAGCGCCACACGGAGTGGATGCGCCGGTACGGCCACTTCGGCAAGGTCCCGACGTCGGCGGCGCTCGTCGTCCGGGATTCCGGCGCCGCCGACCTGGCCGCGCTCCTCGAGGCGGCGCGCCAGGGCGCAAGGGGGCGCGCCCGGCGCGCCGAAGCGCTCGAGGCCGCCCTCAGCCGCACGTGGCGCGTCAGCGCGAAGATCTCGGCAATGTTCCTGTCCCTGGTCACCAACCCGGACCTCACGCGCGGCCTTGAGGAGTGGGCGGGCGTCGACTGGCGGCGCTTCGTCGTCGTGGACAGCAACGTCGACTTGTTCCTGGCGGCCATCCGGTATCGAGGCCCGGGGACGTACGAGGCGCGGCGCGGCTACATCCGCGAGTTGTCGCGCCGGATCAATCTGCGTGAGTTCGACCGGCGGCTGCGGGCGGACAACCCGCGCATCGTGCAGCAAGCGATGTTCCTGTTCATGAGCGCGGCCAACCGGCGCTCGCTGCCGCACGACTGCATGCACCGGCGCCCCGACGCGTGCGGGCGCTGCGACGCGCGCGTCGCGGCGCTCTGCCCGGTCCGCCTGGCGCCCGTCGCCAGGAGGCGTTCGCTGCCGGTGCTGCGCGCGGCGCCTGGGGCCGCCGCGGCCGGAAATTTGCCGCATTCGGCGTGATGGGTCATCACCCACGGAACGATGCCGCGGCCCGTCGACGAGGTGCCCTCTGAGCTCCAGGCGGAATGGCGGCCGTTTCGCCCCCTCCTGCCTGCCCCCGGCATCGAGCGCCTCGCGAGGGCCCTGGCGCGCGACGACGCCGAGCGCGTCGCCGCGCTCGAGGACGAGCTTGGCTGGGCGCGGGCACAGGAGCCGCTCCCGCTCGAGTTCGCCGCGACGACGGCGGTCCTTCGCGACCTGCTGAACCTTGGTTGGGAGGTCCAGTCGCGCGGCCGCGACGTCTACGTTCGGCCGCACGAAGCCGACGGCGGACGCGCCACGAAGGAGGCCGTGCGCCGGCAGCTTCTCTTTGGGCGCTCCGATCAGTTCGCGAGCAAGCCGGTCCGCGAGTTCATCTGCGACATGGAGACCAGCCCGGCCGCTTCGTCGTCGAGGACGGTGCTCCCCCTCATCGCCGACGGCCCGTCGCTCGCCTCGCGTCTCCGCCCCGTAGCGCGATTGCCTCGCGAAGAACGCGCGGAGGCGCTCCGCGGGTGCTGCCGCCCGTACCTGCAGTTGGTCGAGCCCGGCGAGCAGGACCGTTTCACGCGGCTGCCCCTCGTCGACATATGGAGGTACTTCCGGTACTACTGGTCGAGCCGCTACCGCCGCTCTCCCGGCCGGTCGATGCAGTACCTGATCCGGGACGCGGCGCAGCCCAACCACCCCGTCATGGGGCTGACGGCGCTGAGCAACACGGTGCTCCAGCTAACGCCCCGAGACGAGTGGCTAGGCTGGACGGTGGAAGGCCTCCTCTCCCTCATCGAGCAGGGCGAGCTCACCGACGACGAGGCGCTCGCCGCCCTCCGGGCGCGGGTGAGCAACGACCTCGCCTCAATCCACGCGGAAGATCTGGGGTTCGACGGCGCCAACCCTCCTGCGTTCACCCCCGCGCTCGCCGAGCACCTGGCGGCGATCCGGGGCAAGGCGCTGGAGGCCCGCGCCGAAGGGCTCCGCGCGGGCGTCGACGCGGAAGCGCGGGCTAGCGACCTCAGCCCGGAGGGGCTCCTGCGCGCGGCGCGAACGCCCTTGTTCGTCGCGAAGCGTTCGACCGCCGCCAAGATGCTCCTCGAGGTGCTCGACGTTCTCGCCGCCGTCCGCGCGCCGCTCGCGACCGCGCTGAGGGCGCCGGAGGCTGCGCGCGCCGTGGCGATGGCGCTCCGCCAAGTGAAGCAGTGGTTCGGGGCCGGGGCCATCATGGACCTGTCGACGTGCGGAGCGGCGCCGCCCTACGGCCCCCTTCTGGGGGGGAAGCTGGCGGCCCTCATGATGCTCAGCCCGTCGGTTCGGCGGGTGTACGGGCGCCGCTACGAAGGCGAGCCGAGCCTCATCGCGAGCCGCATGGCGGGCAGAAAGGTCGCGAAGGCGACCCCGCTCGTCCTGCTCGGCACGACGAGCCTCTACCCCGAGCGTTCGTCGCAATACAACCGCGTCCGCCTCCCGGCCGGGGTTTGCGGCAACGACGCCCCCGTGCCGTTTCTAGAAGTCGGGCGTAGCCGGGGCCACGGCGCGTCGAACCTGAGCGTCGAGGCCGAAGAGTACCTCGCTGCGCTGGCCGAACAGCGCAAGTCGTTCAGCAACGTCAATTTCGTGTTCGGAGAGGGGCAGAGCCCGAAGATGCGGCTCTTGCGCGAGGGGCTAGCCGCCCTGGGCCTCACGGCGGCCGACCTCGTGCGCCACGCCTCGCCGAGGATTATTTACCTCGCCCCTTTGACGAAGAACGCGCGCAGGCAGTTGCTGGGCGTCGACCCGATTCCCGCTGGCGCGGGGGAGGCCGATGCCTCCGACGACGAAGCGATCGCCGAATTCTGGAGAGCCCGGTGGCTGGCGTCGCGGCTCGACCACGAGGAGTGCCTCAGGAGCTTGGAGGCGTCCCCCCGGCATCAACTCCGACTCTCCGCCCAGCTCCCCGCCGCGCCCGTTGCAATGCAGCTTAGCCTGTTCGACAACTTGCCCCCGTCGCTCTGACCCGAGGCGAGCGGGTCGAGGCGCGATGCGACGGCGCCTGACTCGGCGGTCGGGCACCACGCCCAATGGGGCGTCCTTCCTTCCGGCCGCCCCTCGGCTGCCCACGTTGTCCTCCCCTCGTCGGCCCCGAAGTCGCGCGCGCCTGCTGGTCGGGCCTTGCCCATCGCGCCCCGCGCTGGCGGGCGCCGATCGCCACCGCCTCGTTCGTGCCTGCGCACACTCTTCCGAAGGTTTCCTGTCCCCAGAGAGGGCGCGTCGGCTTTGCTCCCTTGAGAGCTCTGTGGCGACGCGGGCCGCGAAGCTCCGCCCACCACCCGGAGAGAACCATGCGCGTATTGCGGAGAAGTAAGCGCGGCCCTGACGTCAAGCGTTGGCAGCACTTCTTGATCGACCAAGGCCTGCTCGACGGCGCGGCCGACGGCATCTTCGGCGTTCAGACCGACGCGTCGACGCGTGCCTTCCAAGAGCGCGAATGCCTCGACGTCGATGGCATCGTCGGCCCGAACACGCTCGGGCGCGCAGAAGGACGCGGTCTCGTCCCCTTCCGGCGCCTGCGCGACGCCGAGGTCACGCCCGCGCTCGCCGCCGAAGCCAAGCACTTGCTCGCCCTGCACCACGCCGCCCCCTACGGCAGCGAGTACCCCGTCGAGGTCGAAGGGGGCCGCTACCTCGCCCGCCTCGAGGAGCACTACCACGAGCCCGGCGGCGCGTTGAAGCCGTGGGGCTACCACCCGGGCATCTCGCTCTTCGCCGCCGTTGCGCAGGGCCCCGACGAGCCGGTGCATGACGACGGGTGCGCGTAGCCCCCGGGCCGATACACTTTCGTGCCCGCGAATGGCGCGCCGACGAAGGCGACCGGAAACGCGCCCGGAAGGGCCCCTGTCGCCGAAGGGCACGCGCCCGACGAGGGCGCACACCCGCTCCCAGCGCGCAGGTCCGGCCAGCTCACCGAGACGGTGCCCGGGGCTCTCTCGAACACGGCGGCCTCGGGCAAACCGTGGCCGCGCTCGAGCGCAGCCGGCGGAATGGGCCGGGCCCTGACCGGCGCCTTGCCGCACGAGGTCGGGGCGCCCTCTGCTGGCGAGCCCCCCTGCACCGGCCCTTCCGTCGGCGCGGGACGGCCTTCGCGCCGTTCGGCCCGGGCCCCGTGCCGCTCGCTGCCGCCGCGGGCGCTCTGCTAGGCTCGGCGCCGAGGCGCCCCGATGAAGACCTCGCTCGAGCACCTGCCCGACGACAAGCGAGCGCAGCTCCGGGCCCTGGCCGCGCTCTTCCGCGAGCGCGTGCCACTCGGGCTCTTGGTTCTGTTCGGCAGCCACGCCCGCGGCGACTGGGTCGACGACCCCCTGACCGGCTACCAGAGCGACTTCGACCTGCTCGCCGTCACCCACGACCCGAAGCAGGCGGCGGACGTCGGCTTTTGGCGCGAGCTCGAAGCGCGCTTCCGCGAGGCGGCCTCGCCCACGCCCGTCACGCTCATCGTGCACGACGTGACGTTCGTCAACCGCGAAATCCGCATCGGGCAGTACTTCTTCGCCGACATCGCCAAAGAGGGCGTCGCCCTCTACGACGCCCGGCACGTCACCCTCGCGACGCCCAAGGCGCTCACCCCCGCCGAGCGCCTCGACGTCGGCCAGAAGAACTTCGCCCACTGGTTCGCGAGCGCCAGCGGCTTCTTCCACGGCTGCCGCGACTTCATCGGCCGCGGCTTGCTGAGCCACGCAGCCTTCCTCTTGCACCAGGCGGCCGAGCGCTACTACCACGCCGCAGCGTTGGTGCTCACGGGCTACAAGCAGCGCAGCCATGACCTCGAGGCGCTCGGCACGAGCGCCGCCGAACAGCACCCGCGGCTCGAGGGCGCCTTGCCCCGGGGCACCCCCGATGACGAGCGGCTCTTCCTCTTGTTGAAGAAAGCGTACATCGACGCCCGATACTCGCCCTCGTACCGCATCACGCTCGCCGAACTCGGTGCCCTGCAAGACCGGGTGCTGGGGCTCGCCGCGCGCGTGCGCGAGGTGTGCCTCGAGAAGCTCGCCTCGTTCTGCGGCCCCGACGCCGTCCGCGCCGACCTGCCCGCGCCGCCCGCCCCGGGCGAGGCGCCGCCGGCGGACCTTCCGCCGCCGCCCGAGGACGCGGCCGAACTCGGGCGGTGGGTGCGCGACGTGGCCGAGCTGGCCGAGTTGCGGGCGCGCGAGGGCGAGCTGCGGGGACGCGAGGCGGGCCTGCGCGAGGGCGAGGCCCGCGGCAAGGCCGAGGGGCTGCGCGAGGGGGAAGCGAAGGGCAAAGAAGAGGGGTTGCGCGAGGGCGAGGCGCGCGGCCGAGACGAAGGCCTGCGCGAGGGCAAGGTCGAGGGCAAGGCCGAAGGGCTGCGGGCGGCGGTGCTCGACCTGTGCGAGGTGTTCGGCCTCGACCTGACGCCGGGACAGCGGGCGCAGCTCGAGACGATGGGAGTCGACGACCTCGAGGCGGTGCGCGCGCAGCTTAAACAAACGCGGCGCTGGCCGGGCTGACGACGTCGGGTCCGACGGCGCCCCTCGCGAGGCGCTCGCCCGCGGCCGCGCGCGCCACGGGGAGGTGGGCTCCGCCGGGGGCGACCCCGGGCCCCCGTGCGCGGGCACGGAACGCTCGGACGGACTCGGGTCAACGCGCTTGCTGTGCACGCGGCTTCGGCTAGTGGTGTCGGCCGCGGCGGCCCTGCCCCCGCACCGACAAGAGACCCCCGCGGCGGCGCCAACCGCCCGGGGGTCGTGGCCCGCGAACCTTCGAGGAGGTCGCCAGCATGCGAACGCTACCCCATTTGTCCCGCACCTGCCCGCGGCGCCGCGCCGGGCGCTGCCCCCCGGATGAGCCGCCCGCGCGACGCCCGCGCCGAGGCCGCCCCCCGGACGGCCCCACGCTGCCGGCCCCGCCGCCGAACCCCGCCCCCGCCCCGCCGCCCGCCCCGGCCGCCGCCCGACGGCAGCTCGTGCAGCGCGCCTACGAGCTGGCCGCCGCCCACCACGACAAGGACCTCGCCTTGCTCGCGCTGCTCACGCACCGCGCCTCCGACGGCACGACGGGCGCCGACGCCGAGGCGCGCCGCCTGCTGGAGCTGGGCGCCAAGATCGCTTCGCTCGCCGCCTCCAGCCTGGCCGTCGCGCTCGAGGGCCGGGCCGAGCGGCCGCTGCCGCCCTCGTACCTGGAGGGCAAGGGCCAGCAACTGCGGTACCTGGCCGAGACGCTCT
>DASTPP010000012.1:0-105202 GCA_035762175.1 Polyangiaceae bacterium | reverse complement strand
CGAGGGGCAGAGCACGGTGGGCGCGATTCACATCCCCGGCACGCCGACGGGCGCGGTCGTGGGCGGCTCGGTCATGAACTCGTGCTTCCGCTCGAGCGAGAGCGGCGAGTGGACGAGCAGCGACGTCACGGCGCTGAACGCGCTCTACTGAGCGGGGCGACGGCGCGGCGGCCCCCTCGTCGTAAGGCGGGGCGGCCCCGCGCGCACGCTCCGCCCCGGTCGCGGCGCCACCGGCCGCCGCGGCCGGTGGCGCGCGCCGACCGCCCGCCCGGCGCTCGCGCGGGGGCGGCCCGGCCCTCGTTGCCGAGCTCCGTTCGTCACGGGCCGAGCCGTCGCCTCGCCGGCGCAGGCCGAATCGACCCGGGCGAGAGCCGCTTCGGGGGGCGCCGCGGGCGTCCGCGCGGCGGGCGAAGCGAACCCGTAAGCGGCGAGCAACGAGAGTACATAAAGGGATAGAGAAGCCGGCGGCCCGGCGCGCCATCGCGAGGGCCGAGCCAACGTCATTCGAAGAGCGCAACCATTCGGGGTGCGTAACCGGACATGCACGGCCGAGGCCGGGCTAGGGCTCCGTGTCAGGCGTCATTCCGTTGTCACGAAGAAAAACGGCACGTGCTTGCCAAGCGTTTCGGTGGCCTCAGTGCGTGCATCGGTCGTGCCTGTCATGCCCAGCCCCTAATTGAAGAGGTAGACACCAACATGCGTATTCAATCCTTTGGTCTGATTGTGCTGGGTCTCGCCGCGGCGGGCCTCGTCTCTGCGTGTGCCGGCGATTCGACGCCCGAGGGCGACGAGACGACCTCGAACGACGGCGCCCGGGTCATTCAGGTGAGGCCGGGGGCCTCGGGCTCCAACGCGTCGCGCCTCGACCTCGTGCGCGGCTTTCTCAAGACGAACGCCGACCTCCGGGTCGCCGACGAGCTCCCGGGCGCGGGCGTCTCGCACGTCCGCTTCGAGCAGTACGTCGACGGCCTGCGCGTGCACGGCGCGTACGTGAAGGCGGCGGTCAACGAGCGCAACGAACTCACCCACGTCATCGCGAAGCTCGCCCCCGCCGCGCCGGCCGCCGCGCCGAGCATCGCCGAGCGCGACGCGCTGGGGGCCGCGCTGCGCGGCCTCGGCCTCGCGGTGGCGACGCCGGCGCAGGTCTCGGCGAGCGGCAACGCGGCGCGCTTCGCGCGCGGCTCGCTCTTTCACCGCGACCCGAGCGTCGAGCGCGTCGCGTACGTCGACGACGGCGGCGCGGTGCGCCAGGGCTTTCTGGTCGAGACGTGGGTCGCGCGCAACAACCAGCTCGACGAGACCCTCGTGGCCGGCAACGGCGACGTCGTCTCGACCGAGCGCCGCACCCAGAACGACAGCTACCGCGTCTTCGTCGAAGACCCGGGCAAGGGCGGCCAGGTCGTCGTGAGCGGCCCGGCCGCGGGCTCGACCGTCGAGTCGCCGGCCGGCTGGCTCGGCGCGGGGGCGCAGCGCTCGACCGACATCTCCGGCAACAACGTCCGCGCGTACATCGACGCGGTCTCCGACAACGTGCCCGACCCGGGCGGCACGGCGGTCGGCGACGGCAACTTCCTCGCGACGGCCGACCTCAGCCAGTCGCCGGGCACGGCCGCGAACCTGGACGTGGCGACGCAGAACCTGTTCTACCTGAACAACCTCGTGCACGACCGGCTCTACGCCCACGGCTTCGACGAGGCGGCCGGCAACTTCCAGGCGGACAACTTCGGCCGCGGCGGCAAGGGCGGCGACGCGGTCAACGCCGAGGCGCAGGACGGCGGCGGCCTCGACAACGCGAACTTCGCGACGCCGCGCGACGGCTCGGCGCCGCGCATGCAGATGTTCCTCTGGAGCGGCAGCTCGCCCTCCGCCGAGGTCACCGCGGGCGGCTCGAGCTTCGGCGCGTTCGCCTCGGCGTTCGGCCCCGGCACCACCGCCGACGGCGCGGGCGGCGCCCTGGCGGTCGTCGACGACGGCACGGGCGCGGCGTCCGACGGCTGCGAGGCGAGCCCCGCCGGCTCGCTCGCGGGCAAGGTGGCGGTCGTCGACCGCGGCACCTGCAGCTTCACCATCAAGGTGAAGAACGCGCAGCTCGCCGGCGCCGTCGCCGTCGTCATCGCCAACAACCAGGGCGGCGACACCGGCGCGTTCGGCCCCGGCGGCGACGACGCCACCATCACCATCCCGTCGGCGATGGTGACGCAGAACGCCGGCGCCGCGCTCAAGGCCCTGGCGGGCGCGGCCTCGAACCTGCACACCAACCCGGCGCCGCCGCTGCGCATCGACAGCGACCTCGACTCGGACATCGTCTTCCACGAGTACGGCCACGGCCTGAGCTGGCGCATGATCGGCAACATGAGCGGCCCGCTCTCGGGCGCGCTCGGCGAGGGCGCCAGCGACGTGCTCGCGTTCCTCCTCAACGGCGACCCGACCATCGGCGAGTACTCGTCCGACAGCGCGGCCGGCATCCGCCGCTTCCCGTACGAGGGCTACCCGCTCACGCTCAAGGACGTGACCGGCGCCGGGGTCCACAACGACGGCGAGATTTACGCCGCCGCCATGTGGAAGGTGCGCGGCAACTACGTCGCCGCGGGCCTCACCGCCGACGACACGCTGCACGACTTCGTCCAGGGCATGAACTTCACGCCCGCCGGCCCCGCCTTCCAGGAGATGCGCGACGGCATGCTGCAGGCGACCGCCGGCAACTCCGTCCGCCAGTGCGCCATCTGGCGCGGCTTCGCCGCCCAGGGCATCGGCGTCGGTGCGAAGACGGTCAAGAAGGGCAGCAAGATCGAGGTGACCGAGTCGTTCGCGCTCCCGGCCGAGTGCCAGTGACGCGCCGCGAGGGCGCCGGCCGGAAACCCCGGTCGACGCCCTCGAGCGAGCTCGAAGCGAGAGCCGCTCGACCGCCCCGTGCCCGCACGGGCAGGGGGGGGCCGGCGCTCTAGCGCCCGAACGTAACCCCCCCCGGAGCGCCGCCGACCCCTGTCGCGCGGCGCTCCGCCGTTTTGTGCCCCCGCGGCCCGCCCGGCGCGGCCGCAGGCGTCGTTTTTTCGCTGCCGCCTGGCCTGTGCAGGCCCCGCCCCCCGAAGCCCCGCCTGCGGCCGCACCGGGCGGGCGGCCCGCGGGAGCGCTCGCCGATTGCCGCGCCGCGCCTTCTGGCCCACGCTCGGCCGGCCGTTACCCCCCGCCCGTGCTGAAAACGACGCCCCCCATGACGTTCTCGATCGCGCCCCCGCCGACCACCCCCCTCGCCGCCATCTTGCCGACCGAGCCGCTGCTCTTGATGGGCGCGGGGCCGGTGCCCATACCCCAGGCGGTCGCCCAGGCCAACGGCATGATCATCAACCACCTCGGCCCGACGATGGACCGGGTGGTCCGCAACGTGAAGCAGATGGCGGGGTATGCGTTCCAGACGCAAAGCGACAAGATCATCGGCCTCGCCGGCCCGGCCTCGGCCGCGATGGAGATGGCGGTGTCGAACCTCTGCTGGCCCGGGCGCCGGGTGCTCAGCCTGAGCAACGGCACCTTCGGCGCGCGGCTCGGCGAGATGGCCGCCGGCGTCGGCGCCGAGGTCACGCGCCTCGAGGGCCCGCCGGGCCGGCCCGTCTCGCTCGCCGACGTGCGCGACGCCTTCGCCCGGGCGCGCTACGACGTCGTCACGATGGCGCACGGCGAGACGTCGTGCGGCGTCAAGCTCGTCGAGCTGCCCGCCATCTGCAAGTACGCGAAAGAGCAGGGCGCGCTCACCGTGGTCGACGCGGTCGTCACCCTCACGGCCATGCCGGTGCGGGTCGACGCGTGGGGGGTCGACGTCGCGCTGACGGGCGGGCAGAAGGCGCTCAGTTCCATCCCCGGGGTGTCGATTTGCGCGTTCTCGGCCGACGCCTGGGCCGTGGTCGAGCGGCGCCCCCAGCCGCGCCCGCACTGGTGCTACGACGCCCTGCGCGCGCAGCGGTTCTGGGGCGCGCAGCAGTACCACTACACCGCGCCCGTGCCCGGCGTGCTCGCCCTGCACGAGGCGTTGCGGCTCGTCGCCGAAGAGACGCTCGAGCGCCGCTTCCGGCGCCACGAGATGAGCTCGCTCGCGCTGCAGGCGGGCCTCGAGGCGATGGGCCTCTCGCCCTTCGCCCCGAAGGACGTGCGCCTGAACAGCGTCGTCGCCGTCGCGCTGCCCGAGGGCGTCGACGGGGCCCGCGTCCGCGACTACATGACCCGGGCCTTCCGCGTCGAGATCAGCGGCGCCTTCGGCCTCAACATCGTGCGCATCGGGCAGATGGGCGAGCAGTGCCGCTCGCACAACCTCTTCAAGGCGCTCTACGCGCTCGGCATGAGCTTCGCCCGCGAGGGCGTGAAGCTCGACGTCGCCGCCGGCATGGCCGCCCTCGAAGAGGGGCTCGCCGGCGACCGCGAGAACTTCGTCGACTAGAGCGCCGACCGCACCATGCCCGTTCTCGGGCATGGTGCGGTCGAGCGGCTATCGGTTCGAGCAATTTCTAGAGCACCGACCGGATTTCCGGTCGGTGCTCTAGGCTCGCCCGAGCACCTCGGCCGCGCTCGGCCCGCTCGGGCGAAGAGCACCGCGGCGAGGCCCGCGAAGATCTGCTCGCGCGGCTCCTGCCCGACGACGACGACGGCGGGCTCCGGCAGAGCTTGTCGTCGCCGGCGCGCCTGCGCGTGCAGGCCCGGCCGGCCGGGGCCCTCGTCGTGGTGCGGCGCTCGGCCGGCCCGAGGTCACGATGGCGGCCTGGCTCGCCTTTTTGCGCGCACGGCCGCCCGACGAGCGCGTGCGCGCGCTGCGCCGGACGTGGCAACCGGGCAGCGGCGTCGGATCGACGGACGAGGCGCCCGCGCCGCGGCCGAGGCGACGGCGCAGCGAGGCGCAATACGGAGAAGAGGCGGATGCGGCGAAGCCGCAGAAGGTGAAAGCCGAAGCACGGCCCCGCCGGCGTCAGCCCATCGACCGGATGTGACCGAGCATTTGCACGTACACCAAATAGAAAGCGGAGGCGATGAGCATACCGCCCATCAGCACGTTGAACGCGCGGACGCGGGAGGTTTTGTTCAGAACCACCGACATTCGAGCGCCCAGCACCGCCCAGGCCGCGAGCGACGCATAGCAGATCAAGAAATATATGACGATGAACGTGATCAGGGTAACGTTGGTGTTCGGGTCGGAGAACAGCGCCGCGCCGGACGCACAGGCTATCCACGCCTTGGGGTTGAGCCACTGCAGCAAGAACCCCTGCATGAACGTGGGTACGCTCCGCTTCTCGATCGTAATCTCCGGGGATGAAGAGGCGATCTTGTAGCCGATGTAGATGATGAACGCGGAGCCGACGAGCTCCAGGGCCATCATGAAGCCGGAGTGCTGGCCGACGATCTGCAGAAACGAAAAGCCGACGAATATCAGCAGGAGCGTGAAGCCGATGGTGGCGCCGGAGACGAAGGACATGGTGCGCCGAAAGCCGTGGCTGACCCCGGACGAGACAATGACCATATTGACCGGACCCGGAGAAATGGACATCGTGAGAGAGAAAACGCACATGGCGGCGAGTCGGGCAATCATTGGGTTCTCCTGAGCAGGCGCGGGGCCTCAAGGTCGGCGCCCCGACGAATGACTTTCGGCGCTCTCAGGCGCAGGTTTCGGCCCCGTCATGGTTCCCGCTCGGTTTGGCGCGAAAGCACGCCACGCGGCGGTCGGGAAACGCCCGCATGCTGGGTCGTTGTCCCTGGCACTGGGCGTCGGCCTGGTCGCAGCGCGGCAAAAAATTGCAGCCGAGCTGATCCAGCGTAGCGGCCTGCAGCTCACCGCGGGCTCTTGCGCCGCGTTTTCCGTCCGCCCCCCCCAGGGCGCTCGCCACCAGCGCCCTGGTATAGGGGTGGCTCGGCGCGTCGATCACCGCCTCCACCGTGCCGTATTCTACGAGGCGCCCTGCATACATGACCGCGACGTCGTCGGCGATGTGGCGGACGACCGCGAGGTCGTGAGAAATGAAAAGGTACGTCAGGCCGAGGCGGCGCTGCAACTCGAGCAGCAAGTTGAGGATCTGGGCCTGGATCGAGACGTCCAAGGACGACAAGGGCTCGTCGAGCACGAGGAGCTCCGGCTTTGCGGCCAATGCCCGCGCGATGCAGACACGCTGGCGCTGGCCACCGCTGAGGGCATTGGGGAATGCGTCCAAGTGCTGATGCCCGATGCCGACAGCGTCCAAATTTTCTTCGGCGACTCGCCTCATGTCGCCTTGGGCATGGGTGCCGAGGTTGGAAGCCGCCGCCGTGACAATCTGCCAGATTCGCTTGCGCGGGTTGATCGAGGCATAAGGGTCTTGAAATACCATTTGCACCCGCCGGTAGTATTCGCGCAGGGGAACGCTGGCAATGTCGACCTCGTTCGTACCCTGCTCGATGCGGATGGCACCGGCGCTGGGTTCGTCGAGCCTCATCAGGAGCCGCGCCAGCGTGCTCTTGCCGCTGCCGGATTCGCCGACCAGCGCGAGGACTCGACCACGCCGCAACGGAAGCGATACGTCGTCCAAGGCCGGGACACGCACGCTCGAGAGGAGCGATTTGCGGACCCCGAAGGACTTGGACACGTGCTCGATCGTCATGATGTTCGTGGTCATAGGGATGCGATCGGGAAATGACAGCGAGCCCAGGCGGTGCCGCCGTCGGCGATTCGCACCGGAGCCGGAGCGATGCTACACTCTGGCTGGTTCCTGGTACAGCGGGATGCAAACCTGCACCCCTGGAGCGGCAGGTCGATCGGCGGCACCTGACCGGGTATCGTCATGAGAGGTGTCTTCCGCGCGGACCCGGCCCGGCCGGGCAGGGAGCGCAGCAGCCCGAGCGTGTACGGGTGTGTAGGTTGATCGACTACCGCCCCTACCGGGCCCGTCTCGATGATTTCGCCGGAATACATCACCTGGATGCGATCGGCGTACGCCGCCACCACGCCGATATCATGCGACACCAACATGATGGCCATGCCCTCGTCACGACTGATCTGAGCCAGCAGGTCGAGGATCTGCGCCTGGATGGTCACGTCGAGCGCCGTGGTCGGCTCGTCGGCGATGAGGAGCGCCGGCTTGCAGGCGAGGGCGATGGCGATCATCGCCCGCTGCGCCATGCCCCCCGAGAGCTCGTGCGGGTAGCTCCGGAGCCTGAGCTTGGCCGAGGCGATGCCGACCTTCTCGAGCAGCTCTGCCGCCGTTCGCTCGCATTGCCCGCGGCTGAGCTGCGGCCCAGACTTGCGGATTGTTTCGATCAACTGCGTGCCGATCGTCAGCGAGGGGTTGAGCGCGGTCATCGGGTTCTGGAAGATCATCGCGGCCAGGGAGCCGCGGATCGACGACCAGTCCCGGCCCGCGACCGCGCGCAGGTCGCGGCCGCACAGCTCGAAGCGATCGGCCTCGACCACGGCCCCCCTCGGAAGCAGGCCGAGGATCGCCAGGTTGGTGATGCTCTTGCCGCAGCCGGACTCCCCCACGACGCCGAGGATCTCGCCGGAGGCGACCTGGAAGCTCAGGCCGCGCACGACCGGCCGAAGGTCGCGGCCGTAGGGGAGGCGAATCGAAAGGTTGCCGACGTCGAGGATCATTAGCCCCTGCTCCTCTTGGGATCGATTAGGTCTTGCAGCGCGTCGCCCAAGAGGTTGAACCCCAGCACGGTGACCATGATGCACGCGCCGGGCAGGACCACCATGTAGGGGGCCGACTCGATGAAGGGGCGGGCGTCGGCCAGCATCGTCCCCCATTCGGCGACGGGCGGCTGGGCGCCGAGGCCGAGGAAGCCGAGGGCGGCGGTTTCCAAGATGGCGTCGCTGAAACCCAACGAAGATTGAACGATCACGGGGCCCCAGCAATTGGGGAGGATCTCTGACCAGAGGATCTTGAAGCGTGACATTCCGCAGGAGCGAGCCGCCAGGACATACTGCTTCTTCATCTCCAGGGCCGCGACCGACCGAACCGTGCGCGCGAAGCGGGGCACGGCCACCACGGTGACCGCCAGCATCGCGTTCAGCAGGCCGGGGCCGAGGACCGCCACGACCACGATCGCGAGCAGGATGCTGGGCAGAGTCATGATGGAGTCCGTCAGGAGCGTGACCGCCGCGTCCACCCAGCGCCCGTAGACGCCGGCGAGGAGGCCGAGCAGCGTGCCGACGAGCGCCGAGAAGGCCACCACGCCGGCGCCGATGCTCAGCGAGCTGCGCGCCCCGTAGGCGAGCCGCGACAGCATGTCCCGCCCGAGGTCGTCCGTGCCCAGCACCGGCCCGCGCCCCAGCAGCCAGCGAGGGTCGGCGAGCCGGCTGTCGCTCAGGCTGAACGGGTCCAGGTTCAGGATCAGGGGGCCCAGCCCCCCGAGCATCGCCAAGGACAGCACGCAGAGCAGGCCGAGCCGGCCGGACGCGCCGAGGCTCGGCCAGCTCGTTTTGTGCAATGAGAGGTCGGTCATGTCAGGCTCGCATCCTCGGGTCGGCGACTCGATACAATTGGTCGACCGTGACGTTCACAAACGTGACCAGCACGCCGACGAGAAGGATGCTACCCTGGATGACCGGGTAATCGCGGGCGTAGACGCTGCTCACGATATAGCGGCCGACGCCCGGCCACGCGAAGATGGACTCGGTGAGAATCGCGCCGGCGATCGCCGCGCTGACGAAGAAGAGCCCGCCCACCGTGATGATCGGCAGCAGCGCGTTTCGCATCGCGTGCAGCCAGATCACCCGCGACTCGGCCAACCCCTTGGAGCGGGCGAAGCGGATATAGTCTTCGGACAGGACCCCGACCATGCTGGAGCGGGTCATGCGTGCGAACACGGCGATCGGCACGGCGGCCATCGTCAAGGTCGGCAGCAGCAGGTGGTGCAAGGCGCTGCGGAACGCGGCCAAGCCGTACCTGCCCGTGGCGGCCGGGAGCAGGGTGTCGACGGTCATGAACCCCGTGACCGGCTGCACGTCATAGAGCGTGTCGATGCGGCCGGACACCGGCGTGATTCCGAGCGCCACCGAGCAGACCAGGATGAGGAGCAGCCCCAGCCAGAATATCGGCATGGAGTAACCGACCAGCGAGCCGGCGGTCACGACGTAGTCGATTGGGCGGTTCTGGTGCACCGCCGCGGCCACCCCGGCCGAGATCCCGATCAGCGCGGCGGTCAGGACGGCCGCCAAGCCGAGCTCGATGCTCGCGGGCCAATGGGCCAGCAGCTCGGAGCCGACCGGGCGCCCGGACACGATCGACGTGCCCAGATCGCCGCGGCCCGCCCGGGCGACGAAGCTGCGGTATTGTTCGACCAACGGCTTGTCGAGGCCCAGCCGTATCGACGTCGCCTGGTACTGGCTCGGGTCGGCGCCGCGCTCGCCGGCCATGAGCAGCACCGGGTCCCCCGGGGCCGCCCGGATCACGAAGAACGCGATCAGGGTAATCCCGAGCAGCGTGGACAGCAGCCCGCCGAGTTTGGTAATGCTGGCCATGGCGAGCGGCTCCTCAGGGGCGCTTGAGCGTGAGGGCGGAGAAATAGTCCAGGTCGAACGGGTTCATGGCGTACCCGACCACCCGGTCGCTCAGCGCGCGGAAGACCTTCGAGTGCGCGAGGGGCACGATCGGCACGTCCTCGCTGAGCTTGGCCAGGGCCTTCTGGTACAGCTCCGTCCGTACCTTGCCTTCGTAGGTCGTTTGCGCCTCGGTGATCAAGCCGTTGAATTCGTTGTTGCAGTAGCGCGAGTTGTTCGAGCCGCGCGTCACGGAGTCGCAGCTGAGGAGCGTGTAGAGGAAGTTGTCCGGATCGCCGTTGTCGCCCGTCCACCCCAGCTGAACCATGGCGTGCTCGCCCCGCTTGACCTTGTCCAAGTAGGTGCCCCAGTCGTAGCTGGCGAGCTCTACCTTGATGCCGATCTGGGCCAAGTCGGCCTGCATCATCTCGCCCATCTTGCGGCCGTTGGGGTTGTACGGCCGGCTGACGGGCAGCGTCCACAACGTGGTTTGAAAGCCGTCCTTGTAGCCGGCCTCGGCGAGCAGGGCCTTTGCCTTGGCCGGATCGTAGGGGTAAGTCCGCACGCGGTCGGTGTACGACCACATCGTCGACGGGTAGGGGTTGATCGCCGGCTCGGCGTTGCCCAAGTACACCGCGTCGACGTACGCTCGCTTGTTGAGCGCGTGGGCGACGGCGCGGCGCACCAGGACGTTGTTGAAGGGCGGCTTCTCCACGTTCATCGCGAGGTAGCCGACGTTCATGCCGTCCTTTTCCAGGAGCGCGAGGTGCTGGTCGCTCTTGATGGCGGGAAGGTCGGACGGCGGGGGCGACACGGCGATATGGCACTCGCCCCGCTTGAGCTTCTGCAGGCGGACGCTCGCGTCCGGGGTGATGGCGAACACCAGGGTGGGGATCGACGCCTTGCCGCGCCAGTGCTGGTCGTGCGCGGCGTAGCGGATGGTGCTGTCCTGCTGGTAGCTCTTGAACGCGTACGGCCCGGTGCCGATCGGCTGCGCGTCGATGGCGTCGGGCCGGCCCGCCTTCAGCAACTGGGCGCCGTACTCCGCGGACAGCACGGACATGAATGGCATGGCGAGGTCGGCCAAGAAAGGCGCCTCGGGCTTGTTCAGGACGATTCTCACCTCGTAGTCATTGACCTTGCTCACCGAGGCGATGAGCTTGTCCATGCCCATGCCCTGGAAGTACTGGTAGTTGCCGCCGCCGACCTGGTGGAACGGGTGGTCCGCCTTCATCTGCCGGTCGAGCGAGAACACGACGTCGTCGGCGTTGAAGTCGCGGGTGGGCTGGAAGTACTCCGTGGTGTGGAATTTGACCCCGCGCCGCAGCCGGAACAGGTAGGACTTTTGGTCCGGCGACACGGTCCAGCTTTCCGCCAGCGCGGGCTCCACGACCGTGGTGCCGGGCTGAAAGTCCACCAACCGGTCGTAGATGGTCGTGGCGGTGGCGTTGCGCGCCGTCCCGGAGAGGCTGCGCTGCGGGTTCAGCGATTCCGGGTTCCCCTCCGAACAGTAGACGAGCGTGCTGTTGTCAGATGGCGCGGAGCCGCCACAGGATAGGGCCGCAGCCGAACAAAAGAGCAATTTGAGTTGGAGAGAGGGCATCATCGTCACTTTGCAATTCGAGGGCGGTCGGGGCGGCGCCCGGGCCGAGGGGGCGGGCAGGACGAACGGACGTGGCCTCACGACCACAGGCCGAGGCTGCCGTCCTTCTTCAGTCCGATGAACGAGGTCTGGGAGATGCGGTGGCCGTCGGTATTGCCGAGGATCTCATGGAAGTTCTGGGTGTTGAACATGATCATGTCGCCGACTTCGGGCGTGATCTTCAAATGGTCTGGGCCTTCCAGCACCTCGTACGGGAAGTAATACTCGCCCGGCACCTTCATGGTGTCGTTCTCGGACGTGTGAATGGTGTCGTAGATGACCAGCTCGCCGCCGTGGTTGAGCATGCTGTAGTAGACATTCCAGGTCATCTGGCGGCTGATTTCGGTGACCGCCCAAGGCTGACGAATGTGGCTGGGCGCGTGGTCGGCGTGGAGCCGCCCGTGGCCGCGGAAGCTCCGGAACGCGCCGGCGAAGTAACTGCCGAACCCGGGCTCCTCGAACAGCCCGGCCGGGCGCTTGCCCCGGCTGGCGATGGCGTCAATCACCATGCGAACGGGGTCGATGGTCAGACCCTGGTAGATGCCGTCCACGATCGCCTGCGCCTGGTCCTTCTTGCTGAAGTAGACCGACTTCTCGACGTGCGCCCACTCGTTGTGGCACAGCCCGACTTGGTGGACGGGGATGTCCTTCAGGTGGCCGTAGTTCGCGAAGGACATCGCGCGCAGCCGTTCGGCGACGGCGTGGCAGGTCTCCCGGGGCAGGAAGCCCTTGATGATGATGCCGGGGATCTTGAAATTCAGCAGCAGGTTGAGGTTTTCTTCGGTGAGCTCGCACAGCTCTTGCTTGATCCAGTTACCCATCTGTTCATCCTTTGCGTTGCGTTTGGTTGGCCCGGTGCCGGCGGGGCCGACGCGGTCTTCGCGCCGGCGGCTCGGGCTTCGGTCAGGCGGCGGGGGCCGGGTCCGCGCTCTTGAGGCTCGGCATGGCGACGAAGATCACGGCGAGGAACGCGGCCATCAGCAGCCCCACCAGGCGCACGAAGTCGTTTCCGAGGTAGTCGAGCAGCATGCCGACGGTGGCCGCGAGGACGCTCGCCAGGAAGCAGCCGATGGCGAACGAGATGCCGAAGACCGAACCGAGCTGGCCCTTGGGCGCGAAGGCCACGGTACCGCCGTAGCCGGTCATCCAGGTAAACTCGAATGTCACGATCATCAGCGTGAACAGCGCGGCGCCCACGAGCGGGTTGCCCACCCAGACGGAGCCCACGTACAGGGCCGCGGTGACCAGCGACAGCGCCGCCACGAGGATGCGGGTGTGTAGAAAAGGCCGTTCGAAAAGCCGGTACTTCTTGCAGAAGATCGAGAACGACGACGAGCCGACGATGATCGCGATGCTGGCGAGCACGTACGAGGCCGACACCGCCGACGACCCGAGCCCGTGCTTCTGGACGGGGAAGATCGGCTGGAGGACGCTGTAGGAACCCTGGAAGAAGGTGGCGGTGACCGGCATCAGCATCGCGCAGATGAGCAGGCGCCGGTCCGTGCGAAGGGCGTCCCGATACTCGGCGATGCGGCCGGCGAGGGGCTTCCGGGTCGAGCCGTTCGCCGGCCCGGCCTCTTCGACGCACCGGGTGAAGAACACGAGCACCGCCGACACGACGAACGTGAGCGCGTCGATCGCCACGACGGTGCGCATGTCGATGGAGCGCGCGGCCAGGGTGCCGGCGATGGCGCCCAGCCCGATGCCGGCGTGATATCCGGTTTGCAGGAACGAGGCGTAGTGGGTCGACTTGGCCTTCGGGAACAGGACCCGCGTGGCGACGGTCTTGTTGATCCGGTTCACCTGGTCCACCAGGCCTCGGACCAGGAGGAGGCCGACGATGGGCCAGTAGTTCGCCTCCGTGATAAAGAACAGGATCGGCACGGTGAGCACGGCCGACGTCAGGTCGAGCAGGTACCAGCGCACGCGCGGGTTCATGCCGTGGTCCCAGTCGCTGCGGTAGAGCACCACCATCAGCGCGGGGACCCATTGGAGGGAGACGAACAGGGACGTCATCAAGCCCGACCCGGTCTTTGCGTAGATGGCCATGGCCAGCACGATGTGCAGCAGCACGGACCCCGCCGACGAGATGGAAAAGGCCGCGGTGCTGAGGAGCAAGTTGACTCGCCCCCTGTTGATCTCAAACATCACCTTTGTCTCCTCACGCGATTACGGTGTGCTCGGCGACGAAATCGACGGCCCGGGCGGCATTGCGCTTGGCCTCCTGCTGGTCTCTCCCCGTGCACATCACCTGCACGATCCAGCTGTAGTTGGAGTCCAGGCCCTTGATCTCGTCGCCCACTTCGTGGTGCAGCCAGACCTCTTCGACGCCGGGGTGGCTCTTGATGGCCTCGAGCGAGGGCATGCTGGAGATGGTGCCGGTGGCCTGGCTGACGAAGCATTTCCAGGCCGCGCCCTGCGAGGATCGGTACAGCTGGTCCGACTGGGCGAGGGTGCCGAGGCAAAGCTCGACGCAGTCGCCGACGATGGACCGAGACGTGGAGAGGTCGAGCATCACCGAATGTCCGCTGCCGCCCACCCGCGTGTTCACCTCGACGAGGTGGGGGCCGATCTCGGTCACCATGATCTCGATGTGGCTGGGGCCGAAGTCGTAGCCGATCGCGTCGAGCGCTTGGCGCGCCTTCCGCTCGATCGCCGCGCGGTGCTCGTTCACCAGCGGGAACGACGAGCCGATCTCGATGCTGCCCTTGACGACGTCTCGGTCGGCGATGCCGATGACGTGATGCCGCCCCGGGCCGACCGTCAGCATCTCGACGCTGACGAGGTCGCCCTCGAGGTAGTCCTCCACCACGAAGGCCGGCGAGATCCAGTCCTCGTCGATGTCGCGCAGCGCCGCCACGACGCTTTCGATTTCGGACTCGCTGCGACACGCCATCGCCCCGATGCTCGAATGCCCGCGCACCGGCTTGAGGAAGCAGGGGAAGCTGACCCGCCCTTTCAGCGTCGGGAGCAGCTCGACGCGGTCGATCTCGAAGCACCGGACCGTGTCGGCCCCGCGCTCGAGGAGGACCTGGCGGAAACGGCATTTGTCCTGCGCCACCGCGATCGCGTCCGGGTTGGCGCCGCGCAGGCCCAGCTCCCGGCAGAGCTTTGCCGCCACGCGGGTCCGGATCTCCGCGAAGGTCATCAGGGCGTCGATCGAGTCGAGCTTGTCGTGCAGCGCCTGGCGGACCTCGTCGAGGTCGTTGGAGTTCTTGACCGAGATCACGATGTCGGCCAGGTCCAGCTTGTAGAGGCACGACGCCGGAAACCACTTGCGGAAGCGCTCGAAGCTGTCGGTGACCAGGACCGAGCGATACCCTTTTTCTTTGCAGTACCTGATGGCGTCGAGCCCGCTGAAGTTGGTCTCGATGAATACGACGGTCTTCATGGCGATGTCCTCTGATTCAACGCGGCGGAGGCCTCCGCGCAGCCACCCCCGACGCCCGAGCCGCGCCCGTCGCGGCCACGTCCCAGTTTCCGATTGGCCGGGCTGGCCGGCGTCAAGCGCTGACGCGCAGATCCGCCTCCAGGTTGATCATGCGGGCGCACTGGTCCCAAAACCGGTGCCAGAAGTCGATGCCCTCGTCGAACGAGCGCTTGAACTCCTCCCGCTGCGCCTCGGTGACGCAAAACCGGAGGAAATTGGCCACCGAGTGTCGGATGTGCTCCGTCTCGTCGGCGCGGTGGATCTTGAAAAACGGGCTCGCCGACAGCGGCTCTTTGCAATCGGCTTCGTGGCAGAGGCCGTCGAAGAGCGTCTCGATGTTCTCTTCGGCGATAATCTCGAAGCTCATCAGCAGCCCCACGATCCCGTACTGGCTCTTCGTGCCCACCAACGTCTTGTCCAGCACGTGGAGGATCTCTTTGATCGACGAGCTGGAGCGGCAGGGGACGATTTTGACGCCGATCTTATCGATCGCCTCGAGGAACAGGTTCGAGTGGATCAACGCCTTGTCGCGGCCGCCCAGCTCGTCGTAAGCGATTTGGATGAGGTGGTGCTGGCGCTCCGGGTCGTCGGTTTGCGCAACGGCCTTCGTGATGAACACGGGCACGTACCGGGTAAAATCGTACCAGGCGGTCGCCATGGTCTCCGCCGCGGCCAGTGAGCGCTTGCTCTTCAGGGTCGCCCTGATGTTGACGAACACGTTGCGCTTGTTCGCCTCCCGCAGGAAGTGATCGGTCCAGAAAATGACTTCCGGGTGGCCGTGCTCGTATTTATCTTCGGGAATCAGATAGCGCGGGTTACTCGTGGCACGCCGTGCTCTGTCCGCAGTTTGCAAACCCACGTCCAAATCAGCCATCTGACGTCTCCTTGTTTCATTGCGGGCGCGTCGCGGCCCGCTTGAGTTGTCGTGAATAAATTACCGGAGGAGCCCGAGGTTCCCCGTCAAACTGGTGACGACCTTCTTCTCGCCGAACAGGGCCAAGCCGAGATATTCGATCTCGCCGGGCGGCGTCTTCCTGAGAACGGCGGCATATTCTTCGTAGGACTTGGTCGTCCGGGTGGCGTCGATCAGATCCACGACCAGCAAGCCCGGCTCGAATTCCTTCAATTGGGCGCGCATCTTCTTCAGCAGCGGCCCATTCCCCTTGAGGATCGGGATAGCCATCGTCGTGATGCCCTGATGCAGGTGGCCTTCCGAATCGGGCAGGTCGGCCCCGATCATCTCCGGCCTGAGCTTGCCGAGGCTCGCCGAAAGCACGGCCGCCGTGTTGGCGACGACCCCCAGGGGCATGCTCTCGTTCACAATCAGGACGCACTTGGTTTCTGACATGCTGGCTCTCTTGTTGTGGCTCGGCCCGCGAAACGGGCGGGTCTTTAGGGGGCCGGGGTGAACTTGGTCACTCCGTCATAAAGACGGCTCGCCAGGCGCTGCCCCCGCGGGGCAGGGCGAGCGCCCCAACGAAGACCCGATTCGGCCGTGGAACCGCGGTAAGGGGGCGGCGATGTCCAGCGCTACCCCTCCGCCGCCGTCCGCTCGCTTCGCACCCAGTTCGGGTCGCCGCCCGACCGTCGCGAGCGACGTCGGCCGCGGCACCCGCTGCGGTCGCTGATCTTCTTCGCTTCGGCCGGCCTGGCCCCCGGCGCCCGCGGGCGGGACGAGGTGGCCGACGTCGTCGACGGGGGCAAGGGCTGGCTCGCCGCCCCCCTCGACCTGCCCAAAGCGGCCCCGTCGGCGGACCCGACCCGGCGGGCGTCCGAGGCGATGCGCCCGCGCGCCTTCGCGGCGTGGCCCGAGGCGCTCGCGGGCGCCCGGCGCGGCCGGGGCGCCGCCGCCGATGGCGAGGCCGTGCGCGGCGCGATCGAGCACGCCGGAGCGAACAACCCGCTGCACCATTTGCACGTCTGGGCCACCGAACAGCGCCTGCTGCTCGGCCAGCGCGCCACCGACGGCGCCCCCGGTTTGAGAAGAAGGTTTGGCCATCGAAAGCCCCTGTCGGACGAAAATGAACGTATCGTCATGCCGCGCGCCGCCCCCCGGCCCGAGGGGCGCGCGCAATGCGAAATCACGCCGCGGGCGCGCCGGCGCGCGCTCGCGGCGCGCTGGCGCGCGCTCGCGGCGCGCCGCCCCCGGCGCAGACGCAGGCACGCCCACGCCGCAGGCGCGAGCGCGCCGGCGCGCCCCCGCGGGGCCGCCCGAGCGCGCGCCGGCGCCGGGACGGGCCCGCGGCCGACGCGCACTAGCTTGAATTCGCCGTAATTCGCTAAACCATCGGATACGACCCCCGGCGGCGGCCCCGCGCGCGGCGGCGAGCCGGGCCCAAAGCCCGGTTTTTCGGGCCTCTCACCCACGTTCGTCGGCGAGAAGCCCCTGCCTCTCACCGTGCGCCTATAGCCATATACCGCGCCACCTTGGCCGATGAGAAGCACAAAGAGGAGTTCCTAGAATTAATTCTGAAAGCAAACGTAAAGGTCACGAAGCTAATTCCATCCGGCCGCGCGGGCCAGGCGCGAGGCCCACCAACGCAGTGTCGCGGGATGCATCTGCCCGCCGTGGGCGTAGACCTCGGCGGTCTGGCGGCCCTATTTCTAGGCAGTCTCCTCGGTGGCCCCGTCGTCGGCGCGGCGTCGGAGGGTGGGGGCGGGGGCGGATCGGGCTGCGGTCTTTGTCACGCCCCGAAGCCCCGGTTCGCCCGGGGGCCTACGCGCCCAGGCGCGTCATAACGGGTTTACTGCGGGAGGTCGCCCGCGCGGCAACTGGTACCGCCGCATCTTGGTCACGAAGGTGCGCAGCGGCATGCCGATGAGCTCGGCCGCCCGGGTCGGCACGCCGGCGGCGGCGAGGGCCTGGGCCATGCGGGTGCGCTCGAGCTCGCGAATCTCTTCGTGAATCGGCCGTAGCCGCGGCGCGGCGACGCCCGCGGCGGGGGGCGGGGCGGGCTCGTCGGCGGCGGGCTCGGCCTCGGGCACCTGCCCGATGTCTTCACGCAGGTGCCAGGGCTCGAGCAGCCCTCGGCCCGGGTCGGCCACGGCGACCGCGTCCTCGAGGGCGTTCTTCAGCTCGCGCACGTTGCCGGGCCAGCGGTAAGAGCAGAGGCGCGCCAGCGCCGGGCCCGAGAGGGCCATGGGCGGGCGGCCGGCCCGGGCGCAGGCCTCGAGCAGGAAGGTGCGCGCCAGAATGGGCACGTGGCGGCGCCGGTCGCGCGAGGGCGGCAGCATCACCCGCGCCGCGCTCAAGCGGTAGAGCAGGCCTTCGCGGAAGCGCCCGGCCTCGACCTCCTTACGGCAGGTCGCGGTCGGTGGCGGCGATGAGGCGCACGTCGACCGGCCGCTCGCGCACGTCGCCCACCGGCACGACGCGCCCGTTGCTGAGGACGAGCAAGAGCTTCGCCTGGTTCGCGGGCGACGGCTCGCCGACCTCGTCGAGAAAGAGCGTGCCGCCGTGCGCCTCTTCGAGGAAGGCAGGCGCAGCTTCTCGCCGAGGGCCGCGGCGACCCGCCCGCGAAGCGCGCCGGCGGGCCCGCCGCTCGTCGCGCGGGGGCCAGCCGTCGGCGATCGGGCTCGTCTTCGACGAGGGTTAGGTCAATTCAACGCAACAGGCCCCTCGCCGCGCTCGGGGCGAGGGGCCTGGCGGAGCGGGCCTCGGGCGAGGCGCTCAGTTGCCGAGGCGCGCCGAGACGGCCGCGTGGGCGTTGATGGTGCCGTAGCCGAAGGTGTTGTTCGGCACGGCCGACCCCGACACCCCGCCGCAGGTCTGCGTCGAGGTCTTGCCCGTCGAGGTGGCGCGGACGAGGTTGGTGATCTCGTCGACGTTGCCCTTGAGCGACGGGTCGGCCGACAGCAAGAGCGCGACCTCGCCGACGACGTGCGGGCTGGCCATCGAGGTGCCGCTGAAGAAGTTCGAGTAGCCGCCGCCGGGCACGCTCGAGCGGATGTTGACGCCCGGCGCGCTCACGTCGGGGCCGGGCTGGTTGTCGAGGGAGGAGGGGCCCCGGCTCGAGAAGCTGGCGATGGCCCCGGTCGAGTGGTTGTACGCGCCGACCGAGAGCGTGGTGTCCGAGATCGTGGCCGGCTGGTCGTCGATGGTGCCGCACGAGGGCCCCGCGTTGCCCGCCGACACGACCACGACGACGCCCGCGTCGTGGAGCGCCTGCAGGGCGGGCACGATCTCTTGGCCCGAGCACCCCTCGCTCGGCGGGCAGCCCCACGAGTTGTTGATGACGTCGGGCGCGAGGGTCGGGTCGCCGTCGGTGCGCGGGTTGCCGCCCGGCGGGTAAGGCGCGAGGAACCACTCGAAGCACTCGATGTACGTCGAGGGGGTGCCGACGCCCCGGTCCATGTTGCGGCACCCGATCCAGCGGGCGGCGGGCGCCATGCCGACCTGGTTGCCGGCGTTGTCGTCGCCCACGATGGTGCCCATCGTGTGGGTGCCGTGGCTGTCGTCGTCGCAGGGCTCGGGCGAGTCGAGGCCGCAGGGGTTGCTGCCGCCGCCGATGGGGGCGTGAATCGCGTCGTGCCAGTTGTACGCGTGGTTGGCGACCCCGCCGCGGTAGCCGCGGTAGTGGTGGCGCAGGGCCGGGTGCGTCCAGTCGTAGCCAGTGTCTTGGCCGGCGACGACGACGCCCTCGCCGCGGGTGCCGAACTGCTCCCACACCTGGACGGCGCCGGCGGCGACGATGTTCGAGCCGGGCGCCAGGACGGCGTCGTCTTCGGGGGTGGCCCGCACGGCGTCGGGGCCGGGCTCGGGCCGGCTGAGCTTGAAGGGCGTGTCGATCGCGATGCGGGCGACGTCGCCGCGGGCGGCGATCTGCCGCACGAGCGCGGGGCTCGCGTCGTAGACGACGACCGCGTTCGTGACGTGGAACGCGCGGAACTTCGCCCCCTGCGCGCTGAGCCACCCGACCAGCGCGCCCTGGGTGCGGTCGGCCTGGTCGGCGAGCGCGCGGTACACGAAGCTCGCCTTCTCGGCGGGCGTCGCGAGCGCCTTGCTCGCCGACAGGTCGGCCGAGCCCTTCAACGTCACGATCACGGACGCGGGGGCCTGCCCCCCGCGCATGAGGCGGGCGACGCCCGAGCCGAGCTCGACGCCGTTGGCCCGCGCGGCCTCTTCGGCGTGCGAGGCCCCGTCGATTCGTTCGACCTCACCGACCCCCTCGACCCCTTCGACGCGGCAACCGCCCGCGGCCGCGAAGCCCCCGAGCGTGAGAACGAAGGCAACGGAGCGAAACGCGTTCATGGCAACCTCCTCTATCGGCAAGCGACGAGGGCGAACCTTCGCCCGCCCCCCGCCTTGCGTCAACACGCTCTTGCCCTCGCTCGGGGCGCCGATCGCCCCGCATGCGAGGGCGGCGGCCCGGGCGCCGGCGTGTTCGGATGGTGAGGTCGCCCCGGACGGGGCCGAGCACCCGACCGCGCTTCGAACGCGTGGCCATGTACTTGTTTTTTGTTAACAAAATCTAGTAATTGGCCGCGCTTGAGCCCACGGGGTCAAGCGCGGCCAACGGCGAGCGCGCGTCGCGGCGTGTCATGCGCGTCGCAGCCCTTCTCGACGGCGCTCAGCGCTTCGTCGGTACCGGAATTCGCCGCGGGCCGGTCGGCGTGGGCGCCGGCGGCGCCTTGGGCGGGGCCGTGACGACCGGCGGCGTTCGGGGCGGGGCCGTGACGACCGGCGGCGGCGTTTTGGGAGGCCCACTCTCGGTCACGGGGGTCACGGGGCCACCCCCCTCGCGGGTCGGGGGCACGCTGCCTTCGCGCGTCGGGGGCACGCCGCCTTCGCGGGTCGGGGGCACGCTGCCTTCGCGCGTCGGGGGCACGCGACCCTCGCGGGCCGGGGGGGACGCGACCCGCACCGGGTTGGCCGCGGCCACCTTCTCGGTAAGCAGGTCGGGGCCTTGGCCTTGTACCTTCACTTGATCTTTGGTCGTGGCGTTGCGTTCTTGCGAACAGGCCGTAGCCCCCACCGTCTCGAAGGCGAGCAGGGCGACGAGGAACTTTTCTCGATTCAATCGCATCGTGGCTGCCTTTCGCGGAGCTCGGGCGACGGCGCGGCGGGCCGTTCGGGGGGGGCGTTCCCAGGGTAAGCGAGGAGAGGTCGGCGGTCACGCGGCCCGTGACCGGGCGCTTATCGGCATCGCAGACGACGCCACGACCGCATACGTCGCCGCCGCGGCCGCCATCCCCTGCCGCGGGGGCCGGGGCGTCGCGCCAAACTCGACCGGCTGCCGCCGGGCCGGCGAGGCGCCGCCCGGGTCGCCCCCGGCGGCGGGCGCGCTACGATGGGCGTCCCTGCTCGCGCCGGCCGCCGCGCGGGCCCCCCGTTCTCAACCCCGACCCGATGCCCACCCTGCTCGACAGCCTGCCCGCCCTCTACCGCGGCCTCTTTCCGGCCTTCTTCGAGGGCGAGCAGCCCGCCGAGGCGAAGGCGACCTGCGGCTCGTGCGCTATGAGCGACGCCGCGCGCCACGGGCGCGTCGAGCCGGTCGACGGCGTGCGCAGGCTCTTCCGGTCCGACACCAAGTGCTGCACGTACCACCCCCGGCTGCCCAACTACCTCGTCGGCGCGCTGCTCGCGGGCGACGAGGCCGCGCTCGCCGAGGGCCGGCGGCGCGTGCGCGAGCGGCTCGCGGGGCGCGTCGGCGTGACGCCGCAGTGGCTCAAGGCGCCGGCCACGTACAGCCTGCTTTACAGCCACGGCCGCGGCGCGTTCGGGCGCGCCGAGTCGCTCGTCTGCCCCTACTTCGACCGCCAGGGCGGCGGCTGCACCGTCTGGGCGTACCGCGAGGCGGTCTGCTCGACCTTCTTCTGCAAATACGTGGCGGGCGCCGACGGCATCGCCTTCTGGACCTCGCTCAAGACCTACCTGACCATCGTCGAGCTACAGCTCTCGCGCTACGCGCTTTTTCGGCTCTACCCCGAGTACATCCTGGCCGGGCACGATCGGCCCGACCCCGAGGGGGGGCCGCTCTCGGCCGAAGATCTCGACGGCGCCCCGCCCCCCGAGGGCGCTTACCGCCGGCTCTGGGGCGAGTGGGCGGGCCGCGAAGAGGCGTTTTACCTCGCGGCGCACGACGCGGTGCGGGCCCTCGCGCGGGCCGACTTCGAGCGCGTCATGGGCCTCGACGGCGATCTGACGCTGGCCGTGCTCGAGCGCCGCCGGGCGGCCGCCCTGAGCCCGGCGCTGCCCGAGCGCCTGCGCTTCAACCCCGACGCCACCGTCAAGTGGCTCGACGACGGCTCGGTCGCGCTCGGCGCGTACAGCGGCTACGACGCGGTGGCCCTGCCCGGCGAGGCCTACGCGCTGCTCGTCGCCTTCCGGGGCGACGAGCCCGTCAAGGCGGTGCGCGAGCGGCTGCGCCAGACGCGCGGCGCCGACCTCGACGACGAGGTGCTGCTCGTGCTCTACCGCCACCGCGTGCTCGTCGACGCCGCCGAGGGCTGAGGCGCCCGGCGGGGGCGCGCCCCGGCCGCAGGACGGCCGAGTTCGGCGCGCCGAGCCCGCGAGCGCCGCCCCGACGCCCGCGCGCCTCCGCTGGCCGGCGCGCGGCCCGCCGAGCTCAGCCGTCGCGGGCGAGCTCGTACGCGCCCGCGCACGCCGTGCCGAGCGCGACGCCGGCGAGGTAGCCGCCCAACGAATCGCTCGCCCAGTGGCGATCGAGCACCAGCCGCCCGAGCCCCGCGCCGGCCCAGGCGAGCGCGATCGGCACCGCCACCCAGGGGCTGGCCACGCCCTCGCGCACCAGCACGTACGCGCCCGCGATCACCGCGGCCGTCGGCTCGAGCGCGTGGCCGCTCGGGAAGCTCTGCTCCGACGGCTCATGCCGGCCCGGGGGCGGCGCCCGGTGGCGCAGCGCGCGGTCGAGCAACCGGCTCAGCGCCGCGGCCCCGAGCGAGGACGCCGCCACGGCGAGCGCGCCCCGCTTCTTGCGCTGCAGCCCGAGCGCCCCGGCCGCGAGCAACGCCGCGGGGATGTGCACGTACCACTTGCCGAGCGGGCCGGTGTACTTGGCCACCTTCTTGAGCGCGCGCTTCGCGCGCTTGCGCACCACGCGCCGGGCGCGGCCATCGGCCGACGAGGTCTCGCGCTCGGACACGCGTCGGGCGATCAGGCCGAAGCCGATCGCGGACGAGGCGGCGGTGCCGAGCAAGGTCGCCGCGGCCGCAACGTTCTTCTTGGGCATGGTGGGCCTCGCTCAGGGCCGCGCGGGGCGGCCGGTCGGGGGTCATCAAGGGCCGCAGCCCGGCGGGCGAGCCGGCCACGGCCGAGGCCCAGTGGCTTGCGAGGGGCGTGCCTCCGCGGCGCGCTCGGCGGCGCCGACGACGCGCCCGCGCTCGACCCGCGCGAAAACGCGGTCGACCCGCGTGAAAGCGCGCGCGCCGGCCGCGCGAACGCGGCCGGACGGCGTGGCAGAAGGCCACAGTGCGCCGGGGCGGGCGCCGCGACGATCGCGGCGGCTACGACCGCCCGCGCCCGCTCCCTTGATGGTCGGGGCGCAGCAGCCGGTCAGGCAGAAGTAGCCGCTCGGGCAGGGCAACTGGCAGGCGAGGCCGCAGGCCTGGACGCCGCCCCGGCCGCCGAGAAGGCCGCGCGCCGGCGCGACACCTTCGAACGGTGGGTGTTGCAGGGCGGCCGCATGCGCCACCTCGACTCGCGTGTCGAAGACGAGAACTACCTCACGGGCCGCAAGCAGCGGCGCACGCTGCCGGGCCGCTGAGCCGCCGGCGCCGCCCTCGCCGGTGCGCCCCGCAGGGGGCCCTTGACGCTGCGCACTGGCGGGGGGCCCTTGGCGCTGCGCACTGGCGGGGGGCCCTTGACGCTGCGCACTGGCGGGCCGAAGACCCCGCCCGCAATGGCGACACGGCGGCCGCCCTCGACCCGATCGAGCATCACGTAGGGGGCGCAAGGGGTCCGTGGACGCGCGCTCGACGCCGGGCGGAGGCCGCCGCGAGGTCGTCCAAGCCGAGGCGCTCGGCTGGCTCGCCGGCCGCGCGGCCGAGCCCGGCACGAGCGTCATCACCTCGCTGCCCGACGCGTCGGAGCTGCCCGCGCTCGGCTTCGAGGGCTGGCGCGCCTGGTTCGTGGAGGCGGCCCGGCGCGTGATTCGATGGGTGCCCCCCGACGGGGTGGCCATCTTCTACCAGAGCGACGTGCGGCGCGGCGGCACCTGGGTCGACAAGGGCTACCTCATCGCGCGCGCGGCCGACGAGGAGGCGGCGCCCCTGCTCTGGCACAAGATCGTCTGCCGCCGCCCGCCGGGCACCCCGACCTGGGGGCGCGCGAGCTATTCGCACCTGCTCTGCGCCGCCCGCTCGGAGCGCCCCCCGCCCCGCTCGGCCTCGCCCGACGTGCTCGCCGCGGCCGGCTTCATGCCCTGGAGCCGGGCGATGGGCGTCGAGGCCTGCCGCCTCGCCTGCCGCTTTCTGCGCGACGAGACCGCGACGCGCCTGGTGGTCGACCCCTTCTGCGGCGCCGGCACCGCGCTCGCGGTGGCCAACCTCTTTGGCTTCGACGCCCTCGGCGTCGACCTGAGCGCCCGTCGCTGCCGGGCTGCCCGCCGGCTCCGCCTCGAGGGCTCGGGGGCGGGCGGCTGAGCGCCGGCCGCGCCTCGAGGGCCCGGGGGCGGGCGGCTGAGCGTCGGCGGGCCCCGTCGGCGGTCGATACAATTCTTCTCGAGACCCGGTTACCAACGGACATGACCCGGGGGCGCGCCCACGCGGCCGCCTCGACCCCCCGGCATGACGAAGCGCCCCCCCGAGCCGAGCGCCCCGACGGCGCGCCCCCTCGAACGCCGACGCTGCCCCCGTCGGTTTGACTTTTTCGACCCGAATTACGTCAGCAAAACGAAGTCGATGGCGCCGCGGGCCCCCGGCCCGGGGGCGCGTCCCGTCGCGCCCTCCGTCTCGCTGCCTTCGATTGGCCAACATTAGCGGCCCTACTTTCTCTAGAGCGTAGGTCAGGCGGGGTTGGTGCGCCCGCAGGCCGGGGGCCCCAGGTCGGAGCCGGAGGCGAGTTTGGGGTGGCCGGAGGGCGCACCAACCCCGCCTGACCTACGCTCTAGAAGGAGGGCGACCAGATCTCTTCAACCCCGACGTGAAAGAGCCGCTGACGGCCACGCCGCTGCGCCTCACGGCGCTCAGCCGGTTCCAGGTCGTCTTCGAGGCCCACGAGTCGAGCGACGCGCTCGACCCGAACACGCCCCGTCGCGCCCTTTGTCGCGCCCGGGGAGCCCTGCTATTCGGCTGTTCGTGGCCCCGGGGCCCCGCCCCCGGGAGGAGACCCCCGATGCCGACCCCCGAACCCGATCTCGAGCTCGTCCTGGTGGCCCGCGACGTCGACTTGCCGGGCGGGCTGCCCGTGCGTCGCGCCCTGCCCCAAGCCCAACGAAGAATGGTGGGCCCCTTCGTCTTCGTCGACCAGATGGGGCCGGCGGCGTCCGCGACCGACCACGAGGTTACCATTCTCGCCCACCCGCATATCGGGCTCTCGACGGTCACCTACCTCTTCGAGGGTGAGGGGCTGCACCGCGACAGCCTGGGCACGGTGCAGCGCATCGTGCCCGGCGAAATAAACTGGATGACCGCCGGGCGCGGCATCGCCCACTCTGAGCGCATGCGCCCGGGCCCTTCGGGGCGAATGTTCGGCATTCAGACTTGGGTCGCCTTGCCGCGGCCGCTCGAAGAGTGCGCGCCGACCTTCGAGCACTATGGCACCGAGGCCGCCCCCCTGCTCGAAGACGGCGGCGTGACGACCCGCCTCGTCGCCGGCTCGCTCTTCGGGGTAAGCTCCGGGGTGCGGGTCTCGTCGCCCTTGTTTTACGCCGAGGTGCAGATGAGGGCGGGGTCGATCTGGCGGCTCCCGGCCGAGTACGACGAGCGCGCCGCCTTCGTCGTCGAAGGCTCGGTGAGCGCGGGCGAGGTCGCGCTACGGCCCGGCGAGATCGGGTTCTTCCGGCGGGGGGGCGAGGTGCTCTTGCGCGCCGAGGGCCCGAGCCGCCTGCTGCTCTTGGGCGGCGAGCCGCTCGAGGGCCCGCGCTACATCTCGTGGAACTTCGTCTCCAGCTCGAAGGACCGCCTGAAGCAGGCCGCGAGCGACTGGCGCCACCAGCGCTTCGATCGCATCCCAGGCGAGACGGCGTATCTACCGCTGCCCGAAGACGGCAGCGCGCCGGTCAACTACCCCTGAAGAAGCGCCGTCAGGCCCCCCCGAGCCTCTCTGCCCGAGGGCCCATGAACGCGACGCGTCGAGGTACCATGGGCCTCCGGAAGCCAACGCCACCCTAACGCGTGGCGGTTTTTCACCCTTGGGGGGGGCGAGCGCAGCGCAACGAATTGCGTTCGCGGCCGACCGAGAGGGGGCCAGGGCTTGTCGCGTCGAGATCGCCGAGGCCCCCGAGAAGGCGGGGCAAGGGCAGCGAAGAACGTTTCGACCCCTTCGGGAAGGGGGGGCAAGGGCAACGAAGAGCGCTTCGACCCCTTCGGGGAGGGGGGGCGTCAGGGCAGGGGCACGGTGAGCAAGTTGACGAGCGAGGGAGTCGGGGGGGCGACCGGCTCGTCGTCGACGTCACCATTGCCGAGGGCGGTGAGGTGCTGCGCTGGCTCGTCATCGAGCTGGTGGCGCTCGACCGAGGACGCAACTATTTTTACTACGGGGGTGTGGGGTCGAATGCGTTCGACCCGGCGCAGACGACGCCCTTGCCTCTACGCTACGCGCTGGGGCACGCACTTCTGCGTCATCGTGCCCGGCGACGGCGCGGGCCTGCTGTTCTCCGCGCCGCTCGAGAAGCGCCGCCGCGCGCTCGGGCGAGCGTGGCCCGCGAAGGCGCGTCGGCCAGAGTGAGCGCCTCGGGCTGGGACAGCGCGACGCAGTCAAGCTACGGCGGCAGCGGGCGCGGCACCTACCAGGGCTCGCAGCTCGACGCCACCCTGATCTGGACGAACGGCGCCACGCCGACCTGGGTCAAGCTTCGCCCCCCGAGCGACGGTCGCACGATGACGGGCCGCCGCGGCAAGTTCGGCAAGGAGAACGCGAAGTACGAGGGCGACTGCAACGGCTCGCGCTCGTGACCGCCGGTCGGCCGGCGAAACCGAGCCTGCCGGGGGCCTTCGGGGGCGGGGCTGCCGGGCACCCCCAGGGTGTTGTTTTTGTTTTATTTGTTAGTTTCTTCGAACCCTTTCTGTCTCGTCCCTTGACGCTCGGTGGTGGCCGAGCTGAAACCACAAGAGCAGGAGAGGTAAGATGGCTCGCACCCCGCTACTTCGCTCGTTTCAACGGTTGTATGCTGAGTATCGGGCGGCCCGCGCCCTCGATCTGCCCCTCGACGCCCTGCGCGAGCGGCGCGCCGAGCAGCGCGAGCGGGCGGCGCGGTTGGGGCGGCCCCAAGGCCCGACGCGCCGGCAGTTCTTGGCGGCGGCGGCGGCGGGCGGCGTGGGGCTCGTGCCCCGCCGATCGCGAGCGGCGGGGGGCAAGCCGACGGTGGCGATCGTGGGCGGGGGCATCGCGGGGCTGACCTGCGCGCTCGAGCTGGCCGACCGGGGCATCGAGTCGACGGTCTACGAGGCCTCGGGCCGGGTGGGCGGGCGCATGTTCTCGAACACCAACCACTTCGCCGAGGGGCAAGTGGCCGAGTGGGGCGGCGAGCTCATCGACACCGGGCACTTCACGGTGCGGAGCCTCGCCAAGCGCTTCGGCCTGCCGCTCGACGACATGATCGCGGCGCAGCCGGCGGGCTCGGCCGACGTTTACCACTTCTTCGGGTCGTACTACCCGAAGGCGCAGGCCGACCTCGACTTCGAAGAGGTCTTCGAGGCGGTGGCGGCCGACGAGGGCGCGGCGCCCTTCCCGACGCTTTACAACGACTTTACCGACGCGGGCGCCGAGCTCGACGAGCTGAGCGTCTACGACTGGATCGAGTCGCGCGTGCCCGGCGGCCACGATTCGCCCCTCGGCGCGGTGCTCGACACGGCGTACGCCATCGAGTACGCGGCCGACACCGAGCGGCAGGCGGCGCTCAACCTGATTTACCTGCTCGCCTTCCAGCCGGCGAAGGGCGAGCTCGCGGTCTTCGGCGAGTCGGACGAGAAGTTCCACATTCGCGGGGGCAACCAGCTCTTGCCCGAGCGCATCGCCCAGGCGCTCGGCGACCGCGTGGTGACGGGCCACCGGCTCGCGCGGCTCGGCCGCACGGCGGGCGGCCGCTACCGGCTCGACTTCGAGCGCGCCGGCTCGTGCCTCGAGGTCGTCGCCGACTACGTCGTGCTGGCGCTGCCCTTCGCGGTCTTGCGCGAGATCGACACCTCGTGCGCGGGCTTCGGCGCGCGCAAAGAGCTGGCGATTCAGACGCAGGGGGCGGGTCACAGCGGCAAGATCAACGTCCAGTTCGACGCGCGCCCCTGGGTGGGGGCGGGCCCCTGGCCGGGGCTGAGCAACGGCTCGAGCTACGCCGACACGGGCTACCAGGCTTCGTGGGAGGCGACGCGCGCGCAGCCCGGCGCGGGCGGCATCTTGACCTTCTTCTCGGGCGGCTCGGTGGCCGACGCCCTGCGCGGCACCGCCGCCTTCGCCACGGCCGCCGCGAGCTCGCAGGTGCGCGCCGACGTCGAGGCCGCGATCGCGCAGGCCGCGCCGGTCTACCCGGGCCTCGCCGCGCGCTACAAGGGGCGCGCGACCGAGTCGCTGCCGCACAAGAGCCCCTTCTTCAAGTCGTCGTACTCGTACTACGAGCCCGGGCAGTACACCGCCTTCTGCGGCCACGAGCGCGAGACCGAGGGCGGGGTGTTCTTCTGCGGCGAGCACACCTCGGTCGACTTTCAGGGCTTCATGGAGGGCGGCGCGTCCGAGGGCAAGCGCGCGGGGGTCGAGCTGGCCAAGCGCATCAAGAGCAACGCCCCGGCCCTGATCGTCCAGGGCTAGGCTCGGTTCGCCTTTGTCGGGCGGGGCCCGGGCCGGGGCACCCGGGCCGCCCGGCGCGGGCCGGCGTCAGCCGCCGCGCGCCGCCTTGAGGGCCTCGTCGAAGATGGCGAGGCCCTCTTCGAACACGCTTTCGGGGATGGTGAGGGGGAAGAGGAAGCGCAGCACGTTGCCGTGCACGCCGCAGGTCAGCAAGAGCAGCCCGCGCGCGAGGGCGGCGGCCTGCACGCGGCGGGCGAAGGCCGGGTCGGGCGCGGCGGCGGCGGGGTCGTAGAACTCGGCGGCGATCATGGCGCCGAGGCCGCGCACCTCGGCGAGCTGGGGCGTCTCGCGCCGGGCCGCCTCGAGCCGCTCGCGCAGGCGCGCGCCGAGCCGCGCCGCCCGCTCGCCGAGCCGCTCTTCGGCGAGCACGTCGAGCACCGCGTGGGCCGCGGCGATCGAGACGGGGTTGCCGCCGTAGGTGCCGCCGAGGCCGCCGGGGGCGGGCGCGTCCATGAGGTCGGCGCGGCCGGTGACGGCGGCGAGCGGGAAGCCGCCGGCGAGGCCCTTGGCCAGGGCGACGAGGTCGGCGTGGACGCCGGCCTGCTCGTGCGCAAACGTGGTGCCGGTGCGGCCGAAGCCGGTCTGCACCTCGTCGAGGACGAGGGCGATGCCGTGCCGGTCGCACGCCTCGCGCAGGGCGCGCAAGAGCTCGAAGGGCGCGACGTAGAAGCCGCCCTCGCCCTGCACGGGCTCGACCATGATGGCGGCGACGCGCGCGGGCTCGATGTCGGCGCGGAAGAGCGCGTCGAGCGCGCGCAGCGAGTCGGCGGTCGAGACGCCCTCGAGCGCGTTGGGGAAGGGCAAATGGTAGACCTCGCCGGGGAAGGGGCCGAAGCCGGCCTTGTAGGGCAGGGTCTTGCCCGTCATCGCGAGGGCGAGCAGCGTGCGGCCGTGGAAGCCGCCGGCGAAGGCGATGACGCCGGGGCGGCCGGTGGCGGCGCGGGCGATCTTGATCGCGTTCTCGGTCGCCTCGGCGCCGGTCGAGAAGAAGGCGGTCTTCTTGGCGAAGGGCCCGGGCACGAGGGCGTTGAGGCGCTCGGCGAGCGCGACGTACGGCTCGTAGGGCGCGACCTGGTAGGCGGTGTGGGTGAAGGCCTCGAGCTGGCGGGCGACGGCGGCGAGCACCTTGGGGTGGCGGTGGCCGGTGTTCAGGACGGCGATGCCGGCGGCGAAGTCGATGTAGCGCCGGCCCTCGACGCACCAGAGCTCGGCGTTCTCGGCGCGCGCGACGTGAAAGGGGGCGAACACGCCGACGCCGCGGGGCGTGGCGGCGACGCGCCGGGCCTCGAGGGCGGCGTTGGTGGGGGGCGCGGGGGGGGCCACCGGGCACCTCACCAGCGCACCATCACGTGCCGGACGGCCGTGTAGTCTTCGAGGGCGTACGCCGAGAGGTCTTTGCCGTAGCCCGAGCGCTTCAGCCCGCCGTGGGGCATCTCGGAGACGAGCATGAAGTGGGTGTTGACCCAGGTGCAGCCGTACTGCAGCTCGGCCGCGACGCGCATGGCGCGGCCCGCGTCGCGCGTCCAGACCGACGAGGCGAGGCCGTAGTCGGAGTCGTTGGCCCAGGCGATGGCCTCGTCGACGTCGGAGAAGGGCGTCACCGAGACGACGGGGCCGAAGACCTCGCGGCGCACGATCTCGTCGCCCTGGCGGGCGCCGGCGACGACGGTGGGCTCGTAGAAGAAGCCGCCGCCCGCGCCGGGGGCGCCGCCGGCGACGACCTCGACGTGCTTGAGCGCGCGCGCGCGGTCGACGAAGCCGGCGACGCGGCGGCGCTGCTCGTCGGTGATGAGCGGCCCCATCTCGACGCCCTCGTCGCGCTGGCGGCCCAGCTTGATGCCCTTGGCGGCCGAGGCGAGGTCGGCGACGAGCTGCTCGTAGATCTTGGGGCCGGCGTAGACGCGGCAGGCGGCGGTGCAGTCTTGCCCCGCGTTGTAGTAGCCGAAGGCGCGCAGGCCCGAGACGACGGCCTCGAGGTCGGCGTCGTCGAAGACGATGACGGGCGCCTTGCCCCCGAGCTCGAGGTGCGTGCGCTTCAGGCTCTCGGCCGCGGCGGCGAGCACCTTCTGGCCGGTCGACACGTCGCCCGTCAGCGACACGAGGCGCACCGCGGGGTGCGAGGCCAGGCGGGCGCCGACCTCTTCGCCGCGGCCGAGCACCAGGTTGAACACGCCCTTGGGGAAGAGCCCGGCGGCGACCTCGGCGAGCAAGAGCGCGGTCAGGGGCGTCTGCTCGGAGGGCTTGAAGACGACGGCGTTGCCGGCGGCGAGGGCGGGGGCCACCTTCCAGGCGGCCATCATGAGGGGGTAGTTCCACGGGGCGATGGAGGCGACGACGCCGAGCGGGTCGCGCCTTATCATGCTCGTGTAGCCCGGCAGGTACTCGCCCGCGACGGCGCCGGTCTGGCAGCGGGCGGCGCCGGCGAAGAACCGGAAGACGTCGGCGACGGCGGGGATTTCGTCGCCGAGCACGGCGGCGAGCGGCTTGCCGCAGTTGTCCGACTCGAGCGCGGCGAACTCGGTCGCGCGGGCCTCGACCGCGTCGGCCAGCTTGAGCAAGAGGGCGGCGCGGTCGCGCGGGGCGGTCTTGGCCCAGGCGGGCGCGGCGGCCGCGGCGGCCGCGACCGCGGCGTCGACCTGGCGGGTCGAGGCGCCGGCGACGCGCGCGATGCGCTCGCCGGTGGCCGGGTCGAGGACCTCGTCGGCCTCGCCCTCGCCGGGGTGAAAGTCTCCGTCGATGAAGAGTTCGTATCGCATGGTGCGGGGCCCGATCTGCCGCGGCGCGCCCGGGCGCGCGGCTCGCGTGGGTGGTGGGAGGCGGGGGAGGGGGGGCCCGCCCGGGGCGCGGGGCCCGGGGCGCGGCCGCTAGAGCTTGCCCGCCCCGGCCGCCCCCTCGTCGCCGCCGGTGAGCCGGTAGGCGCCGAGCACGGGCAGGGCGGTGACGAGCATGACGACGAGCGCGACGACGTTGGTGACGGGGCGGTCGCGGGGCTTGAAGAGCTCGGCGTAGAACCAGATGGGCAGCGTCTGCTCGTGACCGGCGGTGAAGAGCGTGACGATGATCTCGTCGAACGAGAGGGCGAAGGCGAGCAGCCCCCCGGCCAAGAGGGCCGTCGCCGCCTGGGGCGCGACGACGTATCGAAAGGTCTGCGCGCCGTCGGCGCCGAGGTCCATCGAGGCCTCGATGAGGTTGGGCGGCAGGCGGCGCAGGCGCGCCACGACGTTGTTGTAGACGATGACGATGCAGAAGGTGGCGTGCCCGGCCACGACGGTGAGAACCCCGGGGCTCACCGCCGCGAGCTTCATCGCCGAGAGCAGGGCGACGCCGGTGACGACGCCCGGCAGGGCGATGGGCAGCGTGAGCGCGAAGGTGAGCGACTCTTTGCCCCAGAAGCGCCCGCGGAACATGGCCGCCGCCGTCATCGTGCCGAGCACGAGCGCGAGCGCCGTCGCGCCGGCGGCGACGGCGACCGAGAGCCCGGCCGCGCGCCAGATGTCGTCGCGGGCGAAGGCGCGCCCGAACCACGCGAGCGTCAGCCCGGGCGGGGGGAAGCGGTAGGTCTTGTCTTCGGTGGTGAAGGCGTAGAGCGCGATGAGGGCGAGCGGCAGGTGCAGAAAGAGCACGCCCGCGAGCGCGAACGCCTTGAGCGCGAGGGGCGCGCGCGGCCGCCCCCCCGCCGCCCCGGGCGCGCCGGGCCGCCCCGCCGCGTGGGCCTCCGCTCGCCGCGCCGCCGGCTCCGGCGCGCCCGGCCCCGCCGCCGGCTCAGAGGGCATCGAGCGCCCCCGCCTTCTTGGCCAGCGCGAGGTAGGCGGCGACGAGCGCGACGGGCACCGTCGAGAAGGCGGCGGCGAGCGGCACGTTGCCGGCGGTGCCCTGCTGTTGGTAGACCATCATGCCGATGAAGAAGCCGGGGGTGCCGACGAGCGACGGTATGATGTAGTCGCCGAGCGTCAGCGAGAAGGTGAAGACCGAGCCGGCGACGACGCCCGGCATCGCGAGCGGCAAGATCACGCGGGCGAAGGTGGCGAGCGGGCGGGCGCCGAGGTCGGCCGAGGCCTCGAGCAGCGGCAGGGGCACGCGCTCGAGCGCGGCCTGCGTCGGCAAGATCATGAAGGGCAGCCACATGTACGTGAACACCAAGAAGGTGCCGAGGTGCGAGGCCGAGAGCGAGGGCCCGCCGACCACGGGCGCGTCGAGCACGAGGGCGAGCGCGCGCCCGAGCCCGAGCGACTCGAAGAGCCAGGTGACGATGCCCTCGCGCGCGAGCAAGAGGCGCCAGGCGTAAACCTTGACCAGGTAGCTCGCCCAGAGCGGCGTCATCACCGCGAGGTAGAAGGCGGCCCGGGTCCGGCCGCGGGCGTAGCGCGCGGCGTAGTACGCGACGGGGAAGGCGACGAGGGCGCACGCCACGGTGACCGCCGCGGCCATCGCCACCGTGCGCGCGACGATGTCGAGGTGCGCGGCGCTGCCGACGAGGGCGCGGTAGGTCTCGAGCGAGGGCTCTTCGACGACCGAGCCGCTGAACTCGTCGACGCGGTAGAAGCTCTGCACGAGCAGCGCGAAGAGCGAGCCGGCGTAGACGGGGCCGAACCACAAGAGGGGGGGCGCGAGCAGGAGCGAGAGGTAGAAGAGCCGCCGCCGGTAGAGCAGCGTCGAGGCCCGACGCAGCGGCCCGGGCGGCGCCGAGGCCCGGCGCGGCGGCCCGGGCGGCGTCGAGGCCCGGCGCGGCGGCCCGGGCGGCGTCACGGGGCCCCCGGCAGCGGCACCATCGACGCCTCGTCCCACCAGAGCTCGACCTCGTCGCCGGGCGCGGGCAGCGCCGCCTCGCCGCTCGGCACGCTGGCGGCGAGGCGGCCGCCGGGGCCCGCGTCGACCACCAGGCGCGTGACCGGGCCCTGGTACTGCAGGTCGACGACGCGGCCGCGCGCGCCGGGCCGTCCTTCGGGCCGCCCGGCGCCGGCGAGCCGGACGTGCTCGGGCCGCAGGGCGAAGGGCGCGGCGCGGCCGACGAGGGCCTCGGCCTGGGCCGCGCCGACCACGTTGGCCGAGCCGACGAAGCCGGCGACGAAGGCCGTCGCCGGCCGCCCGTACAGGTTCTGGGGCGTGTCGACCTGCTCGAGCCGGCCCGCGGCGAAGACCGCGACGCGGTCGCTCATCGCGAGCGCCTCGCCCTGATCGTGCGTCACGAGCAAGAAGGTGACCCCGAGCCGCCGCTGCAGCGCCTTCAGCTCGCCCTGCATCTCTTCGCGCAGCTTGAGGTCGAGCGCGCCGAGCGGCTCGTCGAGCAAGAGGACGCGCGGCTCGTTGACGAGCGCGCGGGCGAGCGCGACGCGCTGGCGCTGCCCGCCCGAGAGCGCCGAAGGCCGCCGGTCGCCGAGGCCCGGCAGCCGCACCAGCTCGAGCATCGCGAGCGCCCGCCGGCGCCGCTCGGCGCGCGCGACGCCCTTGACCCGCAGGCCGTACTCGACGTTCTCGAGCACGCTCATGTGCGGGAAGAGCGCATAATCTTGGAAGACCGTGTTCACGTCGCGCTCGTAGGGCGGCCGGCCCTCGACCGGCTCGCCGCCGAGCAAGACGCGCCCGCGGTCGGGCCGCTCGAAGCCCGCGATGACCCGCAGGCAGGTCGTCTTGCCCGAGCCCGAGGGCCCGAGCATCGAGAAGAACTCGCCCTCGCCGACCGAGAACGACACGTCGTCGAGCGCCACCGTCGCGCCGAAGGCGCGCCGCACCCCCGCGAGCTCGACCGCCGCGACCGCCACCGTTGGCCTCGCCCGCCCCCCGGCCCCTAGCGCTTGCCCATGACGGCGACGTAGTCGGTCGTCCACCGGCTGTAGGGCACGCACTTGTCGCCCTGGCTCGCGCACTGCGCCGTCGGCGTCTTCCAGAATTTGATGCGCTCGAACTCGCCCGCGCCGTGCTTCTGGCAGCCGTCTTTGCCCAAGAGCTCGCTCGACTCGCACCCCTTCGTCACCGCCGGCACCGAGCCGAACCACGCCGCCACGTCGCCCTGCACCTTCGGGGTGAGCGACCACTCGAGCCACTTGTACGCGCACACGGGGTGCTTCGCGTCGGCCGCCAGCATGGTGGTGTCGGCCCAGCCCGTCGCCCCCTCCTTCGGGATGACGCTGGCCACCGGCTGCTTGTTCGCCTTCAGCGTGTTGATCTGGAAGGGCCAGGTGCTCGAGGCCACCACCCCCTCGTTGGTGAAGTCTTGCACCTGCACGTTGGCGTCGTGCCAGTAGCGGTGCACGAGCTCGCGCTGCTTGCGCGCCAGCCCGAGCGCCGCGTCGTACTGGGCCTGGGTCAGCTCGTAGGGGTCTTTGATGCCGAGCTCGGGCTTCTTGCTCATCAGGTAGAGCGCCGCGTCGGCGAGGGCGATGGGCCCGTCGTAGGCCTGCACCCGGCCCTTGTTCGGCTTGCCGTCGGGCAGCTTCTGCTCTTCGAAGACCACCGACCACGAGTCGGGCGGCGTCTTGAACACGTCGGTGCGGTAGGCGAGCACGTTGGGCCCCCACTGGTAGGGCACCCCGTAGTGCTTGCCCTCGACGGTGTGCCAGGGCGCGTTCTGCAGCCGGGGGTCGACCGACGCGTAGCTCGGCACCCGGGCGAGGTCGACCGGCTGCACCTTCTTGCCCGCCACCAGCCGCAGCGACGCGTCGCCCGAGGCCGTCACCAGGTCGTAGCCGCCCTGGTTCATCAGCGCCACCATCTCGTCGGACGTGCCCGCCGTCTTGACGTTCACCTTGCAGCCCGAGTCTTTCTCGAAGGCCGTCACCCAGTCGTACTGCTTGTCGCTCTCGCCGCGCTCGATGTACCCGGGCCAGGCGACGATGTCGACCCGGCCCTCGGGCGCCCCCGCCGCCGCCGCCCCCGCCGCCGGCTTCGCCGACGCCGCCGCCGGCGGGTCGGGCGCGGGCTGCTCTTTCTTCGTACACGCCGCCTGGGCCACCGCGCAGGCGGCCGCCAGCCCAGTCAACTGCCGTACGACATTACGCATCGCTTCACCTCTCGCGCGCGGGGGTCGGGCACCGGGCGCCGTCGCGGCCGCGGCCGCTCGCGGGGCGCCGAAGACCGGCGAACGTATCAAGCCGCGTTCCGAGGGCCAACATCCAAGGCCCGGGCCGCCGACCGGCTCCGCGCCTCAGACTCACAAACCTTACCGGCCGGTCACGCGCTCCCAGGCGCCGAGGCGCAGCGCCGCGCCCAGGTTCGGGGGCAGGCCCCGCGCGGCGCGCAGGGCCCGCACGAGGGCCTCGGGCGCGGGCGCGCGTCGCCACCTCGCGTCATCGCGGGCCGAGGCTGACGCGGCGCGGCCGAGCCGCTCGATCTCGTAGTCGACGGCCTCGACGGCCTCCTCGAGGCGCGCGAAGCGGCCCACGGGCTCGCCGTCGAGGGTCACCTCCCAGGCCTTGCCGCGCGGGGCGCGGCGCAGCACGAGCGCCTCCGCGGGCCGGCCCTCGGCCCGCTCGAAGTGCAGCCCCACGCCGTGGCGGCCGAGCGAGAACCACGCGTTCGCCGAGATGGCGCGCACCTCGCCGCCCGCGCGCTGCTCGAGCGGGTCGAAGCTCTCGGCGCGCTGCTTGATCTCGTCGAGCGTCACCGCCCCCGCCTCGAGCTCGAAGCCCGGGTAGTCGAACTCGATCTGCCGCCAGACGCGCGCCGCCTCGGACGCGTCGCCGCCGCGCAGGTCGACCTCGTGCGGCACCCCGAAGAGCGAGGGCAGGGTGCAGAGGCTGAGCGCCGACAGGTCGACGAAGTCGAGCACCAGGCAGTCTCGCTTGCCCGGCGCGAGGCGGGTGCCGCGGCCGACGCACTGGGCGTAGAGGCCCGCCGAGCGGGTCGGGCGCGCCATCGCGACGCAGGAGACGCCGGGGTCGTCGAAGCCCTCGGTCAGCACCGCGACGTTGGCGAGCGCGGCGAGGCGCCCCTCGCGGAAGTCGGCGAGCGCCTTCGCGCGCGACGCGGCGGGCATCTCGCCGTGCACGAGGCCGGCGGGCACGCCGATCGCGTTGAGCGAGCGGGCGAGGCTGCGGGCGTGGGCGACGGTGACGCAGAAGGCGATGGTGCGCCGGTCGCGGGCGAGCTCTTGAATGGAGCGGGCGACGAGCGCGTTCCGCTCTTCGACGTCGACGGCCTCCTCGAGCGCCTCTTCGTCGAAGTCGAGGCCGCCGCCCGAGGCGCGCGAGAGGTCGGCGCCCGTCGCGACCCGGAAGCCCCGCAGGCGCGCGAGGTAGCCGTCGGCGATCATCTCGGGCAGCGTGCGCGCGTAGGCGATGCGCTCGAAGACGGTGTCGAGGCCCTTGCCGTCGCCGCGCTCGGTGGTGGCGGTGAAGCCGAGCAGCGTGCCGGGCCAGTCGGGCTCGAAGACGCCGAGCTGCCGCAAGACCCGCAGGTTGTCTTCGGCCGCGGCGTGGTGGCACTCGTCGTAGATGACGAGGCCGACGTCGCGGCCCGCCATCACCCGGCCGAGGCGCCCCTCGTGCAGCGACCGGATCGAGCAGACCAGCACCTTCGCGCCGGGGCCCGCGCGCTCGGCGCCCCGCTCGATCGCGACGACGGCCTCGCCCGCCATCGCGCGCTCGATTTTCTCGCGCGCCTGCCCGAGCAGCTCTTCGCGGTGCGCCAGCACCAGCACCTGCCGGCGGGCGAGGCGCGCGAGGTGCGCGAAGATGACGGTCTTGCCGGCCCCCGTCGGCAGGCACACCGCGAGGCGCCGCAGCCCCGCGCGCCGCGCCGCGAGCACGGCCTCGACGGCCTCGCGCTGGTAGGGGCGCAACTCGGGCGGCGGCGTCATGGGGGGGCGGGCCGGAGGGGGCGGGCGGGCCCCGGGGCGGCGGCGCGCCGCCGCCCCGGGGCCACCATGCCGCGGCCCGGGCGGGCAGGCAATTCGGGGCGCGACCGGGGGCGCGAGGCCGGGGGTGCGCCCCCTTTCTTCGCGATCCATAACGGTTGTCCGACGGTGCTTGGGCCGAGGGCAGAGGCGACCGCATGAGCATGAGCACGACACTCCGCTTCCGTGACCCCTCGGGGGCGGCCGAGTGGGTCTTCGCCGGCCCGGGCGAGGTGCGCGCGCGCTGCCGCGCCCTCGACTGGTGGGCGACGGCGCTCGGGCCCGTCGAGGGGTGGCCGCAGAGCCTGCGCACCGCGGTCGACATCTGCCTCGCGTCGCCCGACCCGGCCACGGTCTTGTGGGGCCCGCGCCTCGTCCAGATCTACAACGACGCCTACGTCGCGGTCGCGGGCGAGCGGCACCCGGCGCTGCTCGGGCGCCCGGCGGCCGAGGCCTGGCGCGACGGCTGGCCCGTGCTGGGCCCGCTCATCGAGCGCGTGCTGGCCGACGGCGCGACGCGCAGCGACGAGAACCTGCCGGTCGCGCTCCGGCGCGGGGGCCGGGTCGAAGAGCGCTTCTTCAGCTTCTTCTTCTCGGCCGTCCGCGACGAGGGCGGGCGCGTGGCGGGGGTGTTCCACCGGCTGAGCGAGACGACCGAGCGGGTGCGGGCCGAGCGGCGCGCGAGCGCCGAGTGCGCCGAGCGCGAGCGGGCCGAGGCCCGGCTGCGCGAGAGCGTGGCGCGGCTGCGGCTCGCGCTCGACGTCGCCGAGCTCGGCACCTGGACGTGGGACCTGACGACCGGCGAGGGCGACCTCGACGCGCGCAGCGCCGAGATCATGGGCCTGCCCCCCGGCGACCTCGCCGACGTGGTGGGGGCGCAGTTCCGGGCCGTGCACCCCGACGACCTCGCGCGCATGCAGGCCGAGGCCGTGGCGGGCATCGAGGGCGGCGACGCCTTCCGCCTCAGCTACCGCGTCGTGCACCCCGGCGGCGCCGTCCGCCACGTCGCCGCCCGCGCGCGCGTCCTCGCCAACGCGGCCGGGCGGCCGGTGCGGCTCGTCGGCACGAACCGCGACGTCACGGCCGAGCGCGAGGCCGAGATGCGCCTGCGGGCGAGCGAGGCGCGCTACCGGGCGCTCGTCGAGAACGTGCAAGACTACGCCATCTTCCTGCTCGACCCGGGCGGCGTCATCACCGAGTGGGCCGCCGGCGCCGCCCGCGTGACGGGCTACGCCGCCGAAGAGGCGCTCGGCCGGGGCGTCGCCCTGTTCTACCCGCCCGAAGACGTCGCGCGCGGCGAGGTCGAGCGCGAGCTCGCCGAGGCGGCCGAGACGGGGCGGGTCGAGCGCACCGGCTGGCGCGTGCGCAAGGACGGCACGCGCTTCTGGGCCGACGAGATCGCGACGGCCGTGCGCGACGCGGGCGGCGCGCTGCGCGGCTTCACCAAGATCACCCGCGACATGAGCGAGCAGCGCCGCGTCGAGCAAGAGCGCGAGCGCGTGCTCGCCCAGAGCCAGGCCGCGCGCGCCCAGGCCGAGAGCGCCAACCGGATGAAGGACGAGTTCCTCGCCACGGTCAGCCACGAGCTGCGCACGCCCCTCAACGCCATCCTCGGCTGGGCGACGATGCTCCAAGACGGCGGGCTCGACGGGCCGGCGCAGGCGCGCGCCCTCGCGACCATCGGGCGCAACGCCCGCGCGCAGACGCGCCTCATCGAAGACCTGCTCGACCTGAGCCGCATCCTGCAGGGCAAGGTGGTGATCGCCGTCGGCCCCGTCGAGCTCGCCCGCGTCGTCGAGGCGGCCCTCGAGGCCGTGCGGCCCGCGGCCGACGCCAAGGGCGTGCGGCTCGAGCCCGCGCTCGACGCGCGCGCCGCGCTCGCCGGCGACGCCGAGCGGCTGCAGCAGGTCGCGTGGAACCTCCTGTCGAACGCCATCAAGTTCACCCCCCGCGGCGGGCGCGTCCGGGTCTCGCTGCGGCGCAAGCCCTCGCACGTCGAGCTCGCCGTCGCCGACACCGGCCAGGGCATCTCGGCCGACTTCGTGCCGCACGTCTTCGAGCCCTTCCGCCAGGCCGACGGGGGCACGGCGCGGCGGGCCGGGGGCCTCGGCCTCGGGCTGTCGATCGTGCGCAGCCTGGTCGAGCTGCACGGTGGCACGGTGGCGGTCGCGAGCGAGGGCGAGGGGCGGGGGGCGACCTTCGCGGTGCGGCTGCCGACCGCGCACGCCCGCGGCGAGCGCGCCCCCGCCGGGGCCGCCCCCGCGGCGGGCGAGGCGGCGCCCGGCGCGCCCGACTGCCCGCCCTCGGTCGCCGGCCTGCGCGTGCTCGTCGTCGAGGACGAGGCCGACACGCGCGCGCTCCTCGCCTTCGCGCTCGGCCAGTGCGGCGCCCTCGTGACCGAGGCGGCGGGCGCGGCCGAGGCGCTCGCGTGCCTCGAGCGCGAGCGCTTCGACGTGCTCGTCTCGGACGTCGGGATGCCCGGCGAGGACGGCTACTCGCTCCTCGAGCGCGTGCGCCGGTTGCCCCCCGAGCGCGGCGGGCGCACCCCCGCCGTCGCGCTCACGGCCTACGCCCGCGTCGAAGACCGCGCGCGGGCCCTGCGCGCCGGCTTCGAGGCGCACCTCGCGAAGCCGGCCGAGCCGGCCGAGCTGCTCCGCGCCGTCGCCGCGCTCGCGGGGGGCGCCCGGGCCCGCGCCGGCGTATAGGTACGACGATGGCGAGGGGGCGAGGCGCGCCAAGAGAGCTCGAAACCACGTGGACCCGGCCGCCCTGACGTTTCTCGCCGCCGGCGCGCTCGGCACGGCCGTCGTGACCGCCTACCGCTTCTGGGCGCTCGGCCAGGCCCCCGCCCTCGACCGGGCGTGGGCCGAGGCCGCGCGCCGCATCGGCGGCCGCGCGCTCATCGCGCCGGCCACCTTCTGGAGCGGGGCGGCCCGGCGCATCCGCTTCGACGTCGAGGGCGTGGCGGTGACCATCGACACCTTCACCGAGGGGGGCGGCCGGGGCAACCAGCACTACACCCGCCTGCGGGCCGGCCCCCTGCCGGGCCTCTGCCGCGCCCAGCTGGGCGTCGCGCCGCGCAACGTGCTCGAGGCGATCGCGCGGCGCCTCGGCCTCGGCGAGACGCCCACCGGCGACGAGGCCTTCGACGCCGCCTTCCGCGTCGTCTCGCACCCCGCCGGGCTCGGCCGCGAGATGCTCGACGCCACGCTCCGCGAGCTCACCCTCGAGAGCGAAGTGGGCTTCGAGATCGAAGGCAAGATGCTGTCGGTCGTCTGCTCCGGCCTGCCCGAAGAGAGCCGGCCGCTCATCGCCCTCGCGGGCTACGGGCGGGCCATCATCGAGCGGTGGGTCGAGCTCGCCGATGCGCCCTCGGCGGCCTGGGCCGCGCTCGGCCTCGGCGCGGTCGGGGCGAGGGTCGAGCTCGAGAGCGAGGGGGCCACGACGGTGGCCCGCGGGGCGCGACGGGGCTGCGAGATCGGCCTCTCGGTGCTGCCCGACGGGGGCCGCTACATGACCATCGTGTCGGTGGGCGTCGCCGGCGGAGGGGCCTTCGCGCTCGACCGCCGCGCGCCGCCGGCCGGGGGCGGGGGCGGGGTGCCGGCCGACGTGCGCGCGCTCGCCGAATCCGCGCCGCCTTCGCTCGTGCGCGTCGTCGGCGAGCCCGGGCGTGTCACGCTCGAGTTCGAGGGGCTGAAGCACGATCCGAACGAGATCGCGTGGGTCGTCGAGGCGTTGCTCGAGGCGAGGCACCCGGGCGGGGCCTACCGCTGACGGCGCATCTTATGCCCCGGTTTCGCCCGTTGTCTCACCTCGGCCCCGGCCGGACCTCGAACCGGTCAGGGCCGAAGGGCGGCACGACGTCGCTCGCGGCCGCGCGCGGGCCCACACCGCGGGCCGTCGGTTTCCGTCGCTCGCGGCCCCGCACGGGCCCACACCCCGAGCCGTCGGGCTTGCTTGCGGGCGCGAAGGGCGTGCTAGATATTTATCCCTCGGGAAAGTCCGTGTTAGCTCTCCGCGCAAGCGCCTCCGTTCGGCGCGTGACCTTTGGTGCGATTGCGAGGTCTTCGAACATGCGGCGTGCGCTCGGCGTGGCGGCTTTCATAAGCACCCTTTGCGCGGCGGGGGCCGCGCAGGCCCAGGCGAGGGGGTTCGGCGTCGAGCGCTTCGAGCCCTCCGAGCGAGGCAGCGAGTGGTTCACGCTCGACTCGCTCGATCTGCGCGGCCACCTCCGGCCGGCGGCGGGGGGGGTGGCGTCTTGGGCCTACCGGCCCTTCGTGCTCTACGACCCCGACGGGTCGGTCCGCAGTGCCATCGTCGAGCACCAGATCGTGGTGCACCTGGGCGGCAGCCTCGTCCTGTGGGACCGCCTGCGCCTCGGCGCGAACCTGCCCCTGCAGGCGTACGCGACCGGCACGAGCGGCACGCTCGCGGGGGTGACCTACCCGGCGCCCTCGGCCGACCAGAGCATCGGCGACCTGCGCCTCTCGGGCGACGCGCGCCTCTTCGGCAAGTACGGCGACGTCATCACGGGGGCGCTCGGCCTCGCGGTCTGGCTGCCGACGGGGTCGGCGGGGGCCTACGCGGGCGACGGCAACGTGCGCCTGATGCCGCGCGCGCAGGTCGCCGGCGACGTCGGCGACTTCGCCTACGCGGCCCGGCTCGGGTTTCAGTACCGCGACCGCACGGGCACCCTCGGCGGCGCGCCCATCGGCAGCGAGTTCGCCTACGCCGCCTCGTTCGGCCGGCGCTTTCTCGGCCGAAAGCTGCTCGTCGGCCCCGAGCTTTACGGTTCGAGCGTGACCGCGGGGGGCGACTTCTTCGGCAAGCGCACGAGCCCCATCGAGGCCATCCTCGGGGGCCACTATAGCTGGGGCGATCTGCGGGCGGGCGCCGGGGTCGGCGCCGGCCTGAGCCGCGGCTTCGGCTCGCCCACGGTGCGCGTCATCGCCTCGCTCGAGTGGGTGCCCCGCCCCGAGGCCGCGCCCCCCGTCGTGGGCGACCGCGACGGCGACGGGGTGCCCGACGACGTCGACGTCTGCCCCGACGTGCCCGGGGTCCGCTCGGCCGACCCGAGGCTGAACGGCTGCCCGGCCGACCGCGATCGCGACGGGGTGCCCGACAACCTCGACGCCTGCCCCGACGTGCCCGGGGTGCGCAGCGACGACCGGGCGAAGAACGGCTGCCCGGCCGACCGCGACGGCGACGGGGTGCCCGACCAGGTCGACGCCTGCCCGACGCAGCCGGGGGTCAAGACCGACGATCCGGCTACCAACGGGTGCCCGCCCGACAACGATCGCGACAAAGACGGCATACCCAACGCCGAAGACGCCTGCCCGAACCAGGCCGGCCAGCGCGATCAAGACCCGAACAAGAACGGCTGCCCCAAGGCCTTCGTGCAGGGCAACGTCATCAAGATCGTCGAGCCGGTGAAGTTCAAGACGGGCAGCGCCGAGATCTTGCCCGGCCCCGACGGCGAAAGCGTGCTGCTCGGCGTGCTGGCGGTGCTCAACGACCACCCCGAGATCAAGAAAGTGCGGGTCGAGGGGCACACCGACAACCGGGGCGTTCCAGCGAAGAATAAGAAGCTGAGCGCCGCGCGCGCCGCCTCGGTGGTAAAGTGGCTCGTCGGCCACGGGGTCGACCCCGCCCGCCTGGCGAGCGCGGGCTTCGGGCAAGAGCTCCCGGTCGACACCAACGCGACCGACGAGGGGCGGCAGAACAACCGGCGGGTCGAGTTCCACATCGAGGAGAAGCCATGAGCGGCGCGCGGGGCGGGCCGCGGGGCGACAGGGCACGAGCGGCACCACCGAGTGCGCGGAGAATCACCATGAACGGCGCGCGAAGACGGTCGACGGCCCCCGGCGGGCGGGCTCCCCTTTTCTTGTTGCTCTCGGCCGCCGCGGCGCCCGCCTGCGGCCAAGGCCCGGCGGGCCCCCCGGCCGAGGGGCCGCCCGGCGCGGCCGCCCTCGCGCTCGAGCCCGCGGCGGTCTGCGGCGACGGCCTCGACAACGATCTCGACGGGCTCGTCGACTGCCTCGACCCCGACTGCGCCGGCCAGCCTGCGTGCGCCACCAAGTTCGCCTGCGACGGCCGCGCCCTGCAGTTTCTGAGCAACGGCCAGACCCCGGCCAGAAGCAACCTCGCGGCCATCAACACGGCCTTTCCGGGCCTGTGGACATACACGTTCTTTCCGTTCGGCCAGCCGACGCCGGCCGTCACGCAGAACCTGTACAACGCGTGCGGCCTGAACACGGTCGACGGCTTTCTCTACTGCGTCAACCAGACGACCAACACGCTCTGGCAGATCCGGCGCGGGGCGGCGGCGCTCGCCGAGACGCAGGTGCCGGGCAACATCCCCGACTTCGGCGGCTCGTCGGCGGCCGACTTCGACCGCGAGGGCAACTTCTGGGTGTTTCAGCCGCCGCAGGTCTTCAAAATTGACCTGCAGAACCTCGCCGGCGCGACGAAGTACGACTGGCCCGAGATGAACGCCGCCGACCTCGCGTTCAACCCCGACGACGGGCGGCTCTACGGCCTGAACCCCGACGGCCTCAAGCTGGCCATCTTCGACCCGAAGACCGCGACGCAGCGGCCCTCGAAGAACGTGACCGGCGCGCCCCCCTGCAGCGCCTACGGCGCGCAGTGGTTCGACGCGAGCGGCCGGCTCTTCGCGGCCTGTAGCTCGAGCGGGCTGGTCTACCGCCTCGACGTGACCCTGCCGACCCCGGCCGCCGAACTGCTCGTCGGCAGCGGCGACGACCTCAAGAGCAACGGCACCGACAGCGCCACCTGCCCCCTCGCCCCGGGCCGCTTCGAGATCTGCGGCAACGGCCGCGACGACGACGGCGACGGCCAGGTCGACGAGACCACCGCCCCGAACGACTGCGTGGACGTGCCCGACGGCGACGGCGACGGGGTCAACGACGCCGACGATCTCGACGACGACAACGACGGCATCCCCGACGCGCTCGAGCCGGGCGACTCCGACGGCGACGGCGTCACCGACCGGCTCGACCTCGACAGCGACGACGACGGGCTGCCCGACGCGGCCGAGGCGGGGCACGTCGTCTCGGGCACCGGCGGCTCGCTCGCCTGCCAGGGCAAGGCGGCGGTCGGCAAGAACGGCCTCTGCGACAACGTCGAGACCGCGCCCGACAGCGCCGCGCTCAACTACACCATCCGCGACACCGACGGCGACGGGGCGCGCGACTTCCGCGACGTCGACAGCGACGGCGACGGCGTCACCGACGCCAACGAGGCGGCGGGCTTCGGCGCCGACGCGAACGGCGACGGCCGCTTCGACTGCCCGGCGGGCGTCGGCAAGAACGGCCTCTGCGACGACGCCGAGACCGCGCCCGACTCGGGCCTCACCGACTTCGACGACGACGGCACGGGCCCCGACCGGCCCCGCGACACCGACGGCGACCAGGTGCCCGACGGCCGCGACCTCGACAGCGACAACGACGGCATCAACGACGTCGTCGAGGCCGGCGGGCTCGACGCCAACGGCGACGCCGAGCTCGACCCCTTCGACGCCCCGTCCGACGCCGACGGCGACGGCCTCACCGACCGCGCCGACCCCGACGAGACCGGCACCCCCCTCGCCGCCGCCGACAGCGACGGCGACGGCGCGCGCGATCTCGTCGACCTCGACAGCGACAACGACGCGCGGTCCGACCTCGTCGAGGGCGGCAGCGGCGGCGCCGACCTCGACGACGACGGCGTGGTCGACGGGCCCGACGCCGACGGCGACGGCATCCAAGACTCGACCGACGGGCTCGCGGGCTTCGGCGACGCCGCGAGCCCCGCGCTGCCCGACGGCGACGCGTCCGGCGGCCCCGACTACCTCGATCTCGACAGCGACGGCGACGGCACCTTCGACATCGACACGACCCTGAACGCGCCCACCGACGCCGACAACGACGGCCGCGTCGACGACCCGAGCGACCCCGACGGCGACGGCATCGCCGCCCCCGTCGACGACAAGCCCAACGCCTTCGGCGGCCTCGGCACCGGGCAGGGCGGCCCCGACTCCGACGGCGACGGGCTGCCCGACGGCGCCGAGGGGCCCCTCGGCAGCGATCCGAACGACGCCGACAGCGACGACGACGGCGTCCCCGACGGCGACGAGGGCAACCCCGGCGCCGACACCGACGGCGATGGCACCGTCAACGTGCTCGACCCCGACAGCGACGGCGACGGCATCTTCGACGGCACCGAGAGCGGCTTCGGCTGCGACGCGCCCGGCACCGACCCCACGAAGGGCAACTGCATCCCCGACGCCGACCCGAGCACCACGACCGACCCGCTCGACCCCGACACCGACGACGGCAGCGTCAAAGATGGCGACGAAGACCGCAACCACAACGGCCGCATCGACCCCGGCGAGACCGATCCGAACATCGGCGCCGACGACGTCCCCGGCTGCAGCACCCCCCCCTGCGACCCCCTGGGCGGCCTCGATCTCGGCTCGCTCGAGGGTGGCGGCCTCTCGTGCTCGGCGCCCCCCGCGGGCGGCGCCCCGGCCCGCGCGCCGGCCGCCCTCGGCCTCGCCGCCCTCGCCCTGGCCCTCGCCTCGCGCCGCCGTCGCCCCGGGGCCTTAGGCCCGGCGCCCGCCGCCCGCGCGAGGCTCACGCCCGCGCGGCGGCGACGCGCGAGGCGACGCCCCAGAGCGCGGAGCCTCGCCCCCCGCGGTCGCCAGGCGCGGCCTTCAGCCGAGCCCCACCGCCTCGCGCGCGACCTGCACGAGCCGCCGCTGCGCGCGGGGGTCGTAGGCCTGGTCGAGTGCGCGCGCGGGCCGGTCGACGTTGAAGAACTCGCCCCGGGCCGGGCCCGCCAACGTCTTGCGGGCGAGGTCGACGACGGCGCGGCCACCCGACGACGGGTCGCCCTGCGGCCGGACGCCGACCTCGGTCACCATCTTCGTCGCGAGGAAGGTGCCGGGGTGCAGGCAGCCAGCCGCCACCGGGGGCGTTCGGGCGGCGAGCTCGAACGTCCAGGCGATCAGGGCGAGCTTGCTGCGGCTGTACGCGGCCCAGCCGTCGTAGCCCCGCTCGAACGCGAGATCGTCGAAGTCGATCGCCCGCTGGCCGAGCGAGGCCACGTTGACGATCGCCGCCGGCGGCCGCCGCGCGAGCAGCGTCTCGGTGAGCAAAAAAGGGGCGAGGAAGTTCACCGCCCAGCGCAGCTCGAAGCCTTCTTCGCTCACCTCGCGGAGCTTGACGTCGGGGCCCGCGCCGAGCCCCGCGTTGTTCACGAGCACGTCGAGCGGCTCGTCGCGCGCGAGCTCGTCGGCCAGGCGGCGCACCTCGCGGAGCGATGCCAGGTCGGCGACGAGCGCCCCGGCGGCGCCGCACTCGTCGGCGACCGCCCGCACGCGCTCGGCCCGCCGCCCGTGAACGATGACCCGCGCGCCCTCGCCCGCGAGCAGCCTCACCGCCTCGAGCCCGATGCCGTCGGTGGCGCCCGTGACGAGAACTCGCTGGCCGCGCAGGGAGGGGTCGTTCATACCGCCCAGGTTCGCACGCCGCCCCCGCCGGCGCACCCGCGAAGTCGGCCGACCGCCGGCGCCCTCGCGAGGTCGGCCGGCGCCGGCCGGGCCGGCCGCGGGCCGCGGCGTCAGCCCGACGCGTCGAGCGACGCGATCGCCGCGTCGACCGCCGACGACGCCCGGTCGAAGGGCTCTTGGTCGCCGGCGGCCTCGACGACGTACACCTTCGAGCCGGTCGCGAACACCGTCACCCAATACCGGTGCGGGCGCCCGTGGCGCGTCGTCGTGTAACGAAGCTGCGTGCCCGCGAGGCCGCGCGCCGTCTTGACCGGCCGCTGGGCCTCGGGCGCGTAGCCCTGGTCGCGCAGCCGCGCGTCGAGCGCCTCGGCCCAGAACTCGGTGTTCGCCGCGACGTCGTTCGGCTCGCTGCGCGTGGTGAGCACGACGCCGCGCGCGCTGGTCGCGCGGTAGCTGTACTGTCGGTCGTCGCCGAGGTTCGCGAACCCCGCGGGGGTCTCGAGCCTCGCGCCGCGCGAGCACGCGGTCGCGGCGAGGGCGGTGATGATCAGGGCGAGGGCGCGGGTCTTCATGGCGGGTACCTTCACGTCGTTCACTTCTTGAGCGAGAGCAGCGGGTCGATGCCCACCTGGGCGACCCAGGGGATGGGCAGGTTCGCCGCCCGGGGCGCGGGCGGCGTTGGCTTCGTGGCGACCACGACGGGCGCCACCTTCGGCTTGGCCCCGAGGTGCACCGAGATGAGCGACATCGCCGCGCGGGCGCGCAAGAACTCGAGGCGGCCCTCGGCGCGGTCGATCTCTTGCGCCACGCGCTCGAGCTCGCGCTCGACGGTGAGCAAGTCTTGGACGTTGCCCGCCTTCGCGAGAAACTCTTGCAGCCGCTGCCGGGTCGCGCGCAGGTTCGCGAGCCGCACCTCGAGATCGTGGCACTCTTCCGAGACGTCGTCGGCCGTCACCGAGCGCGAGACGACCCCCCCGATCGCCTCGATCTTCGCGAGCGCGTCGCGAAAGCCCCCCGAGGGCACCTTCACCTGCACGCTCTGATCTTTGCGCCCCGCGAGGTGCCCGCCGACCGACTCGGCCGCGTCGATGATACGGTCGATCGTCTTCGGGATCGCCTCCTCGTCGGCCATCATGCGCAGCTCGCCCTGGTAAATGATGAGCGGCGCGTGCTGGGCGGGCCCCGCCGACTTCGCGCCCCTCGCGTCCGCCGGCCGCGGCGCCCCCCCCTTGTCCGAGGCGGGCAGGGTCAGCCCGCCCTTCGGCCCCCCCGGTGCGGGCGCGGGCGCGGCAGCGGGCTCGGGCGCGCCGGGGGGAGGGGGGGGCATGGGCGAAGAGGCCCGGGCGACGTCCGAGGGGGCGGACGGGGCCATGGGCAGGCCCGGGCCAGCGCTACACCCGGTCTGGGCGGCCAGCAGGGTGAGGGCGAACGCGACGAGCGGGGCGATGCGCTTCATGCCCCACCCAACGTGCCGGCCGGCGAGACCTTACAGACGAAAAGCAAGGCGCTCGCGGGCGACGGCGCGGGGTCGGGCCCGCCTACGTCGTGAGCCGCAAGCAGGCGCGGGCCAGCAGGGCCGAGAAGGTCTCGTGAAAGACCTCGATTGCGTACGACGCCGCCCTTGTGCCGGCCCCGCAGCGCCTCGGCCGTCGCGTCGCCCCGGCCCCTCGCCCCCGCCAGCAGTCGTTCGAGCTCATCGATGGGCAGGTCGTCGGTCGAGCGAGGCCCCCCTCCCGATCGCCGGCCCGGGCCCCCCGACCCGCCGCGGGGGCCTAGCCTACCGTCAAGGCCGCCGAAACGCGAACCCTCTCGGGCGGTTCGCGCCGGGGCGCGGCACACCCTGCGCCCACGAGGCGACCGCGAAGCTCGCGGCACGCGAGGCCCGGGGGCGACGCCCCGGCCGGCCCCGTCAATCGAGAAAGCGGCAACCCCCCCCCACCGATTTCTGCTTCGAGCAAAGACAACTGGTAGGAGCGCCCCTGGTTTCGATCGTGCGACGGGCGGGTCGCTTGCCCTCGGCGTCGAGCGCCGCGAGCTCGCCGCTTGCCGCGCGCGCGTTCAATCCGATTTGTTGTCGCCCGCCCGGGACGGTACGCGGTTGCAGTCGGTAATGAAAGCGTTTCGCTCCCAAACCGGCGAGCGCCACGTCGCGCTTCGCCTCCCGGCGCCCCGAGGCACAGCGCAGCCGGCGGCATCGCCGACGTAGAGACCGGCCCCCGGGGCCGCGCGCCGAGCGGGCCGAGGGCGTAGGCGGCGCCGCGGCCGACGCCCTGCGTCGACCCCTTACGCTCGAGCACGGCCCGCCCCGACGTGATCTCGGCGATGCCGCCCGCCCGACAGGATCGTGAGGAGGGCGGCGGCAGCGAAGGTCACGAGCGGCGCCCGAGACATCATCGACCCGTGGTGCCTCCCCCTCCGATCGCAGGGGGCAATCGCACCGCCCCGGATCGAAAGCGGGACGGGTTGACAGGGTCGTCGCCCGTATGCTTACTCTTCATTGACGGTTATTGACTTCGGGGCTTCGCGCCATCTGGCGCGATTATGGTTTGTGATGATCGATCTGGCCCAAATTCAGCTTTCCGACGCCGTTGTATTGGGTTCGCATCTCCGAACCCTCGCGCACGGCGCGGGCTCCATCGAGGCGGCGGCGCGCCGCCTCGTCGATCACCTCTACGATGAGCTTCGCCGGGGTGACGAGCGGGCGTGCGCGCTCGTCCGCTTTTACAAGACGCACCCGTACGCCGACCTCGACCCTGACCTCGCCGGGGTCGCCGCACGATGTCTGGCGGGGCCGCCTCCGCCCGAGAGCTCTTGCCTCGTTCTCATGGCGACCCGAGGCGACCGCCCAGCCTGGAACGATCGTCGGGCATCGATAGGCCACCGGGCCATCCCCCTTCCGGACGCCGCCTTCATCGAGAGGCTCCCTATGGTCGCCGAAATTTTTCGCCAATTCGGCATCTCCCCGGCGGCATTCATCGAGCGCGACGAGGCGGCGCTCCGCGAGCTCGAGCGGAGCGGCTCCACCATCTTCCTCGTCGAGGAGGCGAACGGAAGCTCCTTCATCCCCGCGCAGGATTTCGTAAAAGACGCCGGCGTCCGCTCGGTCCTCGCGTTCGGGGGCATCCTGCCCTACGCCCAGCTCTTCGTCGTGCTCCTGTTCTCTCGGTTGCCGGTCACGCGGCGAGCGGCCGACCTTCTCAAGCCGCTCGCGCTCAACGTGAAGCTCGCCCTCCTGCCTCTTTGCCGCATGAGAGCGTTCGACTGATGTCCTTCCCTGACGAGATCGAGCTCCTGCGGTCCGAGCTCATCGCGCTGCGCCAGTTGCTCGAATTGCAGGAGGCCCTCGTGGCGCAGCAGGCGACGAGGCTCGAGCAGGCCGTCGCCGAGTCGGAGCGGCGCGCCGAGCAGCTTTCGCTGTCGGAGCGAGCCCTGCAGCACCAGGCGAACGTCCTCGCAACCCAGAATCGCGCGCTGGCCGAGAGCGAGCAAGAAAAGTCCAAACTTATCGACCGCCTGCGCCTGGCGATCGACGAGATCGCAACCCCCGTCCTCGAGGTCGGGCAAGATATGCTCGTTTTGCCCATCGTCGGCGTCGTCGACGAGCGGCGGGCCGAGCAGATGATCGAGCGGGCTCTGCATCAGATCGCCGCGAAGCGCTCGCGCATCACGATCCTCGACGTGACCGGGGTCGAGGCGATCGACGCGGCAACGGCCGCGCACTTCGTGAAGCTCTTCCGTGCCGTGCAGCTGCTCGGCGCGCGCTGCATCCTCTCGGGGGTAAAGCCGGCCATGGCGGTGGCCCTCGTGCGGCTCGGGATCACCTTCGATGAGGCCGATACGGCGCATGATCTGCGCCACGCCATCGCCTATGGGGGCAGGGCGAGCGCGTTAAATTCGAGGGCGATGGGGCCCGGGCGCCGAACTTTGGCGCCCTCGGGGGCCCGATCGCCCGGCGTCACCGAGCGGCCGGCGACCTGGCGCCTCGGCGGCCGGGCGTGCCGTCGCCCGGCAGGCCGCGCCCGATGCGCAGGATGCGCAAGCCCCGCCGCGCGCCATGGGCAAGGTGCGCACCTCGCGCAAGCGTTCGGCCCACCCCGCCGCCCTCGCGCCCCGCGGACGCGCGGCATTTCGGGGCCGCGTGACGGGCGCCGCCGCCGGCACGGCCCCTGCGTAGGGCAGGGGACGCGCCTGCGGGTGCGCGGACGGTCCGTCGCGCACCTCGCGGCCCCGCGCCCCCTCGCGTCTGGCGGGGGCGGGGGCACGAGGCAGGCACGCGACGAACCGAGGGGAGCTACCCATGAACGACGTGCATCGTGCGGTTACCAACCATGTCGCGGCGCAGAGAGCGCGCCTGGCCTGCCGCCCGCCGGGGGCGGCGGGGGGTCGACGCGCAGCGCGGGCGCCTTCGCCGGCCGCCCCGAGCGCGCGCGAAGGGCGCTCGCCGCGCTGGCCCTTGCCGGCGGGCCTGCTCGCCCTCGGCTCGATGCTGGCGTGCGCCGCGGCCGGCGCCCCGGCGGACGAAACGCGGCCCGAGGCGGGCGCGGCGGCCCGGGCCCTCTCCACGCCCGCGTCGGGCTGCTTCGCCCCCGAGGCCTACGGGGCCGTCCCGGACGACGGGCTCGACGACCGGCCCGCCGCCCAGCTCGCGATCGACGCGGCGGCGGCCGCTGGCGGGGGGCGCGTGTGCTTCGGCGCCGGGCGCTTCACCCTCACCCGCGCCCCCGCCGGCAGCTACAACCGCTTCGCCGCGCTCTCGACGCACTCGCCCCACATCGAAATTCAGGGCGCGGGCCCGGGCACGGTGCTCGAGGTCGTCGGCGACCAGGCCAAGGCCGACCTCTGGGTCATCGCCCTCGACCCCGGCGCGCGCGACATCACGATTCGCGACCTCACCATCGACACCTCGGCCACGTCGAACACGAGCGAGCAGTTTCACGCCATCGAGATCGGCAGCGGGCTGGGCACCGGGCCCGTCGAGGACGTGCGCATCGACCACGTCGGCTTCCGCCACCCCGAGCCCGCCGACGGCTCGCGCAAGGGCGATTGCCTGCGCCTCGTCGGCGCCACGCCCGCGAGCGCGGTGCGCCGCGTGACCGTCATCGGCGGCACCTTCACGTCGTGCGCCCGGAGCGGCATCGCCATTCAGCGCAACGTGTTCGACCTCATCGTCCAGGGGAACCAGTTCACCCACGCGAGCGACCAAGACATCGACAGCGAGCCCTCGGGGGGGCCGGGCGATCTGAACGGCTCGATCGCGATCGTGGGCAACGTGTTCCGCGACGACCCGGCGGTCGCCCAGGGCGACTGGTCGGTCACGGTCGGGGGCATCGGCGGCCCGATGGCGCGCGTCGTCGTCGCCAACAACGTCTTCGAAGGGCGCGGGCTCGCCTCCTACCGCGCCTCGGACGTGACCGTCACCGGCAACGCCTTCGACGCGACGATGGAGTCAGGGTACGGCGTCATCGAGGTCGGCAACGTGGCCGACCGCGTGAGCGTCGCGGGCAACGCCGTCCGCCGCCGCGGCGCCGCCGGCCCGCTGCTGCGCGCGGTGCACCACTCGGGCGCCTTCGCCACCAACCTCGCCGTCACCGGCAACGTCTTCGTCAACGACACCCCCGGCGGGGGCATCGTGATGGAGTCGGTGCAAGACGTCTCGGTCTCCGACAACGACTTCCGGTGGAACGTGGCCGCCCCGGCCGCGCCCGGCATCTACCTGCGCTCGACCATCCGGCCGGCCGACGGCGTCATGATCGCGGGCAACCGCCTCGCCGGCGATCTGCTCGCGGCCGTGTTCTTCGGGGCGACGCAGCCCTTCCAGCAGGTCAGCCTCGTCGGCAACATGCACCGCGGCGCCGGCCTCGCGCTGCGCTGCGACACCTCGCCGGGCGGCGGCTACGCCCAGCCCATCGTGTACGCCGCGAACAACTGGGCGGGCGGCAAGCAGTGCGCGGCCGCCGCCCTCGTGTCCGAGCGGCAATGAGCACGGCGGCGGGCCGGGGGGCGCCGCTCACGCGGGGGCGCCGGCCCCGTCGCGCATCCGCGTCATGCAGAACCGCAGCCCCTCTCGCAGGCTGGCCCGCGTCACGATCGAGCCGAGATCGAGCCCCAGCGCGACCATGGTCTGCGCCACCCTCGGCTGGATGCCCGTGATGATGCCCTCGGCCCCCAGGAGCCGGATGGCCTGAATGAGCTTCAGCACGTGGGCCGCCGTCGCCGTATCGATCTCGTGAATGCCCGTCAAATCGAGGATGGCCACCCGCGCCCCCGTCCCGTTGATTCGCTCGAGCAGGCTCGCCATCATCGCCGCGGCCCGCGCGCTGTCGATGACCCCGAGCATGGGCAAGGTCAGGACCTTGTCCCAGACCTCGATGATGGGGGTCGAGAGCGCGTTGATCACCCGCTGCTGGCTCTCGATCAACGCGAGCTTCGCCCGCAGCTCGTTCTCGGCGCGCTTGGCCGCCGAGACGTCGAGCGTGATGCCGGCGACCATCGCGACCGCCCCGCGCTCGTCGCGGATGGGAATGTACCAGGTCTCCCAGAAGACCGCGTGCTGCTCGTCGAACGAGTGCGCGGGCCGGCCCTCGAGGGCCTGCCGCACCGCCTCGTTGCCGGCGCTGCCGGCGTAGAGGTCGAAGACGCTCTTACCGAGGAATTGCCCCTGCTCGACCCCCGCCGCCTCGAGCCCCTTGCCCGCGTGGTGAATGAGCACCCCCCGCCGATCGACGGCCCAGACCGACGCCGGCACATTATCTCGAATGGCGCGATAGAGCGCGGCCTCGACTTCGGTCTCCGACCTCGCCCCCTGGCGCGACGACGCGTCGGCCTCGGCGGGCGCGACCGCCTTCGCCCGCAGGAGCGTGCCCGCAGGGTCGGCGGTGAAGAGGCCGTTCGCGAGCCCGTACGCCAGCACTTCGGCCCCCTGGTCTGGGCTGAGGTCGAGCGCCAGGAGCATCGCGATGACCTTCGCGCGCGGCACCTCACCGCGCAGACGAACCACGCTCGCGGCAACGTCTGCATAATAAGCAGCCTCGTCGTAGCTCATAATGAAAAGATTATACATCAGCGCCCCGCCGCGGGCGGCGCGCTCGCAAACCGTCTCGGGCACCTCGTTCGCCCGAACGCTCCGGCGCTTTGCGGCATGTTCCCGTGGCAACGGAACGCGTCCGGAACCGCCAACGCCAAGCCTCAGCAGCCGCGCGTGCCGTCGGCCGCCTGGCTGCAGGGCACGCACGTGTGGGGGTATCGGGGCAGTCGTCTTGGTCGAGAAAGATCCGCCGACGCCGAGCTCGAGGCACTCGCGAAAGCAAACGCCCGGGCCCGAAAACGGAAAGCTCGGGTTGCGAGGGGCCGGGCCGCCCCCCGGAAGCTGCTGGCCGGGCACGCCGAGGTGATCGCTATCGTCGCAAGCGTCTCGCTCGAGGTTACCCTCGCTCTCATCGGGTATCTGGCTCTTCGGTACGCGCGCCCGTCTTGACGTGGCGGAGCCTACCGCGCAGGGCGCGCCTCGCCGGCGCGGGGGCGGGGGCGCGGGCGGGCGCGGGCGGCGGCGCCGGCGAGCCAGGCGTCGATGCGGGCCACTCGGTCGGGCAGGCCCTCGCCGCCGACCGAGCCGTAGAGCGCGCGGGCCGACTCGGCCAGGCGGCGCGCGCGGGCGCGATCGGTCGGGGCGAGGGCGCGGGCGAGGGCGAAGTGAAGGCCGGCGCGGTCGACGGGGCCGGGGTCGAGGCGCGCGAAGAGGCGCTCGGCGCGCTTGAGCTCGGCGAGGGCCTCGCGGCCGCGGCCGAGGCCCAAGAGCGCCTCGCCGAGCGGCACGTAGGTGGCCCCGAGGGTGGGGTCGTCGGCGCCGCGGCGGGCGCGCAGCACGCCGAGCGAGCGGCGCAACGCCGGCAAGGCCTCGCGGGCGTGGCCGGCGTCGACGAGCAGGGCGCCGAGCTGGGTGCGCAGCTCGGCCGTTACCTCGTCGTCTGCGCCGAGCGAGCGCTCGGCCTCGGCGAGCGCGTCGCGTTGGCAGGCGAGGGCGCGCTCGGTGGTCCCGGAGAGGGCGTCGAGCGAGCAGAGGTTGCCCCAGGTGCGCAGCGTGTCCCGGTGGCCGCGGCCGAGGGCGGCCTCGAGGGCGCGGCGCGCCTGGTCGGCGTGGTCGCGGGCCTCGCGGTAGAGCCCGCGCGAGAAGGCCGACTCGCACCAGAGAAAGTGCGCCCGGCCGACCCACGGGTGCGTCGGGCCGAGGGCGGCGCGCGCGAGCCGCTCGGCCCGGTCGAGCAGCGGCGCGGTGTCGTAGTCGCCGAGGTTGTGCCGCTCGACGACCAGGTTGAGCAGCGTGCGCACCGTGCTCGGCTCGTGCGCCGGCGTGCCGTCGAGCAGCTCGAGCGCGCGCCCGAAGACGTCGATCGCCTCGCGGCCGCGGCCCTCGCAGCCGAGCAGCGAGCCCTCGGCGGCGCGCAGGCTGCCCTCGAGCGCGCGGCCGCCCTCGGAGCGCTCGGCGGCGGCGAACCCGAGCTCGAGCCAGCGGTGCCCCTCGGCCGGCGCGCGCCGGACGCAGCCGGCGAGGAACGACAGCGGCGCGGTGATGTACGCCCGGTTGAGGTCGTCGCCGGCGGCGTCGCTGCTGCGGTAGGCGTCGGTAAGGTGCCGCTCGGCCTCGCCGAAGGCGCCGGCGCCCAGGTGCGCGCTGCCGAGGGCGATGAGCGCCTCGCCCTCGAAGTAGCGGTTGCCGAGCGAGCGCGCGAGCTCGACGGCGCGCGTGGCGCGCGGCACGCTCTCGGCGGGGCGCCCGAGCGCCAGGGCGGCGCGGGCGTCGGCGATCGCGCGCCGCAGCTCTTCGAGGCGGGCGGCGTCGGCCGGGCCCGACGCGCTGGCGGCGAGCGCGCGGGCGTTGCCGCAGGCGCGCAGGTCGGTGAGCAAGAAGGCGGCCTCGGCCGCGCGCGGCGCCGGCGCCGCCCCCGCCGCGAGCTCGCGGACGAGGGCGTCGAACTCGAGGCGCCGCCGCTCGAGGCACTCGCGCGCCGCGCCGACGGCGGGCCCGCCGGGGCGCGGCGGCGCGGCCTCGTCGGCGACGCAGGCCGCGTGGCGCAGCGAAGCCCATTCGGTCGCGTAGCGGTCGAGCGAGCGCTCGAGGCTCGCCCACGCCTCGTCGCCCCCCGCCCCCTCGCCGAGGGCCTTGCGCACCGCCGCCCGGCGCTCGTCGCCCAGCAGCTCGCGGGCGTCCTGCTCGGGGGGGCCGCACGCCGAGGCGGGCCGCGCCGTGCCGCGCAGCGCCGCGCCCGCCCCCAGGCCGAGCAGGGCGAGCGCCGCGGCGACGGCCCAGGCGGCCCGGCGCCGCCCCGCGCCCCCCGCGCGGCGCAGCGCGCGCGCGAGCGCCTCCATCGACGCGTGGCGCTCGGCCGGGTCGGCGTGCAGCCCGCGCTCGAGCGCGCGGCGCAGCGCCCCCGGCACCCGCCCGCGCGCGCCGCGGGCGGGCGCCCGCAGGCCCCCCGCCGACAGCGACGCGAGCCACGACCCGCCCGCCCCGGCGTCGAAGGGCCGTTCGCCGTAGAGCGCCTCGTAGAGGGCGACGCAGAAGCTGAACTGGTCGCTCTTCGCGTCGGCCGGCTGCCCCAGCATCTGCTCGGGCGCCATGTACGCCGGCGTGCCGACGAACGAGCGCCCTTCGCCCGCCGGCGCGCCCGCGGCGGGGCGCCCGACCGAGGCGACGCCGAAGTCGGTGACGCGCGCCCGGCCGTCGGGGCCGATCAGCACGTTGTCGGGCTTGAAGTCGCGGTGCACCACCCCCGCCGCGTGCGCCGCCGCGAGCCCCTCGCCCGCCTGCGCGAAGGCGGCGAGCACGCGCGCGAGCCGCGGCCGCTCGTCCGCCAGCCAGCGCGCCAGGGTCCGGCCGCCCTCGACCAGCTCCATCGTCAGGTAGACGCGGCCGCCCCAGAGCCCGGCGTCGAAGACGGGCACCACGTTCGGGTGCGCGACGCGCGCCATCGCGTGCGCCTCGCGGCGCAGGCGCTCGTCGGCCGCGGGGCTCGCCCCCACCGCCGCCCGCAGCAGCTTGAGCGCCACCCGCCGATCGAGCTCGGGGTCGTACACCTCGTAGACGACGCCCATCGCGCCGGCCCCGAGGGCGCCGAGCACCACGTAGCGCCCGAGGGGCGTGCCGCGCCCGATCGGGCCCGCGCCCCCCGGCGGCTGGTCGGCCGGGGCCTCGGGCCGGGGCGTCGCCCCGCCCGGCGCCGACGGGGTGGCCGAGGCGCGGGCGAGCTCGGAGACGAGGCGGCGGCAGTCGTCGCAGCCCTCGAGGTGGGCCAGCAGCGGCCGGCGGCGCGCGTCGTCGAGCCCCCCCTCGACCCACGCGACGAGCTCATCGTCGTCGAAACACGCCGTCTCGCCGCCCTCCGCCCGCCGCATGGGGGCCGATGGTACCCACTGGTGGCGGGGCCGACACCTGCTATCGTGGCCGACTGCTTGCCGATGAGCCCGGGCGTCGAACGCGAGGCATGGCTCGAGGGCATTCCGCCCGAGCTGCGGGGCGCGCTCGGCCCCGAGGCCCGCGCCGAGTTCGCCGCGCTGCTCGAGCGCGCGGCGGCCGAGGGCGGCGCCTTCGGGCTCGCGCCCGACCGCTTCGCCGCCTTCGCCTTCGGGCGGGTGCAGGGCGACGACGTCGCGGCGGGGCTGCGGGCGCTGCGCGCGGGCGATCTTTCCCTCTGTTGCGCCTGCCTCGAGGGCCTGCCGCCCGCGCTCGAGGCCTTCGAGCAGCTCTTCGTCCGCACGGTCGAGCCCGCCCTGACGCGCCTCGGCCTCGGCGCCGCCGACCGGCAAGACATCGCCCAGCAGCTCCGCATCAAGCTGCTCGTCGGCGTCGACGGGCGCGGCCCCGCGCTCGGGCGCTACGCGGGGCGTGGCTCGCTCGCCGGCTGGGTGCGCGCCAACGCCGTGCGCGCCGCCCACGACGCGCGCCGCGGGGGCGCCGCCGCCCGCGAGGTCGACTGGGTCGACTGGGCCGCCGTCGCCGACGACCCCGAGATCGCCCGGCTCAAGCACGCCTACCGCGACCAGTTCGCGCGCGCCGCCGCCGAGGCCCTCGCCGGCCTCTCGCCCCGGGCGCGCCTGCTGCTCAAGCAACACCTGCTCGACGGCGTCACCGTCGCCGGGCTCGCCGCCCTGTACGGCGTGCACGGGGCCACCGTCTACCGCTGGCTCGACGCCGCCCGCGACGAGCTCATCGCCGACACCCGCCGCCGCCTCGCCGCCGCCCTCGGGCTCGACGGCCGCGAGGTCGAGCGGCTGATGGGCCTCTTGCAGAGCCAGCTCGACGTCAGCGTCCGGCGCCTGCTCGAATCCGACTGACGCGCCCCCCGGGCCGCCGGCCGGCCGATCACGGGGCCCGATCAGGGCCCGGTCGGCGGGCCGGGGGGCGCGCCGTCTTCGAGCAGCCGGTCTTCGTAAAGGCGCTCGCGGTAGAACGCGATCACCTCGGCGGGCGACGGGTCGTTGGCCGGGTCGCCGTCGGCCGCGCGCACGATGAGCGAGTTCGCGTCGAGTAGCTCGGCCGTGACGAAGTGCAGCCGAAACCGCCCCGCGATGCGCGCCGCGCCCGTCGCGTCCTCGCCGGTCAAGGTCAGCGCGACGCGTCGAAGCCGAACAGGCTCCGCGGCGTCTCGGTCCGCAGCGTCCAGGCGGCGATGCCCGGCAGATCGCTCGCGACCCGCGCCGTGTTCTCGTCGACCTGCTGACACGCCCCGGCGCTCACCCCCTCGGCCGCCTCGGCCGCGTCGGCCGCGGTCTCGCCCGGGGACGAGCCCGAGCAGCCGCCGCCGAGCAGCGGCAGGGCCGCCGCCGCCCAGGCGAGCTGGCGCAGCGGTCGAAGGAAGGTCAGGTCGAAGCGGCGCGGTCGGGCTTTGCGAATGGTCATGGTCATACCTCCGAAGGCGGGAAGCGGGGCGCCGCGCGGCCGCTGGACAAGGAGGGGCCAGGGCGCCACGCGGGCCGCCCGCGGCGCGCTCGGAAGCCGGGCGCGGCGCGCTCGGAAGCCGGGCGCGGCGCGCTCAGAAGCCGGGCGCGGCGCGCACGATCTGCTGGAACTCGAGGCGTTGGACGTGGATCTCGCCCGGGCGCACGAGCAGCATCTTCGCCTCGCGCCCCACGTCGTCGGTGAAGCCGATGCACGCGTCGGCCCCGTCGATGCGCACGTAGCGCACGTTGCCGAGCGCGGCGCACTCGGCGTCGGCGGCGTTCGTGTCGCTGCCCTCGCCGAGCACGCCGACGTTGGCCGGCAGCCGTTCGATGGGACCGCCGAAGGGGCCCCGCGCGGGCACGACGTTGACGCTCGCCTCGATGCGGTCGCCCGCCTGGCAGGCGAAGAACTGGTTCAAGTTCGCCAGCGCCTGCACCACGCCCACCAGGCCCTCGACTGCGTTGAGCAGCCGCGACGCGTGGATCTTCGCCACCTCGGCGTCCGGCGGCGGCTCGAGCGAGGGCAGGCGGCAGGCCTTCGTGCCCGCGATCGAGCCGAACCCCTCGGCGTCGATGTCGAAGCTCGCCTGCGACTCGGCGCTCAGCGGGTCGAAGCTGCGCTCGAGGGGCACGTCTTCGCGCGCCGCGCCGATGCCCATCACCACGCTGCCCCGGTAGCGCACCAGCCCCCAGGTGCCGGTGACGGTCGAGGGCAAGGCCGGGGGCGGCTCGACGCCGCCGTCCGAGCCGCCTTCGACCGAGCAAGACCCCTCCGGAAAGAGCCCCGCTTGGTTGGCCGGGTCGACCACCGTGACGTCCGGCACCGAGCGGTGGTTCACGATGACCGAGGCGAGGCCCGGCACGTCGCTCTCGTTGACGACGAGCAAGATGTCGCCGCGGGGGTCTTCGAACACCGGCCTGGTTTGATCGGCGCGCCGCTCGAGCACGACGGGGGCGAAGGCCTCACCGTTCTTGAACACGTTCAGCGTGAGCGACGGCGACTCGGGCGTGAAAGGCTCGGCGCGGTACGACCAGAGGTCGGGGCCGTTCTGGAACGACGCCGTGCAGCGCAGCGTGGCCCCCGTCCCGATGACGTCGGCCGAGGCCTGCCCGTCGGACGAGGCCGACCCGCCGGGCGAGCAAGCCGCGAGCGAGGCCGGCAGGGCGAGAAAGAGCGTGGCGAGCAGCGCGGGGGCGCGAACGGACGGTCGAAGTTTCATGGGGCTCTCCGGCAAGCGTGAAGGCGCCCGGACGGGCGCGGGGGGTAAGGGCCGGCGACGGGGGCGCGACGGCGAGTCGACGCCGCGGCCGGGCCGCCTCGGAGGCGCCCGGCTCGCTCGCACCCTCCAGACGGAAGGCTCGGCGCGGTTTCGCATTTTTTTTGCGCCCCCCGGCCCGAACGTCAGCGCCCCGCGGTGGGCCCCCCCGGGCCAACCACGGTGATTGGGCGAGGGCCCCCCATGACCCCTGGGCCAATCCTGGTGATTGGTCCGAGGGGGGGCGGCGCCCTTCCGGCAATCATGGTGATTGGTTTGTGAGGTGCCCCCGACCCTCCGGCAATCGTAGTGATTGGTCCGAGGGGGATCGACGCCCCAAATTCAATCATGGTGATTGGTCGAAGGGTGGTCGACAGCCTTCGACCAATCACCATGATTGGCCCAGAGCCCTTTGGGGCTCTCGGTCGGGTCACGGTGATGCGCCCGGGGGCGTCAGCGCCCCGAGTCTGCCGGGCGCGCGCACGCGAGCGCGTCGGAGATTCGCCCCCGGTCGGCGCCGAGGCCCGTCAACTCCGTCACGCCGAGGGCTGCGCCCTTTCGGGGGCAGGCGTCACCGTCGTGTCGCGGTCGCCCTGGCACTCGACGTGGGCGAGCAGGCGCGTGCCGACGCGCAAGACCGAGTCGGCGTCGCGGGGCGGGGCGAGCGCGTCGAGGCGGGTGGGCGCGGGCTCGGCGGGGCCGACGGGTTGCTCGGGGGGCAAGAAGTCGGGCACGAGGGCGCGCAGCGCGTCGAGCAGGACGTGCGGCTCGTGGTGGGCGAGCGCGCGGCCCTGCGAGGGCAGGAGGTGAGGCCGCCCAGCCCCCGCCTCGTGCGCCGGTGGCACGAAGAGGGTAGACTGCTAGGGCGATGACCGCCTTGGCAGAGTCTTTGCTCGAGCAGGCCCTCCGGCTCGACCCCGAAGAGCGCGAGCTGTTGGCCGACTTGCTCTGGGCGAGTGTGCCCCACCCGGCCCATGAGTCGCTCGACCAGGCTTGGGCCGATGAGGTCGAGCGGCGCCGCCAGCAGGCTCTGCGGGGCGAGGGCCTCGGGCCGTCGGGGCGCGAGGGCATCGCCCAGCTTCGGGCCGCTCTTCGGCGCACGCCGTGACCAAGGCTTAGCGCTGGCACCAGGCCGCTCTCGACGAGGCGCGGCAAGCGGCGGCTTGGTACGAGCGCCGGCGTCCCGGGCTCGGCGATGCCTTCGTGACCGAGCTCGAGGGCAAGCTCACCTTGCTCGAAGAAGCGCCGACCCTCGGCGCCCCTCTGCCGCGCTCCCTCGACGCGCGACGCCTTCTGCTCGATCGCTTTCCCTACGCGGTAATCTACGTCGAATTGCCGACCGAGCACCTCTTGGTTGCCGTGGCGCACTTGCGACGCGAACCCATGTACTTGGTCGGGCGCTTGGTGCTCGGTGAGGAGTGAGGGGGGCGGCCGACAAATCGTACGGCCTCGTCGTGGGGCGCGCATGCTCGCGCCCGTGGCGAACGTGACCCCGGAGGCGCTCGGGGTCGAGCGAGAGGCCGTGCGCAGCGAGTTACTTGGTCTCGACGAGAGCGGCGTCGTCTCCCAGGCGCTGGTGACGGCGGGTGGGGGCGGGCGGCGGGAGGCGAGGCCCCGGAGGGCCCGAGGGGCGCGGCCGGCAAGGTCTCAGCGCTCATCGCGCCCGAGCTGCCTATGCCGACGAGCTCGCCGGGGTCGATGCGGCGTCGGCGCGACGCGAGTTCGAAGCGTGCGTCGGGGGGCATTCGACGCTCAACCTCGGGGGGGACCCGGCCTCGCTGCGTACCGCGGCCAAGGAGGCGCTCCCGACGAGCGACGAGCCGAGTCCCGCCCTCGGTGGCGCCGGGGCCCAGGCTCGTGCCCGTCTGGCCCTCGGGGGGGGCCCGATGAGCGGCCCCTTCGAAGGCCGGGAGCGAGGGGCCGACGGGCCGCAGGTCGGCGCCGGTCTGGCCGACGAAAAAAAGGAGCAACCGGCCGGACGGCGGGCCGAACAGGAAGACAGGAGGGCCAGAACGGACCCCCCTTTGAGGGGGCGGCGCCGGGCGGGCCGGGGGCGGAGCAAAAAAACGATCGAAGGCGAGCAACCGGCGGAGGGCCTGGCCGAAGGGGATGGCAGGAGCCCGTCGGAGGGCGAGGCGGAGAAGAGAGGGGGGGCACCCAGACGAAGCGAAAACGGAGCAACTCGGCCCGAGGCGGGCCGAAGGGAAGACAGGAAGGCAGAGGGCGGCGCCGGGCGCCGCGTTCGGGGGCCGGCATGGGCCGGCGCCCTCGACGGAGAACGACCATGAGCACGCGAACCGACAGGACAACGAAGGCAGCGAAGACCAAGCGGGAGACGACCATGCAAAAGGCAGAGACGAGCAAGCCGAGAAGGGCCAACCCGAAGGCAGAGACGAGCCAGCCGAGGAAGGCCAGCCCGAAGGCGGAAAAGGCCAAGCGGGGGAAGGCCACGGCAGAGGGGACGGCGCGCGGGCGCGTGGAGCAAGCGTACCGCCGGCAGAAGGCGAACCAGCAGGCGAGGGCGGCGCCGAGCGAGGGGGCGGCCGGCGGCGGGGCCCCCGCCGGCGTACCCGCGAAGGAGATGGCGCAGGCGTACCTGTGGGCGCGGCCCCAGATCGAGGCGATGCCGCCGGCGGCCTCGTTCCGCCGCCTCACGGTCTCGATACCGGACGCGGTGACGATCGGGCTCGGGGCGGTACCGAACATCGAAGCGAGGATGGCCGAGCTGCGCGAGCATTCGCCCAAGTATGACCACGTGCGGGCGGGCCGGCTGCGCGAGTATGCGTACGCGGCCCTGCACGCGCACTACCGGGTGGCGGTCTCGAGCGACGGCGAGGCGAGGCTGCGGGTTCTGGCGGAGGAGGCCGCGCCGGTGCGCGAGCGGCTGCTGCGGGCGGCCGAGTGGCACGCGCACGACGGCGACCTCGACCCCGAGGTGGTGGCGACCATTCGCCAGGGGACGGGCTACCTCGACACGGCCAACGATCTGGGGCAGCTCGTTCTGCTCTTTCGCGACGCGGGCGCCAAGCTGGCGGGCCGCACGTCGGTGACCGAGGCCGACCTCGAGCGGGCGTCCGAGCTGAGCCGCGAGCTGATCGAGGCGGTGGGCCGGCGCCGCGTGGGCACCGACGGGGCCTCGGCGCCGAGCGAGGCCGAAGAGACGCGCCTCAAGGCGTTCTGGCTCTTTCACGGCGTCTACGACGAGAGCCGGCGGGCCATGGCGGACCTGCGCTGGCACGAGGGCGACGCCGACCGGCTCGTGCCCTCGCTCTTTCTCGGCCACCGCCGCCGCGGCCCATCGGCGCGCGAGCCGGGCGAGGGCGAGGCGCCGGCCGAGCCGTCCGAGCCGTCCGAGCCGAGCGAGAGCGAGTAAGAGGCGGGGCGGCGCCGCGGCCCGCGCGGCGCCGCCCTGCGCACCGGCCGAGGGGGGGCCGGGGGGGGGCCGGGGGAACGGGGCGGAGGGCGGGCGGTCGTCACCAGACCGCCGTGGTCCGGTCGGCCACGCGCGTCGTGGCGACGGCCGCGGTCGCGGCCCGAAGCCTACGTATAGACCCCCCGAGCAATACAGCGTAGACCGTAGGCCCTGAGCGGCCGAGGCGCCGCGAGGCGGCCGGTGCCCGCTCCCCTGGTTGCAGGGCCCGATTCGCGAAGTCGCCGATTGTTTCGAAGGACACCTTCCTGGGCGACACCCCGTCGATGGTTTGTTGAATCTGTCGCTCCGGGGCACCTCGGTGCAGCGTCGCGACGCGAGGTTCGGCCGCGCCACGGGCGCGCCTGGGCCGTCGGGGCGCGGCTCGGACCCAGCCGTCTGTCGCGGGGGCAGGGGGGCGGCGGCCCGATGTGACATTCTCAACAAAAGCTGCTGAAGTCATGGGCCACGGGGGTCGAATTCGAAAGGTAGAAAACCCTTTTTGCCCCACGGAGAAGAGCGTGTGCGATACAGTCGAGCGCACGAGAATGTCACTCCCGCGGTGGGGGGGGTAGACATTGCCACACCTCGGGGAGGGCCCTCATGCGTTACCTAGCTGCCATGGTTTTCTTGGCCACGTCGCTCGCCTGCAGCGGCACCGCGGCTCCTCTCAAGACGACGGCGCAGGGCGATGGTACCGACGCCGCTGGCGACCGCGCTGACGACGACGAGGGCGATGATGGCGACGGGGGCGATGACGACGACACCGGGGGCGATCCGATCGGGCCCTCTTGCGACGAGGTCGAGACCCCTCTCGACGCGGCGACACGTACGCCGCTCGGCAAGACGGGCGCCGACCTGCTCGCGGCGCTGCCCGCCGAGGGCGCGGGCGACGCGGCCTGGGCGCCCGGTGAATCCGAGTCGGCGTTTACCTTCGGTATCACGGTCAACGAGGGTAGCCTACGCCTCGTCGAGAGCACCGAGGTCTACCCCGACCCCGGCACCGACGGGCCTGCCGTCGGCATCGTGTGCACCGACCGCATCAGCGTCGTCGGCGTTCTGCGCCTGGTGAGCGCGGCCGGCGGCCTCGATACGTTGGTGCCGACGACCTTCGAGCTGTTCCGAGACGATCAAGGCGCCTGGCCGGTCGCGTTCTCCGCCGGCGTCGAGGCCACCGACCTGGGCGCCGACTTCGACCTCGGTTCCTTTGTCGAGACGGCCAAGTACGAGACGCTGAGACTCTTCGTCGACGGCGAGATCCGCGAAGGCATACTGTCGGGCTCTCTCGTCGCCCAGGGCACGGGCTCAAACGGGGAGACGGCCTGGGCAGAGAATATTGAGATTGTCACCTTTGCCGGCAGCGGAAAGGCGCGGTAGCGCGAGGCGGCGAAGGCGGGGGCGGGGCTTCGGCCGTTGGGCTGGCGTGCCAGACACCGCTCACCGGCGCGTAACTGTGGTGGCTGCCGAGCGCGAATACCGCGCGGTCGCCATCGCGCGGCACCCGCCGGCCGTCGCGAAACTCGACCTCGGGCCCGTCGACTCAAGCCACGGCCTTGCGGATCGCCCGCACCATCTGTCGCTGCGAGGCGTGCACCTCTTCAGCGTCGTAGGGGGCGGGCTCGTCGAGCGAGGCTGCGAGGTCGGGGTCATTCACCCCCGAGGCGAGAACGCTTCACGACCCCGCGGAGCAGCGAACGGGTCGCTGCGCCAGGCCGTGCGGTCGGGGGCGTCAGATATTGTAATACGCCCTGAGGTGCATGCGGAGCGCGTCGGCATTGGAGTCCCACTGGAACCGGCCCTCCACCGTGCCCGCTCCCTGCCGATCGCGCGTGCCATCGTACTGGGTGCGGGAGATACTCCACTCGATGGTGTAGATGCCGGTGTCGGGCTTGATCTCGACTCCCGTGGAGACCTTTTCGTTGTGGTTGGGGCCGCGCGGCGTGGTCGTTTTGTATTCGGCCAGCAGCGTATCGGACGAGTTCTTGATGCCCGCCCACAGGGCCATGGGGTGGTCGTCCTTCTGGGTCAAGATCCCACCCAGGATGTCCCCCGAAACGACGTTCGACGACCAGATCTCGTACGCGAGCTCGAACTCGGGGTGGAACGTGAGCGTGCTGAGGTCGGGGACGCTGACCCCCCAGACGGGCACGCCGTCCACGTATTACTTCCCCATCCTGTAGGAACGGTTCGGGTGAAATTTGAGCATTCCCTTGATCTTGTGCCAGCTATCTTGGGTCCACGACACCGTCCAGTCGGTAGCGGGGTCACGAACGTAGCCAGTGGTGTGTCAGGGCTCTTGCGACATGACGTTCTCCTCGTGAAGCTTGGTTGAAACAGTCGGCCGCGCGCCGCGTCTTTTCCGTGCGCGACGAACGCGGCCCCTCGATATAGGCGATTCGCGAAGAACCCACCAGCCCCCGACGGCCATTCCCTCCCCGAAGTCACTCCGCGGACCCGTTTTGTCAATCATGCCGCATCATTTGGCCGGCGCCGAGAGCCCTCCAGGTATATGCAATTTACAAACGGAATGTTCTTTCGGGGGTAAAATAAATGTAATTAATTGTCGAGCTCTGTGAGATTTCGAACTTTGATTGGCGGAACGGGTACCGCTCCGCCTCGATCGCCCGGGGGCGATCTTGGGCCATTGCCCCCACAGCCGAATGCCCATCGAGGCTCTTACCTCCGGGATCTCTCCCAGGATGCAGGGCCGCGCGCTCGCCCCATCCATGCCGCCTCGTGGAGGCGTCAGCCGGACTTGCCCTGGGCCTTGAACTCGGGGGAAAAGAACCTGCATGCTCGCTTGGACATCGGTGCCTCCCGCCAGCCTCGCGGGCGGTGCCTCGAACGGCCCACAAAGCCGAATCACCCCCACGCCGCCCGAACGCTCGCATCGCAGCAGACAGACAAGGACGTCGGGCCGACGGGCCGACGACTTCGCTTGCCTGCCACCCGTCCATGCGTTACACACTGAACCATATGGTTTAGTGTTCGAAGGCCCGCCTCGACGCCTCGTTCGCCGCGCTCTCGGACGCCACCCGACGCGGCGTTTGGGAGCATCTCGGGCGCGCCGACGCCTCGATCACAGACCTGGCCGACAAGTTTCACATGACCCTGACGGGCATGAAGAAGCACGCCGGCGTTTTGGAGCGGGCCGGTGGGCATGCCCCTGCGCGTCTGCGAGGCGGACCTTCGCGCCGGGGGCAGGTATCGCTACGTGTTCGGGTTCGACGACGACGCCTCGAAGTCGACGGAGTTCACGGGTCAGTCCCTCGAAGTGACGCCGCACTCGCGCCTCGTCGGGACGAGTGACGAACGGGGCAATGATTCGGTCGCCACGGCGACCTTCGAGGAACGAGGCGGCAAGACGCTGCTGGTCGTGAGCGAGCGCTACCCCTCGAAGGAAGCTCTCGACGAGGCCGTCGCCGGGATGGAGCCTGGGACGGACGAGCAGTACGAGCAACTGGGCGAGCTCATCGTCGCCCTGGCCGCGAAGAACGTCTGACTACCCACGTGCCGCTTGGCGACGCTCGATCAGCCAGTCGCCGTGATTGACGCCGGCCTCGTCGACCGCCTCCGGCGAGTCGCAACGATTGGTCCGACCCCGAGGCCTGCTCGAAGAGCGGCCCGGCGAGCCCCTGCTCGCGCATGACCGGGTGCACCCCGAGCGGCTGGCCGACCGAGGCCGGGTCGCGCCACGAGAGCAGGTCTTCGGCGATCTCGCGCGCGGCCGCGAACGGAACGTCGTACATGAGGTGCGCCGCCGCGTCCTGGGGCACGTCGCCGACGAACGGCTGCGCCACCAAGCGAACCTGCGTGCGGCCGGCGCCCGCGTCGGCGGGCGCCGGCGGCGCGCACGGGTCGAAGCGCAGGCTCACCACGCGATAGCTCTCGCGCTGGGCGCCGCCGACCGCGTCGAGGTCGAGCCCGGGCCCGCCCCCCTCTTCGAAGTCTTCGGCGCCGAAGGGCGAGCCTTCGCGCAGCTTCCGCATGACCTCGGGCGTCATCGACAGGGCGCCCAGGCGCTCGGCGCGCCCCCGGCGCGCGATGTCCGCGATCGCGTCGAACACCGGCGCCGGCAGAATGTCGCGCCCCGTCGACAGCGTCGCCGTCAACGGCATCAGCCGCCACACGTTGTCGCGGTCGGGCACCGGGAACAACATCGACACGTCGTTCACGTCGAGCCCCGCCTGCGCCGTGACCTCCGCGCTCGCGTTCGCGGCAGACCCGGGCGCGTCGTTCGTCGCGCACGCGCCGAAGAGCCCGGCGCCCGCCCACGCGACCGCACGATAGACAAGGCCAATCTGCCGACTTCGCATCGAACACTCGCCTCCCCCCGGTGACACCTTTGCTCGACGCCGCGGCGACCGCCGAACGGCGCGAGACCATGTCAGGCCAGAAATGATGTAGGTGTATGCGCTACCTATTTTGCGGCGGCCCGTGGGCACGTTCCTTGCCGATTCGGTCGGGCACCCATGCAGGACTCTTTGGGCCACTCCCTCCCTATCGCTCCCCCGCTCCGGGGGGGGAGTTGCTCCACCAGGGCGGTAAGATTTACACCCGCATAGCATCCGTACAGAGCCAGGCCCAGGCGTCATCGCGGCGTAAAAGTGGCTTCGCCCTCGCCCGGGCGCCGAGCCGCGCGCCTCTTCCGTTGATACTGGAAAAAGGTCGCTGAATACCGAAACGTGCGGCGCCTGGGGCGCGCGGGGGCCCGGCCGTCGAGGTTTGTAGTTCGGACGAAACCATGCGCGTGCGGCGCGTCGCGCCGGGGCCGGCCGCACCTTTCGAGCTGACGCGTTCCTCTAGCAAGGTTGTGGGGCGGCGCCGCGCCGGGCCGGGGCAGCGAGCGAGTTCGGTTCGTCGGTACCCACCGGCCCCTCGTCGGCGGCGCCCCCCCCGTCGTCGGTTGGCTCCGGCGCGCCGCGCGGGCGCGACGTACCTCTCGGCGGGGCGCACGAGCCCGGCGCGTCACCCTAAGGCCCTGGGCTCGGGGCGAGCGCACCAAACCTCGCAGGGCGCGAACCTGCTCGCTTCGTTCGCTTTCTTGAACGGAGGGCATCGTAGGCCGCTTTTCCCTCTGCGCTAGCCGGTGCGCTCGCCCCGGCCCGGCGCGGGTGCCCCGGCCGCTCTTCCTCGCGGCGATCCGATCATGCATAACCTGGGTGTAGATCGTTCCGATCGTCTCTCGAGCACCGCGCCGCGTCGGGCCGAGACGGCCCGCGGGGGCCGGCGAGCGGCGGGGTGCGGCGCCGGGGCGAGGCGGGGCCGATGAGCCGGGCGAGGTGCGTGCGTGCGGCGACTGCGCCCCCGGCAGAGTCCGCAGGCGCCCGCCTCGCGAGCGCGCCGGCCGGCGAGCTCGACGGGCCCGACGAGGTGCGGGTCGGTGCCTCGCTGGCGCTCGGCGTCAGCGCCTACGCGCTCGGCGTCGGGGCAGATCCGGCCCGGGTGCACCGCCTGCTCGAGCGCCTCGGCCTCGAGGGGCTGCGGCCCGACGGCTACGTGCGCCTCGAATCGTTGGTCGCGCTGTTTGACGACCTCGCGCGGCTGAGCCACGACGACGCGTTTGGTATTCATTACGGCACCTCGCCGGCGCTGGTCGAAGCGCTCGGGGTGCTCGGCCTGTTGTGCCGCAGCGCCGCCACCTTCGGCGACGCGCTGACGCTCGGGCAGCGCTACGAGAGCCTGCTGCTGCAAACGCCGGGGGCGCGAGCCACCGCCGTTCAGCTTCGGGCCGACGCCCTCGTGATGGTCGACGAGGTGCCCGTCGCCGACGCCGAACGGGCTCGCCACTTCGCCGAAATGTCGGCGGCCACGGTCGCCCACCTGACGCGCGTTTGGGCATGCGCCGATGGCGACCTGCTCGAATTGCGCTTCCGCCATGCCGCCCCGCGCGCGACCGCCGCCCACGCCCAAGCGTTCGGGCCCGCCCGGCTCGTCTTCGGCGCGGCGCGCGACGAGGTGACGCTTTCGCGCCGCCTGCTGTCGAAGCCCATGCGGCATGCCGACCCGCTCGTCGCGCGCGTTCTCGAGTCGCTCGCGCAGGCCCAGGCGCGAGCGCGGCGGCCGGGCGGCGACGAGGGCCTGTCGTTGCGCGAGCGGGCCGAGCGACTGGTGCGCGAGCACTTGCACGAGGGCAAAGTGCCGGCCCTCGACGTCATCGCGCGCCGGCTGTGCGTCAGCGGCCGCACGTTGCAACGTCAGCTGACCGAGCACGGGCTCACGTTCCGGTCGCTGCTCGACGTCGAGCGCCAGGCGCTCGCGACGCAGCTGCTGCGCGACCGGAGCGCGTCCTTGTCGGATGTGGCCTTGCGCCTCGGCTTCTTCGACGAGCGGTCGTTGCGGCGCGCCCGCAAGCGCTGGGCCGACGTTCCGGCGCCCGCGCCGCGGCGCGACCCGCCCGCCCGCTGACTCGCCCCCCCCGTGAGCCACGCTCGCCCCGACCGTGGCCCCCCGTGCCCGTTCGGACCTCGCCGGTCGACGCGCGGCGCCTCGGGGCGGCGGGCCGCCTGCGGGGGCCTCCGGGGCGGGGGGGCGGCTCGCGCTGTTCGACCCGCCGGCGGCGCGCGCGACGGGGGCGGGGGGCGGCGCGCGGCCCGTCCGCTGGCGCATTTCGCCCGGCGTTTGGCGCCGCGCGCGGCCCGTCCGCTGGCGCATTTCGCCCGGCGTTTGGCGCCTCGCGCCCTCGCCCGGCGGCGGGGGGGGCGCCATCTTTACCCCCGGCCCCCGCGGCCCGCCGGCTCGCGCGCGGGACGGCGGGCCACGCTCGTTTCCTTTCAACCCAAGGTTCATGCCATGCGACCTCGAGTTTGTCTGCTCGCGGTCGGCGCCGCGTTGGCTTGCCCCGGGCTCGCCGCCGCTAAGCCGTCCGCGCCGACGCTTTTCTGTGAGACCTATCCCGACGCCCCGCTTTGCCAGACCGGCCGGCCCGCTTGCGCGTTTTGCCACTCGAAGGTCGATGGCGCCGTCGAGTGGAACCCGTACGGCGAGCAAGTGCGCCGCGCGCTGCCGCCCGCCGGGGGGGGCGAGCCGGGCGACGCCGCCTTCGCGGCGGCCCTCCGCGCCATCGAGGCGTCCGACGCCGACGGCGACGGGGAGAGCAACGGCGACGAGATCCGCGGGGGGAGCGCGCCCGGCGACCCGGCGAGCCGCTCGGCGGCGGGCGCGCGCGAGTGCCCGGGGGACGCGGGGGGCCTCGCCTATCGCGTCTGCCAGTACGACCCCCCTTACGTTTATCGCAAGGTGATGCTCGACTTTTGCGGCCGGTCGCCGTCGTTCGAAGAGCGGCAGGCGTTCGGGGCGCGCGCGGGCGCGGCGCAGCGGGCGGCCCTGCACGAAGCGCTCGACGGGTGCTTGAAAACGCCGTTCTGGCGCGGGCGCGACGGCGCGGTCTGGCGCCTCGCGCACCCGAAGGTGCGCCCCGCGTCGTTCGGCGAGAACGACTACGGCGACGAGGGCGGTGCGGGGGGGGAGGGGGGCGGCGGCGCCTTGTACGACGACGACTACGCCCTCTTCGTGTATACGCAAATTGACGGCCACGACGCCCGCGACCTGCTGCTCGCCCGCTACTTCGTGCGGCAGACCGGCCCGACCGACTACGCGCGGGTCGACGAGCTACCCGGCCAGCAGAACATACCGGCCGAGCGGCGCGCGGGCATGATCACGACGGCGTGGTTTTTGATCTTCAACAACATGTTCACGGCCTTGCCGCGGACGGCCGCCGCCCAGGCCTACCGCTCGTACCTCGGGTACGACATCGCCAAGCAAGAGGGGCTTTACCCCGTGAGCGACGAGCCCGTCGACTACGACGACAAGGGGTTGCGGGCGCCGACCTGCGCCGTTTGTCATTCGACGCTCGACCCGCTCACGTACCCGTTCCGCAACTACGACGGGGTGTCGGCCGACGATCTGGAGCGGTTCGGGCGTTACCTGCCGGACCGCCTCGAGAGCCTGTACGAGGGGGCCATCCCCGGGGTGAGCCTGACCCCCGAGGCGGGCTACCTCTTCGGCCAGCCGGTCGCCGATTTGACCGCCTGGGCCCGGGCGGCCGCCGACAGCGACGCCTTCGCCATCGCGCTCGTGCGCGACTACTGGCAGCTGCTGCTCGGCGCCCCCCCGGCGCCCGACGAGGCCGCGGCGTTCGAGGGCCTTTGGCGGTCGTTTCGGGGCCCCCGCGGGTATTCCGTCGAAGGCATGTTGCACGACTTGATCGACACGGAGGTGTACGGTGTCCCTTGAGGTAGGTCGTCGGTGGTTGGGCTTGGTCGCGTGGTCGCTCGGCGCGCTGGCGTGCTCATCGGGGACGGCGTCTGACCCGATCGTCCTTGGCGGGGGCGCGGGCGGCGCCGGCGCCCCGGCCGACGAGCCGAAGGCGTTCGCTTCGCCCCGGGCGGTCGTGCGCTTCAAGGGCGGCGAACGGCTGCGCAACGATTACGCGGCCGCGCTGGCGCTCGACCCGGGCGAGGTGTGCAACGAGCTCGGCCGACTTTCGTGTGTCGACGAGGTGCACAGAGTCGCGCTCGGGGGCGTCGACGCCTACGTCGCGCAAGTGTTTCTCCCCGCGCCCTCGACGGGGGCGACGACCCCGCTGGCGGTCGAGCGCATGGCCCTGTCCGCCTGCGTCGAGCGCAGCCGGCGTGATTTCGCCGCCCCCGACCGGGCCGTGCTCTGGTCGGGGCTCGAGGTCGACGCGGCCGGCAACCTGAACGACCCCGACGGGGCCGCCGCCCGCGAGGCGATCGCGCGCTTGTACCGCCGCGCCCTCGGCCGCGAGTCGAGCGGGCTCGAGCGCGAGCGGCTGTCGAGCTTTTACGCCGCCGTTCGCGAGCAGCGCCCCGCGGGGGCCGCCGAAGTCTGGGCGACGCTGGCGTGCTTCGCGGCCCTCACGACGACCGAGGCGCTCTTCTTTTAACCAACCCCCGATGCCACCCCTGCGAGCGAACGCCATGACCCATCGCCCCTTCTCGATGCGACGCCGCGACGCGTTGCGAGCGGCCTTCGGGGCCGCCGCCGCCACCGGGCTCGCGACCCTCTCGCCCTCGTCGAGCCGCGCCGACGCGGCGCCGCCGAAGTTTCTCGTCGTCGTCGGCGCCACCGGCGGCGCTTCGATCATCGACAGCTTTCTGGCCGTGCGGCACTCGGAATGCCCCAACTACCAAACGGTCAACTGCTTTCCCGACGAGCAAGTGATTTCGTTCCCCGGTTCGCCCCTGCGGGCGGTCGACTTGGCCGGGCCGAGCGCCGGGGCTTTCCCCTTTCCGTTCGCGGCCAACCAGTCGAATTTCGTCCGGAAACACCGCGGCGAGATGCTCGTCGTGACGATGACGCACTCGAGCGTCAACCACCTGGTCGGGCAGAAGCGCGCGATCACGGGCAACAACGCCTGGCGCGGCCGCACGCTGCAAGAGTGCGTCGCCCTCGCCCACGGCCGGGGCGCGCCCGTGCCGAACGTGAACATGGCCGGGCTCGGGTTCGCCGAACGCGGGCTCGACGACACGCTGCCCAACGCCTGCTACGCCGAGTCGGTCTCGCACGCCGACCTGTGGCCCTTCGGCCTCAGCGGGTCGAAGGGCGTCAAGGGCGCGCCCGAGCCAGAGCTCGTGCGGCAAGCCCGCGCCCTGCGCGACGAGGGGCTCGACCCCGCGAGCGCTTTCTCCCGCACCTTCGGCCGGAGCCCCCGCCTCGAGCTCTGGCGCCGGCAGCGGCTCGCCGCCGCCGACTTCGAAGCGCGTGCCCTCATCGACAAGCTCATGCTGCGGTCGGACGACCCGAGCACCAGCCCCCTTTCGGCCTTCGGGCTCGGCTCCGCCCCCGAACTCGCGATGCTGCGCCAGGCCCTGCCCAAAATCGACCTCGACCCCCTCGAGGCGCAGGCCGCGCTCAGCTTTCTTCTGTTGAAACACCGCGTCGCGGTGACCACCACCATCTGGCCCACCGACCGGGTCATTCTCGACGGCACGAGCGCCCTGCTCAACCCGCCGCTCGCGTTCGACAATTCGCACAACTTTCACCGCCCGATGCAAGCCATCGTGTGGGACCGTACGCTGCGCGTCATCGACCGGCTCATCGACTTGCTCAAGGCCGAGCCGTTCGACGCGACCTCGGGGCAGTCACTCTGGGACCACACCCTCATCTACGTGGCCACCGAGTTCGGCCGCAGCAAGAGCCGGCTCGGCGGCTCGGTCGAGTTCGGCACCGGGCACGATCTCAACAACGGCGTCTTGCTCATCTCGCCCTTGCTCAAGGGCGACCGCGTCCTCGGCGGCATCGACCGGGCGACGGGCCGCACGTATGGCTTCGACCCGACGACCGGTGCTCCGGACCCGGGCCGCGAGACCACCGAGGCCGACGTGTTCGCAGGCATTCTCGACGTTTTGCAGGTCGACACGACAGGCAGCGGCCTGCCGAGCGCCCCGCCCTTCCGCAAGGGGGCGTAAGGCAGGGCGACCCCGCCCGTCGCCGCGGCCCGCGCGAAGCATCGGGGTAGGCCATCCCAACCGCCCGCGGGCCCCGTGCCCCCGCGGCGGGGCGCGCGGTATCAACCGAATCGCAACGGCGCACCCCGCCCCGGTCGACAACGGCGCGGGCGTCGCGGCCCGAGCCGCGCCCGGCGTCGGGCATGTGACCTCCCGCGGGCACCGGGGCGAGAATAGGGCTCGGAGCGCGCCGCTCGGTCGGCGCCGACGGTGTCGGCGGAGAACGCCTGGGCGTGTTCGTCGTGGTAGCCAGTGCTCGACATGACGGCCGTCTCGGAGGCCGGAACTCGATGGCCTCTTGGCTTTTTCGGCATTCGGTGGCATTTTCCAGCAGCGACGGACGGGGCGTCGAGCTCCGTGCCTGGGCCGACGCCGGCGAGCCGGGCCGACGCGCGCCGGCGTCCGGCCGAGCTCCGGTCGAATTGCCTATCTTGCCACCCGTTCGTCGGTAGGTGGGGCGCCCGCGAGGCTCGACCAGTCGTTCGGGCAGAGTGGTGCCGAGTGTCGGTCGATTCGGATCGCTCCGTGCTGCCCGGCGCAGCGCCGGTTCGAAGGCCACCCTTTCGCTGCGGGAAGGTCTCGTCGGGCGCCCCCCTGGTGTACGCTCGCCGGCCAAACGGCACGGTGCCCGGTGTCACCGACCGACGGTTCTTCGAATTCGGCGGCACCGGCAGCGAATCGCCCTACGTCCGCAACCCCCTGACCCGACGGCCTTCTGCCCCCGGCGAACCGATGACTATTTACAAACTAGTTCGAACGAAGCTCGACCAAGAACCGAGCGTGTGCTGGCTCCGACGAGCGTTGTCGATCGCGCTGCTCGCGGCGTGCGGCGACTCTCCCGACGTGCAACCCATTCTTCTCGGCCCCTCGGCTTCGGGCGCCGCGGGGGCCAAGGGCGGGGGCGATGCGGGCGCCGGAGGCGGCCCCAGTGCCGGCAATGGCGGCAGCGCGGGGGCCGGGGGCGAGGCCGGCGGCGGCGCGGGGGCCGGGGGCGAGGCCGGCGGCAGCGCGGGGGCCGGGGGCGAGGCCGGCGGTAGCGCGGGGGCCGGGGGTGAGGCCGGCGTCGGCGGCGGCCGCGCGGGGGCCGGGGGGGGTGGTGGCAGCGCCGGGGGGGAGGCCGGCGGTAGCGGCCGCGCGGGGGCCGGGGGAGGCGGCGGCAGCGCCGGGGGGGAGGCCGGCGGTGGCGGGGCCGGGGGCTCGACGTCGTTGGCGCCCCTTCTGGGCGTGTCGTTTCGCAACGGCGACTTCGCCGGCAATGCCGCCCTCTATGACGTCAACCCGCGCACGGGCGAGACGACCAACGCGCGGCAGAGCGGTGCTGACGTGTTGCTGGGCCTTGCCCGTGAGCCGACCGGACGCTTGCTTTCGATGACCGACTCGTTCGGCCGGGTCAATGGCGTCAGCGTGCCCGGCGGCCTTGTTGCGCTCGACCCGCGCAGTGGCGCGACGACGGTCGTCGGGCTGCTCGGGCTCGAAAGTGTCAACGAGGGCGACCTCGCGTTCAACCCCGCCGACGGCAAGCTCTATGCTGTGACGAGCGGCGGCGGCGCCTCGACCCTGGTCACGGTCGACCCCGTTGGCGGGGCCGCCACGCCGATCGGCGCCCTGCCCGCCGCCGACGCCAGTGCCATGGCCTTTACGAACGAAGGCCGGCTCTTTGTGCTCGACACGACGTTTCAACGCCCCACGGGCGCGGCCACTCTGTACGAAGTCGACCCCGCCACGGGCCGTGCGCTGGCGTCGTTCGACACGGGGGTGGCCCTCGGCAACGTCGCAGGGATGGCCTTCGAACCCTCCCGCGGCTCGCTCTATGTGGCCGACGGTGACAATAACGGCACCAATCGGCTCTACGTGTTGGACCCGGCCACCGGCGCCCTGACCGACGTGGGGCCGACGACCGTCCCCGGTTTCTTCGGCGGCCTTGCCGGTTTGGTGTTCTTGCCCGCGCCCTGAACGTCGCGCCGGGCGCCGAACCGACCTCGGCGCCCCTCGGCGACGGCCGCGCTCGCGCTCGATCAAGATACTGGTTACGAACTACTGCGAGATGGCGGCGTTGCTGAGCAGGCGGTTGGCCTGCTTGGTGCCGTGCCCGGCCTGACCGCCGGTGAGGTGCGCCTACGCCCGGCCGACCGCAGGCACCGCGAGCGAGGCCGCGCCCGGCACGCCGGCGGCGCCATTCAAGGCGTTCTGGCTCTTTCACGGCGTCTACGAAGAGAGCCGTCGGGCCATGGCGAACCTGCGCGCCCGGGCCGTCGGGGCGCGGCTCAGACCCAGCCGTCTGTCGCGGGGGCCCGGCACCGACGGGCCTGCCGTCGGCATCGTGTGCACCGACCGTATCAGCGTCGCCGGCGTTCTGCGCCTGGTGAGCGCGGCCGGCGGCCTCGATACGTTGGTGCCGACGACCTTCGAGCTGTTCCGAGACGATCAAGGCGCCCGGCCGGTCGCGTTCTCCGCCGGCGTCGAGGCCACCGACCTGGGCGCCGACTTCGACCTCGGTTCTTTTGTCGAGACGGCCAAGTACGAGACGCTGAGACTCTTCGTCGACGGCGAGATCCGCGAAGGCATACTGTCGGGCTCTCTCGTCGCCCAGGGCACGGGCTCAAACGGGGAGACGGCCTGGGCAGAGAATATCGAGATTGTCACCTTTGCCAGCAACGGAGAGGCGCGGTAGCGCGGGGCGGCGAAGACGGGGGCGGGGCTTCGGCCATTGGGCTGGCGTGCCGGACACCGTTCACCCGCACGCAACTGTGGTGGCTGCCGAGCGCGAGGGCTTGCACCCCGCTCAGCGTCGACCCCAGCACCGTAGCGCCCCTGCGTCGCCGCGCCCACCACGGCCAGGTGCCGCTGGTCGAAGCTCGCCCCCGCCGCCTGCAGCCCCGCGGCCACCGCGCGGCCGAGCCAGCGCACCGAGCGGGCGCCGGGGTCGGTCGCGGCGGCGAAGCAGGCGGTCGTCGGGCTCGCCCGCAGCCGCGCGGCAGGCACCTCGGGCAGCGGCACGTGCCGCACGCTTCGCCGCGGCCACCCCGAGGTGGCCTGGCTCCCAAAGCCTCGCCTGCGACCGTACCAAAGCGGCCTGGCGGCCACTTTACCAAAGCGGCCGGGCGGCCGCTTTAAACGCGCTCGAGGCGCGCGGGCACGTGCTTGTGCCACGGCGTGCCGACGAAGGGGTCGCGGTCGGCGCTCGAGGTCAGCTCGTTCGGCGCGACGCCGACGCGGGTCTCGCCGGTCGCCGACGGGTAGGCGAGTCCGAGCCCGTTGGGGAGCGAGACGTGACCGCGCTGCATCGTGGCCGAGACCTCGACGGGGACCACGACCGCGTTGCGGCGCGTGATCAAGCGGAGCGACTCGCCGGTCGTGACCCCGAACATGGCGGCGTCGTCGGGGTTGATGCGGAGCGCGCCCGCGCCGTCTTTCTTGCGCCACGACGGGTCGCGTATGATCGTGTTCGCGGTGAACGACCGGCGCTCGCCCGCGCTCAGCACGAAGGGGAAGGCGGCGTCGCGGGCGGGCGCGTCGGCGAGCCGCGCGATCTCGTCGAGCAGGTCGGGCAGCGCGAGGTGCAGCTTGCCGTCGGGGGTCGCCGCGCGGCTCCGCGTCTCGGGCCACTCGTCGATCGCGAACACGACGCCCGACTCGGCGGCGATCACCTGGTCGAACAGGGAACAGGCGGCCTCGAGCGGCGGGCCCGCGAAGCCGGCCCGCGCGAGCGACGGCCCGTGCGCCACCGCCGCGCGCGCCGCGAGCCCGAACACGACCGCCCCTTCTCGCGCGTCGTCGGGCAGGGCCATCGTCCGGTACAAGATCACCGGCGCCAGGCCCGAGAGCCGCGGGTCGGGCAGCACGCGCGCCGCGACCTCGCGCGCGTACGCGGGCAGGCCCTGCGCGGCGGCCGCGCGCAGCGGCGCGAGGTCGGCCTCGGCGAGCGCGCCGAGCGCCTCGCACAGCCGGGCGTGGATCTCGGCCTCGGGCAACGTGCCGGCCAGCGGCGGCAGGAGCCGCCGGCGCAGGTGGAAGTAGTTCTCCGGAAAGTCGAAGTTGAAGAACGTGCACTCGGCCTTCTCGAACTGGGTGGCCGCCGGCAAGACGTAGTGGGCGAGCCGCGCGGTCTCGGTCATCGCGACGTCGATCACGACGAGCGTGTCGAGCGCCGAGAGCGCCTCGCGCATGCGCGAGGAGTCGGCGAGCGAGTGCGCGGGGTTCGCCGCCTCGACGAGCATCGCCCGGTAGCGCTTGGGGTGATCGGTGAGGATCTCATCGGCGATCACGTTGCAGGGCACGAGCCCGCCGACGAGGCGGTCTCCGGTCACCGGGCTCGTGCGCTTCGCCTCGCCGTTCGTGATGTCGACGAGCACCGTGGGGATGAAGTGCGTGCCCGGCCGGCCGAAGCTGCCGGTCACCAGGATGAGCACGCGGTGCAGGTAGCTGACGAGCGTCGAGTGGTGGTTCATCTGCACGCCGAGGTCTTCGAAGCTCGCGAACGCGCGCGCCCGCCCGATGACCCGGGCCGTGCGCCGCACCAGCGCCTCGTCGAGGCCGGTGCGCGCGATCGCGTCGGCCAGCGGCACCTGCGCGAGCGCGCCCGCCACGGCCTCGAGCTCGCCGGGCGCGACGTGGGCGTCGAGGAACGCGCGATCGATCGCGCCGTCCGCCAGCAAGAGCTGGAGCAGCGCGACGAGGAGCCACGCGTCGGTGCCCGGGCGGAGGGCGAGATGGATGTCGGCCATCTCCGCGGTCTCGGTCCGCCGGGGGTCGACGACGATCAGCGTCCGCGCCGGGTCGGCGGCGAGCGCCTTGAGCGTCACCCGCGCCCGCGGGATCGAGTGCGAAAACCAAGGGTTCTTGCCGAGGAACAGGCCCACGTCGCAGTGCTCGAAGTCGGCGCGCGTCGTGCTTCCCATCATGCGCGCGCTGACCCAGAACTCGCCGGTCTTCTCCTGCGCGAGCGCGCTCGAGCGGAAGCGAGAGCCCAGCGCGCGCCGGGTCGCCGCCGCGTACGCGCCCGGCAGGTGGTTCCCCTGCCCGCCGCCACCGTAATAGAAGATCGTGTCGCCGCCGTGCGCGTCGCGGACGGCCGCGAGCCGCGCCGCGACCTCGCGGATCGCCGTGTCCCAGTCGATCGCCTCGAAGGTGCCGTCGGCGCGCCGGCGCAGGGGCGAGGTCAGCCGATCGGCGCCGTGCTGGTAGTGATCGAGCCGGAGCGGCTTCTCGCACGTGTAGCCGCGCGACGAGGGGTGCGCCCGGTCGCCGCGCAGCTTGACCAGGTGGCGCCCCCCCTCGCCCCCGAGCGTGACCTCGAGGCCGCAGTTGCACTCGCACAAGATGCAGGCCGTACGCTTCCACTCGCCGTTCGCCATGCCATCGAGTTTCGACACTTCGGCGCCCTCGCGCAACCCGATCGGCCCGCGCGACGGCGTTCGCCTCGGCGCTCGCGACGGTCGCCGGGCGGCGCCAACCGAGCCTCGAAGGGCCGGCCGGCCCTTCGGTCGGCGCGCCGGCCCACTCGCCGGGCCGGGCGTGCGCCCCCCGGGCGGGTAGCGCCGTTCGTCGCCGTTGCGTACCCTCGGCGTTCCGTGACGTGCGGGCGAGACGGGCGGGCGACGGGGGCCCGGGGGCGCCCCCGCCGCGGGGCGGGGCGCCGGGTCACGCGCGGGCGCCCCAGCCTCCCTCGAGCCGCGCCGCCGGGGCCGCCCGAGCCCGGGGCCGATCGCAAGGAAACCCCGCCGGCACCACCGACGGCCGGTCGAACCCCTCGGGGGAGCACGCCTGGGCCACCAAGGGCCGGGGGGGGGATACGCGAGGAACCTCCGGCCTGTGTCCGTGGCACAAAGACGACCCTCGAGAATCGGTTTCTATGTGCCAGAGGCTCGGCAAACGATACTCGAGGGTCGATCTTCATGTGCCAGGGGCCCGCCGACCGATACTCCCGTATCGGTTTCTATGTGCCAAGGGCCCGCCGACCGATACTCCCGTATCGGTTTCTATGTGCCAGGGGCCTGCCGACCGATACCCCCGTGTCGGTTTCTATGTGCCAGGGGCTCGCCGACCGATACTCCCGTATCGGTTTCTATGTGCCAGGGGCTCGCCGACCGATACTCCCGTGTCGGTTTCTATGTGCCAGGGGCTCGCCGACCGATACTCCCGTATCGGTTTATGTTCCACGAGGCCCCCGGACCGATCCTCGAGAATCGGTTTGGGGTGCCACGCACCCTGCGGGGGTTCCTCGAGTATCGTCGGAGAGCCGAAGTCGGCTTCGTCGTCGACTCGGACCGAACCTTGGCCGGGGGCAGGCCTCCCGGCGCAAGCCCGTCGAACGTTCGTCGGCGAGGAGGGGGGGGCCAGCGCCCGAGAAAGACGCCGGGCACGATCTCGTGCGCGTGGCGCTGCCGGCCGAGGGCGTGCGACACGAGCCAGACCAGCCAGACGAGGGCAAAGTAGGGCAGAAAGGCGACGAGCGCGGCCGGGCGGAGCGTGCCGTCGGGGCGCTTGCCGAGCAGCCTCGGCGCCCCGAGCGCGTAGGCGACGCCGGCCCCCACGAACGCGAGCGCGGGCCAGAGCGCGAGCGGCCACGCCCCCCCGCGCGCGGCCAGGGGCGCCAGGCTCAGCCCGAGCATGACGAAGGCGAGGGCGTATGCCATAGCGATCGCACGAGCATGATGGCTTGCCGAAGCGCCCGCGAGAATGCGCTCGAGAGGCCCCGACGAAGCGCGCGCGGTCGGCGGCGCCGGGGCGAGCGGGGCGCCGGCCCGTGAGCGAGCCCTCGGCGCCGCTGGCCGCGCTGCTCTGGGGCGCCGAGCCGGTCGCGGCGCTGCAGCGTGCGCTGGGCGACGCGCCCTTGCCGGCCCTCCGCCTCGCGGGGGGGCTCGGGGGCACCTGGGGCATCGTCCTCGCGGCCGGGCTCGGGCTCGCGTGGCGGGGCCGGCGCGCCGCCTACGGGCTGCTCGGGGCGGTCGCCTTCGCGCTGCCGATCAACATGGCGATCGCGTTCGCGGCCGGCGTCGAGCGGCCCGAGGGCGCGGGGGTGCGCGCGCACGAGCACGTCGACATCCCGTCGTTCCCGAGCGGCCACGTGGTCACGGCGACCGTGCTTTCGGGCTACGCCTGCGCCCGCTACGGCCTGCCCGCCTGGGCCGCGGCGGCGTTCGTCGCGCTCGTCGGCTTCGCGCGGCTCGCGCTCGGAATGCACTTCGTCGCCGATCTGCCGGCGGGCGCCGCCCTGGGCGCCCTCTTGCTCGCGGCCTACCTGCGCCTCTGGCCGCGGCTCGAGCGCTGGCTCGCCCGCCGCCCGCGCTGGTTCTTCTCGGCCTTGGCCGCGTGCAACGTCGCCGGCGTGCTCGCGGCGGTCGCCGCGCTCGGGCCCTCGCCGACGGCGTGGCAGTCGGTCGGCATCACGGCGGGCGCTTCGGTCGGGCTGCTCGCCGAGCACCGGCTCGTGCGCTACGAGCCCGCGCGGGCCCCCGGCGCGCCCAAGCTCGTGGCGCTGCTCGCCGGGGCGGCGCCCGCCCTCGCCGTCGCCTCGCTCGCCGAGCAGGCCGTGCCGCCCGCCGCCTCGGGCGCGCTGGCCTTCGCGCTCAGCCTGTGGCTGTTCGCGGTCGGGCCCGCCCTCTACCCGAGGCTGACCGCGCGCCGGCGCCCGGCCGCGGGCGGCGCGCGCGCGGGCTGAGGCGCCGGCGCGCGGCCCCCCGGGCCCCTCGGCGGACGCCCCGTCGTCACCTTTGGCGGGAACATCTGACCATCCCGGCCCTCCAAGCGTGCCATGCCCGTCCCCTATCGTGACGACCAGGCGGCCCTGGGAGAGCGGCTCAAGGCGCTCGACGCCGCGCTCGACGAGGTGCGAGACCAAGCCCGTCGCCTCGGCGAGCTCGAGCGACGAAGGGCGCAACTCGAGGCCGAACGTGACGAGGTGGCGGGCCGACTTTCGGCCTACGCTCGCGCCTCCGCGCTCGAGAGCGTGCGCGTCGCCTCGCCCTGCCCGGCCGACTGGGACGCGATGGCGGGCGACGAGAAGGTGCGCTTTTGCCCCGGCTGTCAGAAGAACGTCTACAACCTCTCGGGCATGACGCGCGAGGAGGCGACCGCGCTCGTTCGCGACCGGGAGGGCGACATTTGCGTACGCCTGTACCGCCGCCATGACGGCACGGTGTTGACGAGCGATTGCCCCGACGCCGGGCGCCGCAAGCGCCGGCGCCTCGCGCTGCTGAGCGCCGGCGGGGGGCTGATGGCGGCCGCAGCGGCCACCGCCTCGCTGCGGTCGGAGGCCCCGGCGTGCCGCCCGGCCGAGGTGGTCGGGGTTGCGGCCGCGCCGGCCGCCGTGAGCGTCGAGGTCGAGGCGCCTGAACTCAGAAAGCTCGCGGAGGCGCTCAGGCGCGACGATCTCGACACCGTGCAAGGCAGGCTCGTCGCGTCCGGCCCGCTACGGCGAGGCGCCAAGTCGCGTCGCGCGCCGACGCCCGAGGGCCCAGAGTGCCACCCGGCCGACCCTCTCTGTGTTGAGCCCTTCCCCGCCCGCACGGGTGATCTGCGTACGAACGAGCCCAACGACAAGTCGACCCGGCCGCTCGTCCCGGCGAAAAAGCCCGCAGCGAAGTAGGCGGCCGAAGCGACGGGCGCGTTCTATCGCCGCCCGGGCCCGCCGAGTCACGCGGTGGCCCGACGAGGCGGGGGGGCGGGGCCGCGTCACATTCCGCTGCCACGGGAAAACGTCGCGAATTACCGCAAGCGCGGGTGGTCGTGGCCGACCGGGCGTGCGATTTCGCCCTCCGGTCCGCCACCAGCACCGCGCCTGCCCCGAGGGCGCGATTGGTTCGAACGGCCCGATCGAGCACCGGGTCGACGCGACGGGCTGCCGCCGGCGCACCAAGCACGGACGGCGTGCCAGGCCGAGGGCGCACGCGTCTCGCCCCTCGCCGCCCCGACGATCGCCGGGGCGTAGCGCGGCCCCGGCGCCGTCATCACGCCGAACGGCAGGCGCGTCGCCTCGCGCGCCGCCCGGGGCGGGGTCGGCGTCACTCGCAGCGCGGCACCTCGGGCACGCACGAGGTGAACCACTCGAGCCGGCCCGGCTCGAGGTTCGAGCCGACGCCGAACAGGCACCGCCAGGCCGGGTCGGCCACCGCATCGGGCGACGCGTCGAGCGACTCGAGGCACGACGCGAAGTAGGACGCGTCGGCGAGCCGGCAGCGCCGGGCCGGCGGGTCGGTCTCGTTGCCCGGGCCGTAGTTGTCGCGGGCGTAGCGCACGGTGCCGTCGGCCGCCAGCAGCAGCGCGTGGTCCGCGCCGATGGACCCGTTGCTATACGTGTGATCGGAGTCGTGCAGGTAGCGGCCGGGCTTGCGGTCGCGCAGCCCCTCGAGCACGCAGCGCGCGTTCGCCCGGTCGACGTAGCGGATCGAATTCTCGATGAGCTGCGCGAGCGAACGCTCGCAGGGCTCGGGCGCGACGCACGCCTCGAGCTCGTCGTAGCCGGACGAAGCCTGGCCGCCGCCCACCTGGCCGTCGCCGCCGGCCGCCTGGCCGTCGCCGCGGTCGCCTTCGCCGCGGACCACGCCGGGCTCGGCGTCGGACTCGTCGGCGCAGGCCGCCGCGCCGAGGGACGAAAGGATCACCATACCGAGGGCCAAGATTTGCTTGCTCATGCCCCCGGCATTGAGCAACGCTCGTGCCGTCGGCGGGGCATTTCGATTTGCGGCGAGAATGTCGCTGCGGTTTCAGCCAGCGGCGCGGGCGCGGCCGACAGCGGCGCCCTGGGTGGCACAACGTGCCGCAGCGACCGCCCGGTCCGCGGGCTCTGCAGGCCTCGGGCGCGTGTGCAGAGCGCGCCAGGCGATTGACAATGCGCGCCAAGGCGCGAATGGCAGATCGCGCCAAAGGATTGATACGATACGCCACGGCGCGGGCACGGCAGGGGCGGCCCGCCCGGGCGACGCCGCCCTCGCCCCGCGCGAGGTCACCGCGACCTGCCCGAGAACGGGCGTTGCGCGGTCGGCGCTCTAGTTACTGGCCGTGCGCAAGAGGGTCGGCTTCTGGCCGGCGTCGCGGCCCAGTTCGGCGACGCGGCGCAAGAGAGGCGAGGCGTAGATCTTGGCGACGTCCCGCTCGCCGTTCAGGTTGACGATGTGCAGCGAGCCGCGTCGTAGGCCGAAGTCGCCGCGGAAGTCGTACACGCTGCCGATCACGAAGAGTTCGCCCTTGGCGATCCGCGCCTCGTTTTCGCGCATCGCGTCGGCCACTTGCCGGTGCACGTTGGCCACCACCCCCGCCAGCCAGCGCGCCTCGAACGAGTCGAACTTCTTTTCTTGCACCTCGCGCAAAGAGAGGTGAAGGCCGTCGAGCTCCTTGCGAATGGGCGTCCGCTCGGCGCCGTAGTCGCCGAGCGCCGCCTTCACCGCGCCGCAGCCGACGTGCCCGACGACGACGAGCAGCGGGGTGTGGAGGTGCTCGATGCCGTACTCGACCGAGCCGGCCGCGCTGCCGATCTGGTTGCCGATGTTGCGAACGACGAAGAGGTTGCCGTCGGGCTCACGATCGATGGCTTCGTCGTGAAACCTCGAATCGGAGCAAGCGACGACGGTCGCGCCCGGGTGCTGCTCGTTCAAGAAGGGGTCGAAATGCTCGGACGGGTGCGAAGCGACGAACTTGTCGTTGTCGTCCAACACGCGCGAAAGCATGCCCGCGGCCGCCTCGAGGGAGGTCTGCGCCGCGGGCTTGGGCGGCTTCGGCCCCTTCTTCGCCGACGCTTCGGCCACCGCCACCGCACCCTTGCTCTTGCCCGAGCCCTCCTTCGGTTTACACGCCCCCGCCGCGAGCGCGAGCGTTGCAACCGTGACAAGGCTTCGAAACCACGTTCGGCGACGGTGATTGTTTTTCATGGTAGGTAAAAGTGCCTCCCTGCTCGGGGCGGTCGGTCAAGAGTTTGGGCGAGTGAATGAACTTCATCGCACGGCGGAAGGGGCCTGCGTCGGTGCGCCGTAGGACGTGCCAAAGGCTCGGCCTGATCGTTCGACAGCCGCGCTCGCGACCGTTCGATGATGTGTGAACGAAGGCGAACTTGCCCTACGAAGGCGCGCTCGAAAAATAGATAAATCGCGCGATCGGTTCGCTTTGGTCGATGCTCGCCGTCCGTCCACGCTGCGAGAGCACGGCCAGGCGATAGTTTTTTAGCGTTGCAGCAAATTGCGTGTCGACCGGGCTAGGACCGCGATGGCCGGTTAGGCCCGTCTCGGTAGACCGGAGCCGAGCGCCTTCGGCGCCGTCAGCGGCCCCAACGGCGTCGCCGGTGCGGCCCCGTCGAGCCGCGCCCGCCCCCGGGGGGCAGGCCGCCACGGGGGCGGGTGAGCAGGGCCCGGGCGCCGCAGCGTGGCATTTTGGTCTCGCCCGGCGGGGGGCCCAAACTCGACCATTCGTCGAAAGCGATACGATCCGAACGATGGTTCGCACCGCGCGCCGCGATTGCCCGTCGGCGCGCCCGGCGGGGGGCCGCAAGGAGCCCCGCGAACCAGAACCGGCGAGGGCGGCGTCTCGCCCCTTCGCTGCAGCTGCGCCCTTGCGCCGCGGTCACGCGCGAGGGCGGCGGGGCCTTGGGGCGGGCTTCGGAGCGGTGTCGGCGGCAACGATCGCGGCCGACGAGATTGTGGTGTTTGCCGCGATGAGAAATCAGGCATCGTAATTGCTCACCCCCCGAAGGCCGCGCAGGGCGGTTCGCCCGCAAGGGCAGGACGGGCTGGCGGGCGGGTCGAACCGGCCTCACCCCCCGCCGCGAGCATCGCCGTGGCATCGCCCCGAGGGCGCGCCCCGCCCGCCGGCCACCCTATTCATACAGGAGCATTCATGACCGCATTTCGACGCGTTCACTCGTGCGGCCGCCCCGCGTCCGCGCCGGCGCTGCTGGCGCTCGCGGCCGGGCTCTCGGCTTGCAACCCCGGCGACCCTGCGGGCGAGGCCGAGCGGCTCGCCGAGTCGAGCGAGGGCCTCATTGTGGTCAACCCTCAGCTCCCGGACAAGGCCTGGTTCGCGCAGACCGCGCCCGTCGGCACGCGCTACGTCGCCAAGGACGGCAGCGACTACGCCGGCTGCGGCGGCACGCGCGCGACCGCCTGCAAGAGCATCAAGCAGGCGCTGGTCAACCTGCCCGAGGGCTACGAGGTCCTGGTCGAGGGCCACGCCACCCCGTACGAGGGGTTCACGGCGTCGGCCGCCTCGCTCGACGGCACCAAGCCCCGGCGCATCCGCGGCGTCGAGGCCGGCGGGCAGCGGGTGAAGATCGGCCCGGCGGGCGCCTCCCGCCCCGTCACATTCAACAACACGGCCGCCTACTGGGTGCTCGACAACGTCGACGTCGACTGCGGCTGCTCTGACCCGAACAGCACGGCCTGCACGCCGCCCGCGCCCGACAACCGCATCACGGGCGTCTACGTCTTTTATGCCCACCACGTCGCCGTCCGCAACTCGACCGTGCGCTACTGCCACAACGGGGGCGTCAACGTGCTGGCCGGCTCGCACGTCACCCTCGAGAACAACCACGTCCACGACAACAAGGGCACCAAGCCGAACGGGGCCGGCGTCCAGGCGCGCGGCGATGGGAACGCGTTCGTGCTCAGCCGCGGGGCCTCGCACGTGCACATCTTCAACAACACGGCCCACGACAACTCGGGCGACGGCGTACAGTGCCAGGGCACCGAGCAAGAACCGACCAACGACCCCGCCAACAACCCCAAGCACATTACCATCGAGAACAACCGCTTCTACCGGAACATGGAGAACGCGGTCGACATCAAGACCTGCTGGGACGTCGCCGTCAAAGGCGACAACCGGTTCTACGGCCACAACGCGACCGAAGAGCCCTGGATGGACACGCAGGCCGAGGCCGAGGGGGGCTGCGGGGGCTCGGCCGTCGTCGTCCACTTCGGCGCGCGCCGGGTGCTGCTCGAGGGCGCGCGCATCTACGACGGCGGCGCCGGCGTCTCGATCGGGCGCTACGACCTGGCCGGCGTCGCGGACATCGTCGTGCGCCGCAACCTCATCTACCGGATGAACCACAACTCGCAGCTGAGCTGGCCGCGCGGCTTCACGACCTACAATTGCGGCGACGGCATCAAGGTCTACCGCGGCCAGAACGTCGAAATCTACCACAACACCGTGCACGACGCGAAGCACGGCGGCATTCTCGTGCGGCCCTCGTCGAACGACCCCGCCTGGGAGGACTCGGACAACATTCGCATCTGGAACAACATCGTCTCGGAGGTCGAGGGCGCGGGCTACCCCAACCCGCCCGACCAGGGCAAGCTCGGCGGCGCCCTCGTCTACCGGCCCGGCACGGCCACGACCCCGTACGTCAAGAACCTGTGGAGCGAGCACAACCTCTTTTACCGCTCGGGCACCGCCGGCCCGCGGTTCGTCTACAATAGCTCGTCGACCCAGCTCTCGTTCGACCAGTGGCTGGCGCAGACGACGTACGACGACGACGACGACGCGACCGGCGCCAACCGCAGCTCGGTCGGCAGCCCGCTCTTCGGCAGCCCGGCCGCGGGCGACTTCCGGCTGGCGGCGGGCTCGGCCGGGCTCAACAACGCCCTCGCCGACGGCACCAACGTCAACGCCCGCTGCGGCAACCCGGCGAAGCCCGACCGGGGCGCCGTCGAGAGCGACTGCTCGGGCCTGCCGCCCGCGGCCCTCTTCGCCGACGACTTCAACCGCACGACCGGCCTCGGCGCGAACTGGGCCACCGCCTACGGCAGCTTCTCGACCGACGGCGCCAACGCCGTCGCCGGCACCCCGCCCGCCAACGGCGACTGGGCCCGCCTCGTGCCCGCCCTCGGCACGAACGACTACGTCGCCAAGGCCAACCTCTCGGTGCCCGCCGGCGCCGTCTACGCGGGCGTCGCCGCCCGCAGCGCCGACGCCTCGAACGTCGACCGCAACCTCTACTCGGCCCAGATCTCGACCGACGGCACCGTCAACCTCTACCGCCGCAACGAGTGGTCGTGGACGCTCCTGTCGTCAGCGCCCGCCCCGATCAGCGCCGGCACCACCTACGCCCTCTCGCTCGTCGCCACCGGGTCGAGCCCGGTGCACCTCGAGGTCTGGCTCGACGGCACCAAGCGCATCGACTTCAACGACTCGTCGACGAGCCGCCTCACCGCCGGCGTGCCCGCCCTGGTCAGCTACCACGCGGGCGTGAAGTACGACGCGTTCCGCGTCGAGAGCCCTTAGGGCGCCGAGCCCAACGCCCCTGGCGAAGCCGTTGTTCAGGCTCGACCGGGGGGTGTGCTCGGCACCCTTAGGCTGACCGGGTTACCCCGTACGCCGGGGGCGCCTCGCGCTCGGCGACGTGCCGCGGCTCGAACTCTTCGAACGGTCCGAGACGCCGCTGGGTTCCCCACGCCATGCGCGGCCAAGTCGTCGTCGTCGTTCGCGCCCGGTCGGCCAAGACCGGGCTGCCCAAGCGTCGAAGGTGGGCCCCAGTCCCGGCTGCGGTGACGAGATATGTCTATGCGGTGCGGGGGGCGCGGGGCCGGAGGGCCCGTCGGGTGCGGGCGGTCGTAACCAGCCGTCGGTGGTCCGGTCGGCCACGAGCGCCGCGGCGACGGCCGCGGCGCAGGCGAGCAGGAGCCTGCGCGTGAGCGAAATCGGCGGCGGCGGGCGAGGCTGGAGCACGTTGACGAAGGGGTCGGAGGCCGCGGCCCCTTCGGGGGCGAAAAGCTCGGGGACGTGGCCTTGGCCCAGGTCGAGCGCCTTGACCGCACCGGCCCCGAGCTCGAACGCCTCGCCGCAGCGGGCGCTCGGGCAGGGCGTTGGCGGCGAGAAAGAGAACTTTCAGCGCTACGCCCCCGACGGCGCGTCGGTCGAGCTCGGGCCGCTGTCGGCCGGCGGCTTCGCGCCGACGCTTTCGGTGCCGGGCGACGTGCTCGGCATCGCCCGAATTCGCTAGCCCCTCGTCGAGTCCGGGGCGACGCGGACTCTACACCCCGCCCGCGCGGCGCGCGCGCGGGCGTAGGGCGCGGCGGGTCAGCGGCAACGCGACGAGCGCGGTAAGAAAGAGCGCGCTCGGGTCGAGCGGACGGCCCGTCGAAGAGACCGCGCACGACGAGGCCGCGGGGAGCGCTTGCGACGGCCTCGCCCCGTTGTCGTCGTCGTCATCATCGCCTTCGGGCGCGGGCGCCGGTGCGGGCTCGGGCTCGAAGATCGGCTCGGGGCAGGGCGCCTGCGGCGGGGTACCGTCCGGGTGAGAGTTGGCCGTATTCGGGCTCTTGTTCGCCCGAAGCTCGTCGAGATCGGGGAAGCCGTCGCAATCCGAGTCGATGTTGCTCTCGTCCATCGCCGCAATGGCAGCGAAGAACTCTGTTCTCGAATTGACCGTGAGCTTCTCGGTCGTCGTGGCCCTTAGCGCGTGCGTGAAGGGGCGATCGTAAAAGGCCCCCGAGTTGCGGTCGATGCTGCCGTGGCAAAGGTTCATCTCGATGATCGACTTCGCCCGCGGCGCCGGGCTCGGATCTGCGGTGGCGACGTACTCGTTCAACCAGTCGGGGAAGGGGGTGCGCGCCATGGCCGGTCGGGCCACGAGCGCCATGGCGCCGAGCGCACAGGCGCTCACGAGGCGGCCGAATCGTCGGCGAGTGGCCTTCGGGGCGGGGCCCGACGGACGGCGGGATATCGCCCCCGTGGGCTCGTCGGGCAGGCGCTGCGGTCGCGCCGGGCCTGGGCGACGATGGCCCCAGGCGGTGGTCGCTCGACCACCCAGCGGAACCACGACTTGACGGAAAAATTGCCGCGTTGATGTTTGGTTTGTGTCTAGCATGTAAGGTAAGAAGCGGGTGGTTTCGGAGGCCTGTTCGAGGCTCGTGAGGCGCAGAGGCCTCGAAACCACGGGCAAGATTAAGATGGTGGCAGGGCGGGGTGTGTACCCGGCCCGAAGCTCGGACAACCCGCGAAACTTAGCAAGCGCCGTACCACCGTTGACCCGGCCCCAGGCGACCTTTGTGGGCCGCCCCCTTGGCGACGCCGAGGTACGGTATGGGTTGCCTGTTGGCAATGGGCACCGGTGCGTGTTGGCCCGTGTCAACAGGCGACCGAGCGCTCCGTCCGGCGACTCCGTCGGCGCCGGGCGACGCCCGGCCGGGCCGAAGGGGGCGACAAAGGCGGCCGAACCCGCGCGAGCGTCGGGGGGGCACCTCGCGCGGGCTCGCCGCGGGCCGAAGCTCGGTCGGAAACCCCCAGCGCGCCCCGCGCCACCTCGCCTTCCCGGGCGTCGGCACGCGCCGCCGTACGACATGCGGACGACAGGCCGCGGCCGCGAGCGCAACAAGGTGACCCGGGCCCGGGCGCGCCGCCGGGGCCGGTCGGGCGAGCGCTCCGTCAGGGCGCAGGGCGCAGGGCGAGGCGCACCCGGCGCGGCATGAAGTTGGGCCAGCCGAAGCGCAACGTGGTCTCGGCCCCGGGCCCCAGTGACTCGACTTCGAGCTGGTAGACGAAGGGGCCCGACCCCTCGTCGCCCTCGGCCTCGGCCTGCAGCACGCACGCGGCACGCGCGGCCGGGCCGGGGTTGCGCACGACGACGTCGAGGTACGATACGTCGTGGCGCGCGACCGCGCCCGCGAGCTCCAGCGGCGCGCAGGCCGTGTCGACCGCTGTCACGAAGCGCACGACGTCGTCGATCGCGCCGCCTGCCCGCAGCGCCGCCAGCACCGCGGGCACGCCCTGCCATTGGGTGAGCGCAGGCGCGCAGCGCTGGTACCAGGCCGCGGCGCGTTCGAGCCACTCGACCCGCGCGGCCGCCGGCACGCCGTCGGCCGCGCGGCTCAGCAGCGCCCCGAAGAGCTGCGCCGAGGTCTCGTAGCCGTTCACCGCGTCGGCATACGCGGCGAGCACCGCCTCGGCCCCCGCTTGGTCGCCCGCGCGCAACGCCGCGAGCAGCGGCGCCGTGAAGTCGGCTGGCCGCCCGGTGGCGTACGTCGCCGGCAGGCCCCAGCGGCCCCCCTTCATCGGCGGGTGAACGCGGTCGAGGCCGCCGTCGCCCAAGAAGCGCCCGACGATCTCGTCGAGCGAGCGCCCCGCGAGCACGGCGCATTCGCCCTCGCGGTCGAGATACCAGACCGGATAGTCGCCGCGCGGGTCGGGACGGCCCGTGTCCCAGGCGAAGGTCTTGCCGTCGAGGTCGGCCCAGACCACCAGGCGCGCCCACGTCTCGTCGTCGACCGCCCGCCACTGCCCGTACTCGCGCCGAAACTCGGCCCCGTCGGTCGGCATGAACTCGCGGTAAAAGCGCCAACTCGAGCGGGGGGTCGGGTCGGTCGGGTCGAGCAGGTACGCGAAACCGCAGAGCCTGCCGCCCGCCCCCCACGCCCCGAGCAGCGCCCGGTAGCTCGGGGGCAGCCGAAACCCCTCACGCCGCTCGACCTCGTCGAGCGCGCCGCGGTCAATCGGGCGCGCCGGGCCGAGGAGGCGTAGGCCTGCGATGGTGTCGCCGTGCATCGTTCGAACGTGGCCGAAGCGCCGACCGAACGCAACCGACGTCGGGCGCGCCCGCCGCCCGCGCGGTGCCGCGCTCACCGCCGACAGAGGGGGGCCGGAGAGCGCGTCGGAGGGCGGCCGGTCGTAACCAGACGTCGGTGGTCCGGTCGGCCACGAGCGTCGCGGCGACGGCCGCGGCGCAAGCGAGCAAGAGCCTGCGCGCGAGCGAGACGGGGGGGAGCGGCCGGCGAGGCTGGGGGACACGGACGAAGGGGTCGGAGGCCGCGGCCCCTTCGGGGGCGAAAAGCTCGGGGACGTGGCCTTGGCCCAGGTCGAGCGCCTTGACCGCGCCGACCCCGAGCTCGAACGCCTCGCGCACCGAGCGGCCGTAGCCGAGCGCTTCGTAGAACGCGCCCGCGAAGGCGAGCGAAGCCCGGTCGGCGATCTCGCCCCGCATGCCGACGGCAACCCCGACGCTCTCGCGGACGGCCGCGGCCTGCTCGGCGCTGAAGCAGGCGTTGAAGACGATCAGGCGCACCTCGCTGCGAAAGACCCGCAGGAGCGCCGCGAGCGCCGCGATCGGCACGCGGGCGGGCTTGCCCCGGTCGTCGAAGAGCACGAGGCCGGCGCCCGCGTCGCCGTGGCCGGCGAAGTGCACGACGTCGGGCGCGTGCTCGAGCAGGCAGCGTTGCACGTCCTCGAGGCGCGTGGCAGAGCATCGCGCGAGCTCGAACGTGTCACCGTAACGCGACGTGCGCAGCCTCGCTTCGACGGCGCGCAGCTCGTCTTCGAGCCGCAGCGGGCGCTCGGGCAGGGCGTTGGCGGCGAGAAAGAGAATCTTGATGCGCCTCCGGCGCGCGGCGCCCCGGCCGGCCTTCGACGCCTGCCAGGTCGCCCAATCGACGGGCGTCTCGGGCGCCGGGTCGGACCGAGGCCCGGGCGCCGCGTCGGGCCGGGGCTCGGGCGGCACCGCGGGCCGAGGGCGTCGAGCCGCGACGGAGCGCGGCGGGGGCGCGTCGCCGTCAGCCGGGCAGGGCGCGACGGAGCGCGGCGGGGGCGCGTCGCCGTCAGCCGGGCAGGGCGCGACGTTGCGCGAGGGCTCGGCCGCGGCGGCCTCGCCGGGGGGCCGCGGCGCGGGCGCGTCTTCGAGCGGGGTTCGTGCAGAGTCGGGGGCCTCGTTGCAATCCGATCGTGGCAAGTCGACGGTGTTCATGAGAAGAGTGGTCGCTCCGGGGTGAACCGAGAATCGGGGCGCTCGATCGGGCCCGGTCACGCCTTCGGGGGCTATCAAAGCAACAAAAATGCCAGCGACGGCGCGGCGCGTCGGCCCCCCGCCTTCGTCGGCGGCCGGGCGCCGCACGGCAGATCGCCCTCGCCCGAGGGCGGTCGCGGCCCGAAGCCCACGTGTAGACCCCAGGCAATACAGCGTAGACTGCGGGCCTTGCGCGGCCAGGGCGCCGCGAGATGGGCGGTGCCCGCTCACCCGAACGCAGGGCCCGAGTCGCGAAGCCGCGAATTGTTTCGAATGACGCCTTCCGGGGCGGCACCCCGTCGACGGCTCGTTGCGGCGCCGAGTCGTCGACGCAATCGAACCGCGCGGCCGGGCTGCGGCGGCGGTCGCCCCCGGCGCCGGCGCGGCGGGGCGACGGCGTCGTCACGGTCGCGGGCGAGGGTGACCGGGTCAAAGACCCGGGCGGCAGCGAGCTCGTGCTTCAGCGAGCCAAGCCGGGCGTTTGCGCGCCGAACGGCACGCTTACTTCGTCGGCGGGCGCGTCGCGGCGGCCAGGTCGGCGCGCAGCTCGGCGGCGTTGCGGCGGGGCCCGTAGCCCGGGGTGTCGCGCTGGATGCGCCAGCTCTCGGCGAGCGGGCCCGCGTCGACGGTGTCGAAGCCGAACTCGTCTTGCAGCCGGGTGACGACCGCCTTCGCCTCGGCGTCGTCGCCGGCGATGACGAGCGCGCGGCGGTTCGGCGTGCCGGGGGGGCGCCCGTCGGTGGTGAGCTGCGCCGCGTGGATGTGGTTGAAGGCCTTGACGACCTTCGACGCCGGCAGGCGCGCCTGCAAGAGCTCGGAGGTGGTCGTTCGTTCTTCGTCGAGCGCGGCGATCTGGCCGTCGCGCTGGGGGTAGTAGTTGTTGGTGTCGAGGACGATCTTGCCGGCGAGCGGCTCGACGGGCACCTGGTCGATGTTCTTGAGCGGTATCGTGACGACCACGATGTCGCCCGCGCGCGCGGCCTCGAGCGCCGTGCCGGCCCGCGCCTTGGGCCCGAGCTCGTCGACCAGCCCGGCGAGCGTCTCGGGCCCGCGCGAGTTGCTGAGCACCACGTCGTAGCCGGCCTTCACGGCCAGCCGCGCGACCTGGCTGCCGATGTGGCCGGCGCCGATGAGCCCGATTGTTGTCGTTTTGTTGGACATGGCGTCTACTATAATAGACGTTCGGGCCCTGTCGAGGGCCCGCCGCCCGGGGCCCGACTCGGCGTGCCACGCTCTCGGGGCTGACTCCGACGCCGTGAGATCGCTGTCGTCGTCGGCCCGGGCGGGACGTCTACTCTCGGAGAAGCCAGCAACGTGGTTGCTTTGTGAGGTTCGGCAACCGAGGCGCGCCTCGGGGAGCCTGGCCGTTCGCTGCGGAGCGCGTTCGCGTCGCGCTACCTGCGTCGGCCAGCGGGGCGAGAGAAGAGGAGGTCTCATGTCGTTGGACAACACGCAGCGGGCGGCGCTTCGCCGCGCCTTGTCGGGGCTTTACCCGAGGGAGACGCAGCAGCGTGCCTTCGTCGACGAGGTCGGGCTGCGGGCGCCCCTCATCGGGTTCGAGGCCTCGGCCGATGGCACCTGGTTCAACATCATCGAGGAGGCGCGCCGGAGCGCCAAGCTCGACGAGGTCTTGAAGAAGGCGCGCGAAGAGCGCCCCGACGACGAGAGCCTGCGGCTCATCGAAGCGAAGGCGCCGCCGAAGCCGCTGCCGGCGCCCGAGCTGAAGGGCAACATGCCGTGGCGCGGGCCGCCGAGGGCGCAGGCCCTGCTGGAGAAGATCATCGGGGCGCGCAGCACCCTCGTGCCGGTCACGTACCTCGAGGTCGGCCTGCTGCGCGCACGAGCGGTGGCGCGGGTGCGCCTGCCGGACAGCACGGGGACGGGCTTCTTGGTGGCGAACGAGCTGCTCATCACGAACCACCACGTGCTGCCCGACGCCGCCACGGCCGCGGCGGCCACGGCGCAGTTCAACTACCAGCAGACCGCGGCCGGCCTGAGCGCCGAGCCCGACGAGCGGGCGCTCAAGCCCGACCAGTTCTTCGCCACCTCCGAAGAAGACGACTGGACGGCGGTGCGCGTCGAGGGCGAGCCGACCAAGGCGTGGGGGGCGCTCGCCCTGCGGCCCGCGAAGGTCGCGGTCAACGACCCGGTCAATATCATTCAGCACCCCGAAGGGGGCGGCAAGAAGCTCTCGTTCCTGGCGAACGTGGTCGCGTTCGTCGGCGGCGGGCGCGTGCAGTACCTTACCGACACGATGCCGGGGTCGTCGGGCTCGCCCGTCTTCGACCACGCGTGGAACCTGGTCGCCCTGCACCACAGCGGCGGCTGGCTGCCCGAGCCCGGCAGCCCAGGGGGTGAGGTCTTTTACCGCAACCAGGGCATTCACATCGACGTCGTCATCGAGGGGCTCAAGGGGGCGGGGGCGCTGTAGCCGCGGCCGGGCGCCCCGGCCCGGCGGCTCCCCGCTGGCCCGCTGGCCCCCCGGCGGCCCTCCGCTGGCCCGCTCCCGCTGGCCCCCCGCTGGCCCGCTGGCCCCCGGCGGCCCCCCGCTGGCCCCCGCCGGCCCGTTGGCCCGCTGGCCCCCCGGCCCCCCGGTGGCCCCCGCTGGCGCCCCCGGGCGCTCTTCGAAGGGCGAAATCGGGCGGGGGCCGACTTTGCCAAGCAACCCAAGGTCTGAAGCGCTCACGAGCGGTAGAAGGACGAACATGGTCGCGAAACCTCCCGCAGGCTCTGGCGCCGAGCGCCCGTCGAGGCATGGCCGGGTTACCCTCGATGGGGGGCTTCGGCGTAATCTCCGAACGACGCTCGCGAGGCTGATGCCCGACGTTCAGGTCGCGCGCCTGGCGGCTTCGGACGCCGAGCTCCCCCTGCACGTCATTGCCTTTCAGGGGGCCCCCGAGATGGTGTGGGCTGGCGTCATTGAAGAAGCAGAGAGGCAGGCTCGCCTCCCCGAGCTCCTCGAGATCGCAGGCCAGAGGTGCCCGGGCGACGACGCCTTGCGCGAGCTGAGCCGGCAGGTGCTCGCGCTCGCGGCGTCGCCCGGCCAGGCCCCCGCCGCTTCGCCCGCGCCGGAGGGCGCGAACGCGTCCGAGCGCGCCGCGAAGGGCCCCCCGGTGCTCGCGCCGGTCAAGATCTTCTACAGCTACGCGCGCGCCGACGAGAAGCTACGCGAAGCCCTCGAGACGCACCTCGCCTTGCTCAAGCGCCAGCGCCTGATCGAAGCCTGGAAGGATCGACAGATCGAAGCGGGGCAAGAGTGGGACGAGGCTATCAAGCGCAAGCTCGCCGAGGCCGAGCTCGTTTTGCTGCTCGTCAGCCCGGACTTCATGGCGTCCGATTCGATCTGGGAGACAGAGCTCGACCCCGCCCTCGAGCGGCGTAGGCGTGGCGAGGCCGTGGTCGTGCCCATCATCGTGCGTCCGACCGAGCTGAAGGGCACCGAGCTCATGAAGCTTCAGGCCCTGCCGCGTGACGGCAAGCCGGTGATCGCCTGGGCGTCTCAGGACGAAGCCTGGGTCGACGTCGCGAGGGGGCTCCGCCAGGTCGTCGAGCGCATTCGCACGGGGCGGCTGGCGGCGGGCACCTAAGAGCGCCGAGCACAACGCCCGGGGCCGGGGGGCGACGGCGCCCGCGGGCGGCGTACCTGGCTACTTCTTCTTCTTCAGGGTGTAGAAGTCGTTGCCGCCGAGCCCTCGCCATTTCTCGAAGTCCGGCCCCGGGGCCGAGCTGCCCTCGGTTCGCCAGCCATAGAGGGAGGTGGGGCAGGGGTCGGCGACGGGCCTCGCGTCGGCGATCTCGATGGCGTTGCGCACCAGCTTCTCGTAGCGCGCCTGGTCGGGGTGGCTGTCGTCGTTGGCGAGCCGCACGACGTCGTCGAGCTTCTTGGTCACCTTCTTCGGCAGCGTGGGGTATTGCTCGAAGCCCGCGAATTGCCGGGGGGCGCGAATGATGTCGAGCGACGTCTTCGCCTTCGGCGCGAGGAAGCGGCCCGGGTCGTCGCGCAGGCGGTTGGCCACCACGACCCGCATCCACTGCATGCCGGTCTTCGCGACCTGCTCGTCGTAGCTCGAGTTCGCCGGCGTGCGGCTCTCGGCGAGGAAGAGCCGCGCGAGCAGGCCGCGCTCTTCTTTCGCGGCGGGCAAAGCGACGCGCTCGACCACCGTGACCGGCAGCGTCGCCGCGGGCTTGCCGTCGATGGTCACCTCGATCATCGCCCCGCCCTTGGCGACGCTGGTGACGTCCACCGTCCACATACCCTTCGAGGTGTCGTAGGGGCTCGCGGAGATCGTGGCGCTCGCCACCTTCGGGTCGGTCGAGCGGAGGCCGAGCGCCTTGCGCGACACGCCCGCGTCCGCCAGGCGCAGCCGCTTGCGGCCCTTTTCGCGCATTTCGAGCTCCTCGACCGCGGTGCGGTCGTCCGTCAGCGTGAATTTTGCCATGCCTTCGCCTCCTCGTCGGGCCGGGGGCCCCGTTTGGCCATCGGGCCGCTCGCGCCGCCCGCGCGGGCCGCCGCGAGCGGCTTTCTTATAGGGTGGGCGAGCGCCCGCGACGCGGCAACGTCGGCCGGGGCCGCGGCGGACATTGAACGACCGCACCGCCTCGGCCCGGAAGCCGCGCTTGGCTGCGTGAGCGCGGCCCACGCGGCGGACGAGACGCGCGGCGGGGGGCGCCGGCGGCGGGCGACGGGCGCGAGCGCGAGGCGCCCCCGCAATGTCCGTGTAGGGAAAGAAAGGCGAAGAAAAGCATTGACTTTTGATTGCTTTTAAAATCGCTCGCGGGCGCTTGCGTGACTTAATTTGTCACGCCCGGGCTGGACGGGCGCGGCGCCTAGGTCAAGATACTAAGGCGCGACGCGTTTCGTGCTTAGCTTCCGGCGCGATGCCGGGCCCGCGCGGCCGCCCGCGGGGCCGGGCCGGCGAGAAGGCAGAGGGGCGGCCGTTTTCACAAGGAGTGACGCATGGCGGGGTTGCAGGCGCTTCAGAACATCCCCTTCGCGAGCTTGATCGGCGGGCCCTTGACGGCCGCCGTCCAGGCGCAGGCCCAGGCGGCGATGACGACCGTCGAGTTCATTCAAAATGTCGGCTTCGAGCCCGAGGCTAGTCCGAACGGCGCGCAGAAGGTCAAGGAGGTCACGTTCAAGTACGACAAGCAGAACGAAAACGGCGAGGTCAAGCAGTTCGCGCTGACGGTGCCGATCTTGGCGGTGGTGCCGATACCCTACCTTCGCATCGAGTCGCTCGACATCGACTTCAGCGCCAAGCTGAACGACATGGTGCAGACCGACCAGACGAGCTCGTTCAGCGGCTCGGCGAACCTCGACGTCTCGTGGCGGGTGGTCAAGTTCCGGGCGTCGGCGTCGTACAAGAACGACAAGTCGACGAAGTCGAGCTCGACGCAAGATTACTCGATGAGCGTCAAGGTGCACGCAACGCAGTCGGACGTGCCGGGCGGCATGCAGAAGGTCCTCGACATTTTGGAGTCGCTGATCCGCGAGGGTCAGACCAACTAGCGCGCCGCCGCCCCCGGGCCCGGGCCGCCCGGCCGGGTCGCGCCCCGCGCGGGCGCGGCGCGGCCGGCGCCCGGGCCCGGGGGGCGGCCCTGGCCGGCGCCGAGCGAACCCGATGGCTACCCCCATCCCCTTGAATCGAATCGGCACGTACTTGGTGCACGAGCTCGTCCGGGCGCGCGACGCGTTCGCCTCGGCGCCGGACGGGGGGCCCTTCGCGGCCCTCGTGGGCGCGGAGGTCTCGGTCGCCTTCGCCTCGGCCGACGGCCTGCCGGTCGAGCCGGTCGTGTCGGCGGGCGACGAGCCCTTGCCGCCCGACGCGCTCGTGCGGTGGCTCGAGCCGCTCGAGCGGCGCGTGCTCGTCGCGCAAGCGGACGTGAAAAAGGCCGACGAGGCGGCGCGCGGCCGGCTCGTGCTGCGCGTGGCGCTCGAAGGCGCGTGAGGGCCGGGCGCGCGCCGCCCGGGGGCGGGCGCGGCGCCGCGGCGCTCGGCGCGGGCGGCAACCCCAACGGAGAGGGACGAGGAACGATCATGGTGCGAGTTTCCGACATAGTGGGCGCCCTGATGCGGGGCGTGACGACGGCTCGAATTCAGTCGGATATTTATTCGGCCCAGGCGAGCCAGTCGTATCTGACCGACGAGCTGCTCCGCAGCTACCCCGTGCCGCGCGCCGAGATCCGGCAGGCGGACGTGAGCCTGAAGGTCTCGATTCTCGAGACGGTGCAGAAGAACATCGACACGATGGCGATCGCCCTGCAAACCCTGGTCGGCGATCTGCCCGCCTACGTGGCGAAGGTGCTGGCCATCCCCGTCCGGCCGCAGCCGAGCGCGCCGGCGGGCAGCGAGCAGCCGCTCGGGCAGGTGCTCGGCGGCGCGGCGGCGGCGGCGGCCGAGCAGATCCGGGCGGCGCTCGAGGGCTACGTCACAACGAACATCCAGGCGTTCTGGCCCGAGCTGTCGACGAACCCGAAGAAGTTCGGCTCCGGCGCGTGGAAGACGCAGACGCAGGGCGCGGTCGCGGCGGCCGTCGCGGCGGCGGGGTCGTCGGCGGCGATCGCGGACGCGAACTTCACGAAGGCCGTGGCGGCGGCGGCGACGGCCTGGGCGGAGGCGATCGCGCCGGCCGCGCAGCTCGCCATCGACCTGGCGCTCGCGTCGTTCTTCGACCTCGATCTGGCGGTGAAGAAGGACCAAATCTTGACCCTGCCGCCGCACGTGATGTCCGAATTCAGGCTGACCTTCGTCATCGAGAACTACGAGTGGACCACGGTCAAGGACAAGCAGGGCAACACGATCAACCGGCTCACGCGCAAGTGAGCGCGCGGGCCACGCCGGAGGAATGATGGCGAACGGAGTTCAGGACCTCAAGAGCTTGCCGCTCTCGGACATCATCGGCGCGCCCGTGGGCGCCGTCGTGCAGGCCGAGGCGCACGCGGCACGAATCGCGATCGAATTCATCGAGAAGGTCGGCTTCCAGAAGAACCCGGACGCGCCGCCCGAGGGCGGCCCGCTCGACGCGGGCACCCTGCGCATGGTCGAGTTCGGGTACACCAAGGCCGACGAGAACGGCGACCCGGCCGAATTCGTCGCCCGCATCCCGCTGCTGGCGCTCTTCCCCATCCCCGGCATCCGGGTCAAGCTGGCGAAGATCGCGTTCGCGGCGAAGATCACCGACGTGTTCACCGAGTCGACCTCGGACGAGGGCGAGGGCGAGGGCGGCGGCGGGCTCTTCGGCGAGCCGGCGGTGCAGTTCCGCGGCAGCGTGGTGACGACCTCGTCGTCGACGGAGACGACCACCTCGAGCTACGACCTCAACATCGCGCTCGAGCTCGAGCAGACGCCGGTCTCGCCCGGCATGGCGAAGCTGCTCAACATGCTCGACGTTGCGATCAGCGAGTCGAAGAAGCAACTTCCGCCGTGAGAAGGGGGCGCCAGATGGCCGACGCAAAGGGGGCCGGCGCGGGGCCGGCGCGGCCCTCGAATTATCAGATCGAGAAGGGCCTCAAGCACTCGCTCGAGTCGACCGACGCGGGGCTCAAGCAGTTCCTCGAGTCGATGCGGGCCTCGGGCATGGCGAGCGCGCCGCAGGCGTACCGGGCGATGCAGATGGTGCTCATCCAGCAGCGCCTCTGGGCGGACGCGCACCACCGCGCGCAGCTGCAGCCGCTCTTCCGGTCGATCGCGCAGACGGCGGGCGAGCTACACCGCATCTTCGCCGGCTTCGCCGACGTGATGAAGCCGCTCAAAGAGCTCGACAAGCTCGGCAAGGCGGCGCTCGAGCGGGCGGCCCGGGGCGAGGCGGCGCCGGGCGACGCGACGGAGCCGCCGGCGGGCGGGGGCGCCGGGCCCTAGGGAAATCTGGGGAGGGGGGCGCTTCGGGCCGCGCGGTCGCCGGCGCCGCGGCGCCCGGGCGCACTCGCCGCCCATGTCGGGCCATCCCCACCCGGCCGAGGACATGGCCTCACGATACCCCGGGGCGCAGGGCCAGGGCCGGGCGGGGGGGGCGCCTCGACGCCGAGATTTTGGCTGCGAAACAGGCGCCCGCGGGGGCTGTAAGCCCCTGTAATGGCGGGCCGGCGGGCGAGCCCCCAGGATAAGCCTCGTCGGCAAGCCCCCGCCGGGGGCGCGTGCGAAGAGGCGCTCGGGGCGCGCGGGCCGGGGCCGGCCGGCGCGAACGGGCGCAAGAAACGAGGCGGGCGAGAGATGGTTCTGGCAAGCCAGAGGGTCGGTCATGACGGGTCTTCGATGCGCGGGGCGCCGGGGCGGAGCGGGGGTCGCGTGAGCGCCCCCGTGCGCGCGGGCGACGTCGTCGCCGGCAAGTACCGGGTCGATGAGGTGCTGGGCAAGGGGTCGATGGGCGTGGTGGTGGCCGCGACGCACCTGCGGCTCAGGCTGCGGGTGGCCATCAAGCTGATGCGGTCGGACGTGCCGCTGCGGCCCGATTGGGTGGTGCGCTTCGGGCGCGAGGCGCGCGCGGTGGCGCAGATCAAGAGCGAGCACGTGGCGCGGGTGCTCGACGTGGGCGAGCTCGAGGGCGGCGCCCCTTTCATCGTGATGGAGCACCTCGAGGGCCACGATCTCGCGTCGGCCCTGGCGAAGCGGGGCCCGCTGCCGGTGGCCGAGGCGGTCGGCTACGTGCTCGAGGCGTGCGAGGCGCTCGCCGAGGCGCACCAGCACGGCATCGTGCACCGCGACCTCAAGCCCGCCCACCTCTTTCTCGCCGCGGTGCCCGGGCGCGCGCCGGTGGTGAAGGTGCTCGACTTCGGCATCTCGAAAGACACCGGCAACGAAGACGCGGTGCGCCTGACCGCGTCGGCGGCGCTGATCGGCTCGCCGCTCTACATGCCGCCCGAGCAGCTGCGCTCGTCGCACGACGTCGACGCGCGCAGCGACATCTGGTCGCTCGGCGTCGTCTTGTACGAGCTGCTCGCGGGGCGGACGCCCTTCCAGGGGCAGAACCTGGCCACGCTGGCCATCGAGGTGCTGACCAAGCCCCCGCCGCCGATCGGCCGGGCCGACGTGCCGCCGGGGCTCGAGGCCGCGATCGGGCGCTGCCTGCGGCGCGAGCGCGGCGAGCGCTTCGACGACGTGGCCGAGCTCGCCGCGGCGCTCGCCCCCTTCGGCCCGGCCGGCGGGCGCGCGTCGGCCGAGAGCGCGAGCTGGGTGCTGCACGGCTCGGCCCGCCCCCCGTCCGAGCCCCCGCCCCCGAGCTCGACCCAGCCGCTCGCGCTGCCGCCGGCCCCGGAGGCCCTCACGCTGCAAGCGCCGGCCCCGACGGACCTCGCGCCCTACGCGCCGGCCCCGCACGTTCTCACGCCGCAAGCCACGGCGGCCCTCACGCCCCAGGCGACGGGGTCCCTCACGCCCCAGGCGACGGCGGCGCCCTCCGCCCTCGCGCCCTCCGCGCCCGCGCCGATGGGCTTCGAGGCGACCGCGCCGATGGGCCTCGAGCCGCCCGCGCCGGCGTCCGCGCGGGGGCGCTCGGGCGAGCGCGCGCGCCTGGTGGTGTTCGTGATCGTCTTGGCCGCCCTGGCGATCATCGCGGGCATGCTCGGGGGCCTGGTCGCGCGGCAGCGGGGCCTGGTGGGGCCCTCGTCGCGCACGCGCGCGGGGGCCGACGTGGCCCTCGCCGGGCGGTAATTCGGCCGCCCCCGGCCTCGGGCGGCCCTCGACCCGTCTCGCGGCGACCGGCGGGCGCCGCGCTCAGATTGGTGCGACATTCGCACGAGTGTGATGTCGACGCGACCGGTTTCGGGGCCCCCGCGGGGGGCCTAGGTTCTTCTCACGCCCGGCGCGGCCTGGGGGCCCGCGGGCACGAACGGAAGAGAGGAACCACCATGCGCCACAATCAAACGACCCACCGATGGCTGCGCGGCGTTGCGTCCGCCGCGAAGCTCGCCCTTTCGCTCTGCGCCGTCGGGCTCGCCGCGCCCGGGTGCGCCGACGACGACGAGCCCGAGATCGCGCCCGCCGCGCTCGAAGGGCGCGAGGGCGTCGCGGGGCGCCTCGACGAGCTCGAAGATCGCGCAGCGATCGGGAGCGTCGCGGCCTGCTACGGCCGGGGGCACGACGCGATCTTCACCGACCTCGGCGGCGGGCAGGCCGAGGCGCGGGCGATCTTGGGCGAGTGCTTCGAGCCCGGCGTGCGCGCGCGCGTCTTCTTCTTCGGTGCGCCCCAGCCGACGGCGGTGCTCGAGGGCCTCGACGGCCTCATCGGGTTCATCGAACAGTTCGCGATCGATAGCCGCTACACGAGCGCCCGCAACGTGCCCGGCAACGTCGAGATCACGCTGCGCCCCGACGGCACGGCGACGATGCTGTCTTCGACCTCGGCCCCGCACTTCATCGCGCCCGAGGCCGGCGGCGTCGTGCCCACCGTCGACGTCATCACCGCCCGCTACGTCGACGAGCTGCGCCGGGGCGAAGACGGGCGCTTTCGGACCTACGCGAAGGATCTGTTCATCGACGAGGCCTGGCGGGGCAGCGGGCAGTACCCCTTCGCCCCGCCCGCGGGGGGGCCGTAGGCCCGGCGCCGGGGGGGCGGGCGAGCCCGGCCGGCGCGCGGCGGCGCGGGCCGGTCGCCGGGCTTGGCGGGCCCGGCGACTCATGCACATCATGCACGAATGGACGTCCGCGATCTCGCGACCTTCGTCGACGTGATGCGCCGGGGCAGCTTCGCCGCCGTCGCCCGCGACCGCCACGTCGCGCCCTCGTCGGTCTCGCGCTCGATCGCCGCCCTCGAGGGCGCGCTCGGCGCGCGGCTCTTCCAGCGCACGACGCGCAAGCTGTCGCCGACCGAGGCCGCGGTCGCGTACTTCGAGCGCGTCGCGCCCCTGCTCGACGAGCTCGAGCGCGCCGGGCAGCTCGCCGTCGACAGCGCCGAGGCGCCCCGGGGCACGCTGCGCGTGACCGCGCCGGTGACCTTCGCCCAGCTCAACCTGACGCCGCTCTTGCCCGAGTTCGCGCGCCGGCACCCCGACCTCGCGTTCGAGCTCTTGCTGACCGACGCGTCCCTCGATTTGGTGCAAGAGCGGGTCGACGTCGCCGTCCGAATGGGCCGCCTCGCCGACTCGTCGCTCATCGCCCACCGCCTCTGCGCGATGGCCTACACGCTCTGCGCGAGCCCCGCGTACCTGCGCCGGCGGGGCCGCCCGCAAGAGCCCGCCGATCTCGCGCGGCACGACTGCCTCGTCTACCCCGTGCCCGGCTACGGCGTGCGCTGGCGCTTTCGGCCCGAGGGCGGGGGCGACGTGATCGAAGTGCCCGTGCGCGGGCGCGTCAGCGCCTCGAACGGCGTGGCGCTCAGGCAGTGCGCCGTCGCCGGCATGGGCATCGCCTTGACTCCCCGGTGGAACGTGGCCCGCGAGCTCTGCGAGGGCGCGCTCGTCGCGCTGCTGCCGGGCTACGAGGCGACCGTGTCCGAGTTCGGCCTTTCGGCGTGGGCGCTTTACCCTTCGGCCCGCTACGTGCCGCGCAAGGTTCGCGCGTTCGTCGACTTTCTGAAGCAGAAGTTCCGCGGGGGCGCGCCCGCCGAGGCCGAATTGCTCTCGCCGCCTCGGCCGGCGTCGTAGCGACCCGTACGCCCTTCGGCGAGCGGGGGGGTTGTTGGCGAAGCGACGAGCCATTGACGCCCCGCGGCGTGGTAGCAGCCTCCGCGTTAAGGGTACATCGCCGGCCCAGGTCGTAGGCAAGCTCGAGGCGTGAGTGTAGGTTTTGGGGCGATGTCGGCCCGGCTGGGGCCCCAGGGGGCGTGCGCCGTTCGTCTTTTACGAAATTTAGCGTCGGGGGGCCGAAGGTCGCGGCGTCGATGGCGACTAAGTCAGGGCCAGTCGCACTGGCCCAATGAGCAGTGAGTTGCCCTCGTGATTTCCACGACAATATGGTAGAGTCTGGGCTTTCGGGGGCCCGACTGAGCGCCCTCGTGCGTGCGCCGGCGGTGGTGTGCCGGGCCCTTCGAGGGCGCGCGGCTTCTCGCGGGGGCCACGCGCTTCTTTACGGCCGCGTAAATCTTATCAGCAAACCTATCGCTCTTCAAAAGCCGAAGCCGGCGGCGTCACCACCCCACCCGAACGGCAATTTTTAACGACCCGGTACCTCCGCCCGCGCCCGCGGGGCGCGGACGTACCCGCCTCTTGCCTGGTCCCTCTGCCGGGGCCCTTGCGAACGACCCCTCAGCAATAACCGTAGGAGAGTAGCGAATGTTGAAACTAGCGATGGTACTCGTGATGGGCTGCGGCGCGTTGATGGTCGGTTGTGCCCAGGAGCAGGACGTGGGCACGCCCGAAGAGCTCGGCAGCACCGACGAGACGCAAGAGATCGTCGCGAACCTGGTCGCGGCCGGCTTCCCCGCCGACGACATTCAGGTCGTCGACGGCCTCGTGTACACCGGCCGCGACGCGCTCGTCACCCTGCAGGCCTCGCGCGAGATGCTGCAGGCCCCCGCGGGCCCCGAGCAGTACCGCACGACCAACCTGGTCAGCAGCAGCGTCACCTTGATCTGCGTCATCGGCAAGCAGTTCAGCGGCGTGTTCGACACGGGCTTGAACCTCGCCATCGAGAACTACAACCAGC
>DASTPP010000011.1:0-24482 GCA_035762175.1 Polyangiaceae bacterium | reverse complement strand
GCGGCTGCGGCGAACGGCGCCCGAGCGCTGGATGTGGGAGCAGTCGGTGGGGCGCGAACGCCCGAAAGAAGCCGCTTGAACGCCGCTACGTGAACGGCATTGGGCTGAAGCCGGGGGCAGCGAACGCCCGCGGAAACGGCGCGCCAAGCCCTGCCCGGAGGCAGGGCGCCCGCGTCGCGCGCGGCTTCGCCGGCTCGCCCGGAAGCCGAAGCCCGCGGGAGCCCGGCCCCCGGCGAGGGGGCGGGCTTTGCTCTCCGAATCGGTGTCGAGGCCGCGCGGCACGCGAGGGCGTCCGCTGCCCCCGAGTTCACTCGGGGGCGGCCCGCCGCGCTTCGACCCCCCCGCGTCGAGTCCGGGGCCGACGGGCGCGCAAGGTCACCCGCCGCCTGTAGTAGGTTCGTTCGGGGCTGCGTGCGGGGGGCGGGGCCGGGTTAGATTCGAGGGGAGACCTCCCCTTGATTGAGGGGGCGGGGCCTTCGAATGAGCGAACGCAGCCAGCAGTCCCCCGGGGCTACCTTGGCCTCGGCCGGCCAGGAAGCCGCGTCGCTGCGCCGTCTCGTCGTCCCCCGGCGGGCCGGCGGCGACTACCGCTGGGCGCTCGTGGCGGCGGTGGGTGTGCTGGCGGCCGGGCTGCTGGCCCTGGGCTTCGGCTTCCGGGTGGTGTCCGACGACGACTACGCGCGGGTGCTCCTTGCGCAGCGCTTCGCCCGCGCGCCCCGGCTCGATCCGACGGGCACGAGCTGGCTGCCCTTTCCGTTCTGGGCGATGGGCGGCGTGATGCGGGCGCTCGGCCCGACGCTCGCGGTGGCGCGCGGCTTCGCCCTCGCGTCGGCGGGCGCGTCGGGCCTTTTGCTCTGGGCGGCGGGGCGGGCGGCGGGCCTGTCGTCGGCGACCGCGGCGCTCGGGGCGCTGCTGCCCTTCAGCGCGCCCGCGCTCGCGCCCTTCGCCGCCGCCCCCGTGCCCGAGCTGCTCACCGCGGCGCTGGCGACCTACGGCGTCGCGGCGGCGTGCTTCGGCGGGCGGCTCGCCGCGGTCGCGGGCGGCACGGCGCTGCTTGCTGCCTGCCTGTCTCGCTACGAGGTCTGGTCGCTCGCGGCGTACGCCGCCGTCGTCTGCCTCGCGCGCGCGGCGTTCGGGGGCGAGGGCGCCGGCCCCGCGAGCGCCGCGGGCGAGGGCCGGACGGGCGAGGGTCGGACGGGCGGGGCGGGGCGGGGCGGGGCCCGGGCGGCCGCGGCGCTCGCGGCCCTGTTGGCCCTCGCCGGGCCGATCGGCTGGCTCTCTTGGAACCACCACGCCCACGGCGACGCGCTCTCGTTCGCCCGGCGGGTCGCCTCGTACCACGCGAGCGTGTCGCCCTCGCCGCCCTCGCTCGCGGGCCTCGTCGCCGGCTACCCCGCGGCGCTCGTGCGCGAGGCGCCGGGCGTCGTGGTCGCGGCCGCGTTCGCCCTGGCCTTTGGGCGCGGGGCGCGGGGGCGCTGGGCGCTCTTGCTCGGGGCGGGCCTGACGCAGCTCGTGGCGCTCGCGGCGGCCGAGCTGCGCGGCGGCGCGCCGACGCACCACCCCGGGCGGGCGCTCGCGGCGGCCTGGTGCCTGTTCGGCTTGGTCGCCGCGGGCGAGGTCGAGCGCCTCTGGCGGTCGCGGGGCCGGACGGTCGGGGGGCGTGGGGCCTCGAACAAGCTGGGGGCCCTCGGGGCCATCGCGGTCATCTGCGCCTTCACCGTCGCGATCTCGACCGGCTTCGTCGGGCGGCTGCGATCGGTGTCCGAGGGGTTCGGGCCCGCGCGCGCCGAGGAGCTCGCGCTGGGGCGCGCGCTCGCGGCGCGCATCGCGCCCGGCGAGCGCGTGCTCGTCGCGCCGCCCTCGTACGGCTACCTCGCCATGCTGGTCGCCTTCGGCCGGCCCGACGACGTGACGGCCCTGGTGCCGAGAGCGGTCGACCCTCGCTCGACGGCCGACGACCCCTTCGCGAGCCCGGCCTCGCTCGCGCGCGCCGTCGCGGGGGCGCGGGCGCGCTGGGTGCTCGCGACGGGGGCCCAGCGCGCCGCGGCCGAGGCCTCGGGGCTGCGCGGCGTCCCGCTGACGGAGGCCTGGTGGCTCTACGACGCGCGCGGCGCGCAGGCGCCCTGAGCCCAGGCCGCCCAGGCCGCCCAGGCGAAAGAGGGTGTTGCGAAACGCGGCGTTGGCCCCCGAGTGAACTCGGGGGCAGCGGACGCCCGGTCGTGCCGTGCGGAATCGGCGCCGATTCGGCGAGCCAAGCCCGCCCCCTCGCCGGGGGCCGGGCTCCCGCGGGCTCCGTCCCTCGGGCGAGCCGGCGAAGCCGCGCCCGGCGCGGGAGCCCTGCCTCCGGCAGGGCTTTGCACGCCGTTTCCGCGGGCGTTCGCGGCCCCCGACTTCAGTCGGGGGCAGCCAGCGGGCGCGTTTCGCAACACCCTCGAAGGGCTCGCGCGTCCCCGCGCGAGGCACGGCCGATGCAGACGCCCCACGACCGCTTCTTCCGCCGCGTCTTCGCCGACCCCGAGCACGCCGCCGGCGAGCTGCGCGCGCTGCTGCCGCCCGCCCTCGGCGCCCGCCTCGATTGGTCGTCGCTGACGGCGGCAGCGTTGGTCGTGGCGGCGAAGGGGCGGCCGAAGGCAGCGGGGGTGGAGGGGGCGCTCGGTCGGCCTCGCGAGGTGGCCCCTGGCGCCGCAGAAAACAAGGGGTCCCGACTGGGGGGGGCTAGGTCGCGTCCTAGGCAGGGGGCAGTCTGGACTGGAGAGGCCCAGGTCGCGACCTAGGCGGCGGGGGGCGCGTTGGTGGCTTTGGCCGAAAAAGCTGCCGAGCAAATCGCTACGGTTCGCGATCTGCTCGCGCGAGGCGGGGCGGCGTGGGGTCGCAAGCAGGTCGCCGCGTCGTTCAAGGGGGCGAAGCTGGCCGAGGTCGAGGCGGTGCTCGAGAGCCTCGCTGCGCGCGGCTTGCTCGTTCCCTTCGCGGCGGGCAAAGGGTTGCTCTGGCGCCAAGCGGGCGCGAGCGTGCCGTCACCTGCGTCGTGAGAGGTTGACCCGCTCGCGGCGTGCGCCGTCGAGCGGCGTGGCCGGCCGCCGCGGCGTGGTCGCGCCCCCCGTTGAGGCGTCGTGAGGTGACGCACGGGCGCCTCTAATTCGATAGAGAAGCGACCGCTCTCGCTCGCCTCGCCGGGCGCTCCCTGCTAATCTCTGCTTTGGGGGTGCGCGATGAAGACATCACTCGATCACCTGCCCGAAGGCAAGCGGGCGCAACTCTCGGCCATCGTGGCGCTCTTCCGCGAGGCGGCGCCGCTCGGGCTCTTGGTGCTGTTCGGCAGCCACGCCCGGGGCGACTGGGTCGACGACCCGCAGACCGGCTACCAGAGCGACTTCGACCTGCTCGCCGTGGTGCGCGAGCCGGCGCAGGCGAACGACGGCGCCTTCTGGCGCGCGCTCGAGGCGCGGCTGCGCGAGGCGGCGGCGCCCAGCCCCGTCACGCTGATCGCGCACGACATCAAGTTCTTCAACCGCGAAGTCCGCATGGGGCAGTACTTCTTCGCCGATATCGTCAAAGAAGGGGTGCTGCTCTACGCGGGCCAGAAGCTCGACTTTGCCACGCCCAAGTCGCTCAACCCCAAAGAGCGCCTCGCGACGGGCGAGTACAACTACGGCTACTGGTTCGACAGCGCGAGCCTGTTCTTCCGGGGCTGCCGCTACTACGCGGGCCTCGGCGAGCTGAGCCACGCCGCCTTTCTCTTGCACCAGGCGGCCGAGCGCTACTACCACGCCGCCAGCCTCGTCTTGACCGGGTACAAAGAGCGCTCGCACGACTTGAACCTCTTGGGCCAGAAGGCGGCCGAGCAGCACCCGCGGCTCGTCGAGGCGCTGCCCAAGACCGAGCCCGAAGACAAGCGGCTGCACGACCTGTTGCGAAAAGCTTATATCGAAGCGCGATACAGCAAGTCGTATCGCATTACCCTCGCCGAGCTCACGACCCTGCAAGGGCGGGTGCTCGGGCTCGCCGCCCGCGTGCGCGAAGCCTGCCTCGACAAGCTCGCCTCGCACTGCGGCCCCGAGGCCGTCAGCCCCGCGCTGCCCGCGCCGCCCGCCGCCGACGAGCCGCTCCTGGCGCACCTGCCGCCGCCGCCCGCCGACCCGTCCGAGCTCGGGGCCTGGGCGCGCGGCCTGGCCGAGCTGGCCGAGGCGCAACGGCGAGAGGGCCTGCGCGAGGGCAAAGAAGAGGGCCTGCGCGAGGGCGAGGCGCGCGGTCGCGAAGCGGGGCGGGCCGAGGGGCTACGGGCGGCGGTGCTCGACCTGTGCGAGGCGTTCGGCGTCGAGGTGACCGACGAGCAGCGGGCGCAGCTCGGGGCGATGGGCGTCGGCGAGCTCGAGGCGCTGCGCCAAGCCCTCAAGCAGACGCGGCGCTGGCCCGTCTGACGCCCGCCCCGGCGCCTGCCGCGCTCGCCGCGCTCGCCCCCACGCCGCGCGGGCGCCGACGCCGCCCCGGGCCCTTGCCCGGCGCGCCGGCCGCTGCTAGCCGAAGGGCATGCTCGACGTCGTACCCCTGAAGTACGGCACTGCCTTCAAGAAGGCGTTCAGCGACCCCGCGGTCTTCTCCGGCTTCGCCCGCGCGGTGCTCGGCGTCGAGGTCGAGGTCGAGCGCGTCGAGCAAGAGCACGGCTTTCGGCCGGTCTACGGGCAGGTCGACGTCAAGTACGACCTGTTCGCCGAAGACGCGCAGCGGCGCCTCATCGTCGAGCTGCAGCACGTGCGCGAGGACGACAGCTTCGACCGCTTCTTGTACTACCATTTGATCGGGCAGGCCGAGCAGGTTCAGAGCGCGAGCGACTATCGGTTCCGCCGCACGGTCTATACCATCGTGGTGCTGACGCGCCTGCCCAGCGACCCGGCGCGGCGCTTCGACGTGGCGGTGCAAGACGGCGACCTGCGCGACCTCGTGGGCGCGAAGCTCGGGGTCTACGGCCACCGGTTGGTGTTCGTCAACGCGACGGGGCTGCGGCCCGAGACGCCCGCGCCGTTGCGGCGGTGGCTCGAGCTGATCGCCGACTCGCTCGACCAGAAGGTCGACGAGGCGCGCTACCCCGAGCCGCTGTTGCAGCGGGTCTTGCGCACGATCGAGCGCGCGCGCGTCTCGCCCGAAGAGGCGTACCTCTTGAAGGCCGAGGCGCAGTGGGAGAGCGCCAAGCGCGAGTCGCGCGACGAGGGCCTGCGCGAGGGCGAGGCGAAGGGCAAGGCCGAAGGGCTGCGCGAGGGCAAGGCGGCCGCGCTCCTGACGGTGCTCGCGGCGCGCGGGCTCGAGGTCGACGCCGCGACGCGCGCGCGCATCGAGGCGTGCGTCGACGGCGCGCAGCTCGACCGCTGGCTGGCGCGGGCGCTCGGGGCGGCCTCGGCGCGCGAGGTCGTGGGCGACGATTTACGGCCCACCCGCCAGCCCGGAGCACGGCGAGTCGCGCGCGTTCGGCTCGCTCGGGCGAGCGGCTCGAGGCGCCGGGCATTCGGAAGAGCCGCCCCTTGGTCGAGGCGCTGTACGACCCCGAGGCGGCGAACGAGCAGACGCTCACGAACCTGCTCGCGCGCAAGGGCTACGCGGGGCTCGAGGCGCTACGCCAAGCCCTCAAGCAGACGCGGCGCTGGCCGCAAAACGAGGCCCCCGACTGAAGTCGGGGGCAGCGAACGCCCACGGAAACGGCGTGCAAAGCCCTGCCGGAGGCAGGGCTCCCGCGTCGCGCGCGGCTTCGCCGGCTCGCCCGAGGGACGGAGCCCGCGGGAGCCCGGCCCCCGGCGAGGGGGCGGGCTTGAATCGCCGAACCGGCGCCGATTCCGCGCGGCACGACGGGGCGTTCGTTGCCCTCGACTTCAGTCGGGGGGCCGTCCCGGGCGGCCGGCGGCGGGGCGTTCCACGCGGGCGCAAACCGCCGTAGGCTGCGCCCCCCGCCATGATGCGATCGATCTCGGGCGCCGCCGCGGCCGCCCTCGCCGCCCTCCGTGCCCTGGCCGACGACGTGCGGCGGCGCGAGCTCTTGCGCCCCTTCGTCGTCGCGACGATCGCGTTCCAGCTCGGCGTCGTCGCCTGGGCGGCGCTGCGTGGCGAGGGCGCCCCCGAGGTCGAACCTCGCGCGACGCTCGAGGCCGGCCCCGAGGGGCGCGCCGCGACGGCGCCCGAGGGCGAGGGCCTGCGCGTCGTGTTCTCGGCGCCCGAGGGCGAGCTCGTCGACGTCGACGCGGGCGAGGTACAACTCGTCTGGAACCGCCCCCTGCGCGCGCTCGACGCCGCGCCCGAGGCCGCCGCGGCCGGCGCGCGGATCGAGCCGGCGGTGCCGGGCGCCTGGTCGTGGGTGGGCACGCGCGCCCTGCGCTTCGCCCCGAAGGGGCCCTGGCCGCCCGCGACCGAGTTCAAGGTCACGGTGCCCGGCGGGCTGAAGTCGCTCGACGACCAGACCATGGCCGAGCCCTTCACGCTGAGCTTCACGACGCCGAAGCCCCGCGTGCTGCGCGTCCGACCCGGGCCCGAGGCGAAAGGGGCGGGCAAGCGCGAGCCGGTGCTCCTGCGCTTCAACCAGCCCGTGCCGCTCGACGAGGTGCGGCGCGCGGCGTCGCTCGAGGCGGGCGGCGCCCCGGTGCGCTTCGCGGCGCGGCACCCGCAGCCGGGCGACACGGCCGTCGTCGAGCTGGCCCCGGGGGCCGACTACCCGCTCGACGCCGAGGTCACGGTGCGGGTCGAGGGGTCGCTGCGCGGCCGCGGGCCGCTGCCGATGGGCGAGGCGTACGAGACGTCGTTCCGGACGTACGGCCCGCTGCGGGTCGAGGCGTTGCAGTGCGGCGGGGGCGAGGGCGAGACGTGCCGCCCGGGCGCGGCCCTCGAGGTGCGCCTGACGAACCGGGTCAAGGCGGCCGACCTGAAGCGCGCCATCAAGGTGGCGCCCAAGGCCGAGCTGCTCTGGCCGAGCTGGGTGAGCGACAACGATCTGATCGACTCGCTCGAGGTGCCGATGGCGGTCGCGCCGGGCGGCACGTACTCGGTGCGCGTCGACGGCGCGATGCGCGACGAGCACGGCCAGGCGCTCTCGGCGCCGAAGCAGGCCGAGCTCGCGTTCGGCGACGCCGAACCCGCGCTGCGGCTCGGGGTCGAGGGCACCTTCCTGCCGCCGGGCTCGCCCGAGGCGCTGCCCTTCCGCGCGCTCAACGTCGCCTCGGCCGAGATCGTGGTGGCGCCGCTCGAGCCCGCCTCGCTCTTCGGCCTCGCGAAGGCGCGCCGCGCGCACGAAGAGCCGGCGAAGGCCTTCGACTTTCTCGCGGCCCTGCCCGGCGCCGCCCGCTCGGAGCTCGCCTTCGACGCGAAGGCGAACCGCGTGCAAGAGGGCAGCCTGCCGCTCGGCGCCGCCCGCCGGGCGGGGGGGCCGGTCGCGATCGCGCTGCGCTGGGACAACAAGGGCACGCTCGTCAAAGAAGAGCGCGTCGTGCAGTTCACCGACCTCGCCCTCAGCGCGAAGGTGAGCGAGGGGTCGTCGGTCGCGTGGGTGACGCGCCTGTCGACCGGCGAGCCCGTGCCGGGCGCCAAGATCGAGCTCTGGGACGAGGCGCACGAGGGCCCCGTCGCCTCGGTCGAGGCCGACGCCGGGGGGCTCGCGCGCTTCGACGCCGCCGCCGTCAAGCGCTCCGGCGAGGCGCACCTCTTCGTGCGCGCGGGCGACGAGCGCTCGGCGCACGCGCTCGACGGCGAGATCGCGCTCGGCCGCTACGACCTGCCCACGGGCGCCCCGGGGCGGCTCCGGGGCCTCGTCTACGGCGATCGGGGCATCTACCGGCCGGGCGATCGGGTGCGCCTCGGCGGCCTTTTGCGCAAGACGACCGAGTCCGGCCTCGAGACGCCCGCGGGCGCGAAGGTGAGCGCGGTGGTGCGGGGGCCCGAGGGCGAGACCTTCGTCACCTTCGACGAGTCCCTCTCGCCGGCGGGCGCCTTCGCCCACGAGATCGCCCTGCCGGCGACGGCCAAGCTCGGCGGCTACACGGTCTCGGTGTCGCTGCCCGAGCCCGGGGCCGACCGGGGCCAAGGCGGGGGCGCGGCGGCCGAGGTCGACGAGGGCGACGAGGACGACGACGCGCCCCCCGCCGTCGTGCGGATGCGCTTCGAGGTGTCCGAGTACCGCCCGGCGGAGTTCCAGGTGCAGGTCGAGACCGACCACCCCGCCTACGGCCGCGGCGACGACCTGGGGTGCCGGGCGCGCGGCACGCTCTTGAGCGGCGCGCCGATGGCGGGGGCGCCGGTGCGCACGGTGCTGGTGCGCCAGGACGCCGAGTTTCAGGTGCCCGGCGCCGAGGGCTTCGTCACCGACGACGAGGCCTACCACGCGGCCCGCGTCGGGCGCACGCCGCGCGCGGGGCAGGTCCGCAGCGAGCAGGCGAAGCTCGACGCCGAGGGCGGGCACGGCCTGCGGGCGCGGCTCGAGCTGCCCGGGCAGCGCGGCACCGAGCGGGTGATTTGCGAGGCCGAGGTGAGCGATCTGTCGAACCAAGCGATCGCCGGGCGCGCGGGGGCGCTCGTGCACCCGGGCTCGTTCTACCTCGGCGTCAAGCCGCCCTCCGACGGCTTCGCCCGCGCGGGCGACGTGTTCGTGCCGACGGTGATCGCCGCCGACCCGGCCGGCGCGCGCGTGGCGGGCGTCAAGGCCGAACTCGAGCTGATCGAGCGGCGCTGGGTCATCGCCCGGCAGAGGGCCAAGCAGGGCCAGGGCCGCAGCGAGGCGACGGTGGTCGACCGGGTGGCGGGGCGCTGCAAGGCGACGACGGCGGCCGAGCCCGTGCCCTGCCTCTTGCGGGTGCCGCGGGCGGGGCACTTCGTCGTGCGCGCGACGGCCAAGGACGAGCGCAAGCGCGCGCTCGGCGCTTCGTTCGACGTGTACGCGACCGGCGCGGGCGAGCCGGGCTGGGCCGATCGCGACGACAACCGGGTCGAGCTCGTGCCCGAGCGGCCCTCGTACAAGGTCGGCGACGTGGCGCGGTTTCTGGTCAAGAACCCCTTCGCCGAGGCCGAGGCGCTCGTGACGGTCGAGCGCGAGGGCGTGCTCTCGTCGCGGCGCGTGCGGCTCGCGGGGCCGGCGCCCACGGTCGAGGTGCCGGTCGACGAGAAAATGGTGCCGAACGCCTACGTGGGCGTGCTGCTCGTGCGCGGGGGCGACGCGGCGGCCGCGGGCACGCCGAGCGCGCCGCGCTTCCGGGCGGGGTACGCGCCCATCGCGGTCGACTCGTCGGCGCGCAAGCTCCGGGTCGCGGTGCGCCCGTCGCGCGCCGAGGCCTCGCCCGGCGACACGATCGAGGTCGAGGCCGAGCTGCGCGACGCGGCCGGCGGGCCCGTCGCGGGCGAGGTGACGGTCTTCGCCGTCGACGAGGGCTCGCTCTCGCTGACCGACTACCGCACCCCCGAGCCGTGGGCCGCCTTCTTCGCGCCGCGCCCGCTCGGCGTGCGCACGGTCGAGTCGCGCGAGGCGCTCGGGCGCATCGGCCGCGGCGCCCTCGGCCCCCTGTCGGCCTGGGAGTCGGGCCTCATCGGCGACGACAAGGGCCTCGACGGCGGCGGCGGCGGCGACGAGGGGGGAGTCGGCGGGGTGCGGCGCGACTTCCGGCAGACGGCGGCCTTCGTGCCGGGGCTGAAGGCCGACGAGACGGGCCGCGCGCGCGCCTCGTTCAAGCTGCCCGACTCGCTCAGCACCTTCCGGGTGATGGCGGTGGCGGCGGCGGCCGACGACCGCGCCGGCTCGGGCGAGGCGAAGGTCGTGGCGAGCAAGCGGCTGATGCTGCGCGCCGCGCTGCCGCGCGTCCTGCGCGTCGGCGACCGCTTCGACGCCTCGGTCGTGGTGACGAGCAAGGGCGCGCCGGCGGGGCCGGTGCGGGTGAAGCTCGAGGCCGGCGGCGTCGGCCTGCTCGAGGGCGGCGAGCGCGCGGCCGAGCTGCCCGAGCGCGGCAGCGCCGTCGTGCGCTTCCCGGTCGAGGTGACGCGCGCGGGCGAGGCGAGCTTCACCTTCACGGCGCAGGCGGGCGCCGACCAGGACGCCCTCGAGGTGCGGCGCCCGGCGACGCCGCCGGTGCTCGTCGAGGCCGCGGCCCTCTACGGCCAGACGCAGGGGGCGGCGGCCGAGTCGCTCGGCGACTTCGCGGCGCTGCGCGACGACGTCGGCGGCCTCAGCGTCGGCCTCTCGTCGAGCGCGCTCGTGGGCGTCTCGGGCGGCATCGAGTGGCTGCTCGGCTACCCCTACGGCTGCAGCGAGCAGCTGACCAGCCAGCTCGTGCCCCTGCTGGCCGCCCCGGGCCTCGCCCGCAGCCAGGGCGTCGAGCTGCCCAAGGACCCCGCCCGGCTCGCCGAGATCGCCGTCGCCAAGCTGCTGAAGCACCAGCGCTACGACGGCGGCTTCGGCCTCTGGCCCGAGGCGCGAGAGAGCTGGCCCTGGGTGTCGACCTACGCGCTCTGGGGGCTGGGCCTCGCCCGGCGCGAGAAGGTCGCCGTGCCCGAAGACGCGATCGCCCGGGCGACCCGCTACGTGGCCATGGCGCTCAAGGCGGCCGCGGGCGGCGAGGGGGGCGGGGCGAAGAAGGGCGGGGGGGGCGACGACGGCGAGGGCGAGGGCGGGGCGACGAAGGGCGCGGCCCTGGCCGACGCGGCGTTCGCCGCCGACGTGCTCGCCGAGCTCGGCGCCGCCGACCCGGGCTCGATGACGCGGCTCTACGAGGGGCGCGAGCGGCTGCCGCTGCACGCCAAGGCGCTGCTCTTGCACGCGCTGGCCGTCGCGCAGGCCAAGGGCGGCGAGCCGGCGGCTGAGGGCGCCGAGCAGCGCCGGGCCGACCTCGCGACGCTACGAAAAGAGGTCGCCTCCGCGCTGCGCCTCGACGGGCCGGCGGCGAAGGTGCAGGCCGAGGGCGGGGGGGGCGAGTGGGGCCTGTTCGGCTCGCCGACCCGCACCGCGGCGATGGTGCTGCGGGCGCTGGTCGCCGCCGACCCGCGCGAGCCGCTCGCCGCGCCGCTCGCCCGGGGCCTCATCGCTGACCGCGTCGACGGGCGCTGGCGCACGACGCAAGAGAGCGCCTGGGCGCTGCTCGCGCTCGAAGACTACCGCCGCGCCCAGGAGGCGAGCCCGCCCTCGTTCCGGGCGCGGGCGTACGTCGGCCGCGAGCTGCTCGGCGAGGCGTTCTTTCGGGGCCCGACCGCGGGGGCGAAGCTGAGCGTGCCGGCGTCGACGGCGTTCGGCGCGGGCGGCAGCGTGCTCAGCTTCGACGTGCGGGGCAAGGGCACGCTCTTTTACGAGGCCCGCCTCACGTACGCGCGGCGCGAGCCGCCCAAGAGCCCGATCGAGGCCGGCTTCTTCGTCGAGCGGGCGCTGCGCGCGGCGGGCCCGGCGGCCGGCGGCGGGCGCGGCGCGGGCGGGCCCCGGGGCGGGCCTTCGGCGGCCGAGGGGCCCTCGATCGGCGAGGCGGGCGAGGGCGATCTCGTCGTCGTCGAGGCGCTCGTCGCGACGCCGCTGAAGCGCTCGTTCGTCGTCGTCGACGTGCCCCTGCCGGCGGGCCTCGAGCCCGTCGACGCGGCGCTCGCCACCGCCGCGCGCTACGCCCGCCCGGCCGAGCCCGACGGGCCGACCCGCGGCGGGCAGCGGCTCGGCGACTACACGCGGCGCGAGCTGCGCGACGACCGCGTCGTCTTCTTCGCCGACGAGCTCGCGCCGGGCGTGCACGCCTACCGCTTCCTCGCCCGGGCGACGGGCGCGGGCGACTTCGCCATGCCGCCCGCGCACGCCGAGGAGATGTACGCCCCCGAGATCTACGGCGCGACGGCGGCGGCCCGCTTCAAGGTCCGGCCGAAGCCGTGAGCGCCGCGCGAGCCCGCGCCCGCCGCGCCCGCGCCGTCGCCGCGCCCGCCTTCGCGCTCGCCCGCCGCGCCCGCGCCGTCGCCGCGCTCGCCTCCGCGCTGGCCTGCCGCCCCCGCGCCCGCGCCGCGCTCGCCTCCGCGCTGGCCCGCCGGCGCCTCGCCCTCGCCGCCCTCGCGCTGGCGCTCGCCCTCGCCGCCCCCCCGCTGCTCCTCTGGGCCGCCTCGTACGGCGTCGCCCTGCCCGCGGCGCTCGCCCCCGGCGCGCCTTACGACGCCTCGCTCGCGCTGCGCGACCGGCGCGGCGCGCTCGTGCGGCACGTGCGCGCCGCCGACGGCACGCTCGCGCGCCGCGCCGACCCGCGCGCGCTCGGGCCGAACCTGCCGCGCGCGATCGTGGCGGCCGAAGACGGGCGCTTCTTCCGCCACCGCGGCGTCGACCCGCTCGCGGTCGCGCGGGCGGTCGGGCAGGCGCTCGCCGCGGGCCGCGTCGTCTCGGGCGCCTCGACGCTGACGCAGCAGCTCGCCCGCACCGTCGAGCCGAGGCCGCCCGGGCTCTACGGCAAGCTGCGCGAGATGGCGCTCGCGCTGCGCATCGAGCGCTCGCTCTCGAAAGAAGAGATCTTGGGCCACTACGCCGGCCGCGTCGCCTTCGGGCCGCGGCTGCGCGGCGTCGAGGCGGCGAGCGAGGCGTACTTCGGCAAGCCCGCGCGCGAGCTCTCGCTCGCCGAGGCGGCCCTGCTGGCGGGGGTGGCGCGCGGCCCGACGCTCTACAACCCGCGGCGCCGGCCCGAGCTCGCGCGGCGGCGGCGCGACCGCGTCATCGACCGCCTGGTCTCGGCCGGCCTCGCCTCGGCCGACGAGGCCCGCCGGGCCAAGGCCGAAGCGCTGCGCCTGCCGCCGGCCGAGCCCGCGCGCGACGCGCCGCACTTCGCCCAGGCGCTCGTCGCGGGCGCGCTCGAGCCGGGGCTCGGGCGGCTCGGAGGCCGCGCCACCGAGATCGAGACGACGCTCGACGGCGCGCTGCAGGCCCGGGTCGAGGCGTCGCTGCGCGCGCGCCTCGCCGAGCTCGCCGGGCGCGACGCGTCGGCGGCGGCGGCGCTGGTGCTCGACAACGAGGGGGGCGAGATCTTGGCCTACGTCGGCTCGCCCGACGCCTACGACGAGGCGGGCCTCGGGGCCAACGACGGCGTGCGCGCCCTGCGCCAGCCCGGCTCGGCGCTCAAGCCCTTCGTCTACGAGCTCGCGCACGAGGCCCTCGGCTGGACGCCGGCGACGGCGCTGCCCGACGTCGAGCTGCACTTCCCGTCCGAGGGCGGGGACTTCCGCCCGCGCAACTACGACGGCCGCCTGCACGGGCCCGTGCGCCTGCGCGAGGCGCTCGCCAACTCGTACAACGTGCCGGCCGCCTACGCCGCCTCGGTGCTCGGGCCCGGGCGCCTGCTCGGGCGCCTGCGCGAGCTCGGCTTCGCCTCGTTCGACCGCCCCGCCGAGCACTACGGCGTCGCGCTCGCGCTCGGCGACGGCGAGGTGCGCATGCTCGATCTGGCCGCCGCCTACGCGGCGCTCGCGCGGGGCGGCAGCTACGTGCCGCCGCGGGCCCTGCGCGCCTACCGCGACCCGGCCGGCGCCTGGCAGCGCCCCCCGCCGCCCGCGCCCCGGCCGCTGCTCGACCCGGCCGCGAGCGCCGCCGTCACCGACGTGCTCGCCGACCCGCACGCGCGGCGCGCCGCCTTCGGCGAGGCGTGGGCGGGCGATCGGCCCTACGCGGTCAAGACGGGGACGTCCAAGGGCTTCCGCGACAACTGGGCCGTCGCCTACACCCGCCGCGTGACCGTCGTCGCCTGGGTCGGCAACTTCGACGGACGCCCCATGCGCGGCGTCAGCGGCGTCGCCGGCGCCGGCCCCATCGCCCGCGACGTCCTCGCCGCCGCCCTCGAGCTCTACCCCGAAGGCCCCGCCGCGCTCGTCGCCGAAGGCGCCCTCGAAGAGGTCGAGGTCTGCGCCCTCTCGGGCCGCCGCCCCTCGCCCTCGTGCCCGCACCGCGTGCGCGAGCGCGTGCCCCGCGGCCGCGCCCCGCGCGAGGCCTGCTCGTGGCACCGCACCCTGGCGGTCGACACCCGGACGGGCGGGCTCGCGGGGCCGGGCTGCGCGCCGGAGGTCGTCGCGCAGTGGCCTTTCGAAGATCTGCCCGAGCCCTACGGCGGCTGGGGGCGCGAGGCCGGTCGGCCGCTGCCGCCGCCGCCTTCGCCGCTCTGCCCGCCGCGCGCGCCCTCGGGGGCGGGGGCCCGCGTGCGCATCGTGTTTCCGCTCGCGGGGGCGCGCTTTCAGCTCGACCGAGATTTGCCGCCCGAACGGCAACGGGCGCCCTTGCGCGTCGAGCTGCCCGCGGGGGCGGGCCCCGCGCGCGCCTTTCTCGACCAAACCCCCTTGCCCGCGCCCGCCTCGGGGCCCTGGCTTTGGCCGCTCTCGCCGGGCCCGCACCGGCTTCGGGTCGAGGCCCCGGGGCTCGAAACGGCCGAGGTCGAGGTTCGGGTTGAAGGGCCCTGACGCCGGCGGGCGGGGCCGAGGGGTGCTCGGCGGAGGCCATTTGACGCGCCGCGAGGGGGGCGCTATTCGCCTGGGGGCAATGGGCCCGACCGAGCGACCCCCGCGCGACGAAGCTGCCGGCAGCGAGAACGAAGCGCACGACGAGGGCCGTCGCGCCGACGAGCCCCGCGAGGGGCGCCGCAGCGAGCCGCCGCCCGAGCCGGGCCGGGCCGAGGGGCCCGAGGGCGTGCGCCGGCTGCTCGAGCGCATCATCCGCGAGGGGGTGCGGCGGGTCGTCGAGAAGGGCGTGGGCCAGATCACCGACGGGCCCGAGAACCTGCGCCAGTTCGTCGGCGACATGCGCCTGCCCAAAGAAGCCGCGTTCTACCTTTTGCAGCAGATCGACGAGACGAAGAACGGCCTCTACCGGGCCGTCGCCCGCGAGCTGCGTGACTTCCTCGAGCACACCAACCTGTCCGAAGAGCTCACGCGCGCGCTGACCACCCTGTCGTTCGAAGTAAAAATGGAGATCCGGTTCATTCCCAACGATCAGAAGTTCGAGGGCGGCGAGGGCCGGCGCGGCACGGCGCCCAAGCCCGACGTGCGCACCTCCGTTCGCGTGCGCGAGACCAACCGAGACTGAACCCCCGGCCGCGCGGCGCCCGGGCCCTCGCCCCGGCGCGCCCGCCCCGCGAGAACCGACGAGTTTACCAAGCCCGATGACCAGCGCTTCGAAATTCAAGACCGGCGGTGAGATCGACTCGTATTGCACCAAGTGCCGCCTCGACCTCGGCCACCGCATCGTCGCCATGGTCGAGGGCGTGCCCAAGCGGGTTCTGTGCCTGACCTGCAACTCGGAGCACAACTACCGCAAGCCCAAGAGCGCCGTGGCCGAGAAGGCCCCGGCCGCCGCGAAGGCCGCGGGCGGCGGCTCGAGCCCGAGCGCCCGCCCGGGCGCGCCGCGCTCGACCGCGTCGGCGCGCGCCGTCGCGGCCGCCGAGGCCGAGCTCGCCCGCGAGCGCGCCTGGGAGAAGGCCGTCTCCGGCCAGCCCGTCACCTCGTTCAAGCCCTACCGCGTGACGGCGCTCTTTCAAGAGAACGACCTCATTCGTCACACCAAGTTCGGCGACGGGCTCGTCACGCGCGTGCTCGACAAGTCGAAGATCGAAGTGATGTTCCGCGAGGGCCCGCGCGTGCTCGCCCAGGGCCAGCAGCTCTGAGCGGCCCGCCGTGACGCGGGCCCCCCGCGCCCTCGCCCTGCTCGCGGGCCTCGCCGCGGCGGCCTTCGCCCGGGGCGCGCGCGCCGATCTGAGCCTCGCCCCCGGCCCCACCGGCGCCTTCGCCGCCTGGCTCGTCGCCACGCCCCTGCGCACCGGCGCCCGCGGCGCCGCGCCCCGCACGGCGCTGCTCACGCTCGACCAGGCCTTGCCCCCCGGCGCCGACGCCTCCGCCGTCGCGCCCCACGCCGGCCACGCCCCGGCGGGCGCGCCGCACCTGCGCTGGCGCGTGCTCGCTTCGCCCGCCGAGGCGCTCGATCTCGGCCCCGCCAACAAGGCCACGCCCGGCGAGGCCCTCGCGCTGGCGGGCGGCGTGCTGCGCGTCAGCCGCCCCTTCCAGGGCTACCTGCTCCTCGGCGTCGACGACGGCGTCGCGGTCTACCTCGACGGGCGCCTCGCCTTCCGCCGCGACGAGCCCCGCCCCCCCCAGCGCGACGCCGACGTGGTGCCCCTCGAGCTCGAGCCGGGCGACCACCCGATCGTGCTCGCGCTGCACCAGCGCGGAGGCGCCTGGCAGCTCCTGGCGCGCCTGACCGACCGCGCCCTCGCCCCCGCGCGCGGCGTGCGCCTCGTGCTGCCGGGCGACATCGACGGGGCCGCCGTCGCCTCGCAGCTCGCCAAGATCGCGTTCGCCTGGGGCCTCGGCCCCGAGGGCTACCGGCCCAAGGCCACGCTCTCGTTTCCGGGCGGCGTGCCGGTCGACGCCGACCGGCGCGTGCAAATCGCCCTCGGCCCCGCGGGCGCGCGGCCGGGGCTCGCGGGCGGCGGGGCGGGCTCGGGCGGCGCGCTGCCCGGGCTCGCGGGCGGCGGGGCGGGCTCGGGCGGCGGGGCGGGCTCGGGCGGCGCGCTACCGCCCCTGGCGGCCGGCGCCGAGGCCCGCGGCGCCCCGGCCGCTGCCGCCACGGGCGTGCTGCAAGCCGGCGAGGTGCCGCTCGAAGACGAGGGCCCCACGACGCCCTGGCGCGTCACCTTGCCGCCCCTGCGCGGCGCCGAGCTCGAGGCCCTCGAGCGCGCGGGCGCCCTCGTCGCGGAGGTCGGCGTCGGCGGGGCGCGGGCGCGCTTCTCGCTGCGCCCCCGCGCCCCCGCGCGCCTCGCCGTCGCGCGCGCCGAGCGCGCCCTCGCGGGCCTCGCCGCGATGCCCCACGTGAACGACCCCGAGGCGACGCGCGCGACGCTCTCGTACCTCGCGGGCCGGCTGCGCGCCTTCGCCGACCAGGGCGACGACGACCTCGACGCGCAGCGCGACGAGGCGCAGCGGCTCGAGGCGATGTGCGCCGCGCTCGAGGCCGGGCGCGACCTCTTCGCCTCGCTGCGCGGGGCGAACCGCGTCGCCTACCGCTCGCCGCTCGACGGCAAGCCCTCGCCCTTCGGCCTCTACGTGCCCGCCGAGGGCCCGCTCGACGGCTCGAAGCGCTACCCGCTCGTGGTCGCGCTGCACGGGCTGAACGGCAAGCCCATGAGCATGCTGCGCATCTTCTTCGGCCACGACGAAGAGCGCAGCGGCGACTGGAAGGACCGCCACCCCGGCGCCTTCGAGCCCCTCGCGGCCTTCGTCGTCGCCCCCAACGCGCACGGCAACTCGGGCTACCGCGACGTCGGCGAGCGCGACGTCGCCGAGATCGTCGCGTGGGCCAAGCGCACCTACCCGATCGACGAAGACCGCGTCAGCATCACCGGCCCCTCGATGGGGGGCACCGGCACCGCCGCCGTCGCCTTCCGCCGCGCCGACCAGTTCGCCGCCGCCGCGCCGCTCTGCGGCTACCACACCTGGTTCCGGCGCCAAGACGTGGCCGGCGGTCCCTGGCGCCCCTGGGAGCGCGACCTGCTCGCGCAGCGCTCGAACTTCGCCTGGGCCGAGAACGGCCGGCACCTCCCCTTGTGGATCGTGCACGGCACCAAAGATCTGCCGGTCGAGAACAGCGGCGTCCTCATCGACCGCTACAAGCGCCTCGGCTACTCGCTGCGCGAAGAGCACCCCGAGCTCGGGCACAACGTCTGGCAGCGCACCTACGAGGGCCTGAAGGGCTACCGCTGGCTCGCCTCGCACAAGCGCGATCCGCACCCGACCCGCATCGTCTGGAAGACCGACGATCTCCGCTTCGCCCGCTACGCCTGGCTCGAGATCGCCCGCCTCGAGCGCTCGCTCGACTGGGGCGAAGCGCGCGCCGTCGTCGCCCCGCCGCCCGCCCCCGGCGAGGCGCGCCTCGAGCTGAAGACGCACGGCGTGCGGGCCCTGCGCCTCACGCGCGACGCGGCCTGGGGCTCGCCCGGCGGCCCCGTCACGGTCGACGTCGACGGCGTCCGGCTCGCCTTCGGCCCCGGCGAGCCCGTGGTGCTCGAGAGCGAGGGCGGCGCCTGGCGCAAGGGCATCACCGAGCCGACCGGCCTCGCCAAGCGCGGCGGCCTCGCCGGCCCCATCCGCGACGTTTTTTACGAGCCGCTCGTCGTCGTCTACGGCACGCTCGACCCGGCGCTCGCCCGGGCGAACGAAGAGGTCGCGCGCTGGTTCGCGCGCGTGCGCGGCGGCGTCGACATCGACTACGACGTCGTCGCCGACGCGGCCTTCGACCCGGCCGCCTTCGAGGGGCGCGCCCTCGTGCTCGTCGGCGGCCCCCAGAGCAACGCCCTGACCCGTCGCCTCGACGACCGGCTGCCCATCCACGTCACCAGCGACCCGCCCCGCGTCGTCGCCGGCGCGAGCGAGTTCAAGGGCGACGAGCTCGGGGCCGCCTTCATCTTCCCCAACCCCGACCGCCCCGACCGCTACGTCGTCGTGCTCGCCGGCGTCGACGCCCCCGGTACCCTGCGCGCCACCTCGCTGCCCGACATGCTGCCCGACTTCGTCGTCTTCGACCGGCGCCTGGGCCCCGCCCGCGGCCAGTTCCTCATGGCCCCCGGCGCCCCCGTCTGGGCCGGCTCCTTCGACGAGCGCTGGGCCCTGCCCAAGGCGCCCTGACCCGGGCGGCGGGCGCCTCCCGAAGGCGCCCGGCTTCGCCCCGGAGGCGAAAGCTTTGCCCCGGGCGGCCGCGCGTGGTCTGCTTGCCCGCCGCGTTGGACGCCCCCAGCCCCTCACAACGCGCCTGGCGCCGGGCTCTGCTGACCCTGAGCCTGCAGGCCCTCGACGATCTCGCCCTCTCGGGCGCGTCCGAGGTGGTCTTCGTTCGCGCGTCGACCGAAGCCGACGGGGCCGTCTGGTTCGACGAGCTCGAGGCGTCCGCCCTCGAGGCCGGCTTCGCCTCGGCCCGGGTCGGGTTGCTCTCCGACCGCGCCTTCGACCGCCTCGAGGCGCTGGTGCGAAGCATCGCCCGCCACCTGCGGGCGCCCGGCGCGAAGGGCCCCGAGCGGGGCCTCGTCTCGGCCCTCGACGCCTTCGCCGCCCGCCCCCGCGAGCAGCGCGCCGACGAGGCCTTCGCCGAGGCCGCCGCGCGCGAGATGGCGTCCGGAGATCTGAGCGATCTCTGCCAGGCCTACCTCGCCGCCTCGGGCCCCAAGGCCACCGCCAGGGCGCGCGCCGCCCTCGACGCCTGGCTCGAAGGCACCTCGCTCGAGCGCGCCGTCCTCGAGCGCGCCGCCGAGCGCGCCGCCGAGCGCGCCGGGCCCGACAGCTCCGCCGACGGGGCCCCCCCGCTCGCGACGCTGGGCCCCGCCACCGCCCGCCGCACGCTCGCCGAGCTGACGCGCGTCGTGCGGGCGCTCGGGGGGCGCGGCACGCTCTTGCTCTTCGAGAACGCGCACCTGGTCACGCGCCTGCCGCCCGCCCGCCGCGAGGGCACCTACACCGTGCTGCGCGAGCTCATCGACAACGCCGACGGCGTCGGAGGCCTCGCCTCCACCCGCGTCATGCTCTTCGGCCTCGACCCGCTCTACCGCGGCCGCGACTCGCTTGGCTCCTTCGCCCCGCTCGCCACGCGCGTCCTGCCCTCGCTCGGCCCCCCCGGCGGCCCGCCCCCGCCGCACCACCCCTTCGTCGATCTCGCCCCCCCGAAGGGGGCGCCGCCCGCCCCCGACATCGAGCCCCGCCGTGCCTCGGCCGACGTCGCCCCGCTCGTCACCGCCCTGGTACGCGCCTCGTTCGGGGTGCCCTCGACCGAGCCGCTCGTCTCGACCACCGTCGGCTACGAGCGCATCGACGCCCTCATCGGCTCGCTCTTCGCCCACAGCGACGTCGACGGCTCGGTCTTCGCGCTCATCACCGGGGCCTACGGCGCGGGCAAGACCCACCTCATCTCGCACCTGACCGCGCGCGCCCTCGCCGACCGGCGCCCGGCCCTGCGCCTGTCGCTCGAGCGCCTCGACATCGATCTCGGCAGCCCGCAGCGCCACCTGCGCCGCCTGCTCGCCCAGTCGACCCTGCCCCTCGACGGACGCCCGAGCCCGCTCGACCGCCTCGACCGCTGGTGCCGCGACCCCGCCGAGCGCCAGCCCGTCGAGTTCGCCGTCGCCCGCATCGAGGCCGCCGGCGGCCCCGCCGCCGCCGCCGCCGCCCGCCTGCGCCGCCGCCTCACGTCGGCGCGCCGGCCCGCCCTCGCCCTCGAGCGCTTCCTCGGCGGCCTCGAGCTCGTGGCCAAGCCCCCCCACGCCAACTACCGGCAAGACGCCTACGGGCGGCTCTTGCTCTGGCTCGCCCTGCTCGAAGAGGTCGAGGGCTGCTCGGGCCCCGTGCTCATCATCGACGAGGCCGAGAACCTCTACCGCCCCGGCGTCACGCGCGTCGAGCGCCGCACCGCCCTGCGCTCGCTCGCCTTCTACTGCAGCGGCGCCCTGCCGCGCGCCTGCGTCGTGCTCGCCGTCACCCCCCCGGCGCTCGCCCGCTTGCGCGACGAGGCCGCCTCCTTGCTCGACGAGGTCGATCTGCAGCGCACCCTGCTCGCCTGGGAGGACGCCTCGATGCTGCGCCGCCGCCTCACTCTCTCTCGCCCCCTCGACGTACCCCCGCTCAGCCCCGACCAGCTCTCCGACCTCGCCGAGCGCTGGCGCCTCGCCCACGCCTCCCTGCGCGGCACGACCCGCGACCCCGGCTGGCCCGACTTCGTCCGCGGCCTCGTCGTTGGCGGCGTCAGCGCCCGCGCCCTCGTGCGCGCCGCCGTCGAGCGCCTCGAGCGCTCGTTCTGGACCCCGAGCGAGTAGCGCGCCCGCCTCGGCTCACCCCGGCGGCTGGCCGCAAAACCTCGCCCGCGCCCCCTCGATCGCCGCGGCCGCCCAGCCCGCCGCGCGCAGGCGCCCCGCGCCCTCGTCGCAGCCGCCGAGCAGCATCATGCACTGCGCCCGCACCACCGGCGACGCCGCCCGCTGCTCGCGCTCGCGCAGGTCGGCGCCCTCTGCCGGCATCGCGTCGGCGCGATCGAGCAGCGCCAGGCACTCTCGCCCGCGCCCCGCGACGAGCGCCCGCTCGGCGTCGCCATAGAGCGGCACGGCCGACGGCCGCGCCGGCCGCACGCTGCCCGCCGCCCGCGCCGAGCCCGACGCCAGCGGCTTCAACGTCGGCCCCGCGATCTTCGACGCATCGATGTGCAACGGGTCCGTGAGCGGCGCCGGCGCTTCGGGCTTCGACCGTGACGCGCGCGGCGCGGGGGCAGGGGAGGCCGTCGCCCGCGCCTCGGGCAAAAACGCCGGCGCGCCCCCGTCGCCCCGACCCAGCCACGGCGAGGGCGAATCGACCTCAGCGCCCGCCCCCGACGCCGCGTCTGCCGACGTCGCTTCGCCCGCAGCCTCTTCACTCTCTTTTCCCCTCTCCCCCGGGCGAGGGGTCAGGGGTGAGGGGCCCGCAACCTCGCCCCCGCTGCCCGGCCCGAGCGCCGACGCCGCAGGCGCGCCCGCCGGCGCATCGGTGGGGGGTGTCGCAGCGTCGGGGGACGCCTTTCGCCCCGCGAGGCCGAGCGCGAGCGCGGCGGCGGCGAGCGCGGCCGTTGCCATCGCGGCGAGCAGGGGGCGACGCATCGGGAGTCCTTACTATAGCGGCCCCGCGCCCCCCAAGGCCCGACGGAGTCGGCGTGCCTCGTCACCTTGCCAGCGTGGGCAAGGCAGCGCGCGCTACCCCCCGTCGTCGAGGCCCTCGTCGCGGAGCAAGGTGCCGAACGCACTGAGCAGATCACGACCTCGATGAAACCCTCGGGCGGTGATGAGCCCGAGCGCGTCACGCGCCTGGCGGCGATCGTCAGACGAGCTCTCCGCGAGCAAGGCGCGCAAGTCGTCGGCATCTTGAGGGCGTTGCCGGTCGTCACGGGCCAAAACCTTGAGCGCGATCAGGTGTCCCACCGAGGCGACTGGAACGTCGAGCCCCCGGAGCACGGCGAGCCTCTCGGCACACGAAGCGACCTCGGGCTCGATGCCGGAGGATGCGAAGAGCACATCCACGAGCACCGTGGGCCGTCGCCCGCCGGACGGCTCGAAGCGTACGGTGGCGAGTCGGCCGGTGCTCTGGTGCTCGAGCACCGCGCGTGTCACGTACCCGAGGGACTGCAGCGAGAAGACCACCGACTCGGCCTCGGCGTCGTTGCGAACGCCGACGGCGGCGTCGACGTCGCGCGTCGTCCGCGGCTCGGCGCGAGCGCTGACCGCAAGGCCGCCGACCAGCGCCCAGGGCACGCCCAGCTCGTCGAGGTCACGAACGACCTGCCGCAGTGCCGCCTCTAGCGGCGGGACGCGACGCGCGGCCACGGGACCGGTACCCCCTCGCCATCTCCGAACTCGGCCCCCGGGCGCGTACGGCGCCACTCGAGCACCCTCGCCTCGATCTCAGCCTCACCGAGCGACGGGTTCGAGCGGCGCAGACGTTGCCGGAGCATCTCCTCAGCAAGGGCCGTCAGCTCGAACGCCGTCGCGAGTCGTTCGGCCGGAGACAACGGTCTACTGCGCGTCACGACCCCCACTATACCGCTTCGATGCCCGCGGGCACGGCGGTAACGTGCGCGCTACCCCGGAAGCCCTTCGCCGTCGAGCCCCGCATGCCGATGCCCCTGCCGCCCTCGTTCTTCGACGACGACCCGGTCGCCGTCGCCCGCTCGCTTCTCGGTGCCACGCTCACGCGGCGTCAGGGCGGTGCCCTGCTACGGGCGAGGGTCGTCGAGACCGAGGCCTACGACGGGCCCGCCGACCCGGCCTGCGATCGCGTGCTGCGCTCGTCCGCCGCGCTCGCCGCGATGGGGGGGCCGCCCGGGCGCTACTACATGCACCGTAGCTACGGCGTCCCGCTGCTCAACGTGGTCTGCCGGCCCGCGGGTGAGGCCGCCGCGGTGCTCGTGCGCGCCGCCGAGCCGCTCGAGGGCCTCGACCTGATGCGGGCGAGACGACCGGGCGCGCGCGCCGACCGCGATCTGCTGCGCGGGCCGGCGAACCTGAGCCGCGCGCTCGGGCTCGGGGTCGATCTGACCGGGCGTGCGGTCGACGACGAAGCGCTCTCGTTCGAGGCCGGGCCCCCGCCTCGGGGGGGCGTCGCGGCGAGCCCCCGCATCGGGCTGAGCGCCGGCGTCGATCTGCCCTGGCGTTTCTTCTTCGTCGACGACCCCTTCGTGTCCGGGCCCCGCCTCAGGTAGCCCCCGCTCATGCCGCGCTGTCGCGCCGCGCTCCCCCCTTGGTAGAGTGGCCGGCAGCTCGGCTCCGCTCCGCCCGCGCGTCTCTGTGAGGTCGTGACCTCGCTCGACCGCCTTGCAAGGTGCCTTCGGGAGGTCGCGACCTGCCTCGGGCGCCTGTCGAGGCGCCCTGTGATGGCCGGCACCATCGAAGAGCGCCCGGGAAGTCGCCTTCGAAATGGTCCGGACCACCGCGAAGGCGCCTCTCGAGGCGTCGGGGTGAGGTTCAGACCTCGCTCTTTCTGAAAGGTCGATCACCATGGCTCGCTCGTATTCGAACCCCTCGCTCGTTTCGCTCCCTCTGCTCTCGGCCGCCAACGCCCTCACGCTCGGCACCCGCCTCATCACCGCCGCCGAAGCCCGCCGTGTCCGCCTGACGCCGACGCTGACCAAGGCGGTCGAGCGGCTGGCGGCCTCGGTCGAGACGCTGCGCACGTCGCGGATGCGGCTCGACGAGGTGGCGGCCGTCGACCCCGGCGCGGCCTTCGCGGCCGACGTGCGGGTCGACGCGGCGTGCGGCGGTTTTTACGGCTTTCTGCAAGGGTGGGCGCGCTTGCCGCCCGGCCCGGGGGCCGAGAGGGCCGCGATCGCGCAGCGCCTGCTCGAACGGCTCTACCCGCAAGGGCTCAGCTTCACGCAGTTGCCCTTCGTGACCCAGTGGGCCGAGGTGCAGAAGCTGCTCGACCGCGCACGCCGGCCCGAGAACGGCGCGCTCATCGCGCAGCTCGGGGGCGAAGTCTTCGTCGAGGCGATCGGCGACGCGTTCGAGGCCTACGGCGAGGCGCTGCAGGTCACCAGGGAGCGGGCCGAGGTCAAGGCGAGCGTGCGCGTGCGCGAGCCGCTCGACGCGCTCACGTTGGCGCTGCGCAGCTACGTGCTGCAGGTGACGGCGCACGCCGACGCGGGCGGCGGCGAGGGCGACCCCGAGGCCCGCGAGCTGGCCGAGGCGCTGCTCGCGCCGCTGGTCGCGTGGCAGGCGGGCGGCGGGCGCAAGGGCAAGGCGGCCGAAGGGTCGGGTGACGAGCCCGCGCCCGGCGAGGGTGAGTCGGGAGAGTGATACCAGCTGCTCTTGCTCGGACCAGGAATCGGTCCGGGCGCGGGCGGCCCCCGAGTGAACTCCTGGGCATTGGTCACTTCTGCGGGGCAAGCACGAGCTCAGGTACCTTCGTGCGAGCCCTGGCGGCGGCCTGGCGCTAGCCCCGCCGCATGGACGCACTCGCGGACTGGACCGACCCGCTTCGCTGGGCCGAGCTGGAGT
>DASTPP010000010.1:0-8881 GCA_035762175.1 Polyangiaceae bacterium | reverse complement strand
GCCGCCCGCCGCCCCGCTGGACGCCGCCGCGCGCGGCGGCGTAGCGTCGCCCCGCCATGCGCCGCCCGGCCGCCCTCGCCCTCCTGCTTCTGGCCCCCGCCTGCGGCGGTCCGTCGTCGAGCGACGCGCCGCCCCCGCACGCCGAGCCCCCGGCCTCGCGGGGCGCCCCGCCCGCGCCGCCGCCCCCCGCCGTCGCGAGCGCGCCCGCCGCCCCCGCGGCCGCCCCGGCGCCCGCGCTGCCGCCGGACGGCAAGTACGAGAACGTGCTCGTCGAGGGCAAGCGCGTGCCGATGGTGCAGGTGATGAACGGGGGCGAGGTGCTGCTCGTCGACGTCGACGGCGCGAAGCCGCGCACCTGGGAGGAGCAATACAAGCGCAAGGGCGCGGCGCTGCGCCCGGGCCAGTTCGACCTGCACAAGACCGACGCCGGGCGCGACGGGCGCTTCGACGACGACGCGGTCGATCGGCAAGGGCGCTGGCAGATCGACGCGGGCGCGAACCTCTCTGCCTATTAGGCTAGGAGCGGCGGCCGGAACGCGCTAGCGCCCGGCTACAGAACAAGCAGTTGAGAAAAAAGCAACCCTTTTGTGCGCAAGCCCGAAAAAAAAGTGGGTTTGTTCGGTTTGTAGAACTTGCTCGCGTCAGGGGCCGATCGCGCCCGCCCGGGCTTGGGCATTGGGCGGTCGAGCGATTCGAGCGGTGAGCCCTTTCGAGGGCACGGAGCGGGGGGTCCGGTCGGCGCCTTTGTGGTTTCGCCGAGGGTTCAAAGGCCGATCTGGTGGGGGCTCTGGCGGTCGAGCGGGTCGCTCGTTCAGCCATGCTGAAATGAGGCGGGGGGGTATCATTTCACCTTGTCTTGTGATCGGCATTTGTGGTCGGCTGTGCGGTTGGTGGGCTCGGGCGGGATGCACACGGGCGCGTCTCCGACTCACCTTACCCCCCCCCTTTGCAGTACGGGATTGTCCGACGGGAGCCCTATGAAGCGATCGCTACGCCCTATTACGTTCCTTCCCCCGCTTGTGCTCGTCGCCTCGATGGCCCAAGCCTACAGTCGCCCCTCGTTTGATGCGTATTACGGCGCCGGCGCGGGGGCCGGCGCCGCCCGCGCCGGCGTCGCCGGTCGCGCGGCGAGGGGGCGCCACCCGGTGGTCGTCAGTTCCGTCGACCCCCAGCGGGGGGTGCCCTCGTTCGTGTGGGCGGCCAAGGGGTCGCACGACGCGTACGCGCTGGGCACGACGCCCGAGGCGGCGGCGCGCGGGTACCTCGCGCGCCACGCGCCGCTCTACAAGGTGACGGCGGCCGACGTCGCCTCGGCGCGGGTGACGCAGGTGCATGACACGGGCCGCGGCGGCATCATCGTGGCGCTGCGCCAGCAGGTGGGCGACGTCGAGGTCTTCCGCTCCGACGTCAAGCTCTTGCTCAACCGCGGCGACCTTCGCCTCTTGGCCATCTCGGGCGCGCCGCACCCGGCGGCCTCGGTCAAGAAGGGCGTCGGCTTCAAGCTGGGCCACGACGACGCGCTCGCGAGCGCGTTCGGCGACCTGAACGGCCTGTCGGTCGGCGCGGGCGCCTTCCGGGACACGGGCCGCACGCAGGACGGCTACCGCTACTTCGACGTCTCGCCCGCCTCGCTCGGGTTGCGCGGCGTGCAGATGAGCACCGCGCCGCGCGTCAAGCCGGTGTACTTCCCGCTGCCCGACCGGCTCGTGCCCGCCTACTACCTCGAGCTCGAGGCGCAGAACGAGGGCGAGGCCGAGTCGTACGCCTACGTCATCTCGGCCGTCGACGGCGGCGTGCTCTACCGGGCCGACCTCGTCGCCTACGAGAGCCACAACTACCGCGTCTACGCGGACAACGACCCGGCGCGCAATTACCCGCCGACCGACAGCCCCTCGGCCGACGCCTCGCCCCACCCGACCGGCCAGCCCGACGGCTTCGAGCCCGCGGGCTACGTCGACCAGATCTTGGTCCCGATGGACGGCTTCAACAAGTTCGGCGACCCCTGGCTGCCGGCGGGCGCCACGGTCGTGCAAGGCAACAACGCCAAGGCGTACGCCGACCACGACGAGATCCCCTCGGCGACGGGCGGCACGGGGCCGCTCGACGGGCAGACCGGCACCGACCCGACGGCGGCCGAGACCTCGGCGAACACCTTCGACTACAGCTTCGACCCGACGAAGGGGCCGGTCGAGACGCCCGACCAGACCAAGGCCTCGATCACGCAGCTCTTTTACACGATCAACTGGCTGCACGATTACTGGTACGACTCGGGCTTCGACGAGGCGGCCGGCGTCGCGCAGAACGACAACTACGGCCGCCACCCGACCGGCGCCGGCGACGCGATGGAGGCGCAGGCCCAGGACAAGTTCTTCATCGACGCGCGCAACAACGCGAACATGTCGACGCCGACCGACGGCGCCCGGCCCCGCATGCAGATGTTCGCCTGGACGGGCCTCGACATCAGCAAGTCGGTGACGACCAGCGTGCCCGGGCTGAACATCACCCAGATCGGCAACGCGGGCTTCGGCGCCAAGGACTTCACCATCGCGGGCCCGCTCAACTACGCCAACGACGGCGGCGGCGCCTCGCTGAAGGACGGCTGCGAGCCCTACCCGGCGGGCTCGCTCGCGGGCCAGATCGCGCTCATCGACCGCGGGACCTGCGGCTTCGCCGTCAAGGCGCTCAACGCGCAGAACGCGGGCGCCCTCGGCGCCCTCATCGTCAACAACGTCACCCCGGCCCCGCCGGCGGCCCCCGTCATCAACATGGGCGGCGTGCCGACCGCGTTCATCACCATCGGCTCGCTCATGATCCCGCTGGTCGACGGCAACGCGATCAAGGCCGCCCTCGCGAACGGCCCGGTCACCGCCACGATCGCGCGCGACGCCGACACCGAGATCGACGGCACCCACGACAACGGGATCGTCGCGCACGAGTGGGGCCACTACTGGCACCACCGCCTCGTCAACTGCGGCCAGCAGCAGTGCCGCGCCATGAGCGAGGGCTGGGGCGACTTCGCCGCGATGCACCTGATGCTCAAGGACGGCGACGACCCGAGCGGCGCCTACGCCACGGCCTACTACGCCACCTCGGCCGGCACCCCGAACGCCGCCTACTTCGGCATCCGGCGCTACCCGCGCTCGACCGACCGGGCCAAGAACCCGCTCACCTTCAAGCACATCGGCAACAAGAACGCGCTGCCGCCCGACGTGCCGAACGCGCCCGCCGCCCCGACCAACTCGCAGGTGCACAACGCGGGCGAGGTCTGGTCGGTCACGCTCTTCGACGCCTACGCCGCGCTGCTCGAGGCCCACCCCTTCGACGAGGCCAAGCGGCGCATGGCCGACTACCTCGTCGGCGGCATGAAGCTCACGATCGTCGAGCCGAGCTACACCCAGCAGCGCGACGGCATCCTCGCGTACGTCGCCTCGCAAGACAAGGCCGACTTCGACCGCTTCGCCGCGGCCTTCGCCGCCCGCGGCATGGGCGTCGGGGCGATCTCGCCCCCCATCTCGGGCGGCCAGCTCGAGAACCCCGCCGACCCCAACAGCCCGCAGACCTTCAACGAGGTGGTCGAGAACTTCGAGCTCAAGGGCAACATCGCGCTCGCCTCGATCGAGCTCGACGACTCGGTCCAGTCGTGCGACGGCGACGGCAACCTCGACGCCGAGGAGACCGGCCTGCTGACCGTCGCCATCCAGAACGTCGGCATGGCGACGCTCGACCCCTCGCAGATCACCGTCACGAGCGCCTCGCCCGGCGTCATCGTCGTCGACGGCACGGCCACCACCGCCGCGCTCGACCCCTACGGCACGCTGACGCTGACCGCGCGGGTCCAGCTGGCGGCGGACGCGCCGCCGCAGGCGTTCATCACGCTCGACGTCAAGGTCGACAACGCCGGCTCGTTCAACACCACCGTCACCGGCGCCATCACCCGCCGGTCGAACGTCGACGAGCCGCCGAACTCTTCGGCCGTCGACACGGTCGAGACCAGCACCACCCCCTGGCTCGCCGCCAACGCCCTCTACGAGTCGACCGTCTGGGACCGCGACCAGGCCGCGAACAACCGCTTCTGGCACGGCGACGACCTCGGCTCGAACAGCGACGGCACGCTCGAGTCGCCCGACATCGTCGTCGGCGCGGGCCCCTTCAGCCTGAAGTTCGACCACGCCTTCTCGTTCGAGTCGGGCGGCGGCATCAACTTCGACGGCGGCGCCATCGAATACAAAGAGGTGGGCGGCGCGGGCGGCGAATGGGCCGACGTCACCACCCTCGGCGTCAACCCGGGCTACACCGGCAAGATCGACGCCTCCGACCCGAACAACCCGCTCGCCGGCCGCCCGGGCTTCATCGGCGCCAGCCCCGGCTTCCCCGCGCGCGCGCCCGTCGCGCTCGACTTCGGCACGCAGCTCGCGGGCAAGACCGTGCGCTTCCGCTTCCGCATCGGCACCGACGGCGGCGTCGGCGCCCCGGGCTGGGACATCGACAACATCGCGGTCGCCGGCGCCAACACGCCCTTCCCGAGCCTGGCGAACGACGCCGCGAGCTGCGCGCTGGCGCCCGTCGCCAACGCCGGCCCCGACCAGACCGTGACCGCCGGCGCCACCGTCACCCTCGACGCCTCGGGCAGCACCGACCCCGACGGCGACACCCTCAGCTACACCTGGACGCAGCTCGACGGGCCCATCGTCACGCTCAGCGACGGCACCAACCAGAAGCCGACCTTCGTCGCGCCCGGCGTCGCCAGCGTGACCGACCTCGTCTTCAACGTCCGCGTCAGCGATGGCCAGGGCGCCAGCAACGACTCGGTCGTCGTCACGGTCGAACCGGGCGGCACCGGCGGCTCGGGCGGCAGCGGCGGCTCGGGCGGCACGGGCGGCGACAGCGGCTCGGGCGGCTCGGGTGGCGGTACGGGCGGCTCCGATCCGGGCGGCTCGGGCGGCGCGGCCGGCGACGGCGGCGGTGGCCCGGGCGGCGGCGGCCCGGGCGGCGGCGGTACGGGCGGCTCCGGCACGGGCGGCTCGGGCACCGGCGGCTCGGGCACGGGCGGTTCGGGCACCGGCGGCAGCGGCACGGGCGGCTCTGGCACCGGCGGCAGCGGCACGGGCGGCAGCAACCCGGGCAGCGGCGGCAGGGCGGGCAGCTACCCGTTCCCGGGCGGTGACGACGACGACGGCTGCGGCTGCTCGACCGTCGGCACCCCCGAGGCCGCGCGCAACGCGTGGTTGCCGGCGCTCGCCGCGGGCCTCGCGCTCGTGCGCCGGCGCCGCCAGCGTCGCGCGCCGAAGTGAGCGGGGCCCGAGGGGGGGCTCGCCTCGAACGCTTCTGACGATCACCAACGAACCCTGAGGCCCGGGCCGCCCTCGCGCGGCCCGGGCCTTTTTCGTTCGCGCCCCGGGCGAGCCCGCGGGCCGCGCGCTACCCTCGCAGGCCATGGCCAAGGCCCACGACACCTGGAAGGTGCTGCCCCACGCGCCCGTCGAGAAGCTCGAAGACAACCTCTGGCGTGTGCAGGGGCGCCTCGAGAACATGCCCCTCTTGCGCGTGATGACGCTCGCCCGCCTGGGCGACGGGCGCCTCGTCGTGCACAACGCGATGGCGCTCGGCGAGGCCGAGATGAAGGCGATCGAGGCCTGGGGCGAGCCCGCGCTCTTGCTCGTGCCGAACGGTTACCACCGCCTCGACGCGCCGGCCTTCAAGCGGCGCTACCCCGGCATCAAGGTGTTTTGCCCGCGCGGGTCGCGCAAGAAGGTCGAGGAGGTGGTCGCGGTCGACGGCGACTACGACGCGTTCCCCGCCGACGGGTCGGTGCGGCTCGAGCACCTCGACGGCACGCGCGAGGCCGAGGGGGTGATGCTGGTGCGCTCGGGCGACGCGGCGACGCTCGTGCTCAACGACGCCGTCTTCAACATGCCCCACGGCGAAGGGCTGACGGGGTTCATCTTCCGCCACGTCACGCAGTCGACGGGCGGCCCGCGCGTCTCGCGCGTCGTGCGCATGCTCGTCATCAAAGATCGGGCCGCCTTCCGCGCGCACCTCGCGCGCCTCGCCGACACGCCGAATTTGCGCCGCGTCATCGTCTCGCACCACCGCACGATCGACGAGCGCCCGGCCGAGGCGCTGCGCGAGGTCGCGGCGACGGTCTAGCGGGGCCGCTCGGCGCCCTCGGGCCAGCGCCCCCCGAAAAACGCCTCGAGCGCGGGCATGACCAGCTCGGGCCGCTCGACGTAGGGGAAGTGCCCGCTCTTCGGCACGCGCAAGAGGCGCGCCTCGGGCAGCGAGCGCGCCCACCCTTCGACCATCCCCATGGGGATGAGCTCGTCCTCGCCGTGCACGACGAGCGTCGGCACCCGGAGGCGGGCGAGGGCGGGGCGGAAGTCCCAGGTGCCGAGCGAGGCCACGGTGCGGGGCATGGTGTGCCTGAGGCTGTAGCGCATGGCCTCGGCGCCCGGGGCGCAGGGGTCGGCCTTCAGGCGCGGCAGCGAGGCGGCCGGGTCGGCGAGGCGCGGGGGCATGGCGAGGCGCCAGTACTCGCGGCAGACGGCGATCGGGTCGGGCGCGTCGGCCCAGGCGCGCTCGAGCTCGGCCATGCGCGCGGACGCCTCGCGGCCGGCGCGCGCGCTCAGGTTCGCCTCGAACGCGCGCTCGAAGCCCTCGGCCGCGGGCGGGATCGGCCCGACGAGCGCCAGGCGCTCGACGCGGTCGGGGTGCTCGATGGCGTAGAGCGCGGCGATGGAGGGGCCGAACGAGTGCGCGAGCAGGGCGATGCGCTCGGCGCCGAGGTGCCGGCGCAGCGCCTCGAGGTCGCGCACGTGGTTCTGCATGGTGATGGTGTTCGGGTCGGCGGGCAGGCTCGAGCGCCCGCCGCCGCGCTGATCGTAGAAGACGAGGCGGCGGGCGCGGGCGAGCGGGCGCAGATCGTCGACGTACCAGTCCATGTCGAGCCCGGGGCCGCCGTGCACGACGACGACGGGCGTGCCGCCCTCGCCCAAGGTCCGGAAGAAGAGGCGCTCGCCGCCCTCGCCCGGCGCGTAGCCCGAGGGGGGCGGGGCCGCGGCGGGGCGGGCCTTCGGGGGCTCGGGGGCGGCGCAGGCCGCGAGGGCGAAGAGCAGGGGCGCGAGCCGGACCGTACCGCGCGGCGGGCGGCGGGCGGCGGCCGCGGCGGGCCGGGCGGGGGGGCAGAGCGCGGCGGGCGGGCGCATGGGCGGGCGAGAGTGTGCCAGCCGCGCGGGTGCGCCACCAGCGGGCGGCGCGCGATCGGACGCCCGGCGCGGGGGGCGTGACGCGCGGGCGGTCGCGGGCGCCGCGCGCCGCGTCGCACGCGAACCCGAAGCCATCCGGCCGCGTCGGCGAGCGCGGCGCCGAAGGCCCTTGACGCGCGCGGGCTCGCGCGCGAAGCGGGGCGCGCCCCCCCCGCGGGGCGCTCGCGGCGCCACGATTTGGCTCGGCCGCGGCCGCTTCGGGTATACTCGCCGCCCGGTCGCGAGCGCCGCCCCCGCGCGCGCCGCGGCGCGACGCGCCGAGAGGCTCGCAACCCGGGCGACGCCCGAAAGGTCTTTCTCCCATGATGAAGATGGCGAACGTGATGGTGGTGCTCGGGGCGCTCGCGCTCGGGCCGGCCGCGTGCGAAAAGAAGCCCGACGAGGCCGAGATTCACAAGGACCTCGGCCGCGACCACCTCGACAAGCAAGAGTGGGCGCAGGCCATTGCCGAGTACGAGCTGTCGCTCAAGGCCGACCCGAATCAAGAAGAAGTCTGGAAGCAAAAGGCCGTCGCCCACATGAAGGCCGGCGAGAAAGAGAAGGCGGCCGAGGCGTTCGCCAAGACGGCCGACTTTCGGAAAGAGCCGGCGAAGAAGGCCGAGGTCTTTCGCAATTTGGCCGGCATGTTCATGCAGAGCAACGACCTCGACAAGGCCGAGACCTACTTCAACGAGGCGGTCAAGCACGACCCGAAGGACGACCAGTCGTACTCTTGGCTCGCCGAGATCTACGCGCAGCGCGGCGGCGCGCGCGCGAACGAGGCGCCCGCGCAGCCCCCGCACCTCGAGAAGGCGATCGAGTATTACGACAAGGCGATCGGCGCGAACCCCGGGGCCGCCAACAACTACATCAACAAGCGCATCGTCTACGTCAAGCTCACCCAGTACGAGCAGAACCAGAAGGACGCGGCCGAGGCCGAGGGGCGCGCCGCCGCGAAGGACGCGGCCAAGGCGGCCGAGCTGAAGGCGAAGGCCGACAAGCACGGCGCGCGCGTCGAAGAGCTGAAGAAGCTGATGGACGAGGCGATGAAGAAGTACGACGAAGCCCAGAAGGGCGGCGCGCCGAAGTGACCTGCCGCGCGCGGCCGGGGCTTTGCCCTCGCCCCGCGCGCCCCGCCCGCCGGGGCGCCCGGCCGCGCAGCCCGGTCGCAATCGTACCGCCCGCGTAGAATCGAATCGCCGGGCGGCCGCGCCCGCCGCGACGCGGCGTCGGGCGCAGGGGGGTCGCGCCTCGAGCGGTCGGCGGGGCGACGGCGCCCGGCCCTCGGCGCGACGCGCCGCTCGTCACGGGCGGCGCGGTCGGCCCGGGCCGCATCGGCCGGGCGACGCCGACCGGCCGGGGCGCGGGGCGCGACTGCGCGCGGCAAGGCGGGCGAGGGCGCGATTGCGCGCGGCGGGGCGGTCAATCGTGATAACGTAGTACGATGGCGCCGTACGGTAAAACTCTATTCGCCCTTACCGCCAGGCTTTTTACCCCCCTCGCCTTCGTCGCCCTCGTGGCGCACTGCGGGGGCGAGGGCGACGAGCCCGCGGGCGACGGCAGCGTGCCGCGGGGCGACAGCGCCTCGGGCGGCGGCGCCGGCAGCTCGAACCAGGCGGGCTGGGGCGGCAACCCCTTCA
>DASTPP010000009.1:0-23573 GCA_035762175.1 Polyangiaceae bacterium | reverse complement strand
CGCCGCCCGCGCGCCCGCCGGCCTCGCCCGCCTCGTGCTCGCCGACGCGGTCGGGGCGCGGCCCCGGCGCTCGCTGCCGCGCGTGCTCGCCGCGCGCCTGCGCGACGCGCTCGACCCCGCCGAGTGGGGCCTGAACGTCCGCGCCGCGCCCCACGTCGTCGGCAACCTCTGGCGGCACCCGCGCTCGTGGCTGCATCAGGTGCGGGCCGGCGCGCTCGCCGACGTGCTCGGCGAGGCGGGTGCGGTGCGCGTGCCCGTCTTGCTCGCCTGGGGCCGGCGCGATCATACGATGCCGCTCGTCTGCGCCCGGCGCTTCGCCGCCGCGCTGCCGTCCGCTTCGATCGTCGTGGGGCCCGGGTCGCACGATTGGCTCGTCACGCACCCCGAGGCCTTCGCGCGCGCGGTGCGTTCGTTCCAGGCGTCCACCGCCGCGCCCGGGTCGGGCGGCGGCTAGGGACGCGCCCCGCGCCGCCGGGGCACTTGCCCGCGCCCCGCTCGCGAGGCGCTCGCCTTTCAAAGGAAGGGCATCACGAGCAGCGCGAGTGGGCCGCGTTCGGGCGCCGCCTCGACGCCGATGGCGATCGCGCCCTCGTCCGCGTCGAACCGGAGCGTGCCGTGGGCCCGGTCCCATAGGACGAGGCCGCTCGACCAGTTGGCGTCGCGCTCGGCTCGGCGCGTCGAGTGGTGAATCGTGTGCAGGTGGGGGGTGACGATCACGCGCCCGAGGGCGCGCTCGAGGCGCGGCGGCAGGCGAACATTGGCGTGGTGGAAGGAGACCGACGCGAGCGTCAGCGTCTGCCACCACGAGAGCGCCCGGGGCGAGACGCCGATGGCGAGAATTTGCGCGGCCCGCACGGCCACCGAGAGCAAGAGCTCGCCGCCATGAAAGCGGGCGGCCGTCGCGAGGTCGAGCTCTTCGTCGACGTGGTGAACGGCGTGAAAACGCCAGAGGGACGCCACGCGATGGTTGGCGAGGTGCCAAAGGTACAGCGTGTAGTCGAGCGCGACCACGGCGGCGGCCGTCTCGGCCCAGGCGGGCAGCCCCAACCTCGGCAGCAGCCCCCAACGCCGCCGGGCGACGAGCGACGTCAGGCGCTTGACGACCGGCCCCTCGACCGCCGCGATCACGAGCCCGCCGCTCAGCGCGACGGCCGCATTTCGTAGCAGGCGAGCGCGGGCAGGTCGCCGCCGCGGGCGCCGCGGGGAGGCGCGCTCGAGCAGCAACAGCGCGAGCGCGACGGTCGCGACCACGCCCGCCCGAACCGCCCCCGACAGCGGCGTACGGGCCGACTCTGGCATTGCGCTCGTCATTGGCCCACGGGGCGCATGGCAGAATCGTGCCAAGGGGTCTCGAGCGCCGCGGGCCGAAGCGGCGTACGTACCGAAGCGGCCCGAGCGCCCCGAAACGCACCGGAGCGAGCGACGGCCCGATGGCGCGTGAGTTCGGGGCGTGCCACGGTCCGCTCGAGGCGCGGTCGGCGCGGCGCCGACGGGCGGGCGCCACGTCGCGGGAGAAGGAGGCGAACGCCGTGAAGAAAGAATACTACTCGCCCGAGCATTTGCCCCGCTTCTCCGAGATGGGCCGCGACGCGCCCGCCCTCTGGGAGAAGTTCCTCGCGTACTACCGGGCCGTGTTCGCCGAGGGGGCGCTCACCGAGCGCGAGAAGGCGCTCATCGGCCTGGCGGTCTCGCACGCGCTGCAGTGCCCCTACTGCATCGACGCCTACAGCGCGACCTGCCTCGAGAAGGGCGCCGACCTCGAGCAGATGACCGAGGCGGTGCACGTCGCGGCCGCCCTGCGCGGCGGCGCCGCCCTCGTGCACGGGCTGCAGATGCGCGGCCACGTCGAGAGGGTCTCGATGAAATGACCGCCGCCGCCCCGCCCGCCCGGCGCGTCTTGCCGACGCTCGCGCGGCGCGACCACCCGCTCGCCTCGCCCCGGCGCCAGCGCGAGCTGCTCGCCGCCGTGCCGTCGGCGAGGGCCTTCGACGAGGCCGCGGCGGGCGCCGGCCACGCCCCGCTCGCCGCCCGCGGCGTCGAGGTGCTGCAGATGAACCTCGGCAAGCGCTGCAACCAGACCTGTCGCCACTGCCACGTCGACGCGGGCCCCGACCGCACCGAGGTGATGGGCGACGCCGTGCTCGACGCGTGCCTCGCGCTCCTCGAGGCGGGCGCGGTGCCCGCCGTCGACGTCACCGGCGGCGCGCCCGAGCTGCACCCGCGCTTCCGCGAGCTCGTCGAGCGGGCCTCGGCGCGCGGCCTTCGCGTCATCGACCGCTGCAACCTCACCATCACCCGGCTGCCCAACTACGCCGACCTGCCCGAATTCTTCGCCCGGCACCGGGTCGAGGTCGTGGCGTCGCTGCCCTGGTACGCCGAGTCGCGCACCGACGCCCAACGCGGCGGGGGCGTCTTCGAGGCGTCGCTCGCCGCCCTGCGCCGGCTCAACGAGCTCGGCTACGGGCGCGACGGCAGCGGCCTCGTCTTGCACCTCGTCACCAACCCCGCCGGCGCCTACCTGCCGGCGGGCCAGGCCGCGCTCGAGCGCGACTGGAAGCGCGAAATGCTGCGCCGCCACGGCGTTCACTTCAACCGCCTCTACGCCCTGACGAACATGCCCGTCAGCCGCTACCTCGAGTTCCTCGCCGAGGGCGAACTGCTCGAGGCCTACATGACCAAGCTGGTGGGCGCCTTCAACCCCGCCACGGTCGAGGGGCTGATGTGCCGCACGACCCTCTCGGTCGGCTGGGACGGCCGGCTCTACGACTGCGATTTCAACCAGATGCTCGAGCTCCCGCTCGGGCGCACCATCTTCGACGTCGACCTCGACGAGCTCGGACAACGTTCGGTGCGCACGGGGCCGCACTGCTTCGGCTGCACGGCCGGGGCGGGGTCGAGCTGCGGCGGCGCGCTCGCCGCGGGCGAAGGCGGGCCGGCGCGCCCGTGAGGGTCGCGGCCGTCGTCCCGACTTGGTGTGAGGCGCCGCAGATCGGCGGCCTCGTCGGGGCGTGCGCGCGCGAGGTCGACGAGGTCGTCGTCGCCGACGCCGCGAGCCCCGACGGCACCGCCGAGGCCGCCGCGAGGGCGGGCGCGCGCGTCGTCCAAGGCCGCAAGGGGCGCGGCCCCCAACTCAACGAGGGCGCCCGGGCCGCGCGCGCCGACGCCCTCGTCTTCGTCCACGCCGACGCGGGCGTCCCCCCGGGCTTCGGCGCCGCCATTCGCGCCGCGCTCGCCGACCCGCGCGTCGTCGGCGGCAACTTCGCCCTGCGCTTCGACCACCCCTCGGCCGCCGCGCGCCTCTTCACGCTCGGCAACGATCTGCGGCGCCGCCTCTTCGGCGTCTACTACGGCGACTCGTGCATCTTCGTGCGCCGCACCGTCTTCGACGCCCTCGGCGGCTTCGACGACGTGCCGCTCTTCGAAGACTGCGCCTTCGCCCGCAAGCTCGAGCGGGCGGGGCCGACGCGCTACGTGACCGAGCCCGCGGTCGCGGCGAGCGCGCGCCGGTTCGAAGGCCGCCCGCTGCGCACCCTCGCGCTCTGGGCGGGCCTACAACTCGCGTACGAGCTCGGCGCCCCGCCGCGCCGCCTCGCCCGCTTCTACGCCGACGCCCGCGCGGCGGCCCGCCCGCGCGCTCAACGCCCGCCCGAACCGGGCGGGCCCGGCCCCACGTCGTAGCCGAGGGCCCGCAGCGCCCGCGCGGTCGCCGGGGCCTCGGCCCCGCCCTCGCGCAGCAGCGCGGCGAGCGAGCACAAATCGTCGCCCTCGTCGACGTCGAACCAGGCGGGCAAGAGCTCGACCCGCGAGCCCCCGCGCTCGAGCGCGGCCCGCGTGTCGGCGAGCGCCGCGGGCGTGCTCCAGCGCACGCCGCCGAGCGCCCCCGCGGGCAGGCGCCGGACGCCGAGGGCGTAGTAGCCGCCGTCGCGCGTCGGGCCGAGGACGGCGTCGGGGCCCGCCGGCGCGCCCAGCAAACGCGCCGCCTCGTCGAGGTAGGCCCGCGGCAGGCCGGGCGAGTCGGTGCCCAACAGCAGCACCCACGGCGCCCCCGCGAGCGCCCGCGACGCCGCGCGCTCGAGACGCTCGCCGAGATCGCCATCGCCCTGCGGCCAGAGCTCGACCGGGCACGCCGTGGTCGGGGCATAGCCCGGAGGGGCGACCGCGAGGACGAGTCGGCGGCGCCCCCGCTCGTCGGCCAGGCGACCGAGCGTGTCGTCGAGGAAGGCGGCGGCGAGCGCCGCGGCCGGGCCCGGGCCGACGGCCCTCGCCAGGCGCGTCTTCGCCCGGCCGGGGCGGGGCTCTTTCACGAAAACGCACAGCACGCCGGGGGCCACGGGCTCGCTCGTCACGTCGACCCCCTTGGGGTACGCCGCCGGGAGAGCTCGAGCAAGGCCCGCCGCCCGGCCGCCCGGTTGGCGCGATGCCGGCCCGCGTGTCAGCACGAAGCGCATGAAGCCCAACGACGAGAACGGGCGCCTGCCGACCGCCGAGCGCCCCTTCCGCGTGCTCATCGTTTCGGGCTCCGACCGGCGGCAGTACAACTGCCCCGGCGTCGACTCGAAGTCGCGCGCGCTCATGATGCGCATGGCCGACCGGCTGCCGCCGGCGTGGGAGGTCGACGACGAAGACCTCGGCAACGTCTTCGGCCGGGCGCGCATCCAGAGCTGCAACGCGTGCGTCTCGACCTCGATGGCGCTCTGCTGCTGGCCCTGCAATTCTACGAAAAAGATAGCAAGCTCGAGCCCGACCTGATGTGGGACCTCGACCTGTACGCCCGCCTCGACCTCGCCGACGCCTGGGCCTTCCTCGGGCCGGTCAACTGGTACGCGCCCTCGAGCAACCTCAAGCTGATGTTCGACCGGCTCGTGTGCATGAACGGGCCGAGCACATGGTGCGCGAGGCCGAGGTGATGGCGGCCTTCGACGCCTGGGTCGACGGCTTCGCCGCGTTCGTCGCCCAGAAGGGCAAGGTCGAGCCGGGCGAGTACCGCGCCTACGGCCACAAGCCCATGGGCCACCTCTGGAAGGACGCCAAGCTCAAGTGGCGCGAGGTAAAGATCGGCCTCGGCCGCCCGCCCGAGGGCTCGTCGCCGGCGAAGCAGCAAGAGCTCGACCTGATGCGCGACGAAACGCTCTCGCCCAAGAAGAGCGAGGGCAAGAAGCTGCGCGAATAAGGCGCGGGGTCAGACCCGCTCGCGCCCGACCCGCGCGCCCCGCACGGCGCCGCCCGGCCGGGGCCGCCGGCGCGCGCCGGCGGCTCATACGATCTCGTCCGGGTCGAAGTCTCGCACGAGGCCCCGATAGCCGAAGACGAACCGCAGCACGCGCACGAGGGCCTTCGAGCGCTTGCGCACGTACCACTGGTCGGCCGCCCGCCGCACGCCGAGCCCGTACGTCGGGTACGGGTGGATGGTGTCGGCGAGCCGCCGCAGCGTGACGCCGTTGCGCATCGCGACGGCGAGCTCGCCGATCAGCTCGCCGGCGGCGGCGCCCAGCACGCTCGCGCCGAGGATGCGCCCACCCGGCCGAGTCGCCAGCACCTTGACGAGCCCGGTCGTCTCGCCGTCGGCAATCGCCCGGTCGAGCTTGTCGTAGGGGAAGCGGTAGACATCGAACCGCACGCCGCGCGCGACGAGGTCGGCCTCGGAAGCGCCGACGTGCGCCAGCTCGGGGTCGGTGAAGGTGCACCGGGGCACGTATCGCGCGTCGACCTTCGACGGCAGCCCGAGCACCGCGTTCGTCACCGCGACCTTCGCCATGTGCTCGGACATGTGCGTGAACTGGTAGCGGCCCGTGACGTCGCCGCAGGCGAACACGTGGCGCGCGCTCGTGCGGCAGCGGTCGTCGACGGCGATGCCGCGGTCGGCGTACCCGACGCCGGCCGCTTCCAGGCCCAGCCCCTCGACGTTCGGGCGCCGCCCCACGGCCAGCAGGATCGCGTCGGCGACGACCTCGGTCGTGCCCCCGGCCGCGGCGATCGTCGCGCGGACGGCGCCGGCATCGTTCGCGACGCGCCTCACCTCGGCGCCCAGCAGGCACTCGACCCCCTCGCCCTCGAGCGCGCGGCGGAGCGCCTCGGTGAGCTCGGGGTCGTCGCCGGGCAGCAGGTGTCGCGCGCGCTGCGCGACCGTCACCCGGGCGCCGAGGCGGCAGAACGCCTGCGCGAGCTCGCAGCCGACGGGCCCGCCCCCGACGATCAGCAGCCGACGGGGGACCTCCTCGAGCTCGAAGACCGACTCGCTCGTCAGAGCCGGCACCCGATCGAGCCCCTCGATCGGCGGCACGCTCGGGCGCGCGCCCGTCGCGACGATCACGTAGCGCGCCCTGAACGGCATCTCGTCGCCGCCCTCGGCCGCGACGGCCACGGTGTGCGGGTCGACGAAGCGCGCCCGCCCGGCCCTCACCTCGACGCCCATGGCCTCGAAGATGGGGGGCGCGTCGGCGTGTTCGTACACGCCCTGGCGCACCGCCCGGACGTGGGCCATCACGCGCCGCGTGTCGACGTCCGGCGCGTGGTCGGCGAGCCCGTAGCGGGCGGCGCGGCGCATCGCGTGCGCCACCTTCGCCGCCTTGAGCAGGGCCTTGCTGGGGATGCAGCCCGTCCACGTGCAGTCGCCGCCGAGTCGGGCGCGCTCGACGAGCAGGGTCTTGGCCCCGAAGCTCGCGGCGACCCCCGACGCCGTCAGCCCCGCCGCGCCGCCGCCGAGCACGACGACGTCGAACTCAGCGGGGCCGCCCGCGACGCGTGAGCCCCCGAACCACTTTCGCGTCGCGCTCATGCTTCGTACGCCTCCGGGCGAGGCCGCAGGTGGCCCGGGTCTTCGTTGGCACGGTGGCACGAGGTGCGCAAGAGCGGAGGCCGGCGCTCGAACTCCGTGCAACGCACGAGCGCGGCCCGTCGTGTCCGCCCTTGTCGGCGCTACGGGGCCTCCGAACCGCGGCCGCCCGTGCCCGACACGCGCGAGGTCCGCCCGCCGGCTTCGCCGCCCCGACGCACACGAACGGGCGTAACCGGGCGCCCCGCGAGCGCGTCCGGGCCGCCCTCACCCGAGCCGCGGCAGCACGTGCTCGCCGAACGCCTCGAGAGAGCGCCGCTGCTCGCGCCCGACCTCGTGCACGTACACGCGCTCGAAGCCGAGCTCGCGGTCTCGCTCGAGCCACGCCCGGTGCCGGCCGAGGTCCGACGAAACGCGTACGCTCTCGCGCATGTCTTCGGGCCGTACGAACGTCGCCGCCGCGTCGAACTCCGCGGGCAGCGGCACGTCCCAGAGTAGCGGCCCGGTGAGGGCGTTGGTCTTCCATTGCTCGTGCGCCGCCGCGAGGGCCGCCCCCTCGTCGGGCGCGTACGCGACGTGCGCCTGCAAGAACATGGGCTTGCCCTCGCCGCCGCCCGCCCGGAACGCCTCGACCACCCGCCGCAGCGCGGGCTCGGGCTGGTTGACCGTGATGAGCCCGTCGGCCCAGCCGCCCACGAGCGACGCGCTCTCGGGGCTCACGGCCGCGCCGAACAGCCGCGGCGGCGTCGCGGGCCGCGTGTAGAGCTTCGCCTGCGCGACGCGCACCAGCCCGAAGTGCGTCACGGTCTCGCCCGCCCAGAGCGCGCGCACGACCTCGACGCACTCGCGCAGGCGCGCCCGCCGCACGTCGGGCGGCGGCCACGCGTCGCCCGTCACGTGCTCGTTCAGGTTCTGGCCGCTGCCGAAGGCCACCCAGAAGCGGCCCGGGTACATCTCCGCGAGCGTGGCCGCCGCCTGCGCGACGACGGCCGGGTGGTAGCGCTGCCCCGGCGCCGTCACGACGCCGAACGGCATTCGCGTCGCCTCGAGCGCCGCCCCCAGCCACGACCAGGCGAAGCCGCTCTGGCCCTGCGCCTCGCCGAAGGGGGCCAGGTGATCGGAGCACATGGCGTGCGCGAAGCCCGCCGACTCGGCCGCGCGCGCGAGCGAGAGCAACTCGCCCGGCGGGAACTGCTCGTGCGAAGCGTGAAAGCCGACGAACCCCATGGCCCTCCGCGGGCGCGACCGCGCCGGCCCGCGGGCGCCCCGCGCGCCAGCCGGGCCGAGCTCGTCGTCGCCGTGCGTGTCCCGCTGCGCCGAGCAAACGTCGGGCCGGGCGCCCGCGACCGGCCCGCCCGGCGCCAGCGCCGGCCAAGCGGGGGGTGAGGGCTCGGCAGCCCGTCGCCCGATCACCGTGGCAGAAAGCGCCACGCTTCGTCCCGCCCGACCAACGCGCCCCACCGCTCGGGGGGCGCGTGATTTTCGCCACGGGCGGCGCGGTGACGGCGCGCGCGCAGGCGTTCCTCGCGGTCGCGCCCCGCCCCCGCGTTGCCAAGCCGTTCGACTTGCGTCGGCTCGAGGAACTCATCGACAAGGTAAGCCGCGGCGGGTTGACCCCGTGCCGGAGGGCTCCCCCCGCAGAGGCCGGCTCATGTCGCCCGTCGCGCCGCCTTCGCCGCCCGGGCCCGCACTCGAGCCGCCCGCACCCGACGCCGCCGCGAGAACGCCGAGAGCTTGCGCACCCGGCTTCGTTCGTTTAGGTCGGTCAGCCGTGACTCAGCGCGCCGCTGCTGGCCGGCCTCTCCCCGGGCCGATCACGTCCGGCGAGCTCGCCTCGCTCGGGCTCGGCACGGTCGAAGCTGTCGTCGCGGTGGGGTGGGAGGAGGCTTTCATCCGTTGGGTCGAGGCCTACCCGGAGCGGCTCAACGTGAACGCCGCCGTCGGGCTCGTCGCCGCGGTCCGCGGGGTCTCGTGGCTCCACGTCGCCCCGGGCGACAAGGCGCGGGCGCGCTCGCTCGTCGACGCCTTGCGGCGCGAACGGGGGCTGCCCGCCTCCGTGCCGGGCCGCCGCAAGCGAGGCGGCCGAGTGGGGGGCGCGGTCCGCTTAAGGGCGGGGCTCAGCGAGCGCCCGAGCGCAGCGCCTCGATGCGCCGCTCGATCGGCTCGCGCTCGTCGCGGATGCCGGCCGACGCCGGAGTCGACATGCGCCAGACGATGCGCGGCAAGCGCACGTACTTGCGCCGGCGCTTGCCCGGGCGGCCGCTCTTCCTGTTCCGCCTTCGCTTCGGGCTCGACGCCGTCTTGGCGCGGCTCGGCGCCGTCGCCGACGAGTCGGCGCTCGAAGAAGGGTTCGCCTCGCCGTGGGGGCCTCCGCCGCGCCCTCGCTCCCGGGGCGTCGCCCGGGCGCCCCTTGAGCCCGCTCGCGGGCGACCCTTCCCGGTCCCGTGCCCGCCCCGCGAGGCGCGCTTACGAAACCGCGAGCGCGAGCACGAAGACGGCGAAGCCGGGCTCCCGGGCCCGCGCGGTCGAGGGGGCGGGCTCACCCGGCGGCGCCGGCCAGCTCGCGGATCTCGAGGATCGCCCCGGGGGCCTGCACCGCCGGGCAGGCCCGGACCACCTCGACCGCGCCGTCGTAATCGGTCGCCGACACGATCATGTACCCGCCCACGACCTCCTTGCCTCGACGAAGGGCCCGTCGGCCACCCCGGCCGCGCTCACCACGCGCCCGTCGGGCTTGAGCTTGTCGCCGAGGTCGACGATGCCGTCTTTGAACCGCTCCTTCCACGCGTTGTAGGCGGCGAACATCTGCTGCATCTGCTCGGGCGAGGGACCGGGCCGGCCGCCCGAGGGCTGACTTCGGAAGAGAACGAGGTAGTTGCGCTTGGCCATGAGGCGTTGCCCCTGGGTCGTGGGGGCGGCCGACCGCCCTCTCACCCCCCACGATGCGCGAGGGGCCTCGCATTGGACAGGCGAGGGCCACGTTGTCGCCCGCCCGGCAGCCCGCAGCTACGGCAGCTGGAAACGCGCGCTGCCCCCTCGCACCCCGCCGCTCTCGGTGATTCTCTCCGGCTCGAGCGCTCGCCTTCGTCCCGCGGCCCGGGGCGGCTCGCCATTCGGGGCCGCAGGTCGGGACAAGGCCGATGGGGGGTCAGCCCCGGTGCGACCGCGGCTTCCGGCGCCGGCCCGGCGGGGAGCGGGGCGACGCCATGGGCCGCGCCTTCTCTGCGAGGGGAGGCGGGCGGCGGCCATCGAGCGAGGGCTCGTTGCTCGCCTCGACCCCCGCCAGGTCGGTGTTCATGCCGACCCAGCCGCGGACGGCGCCGTCGGCACTTCGCAGGGGCACCGCGCGCAGGTGCGCCGTTCGCCACGAGCCGCCGGGCGCGTGCCGCAGTCGCAAGCGCGCGTCGAACACCGAGCCTCGCGCTACGGCCGCGCGCCACTGCCGCTCCGCGCCCTTGCGGTCGTCGGGGTGCACGGCGTCGAGCCACCCCCAGCCCAGCCGTTCGTCGGGGGTCTGGCCGGTGAAGGCGCGCCACGAGGGCGAGTCGTCGACGACGCGGCCCTCGGCGTCGGTCGTCCACACGGCCTGCGCCGAGGCCTCGACCAGGGCGCGGAAGCGCTCTTCGCTCGCCCGCAGTTCGGCCGTGCGTTCGGCGACGCGGGCCTCGACCTCGTCGCGCGCCCGGCGCCGCTCGTCCCCGGCGCGCTTCTTCGCCGTCACGTCGACGGCCTGCCCGACCCACTCGACGATCGCGCCGCCCTCGTCGAGCACGGGCACGGCGCGCGAGAGCGTCCAGCCGAGGCCGCCGTCGGCGAGCCGCACCCGGTGCTCGAGCTCGAACACGCGCTTGTCCCGCACCGCTTCGCGGATCGCTTCGAGCACCGCCGGCCGGTCGTCGGGGTGGACGTACTCGTCGAGCCAGTCTTCGCGCGCCTCTTGGGCGTCGGGGAGGGAGCCCTGGCCGCCGAGCCGGTCCATCGCCGACCCGTCGGGGCTCATGCGGAAGAGCACCGACGGGGCGGAGCTCGCGAGGGCCCGGAAGCGCGCCTCGCTCGCCTGCAGCGCCCGCTCGGCCCGCTTGGCGTCGGTGATGTCGATGGCGAACTCGACGCACTCCGACGCGGGGCCGCTGCCCGACAGGCGCGTCGGGGCGAAGAGCCCCCACCAGCGCGTGCCGTCCTTGCGGACCATCTCCTTCTCGTACGGCGCCGTCTCGCCCCGCTCGGCCAGGTCGGCGGCGCGGCGCCGGGTCACGTCGTGGTACGCCGGGGCGGTGAGCTCGCTCCAGTGCGCCGTCGTCCGCAGTTCGTCGAGCGTGTAGCCGCTCATGCGCTGGAAGGCCTCGTTGGCCTCGCTCATGGTCCCGTCGAGCCGGAAGAAGAGCACTCCGACGCCGGGGACGGCGATGGCGCGGCGCATCCGCTCTTCGCTCGCGCGCAGGGCCGCCTCGGCGCGGGCGTGCTCGACGGCCGACCAGGTGCGCTCGGCCACCTCCTCGACGAGCGAGACTTCCTCCGGCCGCCAGTCGCCGGGGCGAGACCGGATCACGCCGAGCACGGCACGGAGCCGCCCCTCCTTCCGCAATGGCACCGAGACGAAGGCCCGCACCCCGAGCGCGCCGTAGGCGGCCGCCTCGCCGGCCGACAGGCCGGGCTCGGCCAGGATGTCGGCCAGGGCGACGGTGCGCCCGGCCTCGAACGCCGCGCGCTCGGCCGGCCGGAAGGAATCGATCGGGTAGCGCCCCGCCATGCTCGCGAGCCCGGGGCGCCGGTACTCGCGCAGCACGGCGTACTCGTCGCCCTCGACCTCCGCGTAGTTCACCCGGTCGGCCGCGAGGCCCTCGCCGATGGCCTCGCACGCCACCCGCTGCACCTCGGCCGGGTCGGCGAGCGGCCGGAGCGCGTCGCTCAGCGTGAGCAGGAACCTCTGCCGCCGCTCGTTCTCGCGCAGGTGCTGCTCCGACCTGCGCAGCGCCGCCTCCGCCTCCCGGCGCGCCGTGACGTCGCTGAACAGGATCGCCACGCGGCGCTCCTCGGGCTCGCCGAGCCGGAAGGCGTAGACGTCGAACCAGCGCCCCAGCGCGCTGGCGACGTTCTCGAAACGCTCCGGCCGCCCGGTCCGGGCGATCCGGCCGTAGATCTCGAACCAGTGCTCCTCGTGCGCCGGCGCGATTTCGCGCATCGAGCGGCCGACGGGCCCAAGGATGCCGGTCTGCCGCTCGAAGGCGCCGTTCACCTCCTCGAAGACGTAGTCGCGCGGCCTGCCCGCGTCGTCGACCAGGACGCGCACGACGCAGTAGCCTTCGTCGATCGAGGTGAAGAGCGCCTGGTACCGCGCCGCGCTGGCGCGCACTCGCGCTTCGGAGGCGCGCAGGGCGGCCTCCGCCCGCGCCCGCTCGACCTCGGACCAGACGCGCCCGGCGGCCTCCTGCGCGAGCGCGACCTCGTCGGCCGTCCAGGCGCGCGGCGAGCGCCGCACACAGCTCGCCCTCGCGCCGCAAGGGGAAGCCCATCGCGGCGCCGACGCGCAGGGCGGCGAGGCGCGGGCGGGCCTCGGCGAGCCGCGGGTCGCTCGCGACGTCGTCGGCGACGAAGGGGCGCCCCGCCCGGAACGCGTCGCCGAAGGGCGCGAAGTCGGCGACGGAGAGGCCGAGGCCCTCGAGGGCGGGCACGGCGCCGACGGCGTATTCGCCGCCGAGGGCGAGCTCGCGGGCGGCCTCGTCGATCGCGACGAAGAACACGCGGTCGGCGCGCAGTTGTTCGGCCAGCAGGCGACAGGCCACGGCCTCGATCTGGCGCGGGTCGTCGAGGGGCCTGAGCGCGTCGGACAGCGCGATGCGGAACGCGTTCAGCTCGGCGGCGCGCCGGCGCACGCGCGCGAGCTCGAGCTGGGCGCCGACGCGGGCGACGAGTTCGCGGGCGCTGAAGGGCTTGACGAGGTAGTCGTCGGCGCCGGCGAGCAGGCCCTCGATGGCCGCCTCTTCGCCCGCCCGCGCCGTCACCAAGACCACCGGCGTCGCCTTGAGCGCCTCGTCGCCCCGGACGTGCCGCAGGAGCCCGAAGCCGTCGAGGTTCGGCATCATCACGTCGGCGACGACCAGGTCGGGCGGCCGGAGGCGCATCGCCGCGAGCGCCTCCTCGCCGTCGGCCGCCGCCTCGACCTGCCAGTGCGGGGCGAGCAGGCGCGCGAGGTAGGCGCGCATGTCGGCGTTGTCGTCGACGACCAAGACGCGCGCGCCCGGCGCCCGCGCCGGCAGCGGCGCGGCCCCGGGCGGGCCGAGCGGGTCGTCGGCCCCGTCGGCCGGGCGCGCGGGGGCGTCCTCGCCTCCGTCCGCCCAGCGGGCCGCCTCCTCGGCCAGGGCGAGCGCGGCGGCCCTGGCGGCGCGGGGCGGCGCGGCGACGGGCTCGTCGCAGGCCAGGCGGCACCCGCGCGGCAGCCAGACGGTGAAGGCCGAGCCCTCGCCCTCCTTGCTCCGCACGCGCACGCGCCCCTGGTGCTGGCGCACCAGATCGTGCACCAGCGCGAGCCCGATGCCCGAGCCCTCGTGCGTGCGCCCCTTGGCCCCGCGCACCCGGTGGAAGCGCTTGAACAGGTGCGGCAGCTCGCCCGGCGGGATGCCCACGCCCGTGTCGCGCACCACCAGCTCGACGTGCTGCGGCAGCGCGCGCAGCTCGACCGCCACCTCGCCCGCGAAGGTGAACTTGAGCGCGTTCGAGAGCAGGTTCGACACGACCTTTTCCCACATGCCCGCGTCGACCCACACGGGCTCGGGCAGTTTCGGGCAGTCGACCCGCAGCCCGAGCCCCGCGCGCTCGGCGGCGCTGCGGAACAGGCTCGCGACGTCGGCCGTGAGCGCGGCGAGGTCGACCGGCTCGAAGTGGGCGCGCAGCCGGCCGGCTTCGATCTGCGAGACGTCGAGCAGCGTGTTGACGAGGGTCAAGAGCCGGCGGGCGTTGCGCGCGGCCGGCTCGACCTCGCCCGCGAGCCCCGCGGGCAGCTCGGCGCGCCTTCGGGCGAGCTCGTCGAGCGGGGCGAGCAGCAGGGTGAGGGGCGTGCGGAACTCGTGGCTGACGTTCGAGAAGAACTCGGTCTTGGCCCGGTCGAGCTCGGCCAGCCGCTCGTGCCGCTCGCGCTCCTTCTGCCGCGCCCGCGCCTCGGTCAGGCTCGCGCTCGCGTGCGCCGCGACGAGGTCGAGGAACTCGCGGTACGCCGCGTCGAACGGCAGGCGCGGGCCGAGGCCGAGGGCGAGCGCGCCGGCCGGCCGCTCGTCGCCGCCGAGGCGCACCGGCAGCAGCAAGGCGGCGGTGGGCCCGCCGGGCTCGGGGGCGGCGCCCGCGCCGAGGCCGCGGCCCGACAGGTCGCCGAGGGCGACGGGCGCGCCGTCGGCGACCACCTTCGCCAGGGGCCAGATGGGGTGCCCGCCCGCGAGGCTCAGCGTCCGCGGCGCGAGGGGGCCGCCCTCGTCGAGGCCGACGGCGCCGGCGAGGTGCGCGCGCGCCCCGGCCTCGTCGAGCAGGTAGGCGAGCGCGAAGGGCACGTCGTGGGCGTTGCCGGAGAGCGCCTCGACCACGCGCGAGAGCGCCTCGCGCGGCGACGTCGCCCCCGACGCGCGCGAGGCGAGCGCGTGCAGCGTGCCGAGCCGCCGCGCGCCGAGCACCCGGCCCGTCGTCTCGAACGCCGTCACGACGACGCCCCCGACGGCCCCCGCCTCGTCGCGCACCGGCGTGAAGCACAGGTCGAACCAGGCGTCTTCGAGCGCGCCGGAGCGCGCGATGGGGTAGAGCGCGTCCTTGACGGCGACCGCCTCGCCGCCGAGCACGCGCGCGTACAAGGGCTCGTTCAGGTGCCAGACCTCGGGCCACCACGTGCGGCCGGGCTGCGCGAGGCCTCCGAGGTGCTCCCCCCCCATGAGCGCGCGGTAGGGGTCGTTGTAGATCGGCACGCACTCGGGCCCCCAGAGCAGGCACGTCGCCGCGGGGCTCTCGAGCGCGAGGCGGGCGGCCGTGCGCAGCGACGCGGGCCAGGCGCTCACGGGGCCGAGCGGCGAGCGCGGCCAGTCGAACGCGCGCAGGAACGCCGCCGCCTCGCCCGGCCCGGCGAAGAGCCGCTCGGCGGCCTCGCGCTCGGTGCGCGGCACCGGCAGCGGGCCGCCCGCGACCAGGTCGACCACGGTGCGCCCGAGCTCGTGCAGCGGCAGCACCAAGTCGGCGCCGCCCGCTTCGACCGCGGCGCGCGGCATCGCGGGCTGCTCGGCCGTGTCTTCGCTCTGCACGAGCACGACGCCGCCCGCCCGCTTGACCGCCCGCGCCCCGGCCGCGCCGTCGCGGCCCATGCCGGTGAGCACGACCGCGAGCGCGCGCCGGCCGAAGCTGTCGGCGAGCGACGCGAGGAAGGCATCGAGCGGGTAGTCGCGCGCGCCGCGCGCGTGCTCGTGCAGGGCGCAGGTGCCGTCGGGCAGGGCCTCGAGGCGCGCGCGCGGCGGGCAGACGAACACGCGGCCCGGCGCGAGGGGCGCGCCGTCGTCGGCCCACGCCACCGGCAACGTGCAGCGACGGCCCAAGATCTCGACCAGGGCGCTCGCCCCGCCCAGGTGCTGCACCACGAGCACCGCCGCCGGCAAGTCGGGCGGCAGCCCGCGCAAGACGGCGCTGATGGCGTCGAGCCCGCCGGCCGAGGCCACGAGCGCGACGACGTCGAAGGGCGTCGCGGGCGTCGAAGGCAAGGTAGAGTCGGCCATCGCTTCAAGCTCGTCCGTTCGTCGGGGCGACGGGGAACGGAGGCTACCGCCTGCCTTGCCACACCGCCCCCTGGTCGGTCGAATCGCCCCCGCAGGCGAGACCGCTCACCAAGCGAGAATCGTCGGCAGAGGCACAGAAAGGTGCGACAAGTCTTGGCCTCGCTCTTGCCGACGCCTGGAGAAGCCCGCGGCTATCTCGGGCTGCCACCGCCACCCCCCAGCATAACCGCGACCACAACGCGTCGCGTCATGAACGCTCCTCTGTAGGGGGGGCCATGGAGAGCAGGAGAAATCTGCCTGTTCGTCGGGCCGAGGGCTGTGCCACGCGCCGTGTGTGCCACCGCAGGGCGGCAGGAGGGCTGCCCAGTGCGCCGTGGGGGTCGCGCTCGGAAAATTCTTGCCCGCTCTGGGCTGGCCTCTGTACTCTCGGAGGTGAGTTGGTTGCCGGCCGTGCCAGGGCTCGTGGCGCTCTGAAGAGTTAGGTTTGTGCAGACGTTCTTCTGCGGAGCCATAGTTGTCCTCGCACGAACTTCGGGCGCACGCGGTGAACGCAGCGCCACTTCGGACAAGGGCTCTCGACGCTGCGTTTTTCGCGCGGTGCGCGTACGTGGCCTGTCTCGGGCATGGCGGCGTGAGGACGAACCTGTCCCCGTTTCGGACCACCGGAGCCCGTCTTGGGGCCTCGCTGGGGCAAGAACGGGCCGAGAGCTGACCCGGTGGTGAACGCAGGTGGCTGCCCCGCCTGCGGGGGTGACCCAGTGGTTACGGCAAGCGACCCAGTGGTTACGTCAAGCGACCTGCTGGTGCACCCCAAGTTGACCACCCTCCGCGAGCAGACCGCAGGAATTCCGGGCTGCGGTGGCTCGGCGTAGATACAACCCCGGCCGTCGTCACCGCGCAACCAGCGTCGCGGCCACCTCCCGGTCGTCCGCCAGCCTGCGCAGGCCCAAATGTCGCAGCAGCGCCTGCTGCGCCGCCGTCGGCGTCGTCACCGTGTACAGCGGCCCCAACGCCGGGTGCGACGTCAGCAGGTTCAGGTGGCACGTGCCCAGCACCTCCCAGGCCATCGCCGCGGTCTTCAGCGCGCTGCCAACCAGCGCTCGCTCGACGAGCCGGTTGAGCAACAGCGCCAGCATGCAAAGCGTCACGTGCGCCCGCACCTTCGGGTCCGTGTGATGGAAGATCGGGCGCAGCTTCACGACCCCCTTGATGGTCTGAAAATCCTTCTCCACCGCGTCCTTCGCCCGGTATAGCCGCACCAGCTCGGCCCCCGTTTGCTGCGGCAGCTCGGCGTGCCCGACCAGCACCACCAGCCCGTCATACTGTCGCCGCTTGCGCCACGCCTCCTCGTCGAGCGTGCAACGCACGTGGTGCCGCTTGCTGACCTCGTCGGTACTCACCTCGACCCGATGCCACCTCCGCAATTGGCGCCGCTCGAGCGCGCGGCGCACCTGCCGCTCGACCTCGTCGGCCGTGCGCCGACTGCGCGGCTGCGCTAGCCTCGCGTTCAGCCCCGCCACGAAGGCCTCGATCTCCGCCAGGTGTCGCGCGGCACGCGCTCGCTGGTCGAGACACATCGTGGGGTTGAAATAGACGACCATGCGCTGCCACGGCGGCTCGGGGCGGGGCTCGGGCGTCGTCGGCCGGCGCCGCTTGGTCACGGGCAACCTCTGCGGCCGCGGCGGGCGCGCTTGCAGCGCCGCGAAGGCGATGCGCTGCTCCTCGGCGTTCATCCGCACCAGCGGGCGCACCTGGCGCTCGGAGACCTCCGGCGCCCGACCGCTCTCGAGCTCCTCTTGCAGGTCTGGCGTCAGCCGCAAGAGCGCGAAGGTCTGCGACAACCTCGCCTGCGAGACCCCCACCGCGCGCGCCAGCTCGGCCGCCGACCGGTAGGTACCCGACTCCAGCTGCGCGCGCAGCGCCTTCGCTTCGGCCAGCACGGCCGCCGCGCCTCGAAGGCCCGGGGGCTCGGGCGTCGGGGCGGCTTTTGCGGCGACCGCGCGCGCCCCCGCCCCCGCCGCTTCTTGCTCCCCGTCGTCGTCTTCTTCCTCGGCGGGCAGCGCGTCCTCGTCGCTCGGGTCGAACTCCGGCAGCGGCCGCAGCCGCGGGCGGACGCCGAGGTCGAGCACGTACGTCGAGGCGTCGACGGGCAGAAACCCCGCCTTCTCGGCCGCCTGCACGGCGAGCGCGTGATCGCGCTCGCGCGTCTCGTCGGTGCCACCGAGCGCCAGCGCCCGGAACGGCCCCAAGGGGATGGCCTCGGTCGTGCTCTCGATCTCGGAGACCGGCACGGCCGTCAGGAAGCGCACCTTGCGGGCATGGAGCCGGGCGAGCGCCTTGCTCTGGCCCATGGCGCGATCGCACACCACGGGCGCCTGCTGGACCCAGGGGCAAGCGGCCAGTTCGTCGACCATCGTGCCCATCACGTCGCCGTCGTGCCGCGTGGCGGCGACGACGTGCCACCGCAGCGGCCGCCCCCCCTCGTCGCAGAGCAACACGACGCCGACGCAGCGCCGCCGCGGGTGCCCGTCCTTGGTGCGCGTGTAGGCGGCGAGTTGGGGGCCTCGCCCCTCGAAGTGCACGTCGGTGACGTCGAGAAACAAGGCACCGAAGCCCGGCTCCTGCTCGGCGAGCAGCACCTCGGGCAGGCGCGCCTGAAGCGTGCCGGTGACGTGGTCGAGCGCGTCGAGTAGGCGATGGATGCGCGTGTTGGTGAAGCGCTCGGGGGCGATGCCCAAGAGCTCCGGCAAGGCGGTGGTGGGCAGCCAGTGCTGCGCGTAGCGCTTGGAGCGCGGCGCCACGCAGCGCTGCAGCACCAAGGCCGTCAGCACGTCGGCGGGGCCAAGGGTCTCCTGCCCCTGCGGCAGCAACGAGCCGAGCAGGTCCCCGAGGCGCGAGGCGCGCCAGACGTGCAAGGCGACGGCGAGGTCGAGGTAACGCAGGTTGGCCCGCACGGTCATCGGGCCCGTGCTCGTCGGCGGCGCATCGGGCAGGACCAGGGCGCGGCCCTGGCGCGAGGCCGCAAGGGCGACCCTGAGGTTGCCGAGCGTCAGCTCGGGCAGGTCGCCGAGGCTGGCGAGCAGCTTGTGCGCCGGGACCCCGTCGGGGCGACGGAAGCTCTCGACGAGCTGGACGTAGCGCCGCTCGGTGTCGTGGCGCCGGACCTTGACGACCCGCAGATGCATGGCGGTCGTGTGTCTACGACGCGATTCATGGGCGGTCGAGGGCAAAGGCTCTGGCGAGCACGTCGCGAGACCAGGTTGTATCTACAAAAAGTCGGGCCAACTCGCGAGAAAAGGCAACAATCTCAAGGGGTTATGCCAGCCTGCCCCCCTTGGGGTGGTCAACTTGGGGTGAAGAGCCTTCGCGGAAACCTCAGAAAAGAAGCCTCGACGCACCCAGGAACGCCTTCCTGTTTCTCGGTACGATTCTGCCGCCGACAGAGCGTGTGCCAATCGACCGGGGCGCAGCAAAACGACGTGTCCCCGAACGAGGGAGCGCGTTCCCGGGCGGGCCATTCGGCGCCCCCACGCCCGCCCCCAAGACGGCGGCTCAAGAGTGGCCGTCGTGACGCGCGGGGTGGCCGCATCGTGACCCGGCGGTGAACCACCGCCCATGCGGGCGTCGACGGCGCGGACAGTAAGCCCACGCAAGCGTCTCGGGCCCAAGGCGAGGCCCCGCCGACGAAACGTCCGCCCCGGGTCCCCTCACGGCGAGCACGCACCGCCCTCGCATCCCGAGCCTTCGCACCGGGGTCCGCACCCCGCGCCCTCGTGCCTCCCCCCAGTCGCTCGCCTTGGATTCGGTTCCGCCGAGCGAGCGCCGACCGACCTCACCCCTTCCCCGCGGGGCGAGCGCAACGACCTCGAACGCCTCCGGGCCTCGACCCCACCCCGACCTGTCAAGAGCGACCCATGCTGAAAATTCTCGCCTTCCTCACCAAGCGCCAAGACCTCGAAACGAAGGCCTTCCTCGAACACTACGAGACCGAGCACATCCCGCTCATCCGCAGCCTGGCCCCGACTCCGCTCGTCTACAAGCGCAGCTACCTCGTGCGCGGCGACGCCCTCAACCTCGACGATGGGACCATCGACTTCGACGTCGTGACCGAGCTCGTCTTCGCCGACCGCGACGCCTACCTCGCCTGGGCGGCAGCCATCTTCAAGCCGGGCGCCGGCGAGCAGGTCGTCGCCGACGAGGAGCGCTTCCTCGATCGGTCGCGCACGCGCGCCTTCGTCGTCGAGGAGTTCGTGACGGCCGAGCGGCCTCCGCGGCCCGCCACCGCGCCGGAGCCGACGCGATAGCCGTTTCGCCGTCTCACGACCCGCGGGAAGCGTGCTCGGCGCGTCCACAGCGGGTTGCGTGGACGAGACCGTGAGGCGACTGCCCCCGTCCTGCGGCCCCACGCAGCGCGGTCGCTCCGCGGGCAGCGTCGCGCCGTCCGTCGGGGCGGAAGAAGCCACGCGCCCCGGTTGCTCGCGGGCATGCCGTGCGCATCGCCTTCGACCTCGACGACACGCTGCTGCCGTGCGGCCGGGCCTTCCCCACCGAGGCGCCCACTCGCCCCTGGGTGCCCTTGGGCGAGCCGCTGCGGGGGGGCGCCCGCGCCCGCTTGGTTTCGCTGCGCGCCGAGGGCCACGAGCTCTGGGTGTACACGAGCTCCTACCGCCACCCCTGGCGCGTCCGAGCGCTCTTCGCCGCGCACGGCGTCGGGCTCGACGGCGTCGTCACGCAGCGGCTGCACGACCGCCGCTTCGGCCGCTCGGGGCTGCCCAAGGCGCCGGCCGGCTTCGGCATCGACCTGCTGGTCGACGACTCGCAGGCGGTCGCCGAGCAGTGTGTGGGCGGAGCCCAGGGCGAGCGCACCAACGAGGGCCTGAGCCGGCTGTGGGACCGAGGGAAGGGGGGCGGCGATGTCCCGCCCCACGCCCTCCGCTGCCGTCCGCTTGCTTCGCACCCACTTCGGGCCGCTGCCTGACCGTCGCAAGCGCAGCCGGACGCTGCACCCGCTTCTGTCGCTGATCTTCCTCGCCTTGGCAGGCACGCTCACCGGCGCGCGCGGGTGGGACGAGTTGGCGGACTTCGCCGACGAGCGCAAGGACTGGCTCGCCGCCCTCATCGACCTGCCCAAAGGGCCGCCGTCGGCGGACACGATCCGGCGGGCGTTCGAGGCGATGCGCCCACGCGCCTTCGCCGACGCCTTCGCCGCGTGGGCCGAGGCGCTCGCGGGCGCCCTTCGCGGCCAGGTCGTGGCCGCCGATGGCAAGGCCGTGCGCGGGGCGGTCGAGCACGCCGGGGCGAACAACCCGCTGCACCTTCTGCATGTCTGGGCGACCGACCAGCGCCTGCTGCTCGGCCAGCGCGCCACCAACGGCGCCCCCGGCGAGGCGGCCGCGCTCGTCGAGCTCTTGGCCGTGCTCGAACTCAAGGGCGCCACCGTCACCACCGACGCCGGCAACTGCACGCGCGCCGTAGCCCACGCGGTCCGCGAGGCGGGCGCCGACTACCTGCTGTGCCTGCGCGGCAATCGCCGCGCGTTGCACGACCGCGTCCGGGCTTTGTTCGAAGGGCCCGGCAAGCCCCCGCCGACCACGTCCTACGTCGCCTGCTCGCGCGGCCACGGCCGCCACGAACGCCGGCGCGTGCTCGCCCTCGGGCTCGAAGGCACGCCCGCGGCCGACGCGCGCTGGGCCGGCCTGCGCACGGCGGTGCGCGTCGAGCGCACGCGCACGCTCGGGGGCCGCACGAGCACCGAGGTCCGGTACTACATTACCAGCCTCCCGGCGGATGCGCGGGCCCTGGCGACGAAGATCCGGGCCCACGGGTCGGTCGAAAATCAACTGCATTGGTCGCTCGACGTCGGCCTCGCGGAGGACGCGTGCCCGATCCGCAAGGGCCACGGGGCCGAGAACCTCGCGGCCGTACGCCGGATGGCGTTGACGTTGCTCCAACGGGATACCTCGCATCAAGGCGGCCTCGTGCGCAAACAGAAGCGGGCGGCGCTCAGCCCGACCTACCTGCTGCACCTGCTGTCGCTGGGGACCCCGTAAAATTACCTGCCGTAGGTGCGCTCACCCTGGGGCGTAGCCTGTGCCATCGTCCTCCTGCGGCCCGACGACGGAGCGTGGGTCAAACGCGTCCGCTCATGCTTGGCGTGCTCGCCCATCGGAATGACGCGACTCATTCTGGGCAGCAGTCGACCTCGCGCCTGACTCCGCGTAGCTCAAACAACCCACCACGCAGTCACGCTGGCCCCAGAGCGGTCCCGGGATCCATCGGCTCAGAAAAATCCGCGCCCCTGCACCCGCTTGCCCCAAGTGCCCTGACAACGCGCTATGGTTAGGCGCCACATGAGTCGGGTTTTCATCGAGCAGCTCTCCATCAAGGGGTACGGCTGCATCCAAAACGCGTCCCTCCACCTCACGCCGCTGCACGCCCTCATCGGCCCGAACGACAGCGGGAAGAGCTCTCTCTTGAGAGCTCTTGACCTTGTCACACGGCTCATGAATTCAGCGTATGACGTTATTGAGGACCAAGTTCGCGGCCATCGAGGGCACCGGGAAACCCGCACAATCGACTTGACCGAGTTTGTGACCTTCAATGGGCTCGAGTTGTCGGCGCGCACATCCTTCCCCGAGGTGCACTACTCGTTCGACACTTTCAAGCTCCACGACTTCGGCACCGACGATGGCTACAATGAGGAGATTGTTTTTCCGGGCGGCGGCCAAAGAGGCGAGTCCGGGCACATGTCTTCCGACCATGGCGGGGAACGTGAGGGTGTACATGGACGCCTCCGGGAGAACGAAGCCTCACCGACGAACGGAGCGCAGCGGCTCCTGGCGGCGTTGTTGATCGAGCACCGAGCGCACGCGCCGCTCGCGGCGGCGGTCGCGCGCGCCGCGCAGGATGGCGTCGGCGATCGTGCGGCCGGCGCGGCGCGCGCCGAGTTCGTCGCCGAGGTGAACTGCGCGCACGAGCGCGACCAGGGCGGGCAGCGCGCGGCCCAATTGCAGCGCGAGGGCGAAGCGCGTTCGCTCGGCCGGCCGCGGCGGCTCAGGGGGGAAACGCCGCGGGCGACGCGGCGGCGTGCACTCGGCCGAGCGCCTCGAGTCGACGATGGGCGTCGGTGCTCAAGAGCGAGGCGCACAGGGCGGCGTAGACGGCCGTCTGCAGGGACGCGGGGTGGCGCAGCCGCTCGACCTCGTCGAGCCGCAGGGCGCCCTTCCACGAACGGAACAGCAATTCCACTTCCCAGCGGATTCGGTACAATTCGGCGACGTCGTGGGCGGAAAAGATCGCGCGCGGCAGCGTCGTCAGGTAGGAGCGGTCTTCGCCGTCGAAGGGCACGCACACCACGCGCGCCACCGCCCGCCGGCCCGCCTCGTCGCGGAGCTCGATGTCCAAGTCGAGCACGGCCCGCTTGTGCACGAAGCCGAACGTGATGGCCTCGTCCAGGCGCATCGGCCGGCCGTCGTCGTGCGCCAGAAAGCGGCTGGCGCCGGTGGGCCCGTACGAGCGCAGGGCGACGGGGTTGGCCTTGTGCTTGAGCCGCTGCAGCACGTGGGCGCCGGCGGCCTGGGCGTCGAGGAAGCGGCCGTTGTGTTGATAGCCGAGGTCCCAGAGGTAGAGGGCGCCCTCTTGCCACGTCGCCGGCCAGAAGCCGTCGCTATCGTGCACGTTGCCCGCCGAGGGGGTGACGGCGACGGCACCGCCCTCGCGCACGCTGTAGACGGCGTGCAGTTTCAGCTCGGCCGCCGTGCCCGTGCCCTGGTAGAGGCCCGAGAGGGCGGCGGCGAGCTTGAAGGCGCAGCCATCGGGGATCAGCACGTCGGCGAAGTGCGAAAGCCGGCCGCGGAGGGGCGGCGGCGCGTCCGCCGCGAGCCCGGCGAGGCCGCGGCACACGAGCGCCTCGAGCAGGCGCCGGCAGCGGCGGGCGCCGTTGCGGAAGGAGGTCTTCGACGACGGCGGCCCGCCGAGCTGTTCGTACAGCCGTTGCGCGTCGAGCCAGCGCCCTTGCGTGTCGGTCGAGCGCTGGTAGGCCGAAAGCACGAGGCTACAGGCCA
>DASTPP010000008.1:0-27140 GCA_035762175.1 Polyangiaceae bacterium | reverse complement strand
CCCGGGCCTTGCCCGGGGGGACCACCCGAACAGGTTCGCAAAGGTCATCAGCCTGGGCGGCTGGGCGGCGCCCCCGGGCCGCGCTCGCACAGGTAGCCCCAAGGTAGTTTACCCCCGAAATTACTCGCGCTAGTAATTTCGGGGTGGTCGACCACCCCCGAATTACTAGCGCGAGTAATTCGGGGCGCCTCGGGGCCCCAAAAATTACTACCGTTAGTAATTCAGGGGGGGGTAGGGGCCCCGAAATTACGAACGTTCGTAATTTCGGGGGGGTCAGGGCCTCTGGAATTACTCGCGCTAGTAATTCGAGGGTGGTCGACCACCCGAAATTACTAGCGCGAGTAATTTCGGGGGCGGCCGACCGCCTCGTGGCTACGACCGCGAGCCATGTCGGGGCCCCGCCCGGGCGGCGCGCCGCCCGCGGCTAAAACTCTACCCCGCTGCGCTGGAGCCAGCGCCGGAGCTTGGGCAGGGTCCGCGTGACGCGCGCCCGCAGCGTGTCGGGCTTGCTGCCGAGCGCGGCCGCCATCTCTTCGTACGAGAGCCCGTCGCGGTAGCGCATCATGAGCAGCCGCCGATCGCCGGCCGACAGGCGGCCCTCGAGGCAGGCCCGGAGCACGGCCAGCGCCTGGGCCAGGGCGGCCGACTCGGGCAGGTCGGGCGAGCCATCGGCCGTCTCGGCCGAGAGCCCGTCGTCGATCACGAAGGTGCCCGACTCGCGCCGCGCGGCGCGCAGCGCGTCGAGCGAGCGGTACTTGGCGATGCTCAACAGCCAGGTGCGCAAGGTCGACGCGCCGGTGAAGCCCGAGAGGCCCTCGTACGCCTGCAAGAACACCCGCTGGCGCAGATCTTCGGCGCCGGCGGCGTCTTTGACGATCTGCAGGCAGAACGAGTAGACGGCCTCGCCGTGCGCCTCCATCAAGAGCGTGAGGGCGGCACCGTGATCGCCCCTCGCGATGAGGTCGCGCGCGTGCTCTTCTACCCGCTCGAAGACGGCGCTCGCGGGCCCCCGCGCGAGCCCGGGCTGCTGGCCCGAAAGGCCGAGCCCCGCGGTGCTCGGGCCCGCCCACGAGGGGGCGCCGCCGCCGGGCGTCGCTCCGCCCTGCCCCTGCCGCAGCCCCCACAGCGCCTCGCGCAGCAAGGCGACGCCTCGCTCGCCCAGCGGCGCGTCGGCCCCCGCCGCCGCGGCCTCGCCGTTGGCGCCGGGGCCCGCGGCGGCCGCGACGACGGCCTCCGCAACCGAGGCAGAGCCTCTCGCACGAAATGCTCTCGAACGGCCCATGACACACCTCTTCGCCGTAAGGGTTCTTGCTGAGAGAAGGGTCGGCCTCGCGCGCGGCCATGGTGAGCGGCTGCGTCGATGCTGGTGCTGGTTCGGCGGCCCTCGGCCCTCGCGGGGCGCTCGCCCCCGTCGGGGGTCAGGGGCGCGCGACGTCGCCCGCCGCGCGCGCCGCCTTTGGCCGGATGGTTCGCCGTTGCGTGCGGGCGCCGAACGCGCCGTCACAAGGCCAGCCTTAAGCAACGCCCGATCCAAGGGCGTGCTCACTGCCGGCGGCGGGCCGAGGCCCTTCAATTCGGCGGCGGCGAAGGCAAGCGCGGGGGTGTGCACCTCGGCCCGCACATGGGCCGCACAGCGCGTGCACATGCGCACCGGCGGCGGGCCGCCCGGTGGCCCTGCGGGGGCGCGACGTCGGCGGCGCTCGTGTGCGCCCGAGTGGCGCGGCTTGACGTACGTTCAGTGCGCCCGCGCGGGCGCGCTACCCGCTCGAAAATCCGCGTGCGCGGGGGGCGCGTCTGTCGTCCACTGGGCCGTCCGATCGTCCAATCAGCTGGCGGGCGGTATGAGAGCTTTCGCCCGCCAAGGGCGGGCCCCTCGACGTTCATGGTCTTCGACGAAACGCGCTCGGCTTCGCCGACAATCAACAGCGGTGGTCGCGGCGGGGGGCCCGAGCCCGGCGCGATGTTCGCGTCCGGGCAGCTGGTCGGCCGCTATCGGGTGCGGCGCCTGCTCGGCGAGGGGGGCATGGGCCAGGTCTTCCTGGCGCGCGACGAGAGCCTCGGGCGCTCGGTCGCGCTCAAGGTCATTCGGCCCGGGCGGGTGAGCGCCCACGACACGCAGCGCTTCACCCTCGAGGCGCAGACGACCGCCAGCCTGAGCCACCCGCACATCGTCGTGCTCTACGAGTTCGGCGAGTGCCGCGGCCTGCCCTACTTCGCGCTCGAGTACCTCGACGGCGAGACGCTGCGCGAGCGCGCCGAGCGCGAGCGGCTGAGCGTCGACGAGGCGCTGCGCACCGCGCAGGCCATCGCCGGCGCGCTGGCCCACGCCCACGCGGCGGGGGTCTACCATTGTGATTTGAAGCCGGGCAACGTCATGCTCCCGAAAGATGGCCGGCTGCGGGTCGTCGACTTCGGCCTCGCCGCCACGGCGGCGGCGCGCGCGGCGAGCCCGGGCGTCGCCGGCACGCCCGACTGGATGGCCCCCGAGCAGTGGCGCGGCGAGACCCCGACCGACCGCGTCGACTCGTGGGCGCTCGGCGTCATGCTCTTCGAGCTGCTCGCGGGCGAGCACCCCTTCGGCGGCGTCGAAAGCAACGAAGAGCGCCGCGCCGCGGTGCTCGACGGGTCGCGCCCGCCGCGGGCGCTCGGCCGCGACGACCTGCCCCGCCCCGTCGTCGACCTCATCGAGGGCTCGCTCGCCCGCAACCCCGGCGCCCGCCCCTCGGCCGCCGAGTGGCACCGAGGCCTCGAAGAGGTGCTGGCGGGGGGGGCGGCGCCGCCGCTGGACGACGGCCCCTACCGCGGGCTCAGCGCCTTCGGCGAAGAGCACGCCAAGTTCTTCTTCGGGCGCGAGCCCGAGATCGAGTCGTACCTCGAGCAGCTCCGAGCGTGCCCGATCTTGCCCGTCGTGGGCCCCTCCGGCGCCGGCAAGAGCTCGTTCTTGCACGGGGGGGTCATCCCCCGCTTGCGCGCCCGCGCGCGCTGGCGGGTCATCGCCGTCCGGCCCGGGCCGAACCCCTTCGTCGCGCTGGCGCACGGCCTGCTCGGCGCCGCCTCGGACGACCCCGGCCGGTGGCAGCCCGGCCGCGAGGCCGAGGCCCTGGCGGGCGAGCTGCGGGCCACGCCGACGCTGCTCTCCTTGCGCCTGGCGACCATCGCCTCGGCGGGCGAGCACGTGCTGCTGGCGATCGACCAGCTCGAAGAGATCTTCACCCAGGGCGCGCCCGAGGCCGACGCGCAGCGCTTCCTCGAGCTGCTGGCGGGCGCCGCCGACGATCCGGCCGAGCCGGTCCGCGTCGCCGTGACGCTGCGCGACGACTTTTTGGGCCGGGTCCCGACCTTCCGCAGCGTGTTCGTGCTCAAGCGGCTCGGGCCCGCCGAGCTGCGCCGCACGATCGTCGGCCCCTTGGAGCGCGTGGGCTATCGTTTCGAAGTGCCCTCGCTCGTCGACGACATGTTGAGCGAGGTGGGCGACGAGCTCGGCGATCTGCCGCTGCTGCAGTTCGCCTGCCGCTCGCTCTGGGACGCGCGCGACGCCGAGCGGCGCGAGCTGCCCGCCGCCGGCTACCGCGAGCTCGGCGGCGTCGCGGGCGCGCTGGCGCGCCACGCCGAGCGCTTCCAGGCGACGCTCACGGCGCACGAGCAGGGGGTCGCGCGTCAGCTCCTGGTCCGGCTGGTCGCCGGCGCGACGGCGCGCCGCGTGGTGGGGCGGGGGGCGCTGCTCTCCGGGCTGCCCCCGGAGGCCGCGTCGGTGCTCGACCGGCTCCTCTCGGCGCGGCTCGTGATTCAACGCCGCCCGCACGGCGAATCGGGCTTCGTCGTCGAGCTCGCCCACGAGTCGTTGCTCAAGAGCTGGGCCCAGCTCGCCCGCTGGGTCGACGAGTCGCGCGACGAGCGGCGCCTGCTCCAAGAGCTCGAAGAGGCAGCGGCCCTCTGGGGCCGCCGCGGCCGCCGCCCCGAAGAGACCTGGGGCGCCGAAGAGCTCGCGAGCGCGCGCCACCGGGCCGAGCAGCTCGGCGTGGCCCTGCCCGAGCTCGTCGAAGACTTCCTCCGCGAGGGCGAGCGGCGGCAGGCCGCCATGCGCCGAAGGGCGCGCCTGCTGCTCGGCGCCGGCGCGATCGCGGCCGCCCTGGTGACGGCCGGCTCGCTGGGCCTGGCGGCGCTCTACCGCCACCAGAAGCTGCAAGCCGAAGAGCTGCAGCTCGCCGCCGGCAACGTCGGCGAGATCGATCTGGTGCTGCGGCCCTTCGACCTGGTCGAGGGCCGGCCGGTGCCGGCCTCGCCGCGCGAGCTGCCGTCCCTCGCCTGGCGCCTGCACGGGCCGAAGCCGGGCGACGCGCACCACCCGGGGCCACCGCTGCCCGCCATGATGGTGCGCCGCGAGGCGAGGTCGCTCGACGATCGCGAGCGCGTCGAGCACGTGCGGGCGCCGGGCGGGGTCGCCTTCCTGCGCATCGAGGGGCGGGGCCGGGCGGGCGAGGCCTGCGCCCCGTCGTGGCTGCGCCTGCAGGCGCTGCCGGGCTACGCGTCGCGGGGCAAGGCGAGCCCGCGGGTCGAGATCGACGTGCCGACCTGCCGGGCGAGCGCCGCGGGCATGGTCGAGATCCCCGCGGGCGCGTTCGTGTACGGGGGCCCCGGCGAGCCGCCGACGAAGCACCCCGACTACGTCGAGCCGGAGCGAACCGTTCACCTTGACACGTTCTCCATCGACCGCACCGAGGTCTCCAACGCGGCGTTCCGCCCCTTCGCGGCGCTCGCCGAGCTGACCGGCTACCCGGCGCCGGTGTACCCGACGGAGAGCGCGCCCGTGCTCGCGCACACGGGCGAGCCCGAGATGCCCGTGACCTCGATCGACGCCTTCGCGGCCGAGGCGTACTGCCGCTACCTGGGCAAGCGCCTGCCCGGCGACGACGAGTGGGCCAAGGCGGCGCGGGGGGGGCTCGAGGTGAACGGGCGGCCCAACCCGCACCCGCGGCGGCTCTTCCCCTGGGGGGTGACCCCCGACGAGCGCTGCGCCAACATCGAGGGGGCGCACGACGGCAGCCGTTGGACGGCCCGCGTCGACTCGTTCGCCTGCGGCGCGAGCCCCTACGGCGTCTTGCACCTGTCCGGCAACGTGGCCGAGTGGATCTCGCGCGAGGGGCAGAACGACAAGGCGAACGTGCTGCGCGTGGTGCGGGGGGGCGGGGTGGATTCGCCCCACCTCGAGCAGGCGACCACGATCTTGCGGAACGCGAGGGAGGCGAGGTATTTCGATTTCGCCATCGGCGTTCGCTGCGCGGCGGGCGGGCCTTCCGACGAGGAGTAAGCATGCCGGACCAGGAACGTCGCTCGGGCGGCGGGGGCCAGCGGAACGTACTCACCGTGCTCGAGGCGAAGCCGGGCGAAGAAGTCACGAACCCGGACGGGGGCGACCCGCTCATCGCCAAGATTCGAGAGACGATCGAGGGCGCGGCCGCGCGGGGGCCGAGGAAGCACAAGCTGCTTCGGGCCTCGAGCGTGGGGGCGCTGGGCAAGGTAGTTCGGCAGTACGCGCAGACGGACGAGGCCCGGGCGGCGCCGCCGTCGATCGTACAAATCGTCGGCCACGGCATGCGCGGAAGGTTGTCGGTCGGCTTCAGCTGGACGCAGCGCCGGCAGGTCGCGCAAACGAGGGCCTACTACCTGCTCGACAGCAACCCCTACGCGTACGAAGCCTTGCTCTGGAACATGCTCGACGGCGACGTGATGAGCCAGGTCGAAGAGGTGTGGCTGGTCGGGTGCGCCGTCGGCGACGACGCGCAGGGCCTGACGTCCGACTCGCGCGCGGTGGGGGGCCGGACCCTACTCTTCGACCTCGCGCAGATGTGGCCGTGTACGGTCGCGGCCCCGCAGAGCCTCGTCGCCCTGGGGGACTTCGGCGACGACGGGCTCTACCGCGACCGCGAGGGCATGTTGAGCATCAAGGGCTGGCACTTCACGGAGCCCAAGCCCAAGGAGGGGGCCGTCGCCCGGAAGATCTTCCGGGCCGCGCCGACGAAGAGAGAGCCCGTCGTCTTCGAGCGGCTCGTCGCCGCGCCCGCCGCCGCGCTGGCGCCTTCGCGGCTGGGCAAGCCGCTCGGGGTGCGCAAGCGGCCGCTGGCCGCGCTCCGCCCGCAGGGCGTCGCGGGGGCGGCGGGCGACGGCCCTCCGGTCGGCGCCATGTTCAAAGGCGTCTTTTTTCGAGAGGTAAAGGTCGAGCCGCTGCTCTCGCTGGTCGAGCTACAGTTCTCGGCCACCTGGCGCGGCCAGCGGTGGCTCGCCGAGCTACTGGGGAACGGCCGCGTTCTTCGGCTTCGCGCCAGCCCCTCGGCGCCGGGCGAGGTTCACCACTTCGTCGCCACGCCCAGCGAAGCGGTCGACGTGCGGCAGAGGGCCGCTTCGCTCTTGGCGCCCCTACTGGCGACGTTACCCGGTTGCCTGGCGAGAGCCCAGTCGCAAGCGCGAGAGCGTTATGCGCTCCAGCGCCGGGATGGTGTTGAACCGCTTGAGCCCGGCCTCGGTGAGGCTCAGGCCGGTCACGTTCGTGCCTGCGGCGAGCACGATGGTGTGCTCGGGGGGCGACTCGCGCTCGGTGACAGGCTTGTAATAGTTGATGAGATCGAACTCGGCGGCGTTGCCGTTTTCGGCGTCGCTCTCGATCTCGCGCCCCGCCATCAGCAGCCGCACGGGCACGATGGTCAGGGGGGTGCCGGGCGGGCGCTGGGGCAGGCCGTACGCCTGGCGGCCGGCCTCCGTGAGCAGAACCTTGATCGCCCCGTCGCCGAGCGCGAGCGTCTGCGGCGGCACGTGCGCGCGGTCGAGCAAATCGATCGTCTTGGTCGAAAAGGTGCCGGTCTCGAGCTCGGTGCCGACGAGGGTTAGCCGCGTCAGGTTGACCTTCAGCGGCTCGATTTCGGGCGACAGGAGCAGTTTGTCGGGAAATTTGGGCGTCGCCATGGCGCCGTCGTAGGCGATCTTGGGCCGGCCGGCGGCCGCGTCCGCGCTCACTTCGAGCACGTTGTACCTGGAGAGGTAGAGCGTGCCCGCCGCCCCGACCTGGGGCGCCGAGCTCCGCGTCAGCGGCGTCGGCCCGGGCTCGGGGGTCGCGTCGGAGGGCAGGGTGCTCGGGCAGGCGGCCCACATCAAGCTCTCGTCGGCCCACACGTAAGGCCCGTAGACGTGAGGCTGGCCGTCGGTGCCGCGCGCGGAGAGCGTCACCTCGTGCACGGTTCTGCCGTTCTGCGTCGTCGTCGCCACGCTTCGAATCGTCACGTTGCTGACCGGGTCGCACCCCGTGACGGGGTTACGGCCCATCGCGATGGTTTTGTTCGCGAGGTCGATCGTTTGATTGCACACGTTCATTCTCCCGATCGAAACTGGTTTACGTTGACTTCGTGTTTTTTGCAGAGTCGGTAGAGCTTCCGCCGGTCGACCCCGAGCAGCGACGAGGTGCGGACCATGCAGCCGCGCGTCTCGGTCAGGGCGCGCACGACCTCGTCGCGGGTGGGCTCGACCGACTCGGCGGGTACGACGGGTACGGCGGGGGTGTCGCGGCCGTCACCGGCCGCGGAGGGGGTCGGCCCGGGCGCGCTCGCCCGGGCGGTCTGTCGGCGCTCGAGGACCCGGTCGGGCAGGCAGTTCGACGCCCAGGGCCAGGGCTCGCGGGCTTCGACCAGGCTCCGGATGACGCCCCGTAGCTCGCGCAAGTTCTCGGGCCACGCGTGCAGCAGCAGGCACTCGGCCAGGCCCGCCTGCCAGGGCTCGGGCGGGTGCGGCGCGGCCAGGGCCTCGGTGAGGAAGAACTTGGCCCAGAGCAAGATGTCTTCGCGCCGCTCGCGCAGGGGCGGCAGCTCGAGCGGCAGGTTGACCGCGCGCAGGCGGGCGAGCAGATCGCGGCGGAAGTGGCCCGCCCGCACGGCGTCGTCGAGCACGACGTTGGTCGCGGCGACCACGCGGGCGGGGCTCGTGCGCAGTTCGGTCGCGCCGACCGGGCGGTAGCTGCCATCTTCGAGGAAGCGCAAGAGCTCGCCCTGCACCTCCCAGGGGAGCTCGCCGAACTCGTCGAGGAAGAGCACGCCGTCGTGGGCGGCGTCGATGAGGCCCCGCTTGGCCTTCGTCGCGCCGCTGAAGGCGCCGCGCGCGTAGCCGAAGAGCTCGGAGCGGCCGAGCTCTTTCGAGAGCTCGGCGCAGTTGTGCGGAACGAAGGGGCGCTGCAGGGCCGGGCGCCCCAGCCAGCGCGCCACCCGCTCTTTGCCCGTGCCGGTCTCGCCCACGACGAGCACGTGCCCGGTCGCCCCGGCGAGCGCGCAGAGGCGCCGGCGCACGGCGGCGGCGGCGTTCGAAATGCCCGGGAAGGCCTCGCACGTCTCGGCCTGGTCGAGGGCCCGGGCCTCGGGGCGGAAGACGAAGAGGGTGTCGCCGACCCGGATGACGGCGCCCGGGGCGAGCGCCACGGACGCCCCGGGCTTGAACGGGGCCCCGTCGACGAAGCCGCCGTTGCGGCTGCCGAGGTCTTGCAGGCGCCAGCCGGCGCCGTGGGGCTCGACGCGGACGTGCTGGCGCGACACGAGCGAGTCGGCGACGCCGACCTCGACCTGGCTGCCCTCGGCGCGCCGGCCGATCGTGGCGCCGCGCGCCCCGAACTCGACCACGGCGTCGCGCGGCTCGCCGTGAACCAACACCAGGTGTGCGCGGTGGGCCATTGCGCCGGACGCGACGAGCGCCGAGTCAAGCTGACGCCCCGTACGATCGCCCCGCTCCGTGTGGTCCGTACGTTCCGATTGCGTCAAAATGAGCGGTGCGTAGCACGAGCCCCTCCGTGCGTCCATCTAGGGTATAATTCGAGTGATAAGATTCGAGTGTTCGCGCAGCGGCGTCGCCCCGCGCCCCCGCCCGGTGCGTTCGAGTGCCCTCGAGCGCCACCCCCGCGGGCCACCACTAAGGCGCTCGAGGGCCCGGGCAGACGACAACAATTATTCTTTCTTCGTGCGCTTCGCGGGCGGCCGGCCACCCCGGCCGGCGTCCGGGCGCGGCCGGGGCCCTCGTCAGCGCCCGCCCCCCCCGCCCGCCTCCGCGGAGACGCGCGGCGGTGCCCGCACCACGGTGAAGGCCGCCCAGGTCGACGCCGGCACCCGCCCTGCGACCTGGGCTTGCGCGGCGGCGAGGGCCGCGGCCGGGTCGCGAAAGACGTCGCGGGCGGGGGCGTCGTCGTAGAGCGCCTCGATGACGCGCGCGGTGCTCGCGTCGTTGACCGACCACTGCGTCGCCACCACGGCCTCGGCCCCGGCCCCCAGAAAGGCCGCGGCGAGCGAGCCCCAGCCGGAGCCGTCGCGCGAGGTCGCCGAGGCGCAGCTCGAGAGCACCACCAGGCGCGCCGTCGGGCGGAGCTCGAAGATGTCTTGCGCCCGCAGATCGCCCCCCGAAAGCCGCAACGCCGGGCCGTCGATGCCGTCGGCGGCGTGCGAGGCGAGGTGCAAGAGCGCGGCGCCCTCGGCCGACGCGAGCGCGCCCCGATCGGCCGAGGGCCCGAGCCGGGCGTCGGTGCCGAGGCGCGCCGCGACCAGCGCCGCCTCCTGGGCGGCCGCGGGCAGGTTGCCGAGCGGGTCGCCGAGCACCACGGCCCCGCGGGCGGGCCGGTCGCCGCCCCGGCCCGCCCACGCCCGCAGCCCGAGCACGCGCGCGAGCGGCGTCGTGGCCGACACGAGCGCGTCGCCCCGCCGCAAGGCGCCGAGCGGGGCGCGCGCGACGGGGCCGAGCAAGAGCAGGTCGACGGTGCCGCCGGCGAAGGACGCCGGCACTAGCGCCTGCCCGAGCGCCCTCGCGGCCTCGCGGTCGTCGAGGTGGGCCTCGAGGCGCGACGCGAGGCGCTCGAGGCAATCGATCGGGCCGGCGTCGACCCCCCGCACCTCGCCGTCGACCACCTCGAGCCGCCACATCCGGCCGTCCGCGGCGTCGGCGCGGTCGCCGCCCGGCGCGAGCACGACGAGCTGGCGGCCGCGCCAGGCCTCGAGCGCCCGCGCGACGTCGGCCGGCCCGGACGCGCCCTCGCCGGCCCAATCGCCCGCGGGCCACCGCGCCGGCAGCGCCTGGGCGCGAACGCCCGCCGGCCGGATGGGGCTGCCGTCGGGCGAGAGCTCGGGCGAGGGCGCCTCGGTGGCCAGCACCATGCTCAGGTCGAGCGAGAGCACGACCGCGAGCACCCCGCGCCAGTCGCCCTCGCGGGCGAAGAGCCCGATCAAGCGCTCGTGCGGCAGCCGGTGCGCCGCGACCACGTGCGCCGCCAGCGTGCCGGCGCGGTCGCGCAGCCGCTCGACCGCCGCGATGGAGCGCTGGTACGCCGCCTTCGCCTGGTCGCGCCGGCCGAGCCGCTCGAAGACCTTGCCCGCCTCGTAGGGCACGAAGAGGGCCCAAGCGCCCGAGGGGCCGGCCCGCTCGGCCTCGGCGAGGTAGGCGGCCGCGCGCTCCCAGTGGGCCGCCGCGCGCGCGGGGTCGCCCGGGCGGTCGCGGTCGCCGCGCTCGGCCTCGATGAGCCCACGGTTGTAGGGAATGGCAACGGGGGCGTCGGCGCTCGCGGCGGAGGCGCCTGCGGCGGAGGCGAACGCCTCGTCGGCTCGGTCGAGATCGCCGGCCTGGCGCGCGAGCCAGCCCAGGTTCAGGCGGCAGGCGCTCGCCAGATCGTGGTCGCCGGACTGGACGGCCAGCGTGAGCGCCTCTCGCAGCGTCTGCTCGGCCAGGACATGGCTGCCACTCACCAGGTGCAGCAGGCCGTGCTTGAAGAGCAGCCACGCGCGGTCTTGCGGCGTCGACGCCAGGCGCAAGGCCGCGCCGAAGGCGCGCTGGGCCTCGTCGTAGTCGCCGCCGGCGCGCAGGACGTCGCCCCGCACGATCTGCATGTGGGAGCGCAGGCGGTGGTTGCCCGACCGATCGGCGGCCTCGATCGCCTTGTCGAGCCAGCGCACGGCCTCGCCGTACTCGCCCTCGAGCTTGGCGACGCCGGCCAGGCCTTGGGCGTCGCGCGCGAGCCCGGCCCAGTCTGCGGCCCGCTCGTGCCAGGCGAGGGCGCGCTCGAAGTGCTGGCGGGCTCGCCCCGGGGCGTTCTTGCGCATGGCCGCGTGGCCCAAGAGCTGGTCGGCCTCGGCCGCCCAGGGGCCCTCGGCGAGCGCGCCGATCACCTTGTCGCAGAGGTCTGGGGCGCCGCCGGCCTTGAGCGTCGCCCGACAGAGGTCGAGGGCGGCCCGGGGGGTCGGCGCGCGTCGGTATTCGTCGGCGCAAAGGCGCTGGGCTTCGGGCCAGGCCTCGCGCGCAGACGCGGCGGCGCACGAGTCGCGGTTCTTCGCGCAGGAGTCAGTCGCCGCCGGCAGGAGCAGCAGCAGCGGGGCGGCCGCTCGCGTACCATCTCGCCACCCCCGGCGAAGGGCCGCCACCATCAAACGTCGGAGCGGCCGAGCTACTCGCATGGTGTCTGCCTCTCGTGGCCGTGGCCGTGGCCGTGGTCGGGCGGCGCGCCTCGCTAGATCGTGAAGGGCCGCTGGTCGGCGAACACGTTCGCCTCGTCGAGCCAGTAGAAGTTCGGGGCCTGCGCGTTGCCGGGCACGGCGCTGACGTGATTGGCCACGGCCTGGGCGAAGTCTTTGTAGCCCGTCAGCTTGGGCTGGGCCTTCCAGGCTCTCCAGGTGTGAAGCAGGCAGCGCGTGAACAGGCTGTAGCCGCCCGGGGGGCCGTCCTTCGTGGTCTGGTCGTCCTGACTCGCGCCAAAGTAAAAGGTCGGCGCGCGGATGACGCCGGCGGGGTCGGGCGTGGCCCCCGCCCCGCCGGCGGCTTCGGCCGGGGCGCGGGCGAAGAGGGCGCGGCGCGGCGAGGCGGACAGCCCGAAAAGAAAGGGCCGCACCCTTTCGTGCTTGGTTGCCTCGGCTGGCTCGCTCCGCAATTCGACCACCGGCGGCTCGCTCGCCGCGAGGTCCGCCGCCGGCGGCGCCGTGCCCAGCGCGAGGGCGGCCGGGGCGCCGGCGCGTCGGTCGAGCATGGTGCCGCTGTAACAGCTGTCAGAGAGCACCCAGATGCGTAGCCCCGGCCGGGCGCCGGCGAGCGCGTCGTAGAGGTCGTCGTCGATCAGGTGGCGGTCGAAGAGGCACCAGGCCTCGTCCTTGCCGTCGGGGTCCCAGCGCGCGCCCGCCGCGCGATTGACGCGCACGCCGTGGCCCGAGAAGGTGAGCAGGTAGAAGTCGCCGTCGTCGAGCGACGCGACGTCGGCCCTGACGCGGGCGAGGACGTCGGCGCGCGTCGCCCCGTCGCCGAGGAGAAGGGTGGCGTCGAAGCCTTGCTCTTCGGCGAGCCGGGCCATGGCCCGCGCGTCCCGCTCGGCCGACTCGGTGGTGCCTTCCCAGGGGCGGCCGTTTCTCGTGTAGCGGCCGGGGTCGAGGGCGTCGAGGCCGATGCAGAGCGCGAGGCCCCTGGGCGCGCGGGCGCTGGCCCCGGGCCCCCGGCCGTGCGCGCGCGGCGCGGACCCCGACGACGCGAAGGGCGGGGGGGGCGTCGAGTGGCTCACCCGCTCGCCCTTCCGGCGGGCCAGGTCGCCCAGCTCGGCGGCGAGCAGGCTGATGTCTTGGAGCAGCCGCGACTTGTACTCGAACAGGCGGGTGTCGTCGGTGATCTCGTCGGCGCCCAGGCTGAAGGGCACGACCGCCCAGTCGAAGGTCGAAGGGTCGGGCAGCGGCGGGTCGGCGAAGAGGCGGGTGATCGCGATGGCGGCGTTCGGCTGCCCCGTGCGCGGCATGATGAGCCAGCGCGGGTCGACGGACTCGTCGGCGGCGAGCAGCACGCGCTCGCGGGCGGGCACGGTGAGCTGGCCCCTCCAGAGGAAGGCCGAGCGATCGCCGAGGTGGAAGGCCGGCCCGTTGCGCTTCGGGGCGTGGCCGTTGCTACACAGCCCCCGGACCGAAAGTACCTCGTAGCGGGAGGCCTTGGCTTGGTCGCGGTGCCTCTTGAGGTAGTCGGCGAGCTTGTCGGCCTTGAACGGCTCGGCGGTGAGCAGGCCCCGGGGGACATGGGTCGACCAGAACATCTTTCTCGCCATGACGGGCGGGATGGGCCAAGGGTCTTTGGCGTTCGTGCTGACCTGCAAGCTCGACCGGCCCACCTCTTCGAAGAGCTCGTTGGCGAGCACGAGGTCGTCCATGTCTCGCGCGAGGAAGGCGGTGGCGTCGTCGCGCGGGTCGTTGAGCTTGACCGTGCCGCCGAACAGGTATGCCTTCGCGTGGTTTAGCTCGAAGGTGACTTCTTGGCCCGACTTGTTCTCGACGAGATAGACGAAAAAGGGCATTGGCTTTCGCGCCTCGATGGGTAGGGGGTAATGAGCCCGAGCCCCCGCCTTCGGCCTCGGTCAAGTGACGGGGCGAGGGCGGCGGCGCGAGGGCCGGCGGGGTGGCCGTTCGCGGAGCGGAACGCGCGTTACGCCCGCGGGCGCGGCCCGCCTCGCCGGGCGCGGGGCGGCGGCCGGCGAGCCGCCGCAGGCTTTCGGCCGAACGAGGCGCGCTTCGTTCCACATGTTGTGGGTTCGACGCCGCCTTGCGATCGATGCCGACAAAAAAATTGCGCCCCCAAAGCTCATGCTCGTCGGTTCGCGTCGAGCGTCTGGCGCCCGCCGAAGCACCCTCGTAACGAAAGGTCGGACGCCGCGGCGCGAGGTTGCCCCCGACGGGGCCGGCCCCGGCCGAGAAGGCGAGGTTGCCCCCGACGGGGCCGGCCCCGGCCGAGAAGGCGAGGCGGGGTCGCCCTCGACGGGGCCGGCCCTGGCCGAGAGGGCGAGGCGGCCGCAGGCGCCCGCCCGAGGTCGTGGCCTCGGGCGAAGCCGGCGCGGCGCGCGGGGGCGCTCAGGCCGGCAACTCGTCGACTTGGTCGACGAAGCGCACCTCGGGCGGGCCCAACGCGCCGCCCGACGTCATCGTCTCGCGGACGAGGGGGTCGGCGAGAAAGCGCTCGAAGCGCTCGCGCTCCCAGTCGAAGAGCAGCCACGCCTCGCCCGGCGCGTCGGCGTCGCGCAGCACGCGGACGCCCGACGAGCCGTGCTCGCGGCGGCGCTCGGCGCCGGCCTGGGTGAAGACCGACCAGAACTGCGCCCAGTCGCGGAACCTGACGCGCACGAGGACCATGCGCCGTAGGGTACCGGGCGCGCCGGCCGGCGCACGCGCGAACCGAGGGCCGCGCCCGAGGCCGCCCGCCTCGGCGGGGGCGCGCCCGGGCCGGGGGCCGGGCCCTCGCGGGTGACTGGCGGGGCGATCCGCGCTAAAGGCCCGGGCGACCCCCATGCAGGTGCCTCACCACGCCTTTCGCGAGTATGACATTCGTGGCCACGCCGAGCGCGATCTGACGACGCCCCTGGCCGAGGCGCTGGGCCGGGGCTTCGGCACGATGGTGGGCGCGAGCCTGGGGCGGGCGCGCGTGGCGGTGGCGCGCGACTGCCGCCTGTCGAGCCCGAGGCTGCACGGGGCGCTCGTCGCGGGGCTCGAGGCCTCGGGCTGCGAGGTCATCGACGTCGGCGTGGGCCCCTCGCCCTTGCTCTACTTCGCGGCGCACCACCTGCGCACCGACGGGGCCGTGATGGTCACCGGCAGCCACAACCCGCCCGACGAGAACGGCTTCAAGATGATGCGCGGGCCCGCGCCCTTCTTCGGGCGCGACATCGTCGCCCTGCGCGAGCTCGTCGAGTCGGGGCGGTTCGCGGCGGGGGCGGGCTCGGTGCGCGAGCAGACCATCGACGACGACTACGTCGCGGCGCTCAAGGCGGGGGTCGAGCTCGCGGGGCCCTTGCCCTTCAAGGTCGTCCTCGACGCGGGCAACGGCGCCGGCGGCCCGCTCGCCGCGCGCGCCTTCGCCGCGTGCGGGGTCGAGGCCGAGTACCTCTACTGCGACATGGACGGGCGCTTCCCCAACCACCACCCCGACCCGACGCAGCCCGAGAACCTGCGCGCGCTCGTCGGGCGGGTGCGGGCGTCGGGGGCGCGGGCGGGGCTCGCCTTCGACGGCGACGCCGACCGGCTCGGCGTCGTCGACGAGCGGGGCGAGGTGCTCTGGGGCGACCGGCTGCTCTTGCTCTTCGCGCGGCGGCTCTTGCGCGAGCGCCCGGGGGCGGCGGTCATCGGCGAGGTCAAGTGCTCGCAGGTGCTCTACGACGACATCGCGGCCCGGGGCGGGCGGCCCATCTTGTGGAAGACCGGGCACTCTCTCATCAAGACCAAGATGAAAGAAGAGGGCGCCCTGCTCGCGGGCGAGATGAGCGGCCACCTCTTCTTCGCCGACCGCTGGTTCGGCTTCGACGACGCCATCTACGCGGCCCTGCGCTTCGTCGAGCTGCTCGCCGAGGGGGGCGCGTCGCCGCGCGAGCTGCTCGCCGACGTGCCCGCGACGAGCGTGACGCCCGAGCTGCGGGTGCCCTGCCCGGACGCGCTCAAGTTCCGCGCGGTCGAGGCGATCGTGCGGCGCTACGGCGCGACGCACGAGGTGGTCGACGTCGACGGCGCGCGCATCCTGTTCGGCGGCGGGGCCTGGGGGCTGGTGCGCGCCTCGAACACGCAGCCCGTCCTGGTCTTGCGCTTCGAGGCCGAGAGCGACGCGCGGCGCGACGCGCTGCGGGCCGAGGTCGAGGCGGCGCTCGCCGAAGAGCTCGCGCGCCTGCAATGAGCGAGGGGGCCGGCGGCGAAGGGGGGCGGGCCGCGGCCGAGCCCTGGACGGTGGGGCGCGTCGCGCGCTGGGCGGCCGACGACTTCAAGGCGCGGGGCATCGAGGGGGCGCGGCTCGAGGCCGAGCTCTTGCTCGCGCACGTGCTCAAGGTCGACCGGGTGCGCATCCTGACCGACCCCTCGCGCCCGCTCGAGGCGGGCGAGCTCGCCGCCTACCGCGAGCTCATTCGCCGGCGCCGCGCGCGCGAGCCGGTGGCGTACCTGCTCGGGGTGCGCGAGTTCTACGGGCGGCCCTTCCGGGTCGACCGGCGCGTGCTCATCCCCCGGCCCGACACCGAGACGCTGGTCGAGGTGGCGCTCGCGCGCACGCGCCACCGGTCGCTGAGCGGCCGCGCCCTCGACCTCTGCACGGGCTCGGGCTGCGTCGCCGTCACCTTCGCCCGCGAGCGGCCGACCTGGCGCGTCGACGGCGCCGACCTGTCGCCGGGCGCCGTCGCGGTCGCGCGCGACAACGCCCTCCGCCTCGGCGCCGTCTGGAACGTGCGCTGGCTCGTCGGCGACCTCTACGCCCCGCTCGACCCCGCGCGCGATCGCTACGACCTGGTGACGGCCAACCCGCCGTACATTCCCCGCGGCGAGATCGCCGCGCTCGACCCGGACATCCGCGACTTCGAGCCGCGCGTGGCGCTCGACGGCGGCGAGAGCGGGCTCGAGCTCGCCGCGCGCGTCGTGCGCGGCGCGCCGCCCTTCTTGCGCCCGGGCGCGCTGCTCGCCCTCGAGATCATGACGGGGCAGGGGGCCGACGCGCGCGCCCTCTTCGAGCGCGCGGGCTTCGCCGACGTCGAGGTCGCGAACGACTACGGCGGCCGCGAGCGCGTGGTCAGCGGGCGCTGGCCCGCGCGCTGAGGCCCGGGGCGCGGGCCCGGGGCGGCGGGGCCTTGCGCCGCGGGGCCTTGCGCCGCGGGGCCTTGCGCCGCGGGGGGACTTGGGCAAAGGTCAGCGCCCTCTACCGAAGAGAGGGAGACGAAAACGATGCGCGAGATCCTTCGAGCGGTCGGTTTGGCAGTTCTCGTGGCGGGCGCGCTCGCCTGCGAAGACCCGGCGAAAGACAAGGCGAAGGCCACGGTGGGCGACGCCCCGGCGGCGACGGCGACGACGACGGCGGCGGCGACCAACACGGCCGTGATGGCCGGCAGCGAGTCGCTGAAGATCGACCCGCAGGCGTCGAAGGTCGAGTTCGTCGGCTCGAAAGTGACGGGCAAGCACGAGGGGTCGTTCCCGACCTTCTCGGGCACGATCGACCTGGTCGGCGGCAAGCCCGAGTCGAGCAAGATCAAGGTCGAGATCGACACGACCTCGATGAAGACCGACGACGAGAAGCTGACCAAGCACCTCGGCTCGCCCGACTTCTTCGACACCCAAAAGTACCCGAAGGCGACCTTCGAATCGACCGCGATCAAGGCGGGCGGCGAGAAGGGCGCGACCCACACCATCACGGGCACGCTCGACCTGCACGGCGCGAAGAAGACGATCACCTTCCCGGCGACGGTGGCGGTCGGGGCCGACGCGGTGACGGCGAAGAGCGAGTTTTCGATCAACCGAAAAGACTTCGGCATCAACTACGCGGGCAAGCCGAACGACTTGATCCGCGATGATGTCGTCATCAAGCTCGACATCAAGGCGCCGCGCAAGAAGACCTGAGCGGCCGCGCCCGCGGCCCGCCCGGGGGCGGCTACCGCTTGCCCCAGGGGTCGGCGGCGTCGGTCGTCGAGGGGGGCGAGCCGATGTCTTGGTCGGGCATGCGCTTGCCGCCCCCCGTGCCGGCGGCCGGCGGGCGCGGGCCGCCCTTGCCGGCGCGCTGCAGGCGCAGCTCGACGTGGCGCTTGCTGTCGTCGACGCGCAGGCCCTTCGGCTGGTAGCCCTTGAGCTGGGCCTCGACGTTGACGCTCTGGCCGGCGGGCACGTGCACGGTGACGAAGGGCCCGCGGCCCTTGTTGAGGCCGTCGACGAAGACCTCGGCGGTGCGCGGCTCGACCGCCACGATGACCTCGCGGAAGGACGGCGCCGCGGCCGGGGGGGCCGAGGGCGGCGGCGCGGGCGGCGGCGCGGCGCGGGCCGACGCGGCCTCGGAGGCGGCGGGGGGCGGGCCCGGCGCGGCGGGCTGCTCGGCGGCGCCCGAGCGGAAGGCGAGCACGGCGAGGACGGGGATGAGCGCGGCGGCGGCGAGCGAGAAGAGCGCGAGGCGGGCGTACAGGCCCCAGCCGGTGCGCGGCTCGGCCGGCTGGCCCGAGGCGACGCCGGGCGCGGTGCCCTGGAAGTAGTCGAGCGGCACGGCGAGCGCGCCCTTGTTGCCGAGCATCTCGCGCACGGCCTCGGGCATCTGGCCGTTGCTGAAGCGGTCGAGGTCTTCGATGAGCTCGCTCATCGACTGGTAGCGGTGCGCGGGGATCTTGGCGAGCGCCTTGAGCACGATGGCCTCGAGCGCCGGCGGCGGCGCCGAGTCGCCCGTGCGCAGCGAGGCGGGCGCCTTGTACATGTGCTGCGTCAAGATGCCCATGTAGTTGTCGGCGTCGAAGGGCAGCGTGCCCGAGACCATCTCGTAGAGAATGACGCCGAGCGAGTAGATGTCGGTGCGGTGGTCGACGTTCGTGCCCGCGGCCTGCTCGGGCGCCATGTAGTGCGGCGTGCCGAACACCGTGCCCGCGCGCGTCAGCCGGTCGGTGCCGGGGCCCGCCATCTTCGCGATGCCGAAGTCGAGAATTTTGACGAAGTCTTCGTCGGCGCCCCGCGCGATGAGGTGCACGTTGTCGGGCTTCAGATCGCGGTGCACGATGCCGAGCGCGTGCGCGGCCGCGAGCGCGTCGGCCACCTGCCGCGCGATGTGCACGATGCGCTTCGCGGGCAGCGGGCCCTTGGCGCGCATCTCCTGGGCGAGGCTCTTGCCCTCCAGGAACTCCATCACGAGGAAGGCCGAGCCGTCGGGCAGCTGCCCGTAGTCGCTGACGTCGATGATGTGCGCGTGGCCGATGCTCGACGCGGCCTGCGCCTCGCGCCGGAAGCGGTCGAGCATCTCTTTGTCGCGCGTCATGTCGGCGCGCAGCACCTTGATGGCCACGCGCTTGTTGATGAGCACGTGGCGGCCGGCGTACACGATGCCCATGCCGCCGATGCCCACCACCGACTCGAGCACGTAGCGGCCGTCGATCGTCGTGCCGAGGAAGGGGTCGACCTCGTCGATGTCGTCGACCTCGGTTTGGTCGTCGTAGGGCCGCACGTCGGGGCCGAAGTCGACCCCGATCTCGCCCTTGATCGTCGGCCGCTCTTTCGGCGGCAGCGTGTCGTGCGCCGTCTCGAACGGCGAGAGCGAGCGCAAGGTCGCCGCCGGCGACGAGTCGGGGGGCGCCGCCGAGCGCGCAGAGCTCGGGGTCGGGGAGGCGGGCGGGCGTTCGCTCGGTACGGACATGGACCAACGACGGCGCGGGCGCCCGGGGGCGACGGGGCCCGGGGGGACGCGGCCCGCGGCGGCCCGACCCCCGAGCCATGCAGCCTAACGAAGGCCGAGCCCGATGGCTAGCCGGCTCGTCGCGCCGGCCACGAGGCCCCCGGCTCGCGCCCCGGCTCGCCCTCGAAGGCCGCGAGTACGAGCGCGAGCGAGGCGACGACCAGGCAGAGGGCGCAGAGCGGCACGTCCGCGTCGGTGCCGCCGACCAGCATGAGCGCGAGGGCCGCCCGCACGCTCGCCGGCCGCCCCCGCCCGAGCGCCGCCGTCGCCGCCAGCGCGGGCCCGAGCAGGGCCACGAAATGACGCAGCGAGAGGGCCACCAGCGGCGCCGGGCTCTGCAAGAGGTGGTAGAGCCCCGTACCGATCACCGACGCCCAGGGCCCGCCCCGCCCCGCGCCCGCCGCCGCCGCCACCGACGTCAACGCCGCCGACGCCCCCATCGCCAGGCTCGTGCCCAGCCCGAACGGCCGCCCCCGCCGCGTCGCCAGCCACACGAGCGCGACCAGGACCGCGAGCGCCTGCAGCGCGAACGCCGCCGTCGCCACCACCCGCGCCGAGACGAGGTAGGTCGCCGGCGCCCGCGCGTAGCCCGCCGCGAGCAGCCACGCGCCCTGCCGCGTCAGCGCCCCCGTGCCGAAGAGCGCCAGCACCAGCCCGGCGGTGCGAATCGGCCCGTGCACCAGCACCTGCCCCGCCGCCAGCAGCGCCATCAGCGCCGTCGACGTCGCCAGGACCCCGAGCAGCCTCGCCCCGAGCACCGCCCCGCTCGCCGGCGCCCCGAGCCCGAGCGCCAGGCCCCCCAGCGCCGTGAAGGTCAGCCGAAAGGGCAGCGAGAGCGAGGGCGTCTGCAAGACCGCCAGCGCCAGCGAGAGCAGCAGCGTCAAGAGCGCGAAAAGCAAGAGCTGCGCGAGCGCGTTGCCCGCGAACTCGACCCGGTTGACCCACTCGGTCGAGAGCACGCCGCCGCCCTTGAGCGCAGGGGTCAACACGCGGCTGGTGAAGGTCGCCAAAAGGGCGAGCAGGGCCACGGGCCTCAGCCAGGGCAGGGAAGTGTATGTCCAGCGGCGAAAGGGCGACGAGCTGGCCGGCGGTGCCGGGGTCTCGGCGCCGGTGGGCACTTCGTCACCCTGCTGCGGAGACTGGGCGATGGCCACGGGGGGGCCCTACTACTGCTCGCCTTCGCACGCTACTGCCGCCGCGGTCGGCGCGCGGGGGCCGGGGCGGGGGGGAGGGCGCCCTCGGCGGGCCGCGCGGGGGCCGGGGCGGGGGGCGCGTTCACCCCGCCCCCCGCTTCGGCGGGGGGGCGAGCGGGGGCCGCAAGAGGCCCTCGCGGGTGGGCGGGCGCTCGCGCGGGTCGGAGGGCACGCGCGGCCCGGGCAGGGGCCGGCCGGGCACGTCGGCCGGGGCGCCCTTGAGCATGAAGGGCCGGGCGTTGATGGTGGAGCAAGCGACGATGGGGTTTCGGTGAAACTCCCAGTGCAGGTAGACGTTGCCGTCGGGCGAGATGATGGCCGCGGGCGGCTTGCCGAAGGGCGAGGCGCGCTGCATCGACTCGAGCGCGGCGGCGTCGAAGGCGGTGACGCCGCTCGTCTTGACGACGCCCATGCGCACGATGCTGCCGTCTTCTTTGCTGACGACGACCTCGAGCGCGGCGCTGAGGTCGGGGCGGTTGAGCGGGTGGCCGCCCGGCAGCCCGTCGAGCGAGGCGAGGTAGTCGTCGGCGAAGAGCGGGTGCAGCCGGTTGTGGATGCCGTTCAGGTACGTCGCGAAGGGCACGCGCGCGGTGTTGAGCGCGGTCTGGTTGCCGGTCTTGACGCTGGCGACGTAGTTCTCGATCTGGGCGCGCCAGCGGTTCAGGTCGGGCGACTTGAAGCTGCCGCGGTGGGCCGAGCGGCGGCGCTCGCCGTCGGCATCTTTGATGCGCCGCAGCTCGTCGACGCCGACGGCGGCGACGGCGTTGCCGGGCGAGAGGTTGAAGTTGACGCCGTTCGGCCCGGGGCCGCCGCCGAGCCGGGGCAGCAGGTTGATGGGCGGCGTCGGCGTCGCGACCTTGGCGCTGCCCTCGCTGACGGGCGCGCGGCGCGGATTGAGCGCGTACGAGCCGTTCGGGCCGCTGTCGACGTCGGGGCGCGGCGGCTCGGCGTTCGGCGGCGGCTGCACCGCGGGCTGGGCGGGCGCGCGCGGGCCCGAGACGCCGTTCTGGCCGGGCTTCTCGGCGGGCGCCTTGGCGACGGGCTCGGGCTTGGGCTGCGGCGGCTCGGGCGGCGCCTCGTTCGGCGCGCGCTTCTTCTCGCCGGCCTTGTCTTCGCTGTCGGCGACGCGCGTCTTGTCGGCGTTGCCGGGCTCTTCGGGGGGGCCGCCCTGGCTGGTGCCGGGGCTGGTGTCGCGGTCGTTGCGGTCGTGCGAGGTGATGCGCGCGACCGACTCTTCTTTGACGTGGTTCGCCTCGTCGCCGGCGAAGCGCGCGTTGGGGTTGTCGGGCTGGTTCTTGTCGTCGACGTGCTGGCGCACGGCCACGCGCTTGTCGTTGGTCGGCGCGGGCGGCGCCGGCGGCTGCGGCGGCGCCTCGGGCTTCGGCTCGTCGTTCTTCTTCTCGGGCTCGGGCGGCTTCGGCGCCTCGGGCGTCGGGGGCACGAGCTTCGCCTCGGGCGGCGGCACCGGCACGAGCGGCGGCGTCTCGTCGGGCGTCGGGATGGGCCCCTCGAGCGCGACCTCGAAGGGCGTCGCCGCCGACGGCCGCACCGTGCCGCGCGCCTCGGACGCGAACTCGCGCAGGTCGCGCCGCCCCTGGAACACGTCGGCCACCTCGGTCGTGCCCTGGTACCCCACGTAATGGAGGACCAAGGCCGCGCAGGCCCACAGCAAGAGCGGGGCGGCGACAGGGTCGAGGCGGCGGGACGACATTCGGTGGCGGTGTCTTGGCAGCGCCCACGGCCACCGAGGGCGCGGGCAAACCTCCCTACAGCTTACTCGGTGCGGGCCGTCCCGCCATCGCCGAATGGCTCAGGGCGCTCGAGGCCCGGCGTCGCACGGTAGAGGGCCCCGGGGCCGGGGCTTGCATGGGGGCCTCGGCCCGGGGCGAGCGGCGCCCGCCGAGGCCGGGCCCGAGGCGGGGCGGCCCCCTGCGCGACAGGGGGCCGCGGAGGGCCCCGGCCCTCCGTACCAGAGACGCCCGGGGCCTTCGTGCGCGCCGCAGGCCAGCAGGGGCGTTCGTGCGCGCCGGCGGCCAGCAGGGGCTTCCTGCGCGCCGCAGGCCAGCGGGGGCTTCCTGCGCGCCGGAGGCTAGCGGGGGCGTCGTGCGCGCCGGAGGCCAGGCGGGGCCGAGAGCTCAGCCTTTGACGCTGGCGATGGCGGCCCAGTGGTCGGCGATCTCGCGGGCTGTCCACGGGGCGTCGCCCTCTTTGAACTTTCCGACGCTTTCTACGACCTTGTAAAGGTACATGCGGGCGCCGGCGACGGCGAGCACGTGCCCGGTGCGCTCGCCGCAGAGGTCGGAGCCCAGAAAGACCGCCGCCGGCGCGACGAACTCGGGCCCGAGCGAGTCGACGCCGTGGAACATCGGCAAGTCTTCGGTCAGGCGCGTCTTGGCGATGGGGGCGAGGGCGTTGACGGTGATGCGGTGCTTCTGCAGCTCGATGCTCATCGTGCGCGTCAGCCCGTAGACGCCGGCGTTGGCGGCCGCGTAGTTCGCCTGGCCGAAGTTGCCGACCAGGCCCGACAGGCCCGTCGTGTTGACGATGCGCCCGCCCTCGCCCTGGGCCACCATCTGCCGGGCGGCGGCCTGCGCGCAGAGAAAGGCGCCCTTCAGGTCGACCGCGAGCACGACGTCCCAGTCGGCCTCGTCGAGCTTGAGCAGGCTCTTGTCGCGCACGACGCCCGCGTTGTTGACGAGCACGTCGACGCGGCCGTAGGCCGAGAGCGCGGCCTCGACCAGGCCCCGCGCGCCCTCGGGCGTGGCGACCGAGCCGTGGTGGGCGACGGCCTCGCCGCCCGCGGCCCGCACCTCGGCCGCGACCCGGTCGGCCGCCTCGGGCGAGGCGCCCGTGCCGTCGCGCGCCGAGCCGAGATCGTTGACGACCAGGCGCGCGCCCTCGGCCGCGAAGGCGAGCGCCTCGGCGCGGCCGATGCCGCCGCCGGCGCCGGTGATGAGGACGACCTTGCCGTCGAGAAGTGCCATGGCTCTGACCCTGCGCGGCGGCGCGAAGGCGCCGCGGCGCGCGGGCGAACCCTGGTGGAGGCGCGCGGGCGGGTCAAGGCCCCGGCGGCGCCCTCGGCCGCGCCCGTCGCCGCGGCGCTCGCCGGGCGCGGGGGCGCCCCGCGCCGGCCGCGCGCCCGCCGGGCGCTTTGACGGGCGGGCGCGTCTACCGTAGACAGGCGGCCGCCGCGCGCCCCCCGCGGGGGCCCGATGCGCGCGCCGCCGCCGCCATGCCCGCACGCTTTTACATCACCACCCCCATCTACTACGTCAACGCGCTGCCCCACGTCGGCACCGCGTACACGACCATCGTCGCCGACGCGCTCGCGCGCTACCACCGGCTGCGCGGCCACGACACGCACTTCGTGACCGGCACCGACGAGCACGGCCAGAAGATCGAGCGCGTCGCCCGCGAGCGGGGCGCCACGCCGCTCGCCTACGCGACCGAGGTGGCCGAGCGCTTCCGGCAGGCCTGGCCGCCGCTGAACGTCGCCCCCGACGACTTCATCCGCACGACCGAGCCGCGGCACGCCGCGCGCGTCGCCGACCTCTGGCGGAGAATCCGCGAGCGGGGCGACATCTACCTCGGCCAGTACGAGGGCTGGTACTGCGTCGCCGACGAGGCCTTCTACACCGAGAAAGACCTGGTCGACGGCCTGTCGCCGACCGGCCGCCCGGTCGAGCGCGTGCGCGAGTCGAGCTACTTCTTCCGGCTCAGCCGCTACACCGACGTCCTGCTCGACTTCTACGAGCGGCACCCCGACTTCGTGCAGCCCGAGAGCCGCTACAACGAGGTCAAGAGCTTCGTCCGCGGCGGCCTCGAAGACCTGAGCGTCTCGCGCACCACGTTCAAGTGGGGCATCCCCGTGCCCGACGACCCGGCGCACGTCATGTACGTCTGGTTCGACGCGCTCACCAACTACTGGTCGGCGCTCGGCCCCGACGGCGGGCCCCTGCAGCGCTTCTGGCCGCCCGACGTGCACCTGATCGGCAAAGAGATCGTGCGCTTCCACGCCGTCTACTGGCCCGCCTTCCTGCTCGCCGCGGGGCTGCCCGAGTCGCAGCTGCCGAGGCGCGTCTACGCCCACGGGTGGCTGACCTCGGGCGGGCGCAAGATCACGAAGACCGCGCCCGCCCCCGGCGCCGAGGCGGCCGCCCCGGGCGCCGCCCCCTTGCGCGTCACGCAGCTCGACCCGCTGCGCATCGCGGGCGAGGTCGGCGCCGACGTCCTGCGCTACTACCTCTTGCGCGCCGTCGCCTTCGGGCAAGACGGCGACTTCAGCCTCGACGACCTGGTCGGCCGGCTCAACGCCGACCTCGCCAACGATCTCGGCAACCTCCTGAACCGCACCCTCGGCCTCTGCACCAAGCTCGTCGGGGGCAAGGTGCCGCCGCCGGGCCGGCCCGGCGAGAAAGAGCGCGCCCTCTGGGAGGACGCGCTCCAGGCCTCGGTCAAGGCGCGCGAGTCGTTCGACGCCTTCGCCCCGCACCGCGCGCTCGAGGCGGTCTGGCGCCTCTGCGGCCAGGCGAACACCTACGTCGACCAGGCGGCGCCCTGGGTGGCGGCGAAGAAGGGCGACCAAGAGCGGGTCGAGACCATTCTCGCGACGCTGCTCGAGGCGCTGCGCTGGCTCAGCGTCATGGTCGCCCCGGTGATGCCCGAGCGCGCCAACGAGATGCGCCGCCAGCTCGGCCTGCCGCCGATCGCGCCCTCGCTCGGCCACGATCTGTGGCCCGTCGAGTGGTCGCAGCGGGCGGCCGGCGACGCGCTCTCGCCCGGGCAGCCGCTCTTTCCGCGGGTCGACGACGACCAGCGCCGCGCCCTGCTCGAGCGGCTCACGGGGCCTGCGGCGGCGCCCTCCCCCCCGGCCCCCCTCCCTGGGGAGGGGGGAGTCGAGGGCGCCCGGGGCGGTGGTGCGGGGGGCGGGGCGGCCACGGCGGCGGGCGCTGCGGCGGGCGCTGCGGCGGGCGCTCCGGCGGGCGCTCCCGCGGGCGCTGCGGCGGGCGCTGCGGTGGGCGCTCCGGCGGGCGCTGCGGCGGGCGCTCCGGCAGCCCCTCCGGGCGGCGGGCCGTCGGCACCGGCCGCCGAGCCGCCGAGCCCGGCGATTGCGTACGACGAGTTCGCCAAGGTCGATCTGCGCGTCGGCCTCGTCGTCTCGGCGGCGAAGGTGCCGAAGAAAGACAAGCTGCTCGACCTGCGCATCGATCTCGGCGAGCCCGAGCCGCGCCGCATCGTCGCCGGCCTCGCCCTCTCGTTCGCGCCCGAGGCGCTCGTCGGCCGCCGCGTGCTCGTCGTCTCGAACCTCGCGCCCCGCGACTTCGGCAAGGGGCTCGTCTCGCACGGGATGATCCTGGCCGCCGGGCCGAGCGAGGCGCTCTCGCTGCCCGCGGTCGACGAGCGCATCGCCCCCGGCACGCGCGTCAAGTGAGCGGGCGGCCCCCGCGCCGCGCGGGCCCGGGGCGCCGCGAGGGCGGCGCAGGGGGGTGGGGTCGCGGGCGGCGGAACGCGCGGCGGGGCGCGCCGGCGCACGGCGGGGCGCGCCGGCTCAGGGCGGGGCGAAGGGCACGCGCGTCGGGCGGTCGGCCGAGGGCTGGGCGCCGAGACCGAGCTGGCCCCGATCGTTGCGGCCCCAGCAGTAGAGGTTGTCGCCCTTGCGCGCGCAGGTGTGGAAGGCGCCCGCGTCGACGTCGGCCCAGGGCACCTCGGGCTCGGGGTCGATGACCTCGGTGAGCGGGCTGGCGGGCGCGCCCGGCCCGTCGCCGCGCTGGCCGAACGCGTCGCTGCCCCAGCAGAACAGGCGAGGCCGGCCCTGGCCGTCGGGCGAGATGCCGCAGGTGTGCTCTTCGCCGGCCGCGACGTCGACCCACGAGTCGGCCGAGACGAGCGAGATGGCGGCGAGATCTTGCGAGGGCGAGGTGTTGGCCTGCCCGACGTCGTTGCGCCCCCAACAGTAGAGGCGCTGCGTGTTCATGATGCCGCAGGTGTGCGAGCGTCCGGCTGATACCTTCGACCAGGTGCCGCCAGGGTTGTCGGCGGGCGGGTTCACCTTCGCCTTGGTGAAGTTGAGCGTGCCGAGCAGAAGATCGAGCAAGCCGAGCTGGTTGCCGAGCTGCTTGCGGGCGTTGTCGCCCCAGCAATAAAGCGTGCCGCCCTGGAGCGCGCAGGTGTGCGCCTCGCCCGCGTCGAGCTCGGCCCAGCCGCCGTCGCTGGTGATGTTCGACGGCGTGGCGTCGGGCGGCGGCACCAGGGGCCTGACGCCCCGCTGGCCCAGCTCGTTCGCGCCCCAGCAAGAGATGTTACCCCCGCGAATGCCGCAGGCGTGGCGCGCGCCCGCGCCGAGCGCCGTGAAGACGCCGCCGCCGCTGATCGGGCCGGGCGGATCGCCGGGGGCGTTGCCGTTCGTGAGCACGCCCCGCTCGTTGCCGCCGAAGCAGCGCAGATCGAAGCCGCCGCCCGAGGCGGTGCCGACGCACGCGTGCTGCCAGCCCGCGGCGAGGAAGCCGACGCCGCCCGGCGCGTCGGCGAGCAGGGCGGGCGAGGGGCCGAAGGCGCGGCCGACCGCGTCCCAACCCGTCGGGCCCTGGACGAGGCCTTGCTCGCCCCAGCAGCGTACCTGCCCCGAACCGAGCGGCCCCGAGGTGACGGCGCAGACGTGGTTGTAGCCGGTCGAGAAGCCGCTCACGACGATCGGCGCCGGCCCGCCCCCGGCCCCGCCCGCGCCGCCCGCGCCTCCCGCGCCGCCGCTGCCGCCCGCGGCGCCAGAGCCGC
>DASTPP010000007.1:0-7157 GCA_035762175.1 Polyangiaceae bacterium | reverse complement strand
GGTCGCCGCCTCGAACGCCGGCACGAACGGCACCGTCACCCGCACCGGCTCCGGCCCCTCGTCGGGCGTCACGGTCTCGGGCGCCCCGCTCGACGACTACCAGGGCGTCGTCCGGATCAAGCGCGGCGGTGCCGTCGGCACAGCCACGTTCGACCTGTCGATCGACGGCGGCAAGACCTTCTCGGCCGAGTACGTCTCGGCCTCGAGCGTCGCGACCTTCGCGGCGAAGACGGGCCTGACGCTCGCCTTCGCCGCCGGCACCTACGTCGCCGGCGACACGTACACCTGGGGCTCGGCGGGCCCGACCTACTCGACCAACGACCTGAACGCCGCGCTCGACGCGCTCAAGTTCAGCTCGTACCCCATCGAGTGGGTGCACGTCGTCGGCACCGTCGGCGGGGTCGACGACGCGACGAAGGTCACCAACTTCGCCGCGCTCGTCGTCGCCGTCGCGGCCGAGATGGAGGAGTGGTTCCAGGCGGGCCGCTTCGCCTTCGCCATCGTCGAGGCGCCCGACGTGCCCGACGCCGCCTTCCACGTCGCCGCCGTCCAAAACCTCTCGACCATCCGGGTGCACGGCGCGGGCGGCTACGCGACCGTGGTGAGCCAGGTCGACGGGGCGCAGCGAAAGCGCTCCGTCGGCTGGCCCTACGCCACGCAGCTCGCCCGGGTCGCGGTGCACGAGTCGCCGGGCTGGGTCGAGAAGGGGCCCGTGCCGGGCGTGCTCGACATCCTGCGCGACGAGTTCAAGTCGGAGGCGCTCGACCCGCTGCGTTTCACGACCATGCGCACCTTCAACGTCTGGGAGGTGCCCGGGTTCTTTCTCACCCGCGGGCAAGGCTTCGCCCCGCCCGGCTCGGACTTCGCCCTCGTGCAGAAGCTGCGCGTCATGAACCGCGCCTGCTCGCTCGTGCGGGCGGCCATGGCCCGGTTCGTCAACTACTCGCCGCTCGTCGACGCCCAGTCGGGCTTCATCGACGAGGGCGAGGCGCTCGCCATCGACCGCATCGGCGAGCGCGCCATCCGCGACGGCCTCATGTCGGGGAACGTGCCCAGCGTCAGCGGGTGCAAGGTCTCGGTCGTCAGGGACCACAACATCACGGGCACCAAGAAGATGCTCGTGCGCGTGCGCGTCATCCCCCGGGCCGACGTCGAGTTCCTCGAGACCGTCATCGGCTTCTCCAACCCCGCCCTGGAGGCCGCGTTATGCCCGCCCTCGTCCAAGGGGTCGAGTACAGCTTCGCGAGCTGCAACATCCGCCTCGCCGGCAGCGCCGACGTCCACACCGGCTTCAAGTCGATCGACTGGGAGGACGGCAAGGAGGTCGGCGAGTTCGTCGGCAACAACGGCCAGGTCATCGGCAAGACCGGCGGCGTCTACAAGGTCGAGAGCTTCAACTTCGCGGTGACGAAGTGGCAGTCGAACGCCCTGCTGGCGAGGCTCGGCCAGGGGTTCATGTCGCTGCGGTTCGACGTGCACCTCGTCTACCGCGAGCTCAACATGCCGACGAACGAGCGGCTCCTCGTCGGCGCCGAGATCTTGAAGATCAAGGAGAGCCAAGAGGAGGGCCCGGACGTGCTCGTCGACGAGTACACGTGCGGGGCCTTCTACGTGCTGCGCGACGGCATGGTGCCGATGCGCAAGTTCCTGCAGTTCTGAACCGAAGCGGCCGGCCCGCCCAGCGCCCATGACCAAGTTCGTAGACACGCTCGACAAGGACCAGATCGCCGCCTGGAAGGCACAGCACGGCGAGGTGCACGCCATCCCGGCGCCGAGGGACGCGGACGGCAACGAGCCGTTCGGCGTCGTGGTCCGCCTCCCCAGCGAGGCCGACTACCTGATGTTCCGCGAGGCCGCCTTCGACGAGGAAGGCCGCAAGACGGCGGGGCTCACGCTCTTCGACGACTGCGTCGTCTACCCCGACCGGGCGGCCGTCGCGGCCTACTTCCGGCGCCGGCCCTTCGAGCAGCCGGTCTTCGTCGACAAGCTGCTCGAGCTCGCGGGCTCGAAGGCGAAGGTCGAGGCAAAAAAACTCTGAGCCTGCTCCGGCGCGCCCGCCGGGACGTCGGCGTCGCGGCCCACTGCATGATGGCCTACCGGCGCGGGCTCGCGACGAGGTTCGCCCAGGTGGGCGCGTGGCTCGAGGCCGAGCACTACGCGCACGACCGGGCGAGGTTCGAGGCCGAGGCGAAGGCGTCGAGGCGCTCGAAGCGGTAAGCCATGTCCAGCTGGGAGCTCGAACTCATCGACCGCATGACGGGGCCGGCGAAGCGCATGGGCGCTTCGGTGGCCGCCGTCGCGCGCGAGCTCAAGGCGGTCCAGGCCGCCGTGGGCGCGGTCGAGAAGGCCCAGGGCCGGGCGGGCGCCGTCATGGCGAGGTTCGGCGGCGTGGCCCGGCGCGCGGCCGACCGGGCGCGCGGGGCCATCTGGGGCACGCGCCGGGCCGCCCTCGAGCTCGTCGAGGGCATGGGCGGGATCAGGGGCATCGCGCTCTCGGCGGCCGGCGGGCTCGTCTCCCTGACCGCCGCGGCCGTCGGCGCCCTCGCCCTCGGGGCCGGGGGGCTCGTGGCGGCGGGCGCCGTGTACGCGGCGAAGATGTCGGCCTTCAAGGAGCAGACGCTCTTCGCGTACAAGTACGTCACCGGCTCGAAGCAGGCGGCCTCGGCCCTCTTCCGCGACGCCGACGCGCTCGCCCGGGCGACCGGCGGCAAGACCACGCTCGTGGCCGAGAGCCTGCGCGAGCTGCGCGCCGGCGGCTTCTCGGACGCCGAGGCGAAGGCGGTCACGGCCGCCGTCGCCGACATCCGGGCCCTGAACCCCGCCGCCGACGTCACGGCCATCAGCCAGCAGCTCGCGCAGATGCGCGGCGCCGGGCGCGTGCTGATGGAGGACCTGAAGCCCATCCTCAACGCGGGCGTCAACGACGACGTCTTTTATCAAGTCTTGCGCGAGATGACCGGCCAGAAGGACCAGGCCGCGCTCAAGAAGCTGATGGAGGCCGGCAAGGTCTCGGCCGAGACCGGCCAGGCGGCCATCCTCGAGACCGTGCGGCGCATGGGCGGCGGCGGCGCGCTCGGGAGCGTCGCCGCCGAGCGCGCGCGCTCGACCGTCACCGGCCAGGTCGAGGCCATTGAGGGCTCGCTCGAGCGCCTGTTCTTGAACCTCGAGACGGGCCCGGCGTCGTCGGCCGTCGTCGGCGTGCTCGCCCAGATCCGCGGCGCGCTCGACCCGACGACCGAGGTGGGCGCGCGGCTCGTCGCCGTCATCACCTCGATCGCAAGCTTCGGCGCGGACGTCTTCGGCCGCGTGATGGGCGGGGGCAACCTGTCGGCCGCCCTCTCGGGCGTCTTGCGCGTCGTCGAGGCCGTGCTGCCGCCAATGAAGGCCCTCGTCGGCGGCGTGCTGTCCGGCATGGGCGAGGCCTTCGGCGACGTCGCCGGCGTCTTCGGCAAGCTCTTCGCCGCACTCGATCTGGCCAAGGGGCAAGACTTCGTCGACCTGATGGCCTCGATCGGCAGGGGCGTCGGCTACGTGCTCGGCATCGCCCTGCCCGTCGCCGGCGCGCTCGTCGGCGTCGTGGCCGCGGTGGGCGCGGCCACCTCGGGCATCTTGTACGGCGTGTCGTACCTCGTCGTGCGCCTCGTCGGCCTCGTCGGCTCGGCCGCCGGGTCGGTCTGGGACGCGGGCAAGAGCCTCGTCGACGGGCTCTGGGGCGGCATCACGTCGGCCTGGGGGTCGATGCTCTCGGGCTTCCGGTCGCTCGTCGCGCTGCTGCCCGAAGGCGTGCGCAAGGTGCTCGGCATCGCCAGCCCTTCGCGCGTGATGGCCGAGCTCGGCGGCTACGCCGGCGCCGGCTTCGCCCTCGGCGTCGAGGGCCAGGTGGGGCGCGCTGAGGACGCGATGGCCGCCCTCGTCGCCGCGCCCGACCTGCCGCGCCTCGGCCCCCCCGGCGGCTTCGGCCTCGACGGCGGCGCGGGCCTCGCCGCCCGCGGGGGCTTGGGCCCCGTGAGCGTCTCGGTCGTCGTCCACGTCGCCTACGCCCCGGCCGCGGGGCAGCCCGCCCCGGGGCCCGACGAGCTCGCCGACAAGATCGGCGACGTGGTCGGCGAGCGGCTCGAGGACGCGGCCCTCGAGTTCGGCCTGCTCGGCGCCGCCTGACCGATGCCCCTGCCGTTCTGGGACGAGGCCGACGAGCGCGCCTACGTCGAGGTGCCCGAGACGCAGCTCTCGCCCTTCGACCGCGTCTTCCTCGGCGGCAAGCCCCTGCCCGGCCTGTCGAAGGTCACGGGCGAGGGCTTCAAGGCGAAGCTCGACGTCAAGAACCCGAAGGGGGCCAAGGGCGCCAAGATCACGGACAACGGCACCGAGCCGCCCGAGTTCACCATCGAGCTGACGCTGTGGACCAAGCGGCAGTGGCTCGCCTACCAGGCGCTCGTGCCCGCCATCTCGCCGAAGCCGGGCAAGGGCCTCTCGGACCCGATGACCATCGACTACCCGACGACGAGCCTGCACGGCATCGCCGAATGCTGCGTCAAGGAGGTGGGCCTCGGCGAGCTCGAGAGGGGCGCGATGAAGGTCGCCATCAAGTGCGTGCACTGGCAGGCGTCGTACAAGCCGACGGGCTCGAAGACGGCGAAGAACGCGAAGGGCGCGCAGCTGCCGCCGACGGTGCTCGACGAGCGAAACCGCGCGCACGCCGAGGCCTTCCGCAAGAAGAACCCCGACTTCGTCGGCCCCGCGCCCGAGGCGCCGCCGAGCGTTTACGACGTGGACCCGTCCGCGAAATGAGCGACGTCTTCGCCCGCCTCGCCGGCGCGCCCGTGCTCGCGGGCACGGTGCGCCTGCCGCTCTACGGCCGCTGGGTCGCCCGGCTCGAGGTCGACGCGGACGCGGCCCCCTCGGGGCCGGTGGCGCTCTCGCTCGGCGCGGGGGCGCTGTCGCTCGCCGGGGCGGTCTACGCCGGGGAGGCGCGCTACGGCCGGTGGCGCGGCGTCGTCGTGGGCGGGCGCGGGGGCCTGCACCGCGAGCTGCCCGGGCGCGACTACCGCAACGTGCCGGCGCGCCTCGTGGCCGAGGGGGCGCTCGCGGAGGCGGGCGAGGCCCTGAGCCCGGCGTCGGGCGCCGAGCTCGCGAAGCCCTTGCCGCGGTGGGTGCGCTGTGCGGGGCCTGCCGTCGCCGCCTTCGAGGGCGTGCTCGAGCCGCTCGGGCTCGGCTGGCGCGTCGTGCCCGACGGCACGGTGTGGGCGGGCACCGAGTCGTGGCCCGCCTCGAAGGCGACGGGGGACCTGCTCGACGTGGGGGGCTCGGGCCTCTGCCGCGCCTACGCCCTCGACGCCCCCCTGCTCCTGCCGGGCGAGACGTTCGACGGCGCCCGCGTCGGGCTCGTCGTCCACACCCTCACCGGGGGCGCGTCGCGCACCAACGTATGGCTGCACTAGACGGCTTCGACCGGCTCAAGCGGGCGCTCGTGTCGATCATCGACGCGCGCCTGCGGGCCCGCGGGGTCGACTACCTCGCCCTCTACCCGGCCCGCGTCGCCGCGCAGAACGTGGACGGCTCGCTCGAACTGGTGCCCGACGACCCGCGCTTCAAGGGCCTATCGCGCGTCGCCATCCGGCCGGGGCTTCCGGCCGTCACGCTCGAAATCGAGAAGGACTCGCGCGTGCTCTTCGGGTTCGAGGGCGGCGACCGCTCGAGGCCCTACGCCTCGATCTGGGACGCGTCGGTGGTGAAGTCGATGACCATCCGGGCCGCGACCAAGGTCGTGGTCATCGCCCCGAGCGTCGAGCTGGGCGACGAGGGCGGCAGCCCCGTCGCGCGGGTCGGCGACACCGTCGCGTGCGTGCTTCCACCACAGATGCCTGTGAGTGGAGTGATGACCGTGCCGCCCGCGCCGCCCGCGGCGTTCTCGGGCATGCTCACCGTCGTCGACCCGGTGCTCGGCGTCATCGAGGGCGGCGCGTCGCGCGCGAAGGCATCCTGATGCCCGTCACCGCCGTCAAGGTGCTCAGCCCGGCCGAGGCCCTGCCGCTGCTCGCGGCGGCGGGCGCCTCGCTCTCGGCGAGCGTGGGCATCGGGCAGGGGGCCATCGGGCTCACGCTGCCGCAGCTCCAGGCCCGCCTCGCCGGCCTCCTGAAGCTGCAGGCGCAGCTCGCCCTCAAGCCGCCGTCGATCGCCGCGAGCCTCGCCACCGCGGCCAAGGTCGTCGCCGGCCTGACGGCCTCGCTCCAGGCCTCGCCGCCGGTGGTGAGCGGCACGGCCCAGCTCGCCGCCGTCGCCGAGGCCGTCGTTCTGCTGAAGGCCGAGATCGAGGCGCTGCTCGCCCAGCTCGCCCAGCTCGCGCCCCTCCTTGAGTTGTCGGCCGAGCTCTCGGCGGCGCTCTCGGGCGGGGCGCTCGTCTTCTACGCCTACGAGGGGCCGCTCGACGACTTGGGCCCCGCGGTCGACGCGTCGGTCGCCTCCGGCCAGACCGGGGGCGTGCCCCCGGGCGACCCAGTGCGCGCGGTCGTAGCCGTGGCGGCCCGAGCCGACGCGGGCGCCTCGGCCTCCCTCTCGGCGGTCTTCGCGGTCTAGAACGATGCTACTCGACGCGCAGCTCGGCCGCGGCGAACTGGGAGGGGGGCACCTCCGAGAGGGAATAGAAGGTGTAATACCCCGGAGAGTAGGGCGAGCACGCGCCGGGTTGGCCGCCGTAGGCGTTCGAAAGGACCGGGCCGCGTTGGTAGACTCTGCTCTCGCCGCACCCAGGCAAGCCGTTGGCGTTGGCGTAGGCGGGCAGAGACGAGCCGCTGCAAGCACTGGCCACTGCCAGGGCAGGGGTCGTGCAGCCAGAGTCCTGAAAAAACCCGTAGCTCGCTCCCATCGACGTCGGCAGACAGCGGTACACCCCATCGCTCGCGCGCTGGAACGAGCACTCTTCGTTGCGCTGGGTGTCGTGCCAGAGTTGCGTCGGCTGGCGCGAGCCGTCCGCGCCGACGAATACCTTCGGCTTGAGGCGCGTGCCCGGGGTTGCCGCGTCGGCGTCGGGCACGGGGCCCGAGCCGCCCTTGCCGCCGCCCCCGCCGGGGCCGGCGCCCATCGTGGCCACCATGCCTCCGGCGCCGCCGCTCCCGCCCGAGGGGGTGCCCGGGGCGCCCCCGAAGCCGCCGCCCGGGGCG
>DASTPP010000006.1:0-63965 GCA_035762175.1 Polyangiaceae bacterium | reverse complement strand
GCGGCTCTGAGCCGTTGAGCTAGTGCCCCGCGGGCGAGGGGGCCGCGCGTTCGCCGCCGCGGCCCTCGTCGTTTGCCCTTTTGGACGAATCTAATTCGCTTTCGATTCACTGTCCAATTCTTTTTTTTCTTTTTTTTATTTCTCTCTTCTTTCTCTCTGCTTGTCTCGATTGAGGGCCGCCGCCCGGCGCCCGCGCGGGCCGCCGGGAGCCGCCCCGCCGGCCTTCGCCGCCGGGCGCCCGCGGGGCAGGCCCTGCGGGAGGCAGCGCGCTGACCGGGGAGACCGATAGATGAGGAGGAGCGAAGAGAACGTATCGATACTAAGAGCGCCGAGCACAACCCTTGCCCCGGCCTGGAAAATGCCTCCCCAAGGGGCGTTGTGCTCGGCACTCTAAGGTGTCGAGCGGGGGCGGGCCCCCGAAGAAGAAAGGGGTGGGACGGGCGGGGGTCGAACCCGCATCGCTCGGGGTAAAAGCCCGGCTCTCTGCCATTGAGTTACCGCCCCTCGCGCGCGGGGTGTGGGCGACGCCGGGCTCTCGCGGGCCGGCGCCCCGGCTCGCTTCAACGAGCACCGGGCAACGGACCCTTCGAGCGCGCGACGCCGCGCGACACCTCTTCTACTGCGGCGCTGCCGGAAGGAGTCGAACCTTCACGCCGTCGGTTAACGGCCGACGTGCTCTCCGCTGAGCTACAGCAGCGTGGCCCCCGCCGGGCCCGCGCCCTCGGCGCAGCACGGCCCCGAAGGCGCCTCGCAGGCTCGCCGGTGGGGCTACGTTCGTAGGCCGCCCGTCGTGGTCTGCGAGGCGCCCCCGTGGCCGCGCCGCGCGCGGGGCGCGGGCGGGGCGGGGGGGGTGCGCCGGCCCCGTCTCGGGTGGGGGCCGGCGCGCAGCTTGTCAAAGACCGGGGGCGGCGTCCGTCAGGACGCGCCCGGTCGGGGTGGGGCACCGGGGGGTCGAACCCCGATCGGCCGGGTAAGAACCGGCGGCTCTGAGCCGTTGAGCTAGTGCCCCGCGGGCGAGGGGGCCGCGCGTTCGCCGCCGCGGCCCTCGTCGTTTGCCCTTTTGGACGAATCTAATTCGCTTTCGATTCACTGTCCAATTCTTTTTTTCTTTTTGCATTCGATCTTGATTCGATATAGGCGGACACACCGCGGCCCTCCGCGCGGGCTGGCCGCGCGTTCGCCGCGCCGCCGCGGGCCGAAGCCCGCCGGCCGCGCGGCCGGTCGTCAGTGGTGTGTGGTGAATCGATCGAACACGTTGCGATTCGAAACCTCCCGGCATGGGGGGGCCGCCGCGGGCCATTTCGGCGCCGCGGGCGGCCCAGAACATGGCGGACACACGTCGGCCTGGCGGGCGCCGAGGCGCCCGCGGGGGGCGAAGACACACGTATCCCGGCGCGCCGGAGCGGCGCGAACGCGGATACCGAGGACACACGTATCCCGGCGCGCCGGGGCGGCGCGGACGCGGATACCGAAGACAAACCTGTCCCCCCCGCGCCGAAATGGCGCGAACGCGGCCCGAAGACGAGATTGCCCATTGCGGCGCCGGTGGGCGCCGGTAGTGGCAAAATCTCAGGGGCTAAAAGCGGCGAAGCCGCCGGGGGTCTGGCCCGCGGCGGCTTCGTCTGCGTAGAGAGGACTACCAGAGGAAACCGCCTAAACTCGTATCGACCGCACCCGCAGGCAGGGACTCGCTAAAAAGGCGCAGATTCAGGCCTTTTTCGAGCCCCATCACGGCATAACCCGGTCGCTTGGCCAAGGCCGCGGCCGAGGCACACCACGGCCCCGAGCGCCGGATGCGCCCCTGGGCCTGGATGGAGTGACTCGAACGCCTTGCCATAGTGCACCTGTTCTAACGCTCGCCCCCCGCTATTGTCAAAAAAAAAGTCGGTACCCCCCGACTTTTTTTCGAACGCCCCCTTGTCACATCGCGAAACGACAAAAAGGGCAGCGGGCCCCTTAGGACGTCGTACGTGGGGGCCGAGCGGGCTCTTCCCCCCCCTTGAAACATCGGCGTTGCGCCCGCCGGCCGACCCAACTGGGCGCGCCCGCGGCCGCGCCGGAGCGCCGCCCGAGACCCGGCGCCACCCCTGCCAGGCCGGGGCCGGGTGCTCGCTCGGGGCGACGATCTCGAGGCGGCCCACCGCCCCCAGGCAGGATGGGCCCGTCCGGGGGCGGCCCCTTCAACCCCGCCCCCAACGAAGGACACGCGCGCCGGGCCCGGGGCCAGAGGCCCCCCGCCGCAGGGCGACGCCCGGGCGGCCGTCGCCCCCGGCCGCGCGGACGCCGCTTGCAGCTGCCGTCCGGGACTCCGCCACGCACGCGCCGTTGCCCCGGCCGCGCGGACGACGCTCAGGCGACGCGCACCGGCTGCTCGGTGTCGTACTTGGGCAGGACGTTCCAGGAACGCACGCGGAGCCCGAGGGCGACGAAGAGCGCACCGCAGAGCGCGGCGGAGGGCCCCAACCAGGGCAGCAACCCGGCCCGGCCGCCCCCAAAGGCGAGCAGGGCGCCGAGGCTGATGGCCGTCAGACCCCGCAGCGCGAGCAGGTACTCGCCCGCGATCTCTTCGCGCAGGCGCCACGCGGCGCTGAGCTCGAGGCCGCCGGAGACGAGCGCCCAGAGGGCGACGTAATAGCGAAGGGTCGACTCATCGAAGCCCCCCCAGAGCAGGGCCTGGACGCCGAGACCCAAGCTCACCAACCCCTCGAGCAACAAGGGCCACCAGCGCTCGTGCGCGCGCGTCGTGACCGCGGCGCCGCTCAGCGTCAGGGCGCCGTCGACGAGCGCGTATGCGGCCACGAGGTTGACGAGCGCCGCGAGCGAGAGGCCCCACATCGTGAGCGAGAGCGAGCCGAAGGCGATCGACGTCGCACCCCGCAGTACGAACGACCAGCCGCACGGCACGAGCGCGGGCATCTTCTTTACCGCGGGGTGGCAGATTGGCGTCGGCAGCGTCGGCTCTGTGGGGGCCGCGGTCGCCGAGAGGGCGTTGAACTGGGTCGCACGATCGTTTCGCGTAGCGACCCCGAGCCCGGGTCGGCGCCGCGCACCCACCCCCGGGGTGGGACCCGGCGCGAAAGGCGCGCCCTCGGAAACGGACAGGACCTCCACAAATGGTGGTTCTGCAAGGCCAGAGCCAGCGTTTGGGGGGCAAAACCCGCATGAACATGACGCTCGAGCACAGTAGGGGTGCTCGGACCTGACACACCGGGGCGTTTTGTCGCGAGGCGAACTGGTTCGAAGGGGGGGCTTAACACGGCGGGTGAGAGCCCGGGCCCAGCCGCTTTGCCACGCTCAATCGTCGTAGACGCCCCAGCCGCGCTTCGGGCGCAAGAGCTCTTCGGGCGACGACCCGAGCAGGTCGAGCTCGATCTTCGAGCAGATGCGCGAGAGCGGCAAATCGTTCGGCTCGTGGCCGAAGGGGTTGTCGAGCTCGCGGCCGAGCCCTTCGATCATCAAGACGAGATAGGCCACCATCATCGTGACGGGCACGACGTAGGCGCCGAGCGGGTCGACGATGGCGAAGGGCACGGTCGCCAGGTAAAAGGCGATGGCGCGCTCGAGCAGGAGGACGTAGCCGGCCGGCGTGGGCGTCCGCTCGATGCGCTCGCTGCCGCCCAAGAAGTCGACCAGCGAGGCGAGCTGCGCCTCGGCGTGCGCCTGCATCATCGGGTTCAGTCGGCCCTCGCGCGCGAGGCCGGCGATGCGCTCGGAGATGCGGCCCGCGATGTAGAGCGGGCGGTGGCGCGCGGCGGCGAAGGGCTCGCGGTCGCCCTCGGGCAGCAGCCGGTCGATCTCGGGCGCGTCGGTCTGGGCGCGCAGCGAGCGGCGGGTGGCGTGCGCGAAGGCGACGACCCAGGCGGTGAAGGCGCGCTCTTCGTCGGGCGTGAGGCCGGCGTAGCGCGTCACCGCGCGCGAGAGGTTGCGGCTCGCGTTGACGATGCCGCCCCAGAGCGTGCGCCCCTCCCAGAAGCGGGCGTAGGCGGTGTTCGTGCGAAACGCGAGGATCAACGCGATGAGGAAGCCTGCGACCTCGTGCAGGCCGAGCGGCAGGTGGATCTTCAGGCCCCGGCGGTGCATGATCCAGACGGCGGTCGCGATGGCGCCGAAGGCCAAGGTGCGGACGGGCACGCCGCGCGAGAGCGAGCCGTGGGGCGTGACGAGGGTGCGGAGCAGCGACGGGGGGAGGCGGGGGAGCATGGTGCGCGCCGGGGGCGCGAACATACCCAATATTTCGTGCCGCCGGCCAGCGCCTGCCGCCGCCGGCGTCGGCGGAGCGATCGGCGTGGCCGGCCGACATGGTGCGAGGGGCGGTCGGCGCGAGGCGCCCCGGTGACCGCGCGGCGCCCGGGGGCCGAGGGCGCGGGAACGCGGTAGGCTCGGGTATGGCGTTGGGCGGTGGGTTCGGCGCGGGCGGCAGGGCGCCGGTCGTCGTGGTGATGGGGCCGAGCGGCTCGGGCAAGACGACGGTGGGCGGGCTCTTGGCGGCCGAGCTCGGCGTCCGCTTCGTCGACGCCGACGCGCTGCACCCGCCCGCGAACGTGGCGAAGATGGCGACGGGGGCGCCGCTCGACGAGGCCGACCGCGGGCCCTGGCTCGAGGCGCTGCGGGGGGAGCTCGAGGCGATGGTGGCCGCGGGGCGCGGGGGCGTGCTCGCCTGCTCGGCGCTCCGGCGCTCGCACCGCGCGCGGCTCGGCGTGCCGGGCGTCGCGTTCGCCTACCTGAAGGCGCCGCCCGAGACGCTGCGGCGGCGGCTCGCCGAGCGGGCGGGGCACTTCTTCCCGGCGGCGCTGCTCGACAGCCAACTCGAGGCGCTCGAGGAGCCCGAGGGCGAGGGCGCGCTCACGCTCGACGCGACCCGGCCGCCGGGCGAGCTCGCGGCCGAACTCGCGCGCGCCTTCGGCGCCCCCGCGCCCCGTGCGCCGGGGGGCGACCGGCCCGAGGCGGTGATCTTCTGCGGCGCGCAGGCGAGCGGCAAGAGCTCGTTTTACGCCGCGCGCTTTTACGACACGCACGTGCGCATCAACCTCGACATGCTGCGCACGCGCCACCGCGAGCGCCTCCTGCTCGGCGCCTGCCTCGAGGGCGGCCAGCCCTTCGTGGTCGACAACACCAACCTGACGCCCGAAGACCGGGCGCGCTACGTCGCGCCGGCGCGGGCCCGGGGCTTTCGCGTCGTCGGGTACTACTTCGCCTCGCGCCTCGCCGACTGCCTCGCGCGCAACGCCGGCCGCCCCCCCGCCCGCCGCGTGCCCGACGCGGCCGTGCGCGGCGCGCTCGGGCGGCTGCGCCTGCCGGCCCCGGCCGAGGGCTTCGACGAGCTCTACTACGTGCGGCTTGAGGCGGACGGCCACCGCGTCGAGACTTGGCGCGACGAAGGGTGAGTGGGCCGATGCCCCGCCCCGGGGCGGCCCCCCGCGAACGATCGTCGCAGGGGCCGGCCGGGGGGGGCGACGGTCTGGGTCGTAGAATCTTCGGCGTACGACCTCGTTTGCTGCGCTTTGCTCGGTGATTCAGGCTGCTTCTTGACGATTTTTCGATTTTGGCCAAAGATTGGCGCATGTTCGACGCCATCGATCTTGCCATCTTGCGGCTGTTGCAGCGCGACGCCCGGCTGGCCAACGCCGAGGTCGCGCGGCAGGTGGGCATGGCCCCGAGCGCGGTGTACGAGCGCATCCGTAAGCTCGAAGAGAGTGGGGTGATCACGGGCTACGGCGCGCACATCGACCCGGTGCGGCTCGGCCTGGGGCTGCTCGCGTTCATCTCGATCCGTACCGTGGGCGGGTGCGCCGACGCGAGCGTGGGCCAGCGGCTCGCCGAGCTGTCCGAGGTGCTCGAGGTGCACGACGTGGCGGGCGAAGACTGCTACGTCATCAAGGTGCGGGTGGCCGACACGGGGGCGCTGAGCCGCCTCTTGAAAGAGCGCATCGGCACCATCCCGAACATTCAGAGCACGCGCACGACGGTGGTGCTCTCGACCGTGAAAGAGACGGGCGAGCTGCCGCTGCCGGCGGCCCCGGCCGCGCGCGAGTCGCGCCGCGGCTGAGGGGGCGCGCTCGGCCGCGACGGTCGAGCGGTGTCGCGGCGCGGCACCGGTCGGTCGGCACGATGCTGCACGGCTTCTTGATGATGGGCGGCGTGAGCCCCGCGGCGCTCGAAGCGACCGAGGCGGTCGCGCGCGAGGTGGGCGAGGCGCTGCGCGGGGGGCTCTGAGCCTCAGCGGAGGTTCTTCCAGCAGATGTGCGCCTCGGTGGTGAAGGTCGCGTTGGTCACGTTCGAGATGTCGTCGTAGACCGAGGTGACGGGCGTGCCGGCGTAGTCTTGCAGCGCCCGCAGGCGCAGGGTCGAGCGCGGCGTCGGGGCGTAGCCCCGGGGCAGGGGGCCCCGCCCGCCGTAGCGGTTGCCGACCGCGACGGCGGCGACGCCGAGGGGCCGGGCGAAGTTCGCCTCGATGCAGGCGAGCACGTCGGCGCGCGCCTGCTCGTCCTGGCGGCGCAGGTAGACGCCGTTGAGCAAGAGCACGGGCGCGCTACCCGAGAGGCCGAAGGACCCGAAGACGAAGCCGACGGGCGGGCCCTCACCGCCGCAGCCGCGCGTGACGTGGAAGCAGAACGAGAGTGGGTCGCACCAGAGGGCGAGCACCCAGCGGTAGTTGCCCACGCGGCTCGCGGCCGGGTCGCCGTAGGCGCCGCCCGCGCTGTGAAAGCAGCACATGACGCAGTCGGCGAGGCGCAAGAAGGCGAGCACGTCGCGGCGCTTGTCGAGGTAGCGCAGGCTGTCGCCCCCGCCGCCGCCGAGCGGCCAGGGGCCCCCCGGCACCGGGCAGCGGCCCTCGAGCAAGGCGTCGACGAGCGCGGACCCCTCGGCCCTCGGCGCGAGGGCGCGGGCGAGGCGCCGGACGGGCGCCTCGTCGACGCGCAGGGGCAGCTCGCGCAGTCGGTCGAGCAGGGCGCGCCAGCGGCGCTCGTCCCAGCACGGCCCGCCGCTGCCGTCGTCGGCGGGGGCGAGCGCGCGCAGGGTCGAGAGCGCCAGCGGGTCGGTCGTGAGCGCGTCGAAGAACTCGCCCGGCGGGCGGCTGACGATGCGCTCGCGCTGCGCCTCGAGGTGGGCGAGCGCCTCGGCGGGCGTCATCGGCACCATCAAGAGCGCGGCCGCCAGCGCCCGCAAGCTCGTCACGCCGGGCGGGCGGCCGAAGCGCTTCAGCCAGAGCGGCCCGAAGGCGGCGAGCCAGGCGAGCGGCGCGCGCCCCTCGCCCGAGTGCCGGGCGATGCTCGCGGCGAGCGCGACCCAGGCGTCGGCGCTGCGGGGCTCGAAGACTCCCTTGGCCTCGAGGGCCCGGGCGAGGTCGGCGTCGAACTCGCCGCCGTAGAAGACGCCGGGGCGCTCGAGAAAGAGCGTGCCGGCCCGGGCGGGCGAGAGGCGCAAGAGGTGCAAGAAGGCCGTGCGCAGGTGCGCGCCGTCGCCGGGCGCCTCACGCAGCACGCGCTCGAGCGACGCGGCCGCGCGCTCGGCGCCGAGGTTGGTCAGGCAGCGCAGGCGCGAGGCGACGACGGACGCGCTCGCCCGGGCCCCGGGCCGCAGCGCCTCGCGCAGCACGCCGCGGCTCGCCCGCACGAGCGCCTCGCGGTGCGACTCGCGCGCGGGCGAGAGCGACACGCCTTCGTCGTAGCAGCAGCGCGCCCAGTCGCCGGGGCCCCCGAGCACGCCGCGCACGCGGAAGGCGCGCCAGACCGCCGGGTCGCCCTGCGTGCCGAGCAGGAAGGCCCGGGCCGGCTTGAGCGCCGCCCCGTCGACCGCGGCCTCGGGGCTCGCTTGCCCGGCCTCCGCCCCCCCGGCGCAGGCGCCGACGCTCGCAGGCTCGAGCCCGGGCGGCGCACCGGCGCCTTCGAGCGCGGCGTCGAGCGTGCGCAACGCTTCGGCGGCCGTGTACGCCACCCACGACGCCGTCAGCGCGCGCGCGAGCGCCCGGCCGGCGTCGGCCACCGCCGCGGCCACGGTTTCGGGGCGTAGCGCGCTATGGACACGCCGCCAGAGGCGCACGAGCCCCTCGTGGTTGCCCGCGAGCGCGCGCCGCTCGGAGCCCTTGAGCGCGAGCGGCATCGCCCCCCGGCCCCGGCGCACCACGAGCTCGAGCCTGAGCGCCAAGGCCTCGGCGGCGAAGCCCGCCGCGGGGCGCCCCGGCACGTCGGGCGCGCCCAGCCAGGGGGCGGGCTCGCGCGAGGGGCAGAGCAAGGCGCGCGGCAGGGCCGCGAGGCGCGCGGCCGCGCGGGCGGGCAGGCCCGCATCGAGATCGAGCCGGGTGCGTTCGAGCTCGACCCAGGGCGCGAGGTGAGCCCCCTTCACGCGGGCAAGCCAGCGCCGCGCTTCGAGCCGCTCGCCCGCCTCGCCCAAGGCCGCCGCCGCCACGAGCGCGGCCCGCCCCGAGGCCTGGGCGGCGAGCCCCGCGAAGAAGCAGACGTCGTGGGGGCGGCGACGATCGGCCGCCCGGCGCGCGAGCATGATCAGGGCGCGCTCTCGCGCGGGGCCGGCGGGCACGGCCCGGAGGGCAGCGATCACGGCGCCGGCGCCCGCGGGCAGGTAGAGGGCCACGGCGCGGGCGCCGAGGGCCTCGTCGCGCTCTGGGCCGGTGAGGGCACCGAGCACCCGCTCGGCCGCCGGCCACCACGTGCCGCCGCGCTCGAAGAGCGCGCGGGCGAGGGGCGCCGACGGCTCGTAGATCGAGGCGTCGTCGGGCGTGTCGAGGCGGCCCAGAAAGATGCCCACCCACCCGGGCGACTCGTCGACGCCCCGGCGCAGAAGGCCCTCGCCGCACGCGCGCAGCGGCCAGTCGCGCGGGCGTCCCTCCAAGAGGGTGCGCGCCTCGGCGTGGGGCGCGAGGGCGAGCGCGACGCGCAGCGCGTGCCGATCGGCGAGCGGCTTCGAGCGCTCGAAGCAGCCGAGCGCCAGCGCCTCGAGCAAGCGCAAGGGCAGGGCGAAGGGGGGCGGCCGGCGCAGGTGATGCAGCAGCCGCTCGCCCGCCCTCGGCGGCGACCCGTCGGCGCAGGGGCGAAAGAGATCGACGCCGAGCGACGCGGCGAAGCGCCCGAGCGTCGCCTCGTCGTAGGGCGGTGCGGGCTCGACCCCCGGCGGGGGCAGGTCGGCCCGGCGGAAGATCTCGGCGCGCAGGGCGATGGCGTGCACGAAGCCGATCGTCTGCGCGCGCGATGCCGTGAGCGAGGCGCACGCGGCTTCGGCGCGGCGCGCGCTCTCGAGCGCTTGAAGGAAAGGCGCGAAGGAGCGCGGTGCCGCCGCTTCGCCGGATTCAACGAGATAAAATGCCATGAGCCGACGCCTCGCGGCGCGGCCGGGCGGCGGCGCGCGGACGAGCCGGCGCCGCGCCCTCGGGTCAACGCGAGCGCGGCCGGCCCGGGCGCCGCTCGCCGCGACGTCCATCGGCCGGCGCGCGCCCGCCCCGCGGGCGTGCCGCCGCCTCCGCGCGCCACCACCCCCGCGCCGCCCGGAAACCTTGAAAAAGGGACATCTCGGGCGTTCGAGCGATCTCGCTCGTCGCGGGCTTCGGGGCGCCCTCCGGCGCGCGATCGCGGGTGCGGCGAAGGGCAGGTTCGAACCGGCCTTCGCCTCACCGACGTCGCTCGCCTCGGCCGGCGCCCGCTCGCTTCGCGGGGAGCGAGAACGCTGCGCTTGCGCCGCGTTTTCGCCCCACGCCCAGCGATCGAGCACCGGTCGGGTGCCCCAAAGACCCTTCGCGACGCGACGGAGATCGCGTCAGGGGGTGATCGGGCGGCGTCTAGCGAAAGAAGCGCATGGCGGGCCTCGCGGGGGGCGCGGGCAATATCGGTCGGAGCGAGGGTAGCTCCATGCCCATTTCCGTCAAGACCCGGCGTGACCTTCCCTCGCCGAGGGTGCGGCCCTCGCTCGCGGTGGTCGCCCCCCAGCGGGCCGAAAGCACAACCGGGAGAAAATTCTAGCCGGCGGCCGGCCCGCGGCGTTACGCAGAAGATCCGAATGATGTACGCGCGACGACGTCTCGCCGGCAGGGCGTTGGGCTTGGTTGGGTCGGTCGGCTTGCTCGGCTTGCTCGCGTACTGCGGGGGCCAGGCCGACGTCGACCCCATTCTTCTCGGGGGCGCGGGCGCCTCAGGGCGGGGCGGCGGCCCCGCGGCGGGCGGTCAGGCGGGGCAGGGCGGGGGCGAGGCCGGCCTGGGCGGCGCGGGCGGCCCCCCGGCGCCGCCGCCGGCGCGCCCCACGAACGCGACCTGCCTCGCCTTCGATCGCCAGCCCTCGTCGGTGCCCGCCAAGTGGCAACTCGTCTACGGCGGCCCGACCGGGGCCCTCAGCCTCGCCTTGCCCATGCTGATCGCGCAGGCGCCCGGCCACCCCGAGCGCTTCTGGGTGGCGCAGCGCGACGGCACCGTCGTCACCTTCCCCAAGGAGAACGCGGCCAACGCCAACAAGACCACCGCGCTCAAGATACCGCGGCAGGTATTGACCCTCGGCGAGGGCGGCCTGCTCGGCATGGCCTTTCACCCGAAGTTTGCCCAGAACGGGTACGTGTACCTTTCGTACACGGTCTACAACCCCGCCACCCAGAGCAAGATGGCGTCGGTCGTCGCCCGCATGAAGAGCGAGGACGGGGGCCTGACCTTCGCCGACAGCACCTACACCGAGATTCTCGGGCCCTTCGACCAGCCCTTTCAGAACCACAACGGCGGCGACGCGCACTTCGGCACCGACGGGCTTCTCTACCTGAGCTTCGGCGACGGCGGCTCGGGCAACGACCCGCTCTTGTACGGGCAGAACAAGTTCACGTTCTTCTCGAAGATCTTGCGCATCGACGTCGATAAGCCCCCGCCCGGGGCGCCGCAAGGCAAGCTCTACGGCATCCCGCCCGGCAACCCCTTCTCGGCCGACGAGGGCGAGCCGGCCGCGTTCGCGTACGGCTTTCGCAACCCCTTCCGCTTCAGCGTCGACCGCGCGACGGGCGAGCTCTGGGTGGGCGACGTGGGGCAGGCCCGCTACGAAGAGGTCGACGCCAAGATCAAGGCGGGCGGCAACTACGGGTGGCGCTACCGCGAGGGGTTTCATTGTTCCATACCCCCCACGGGCTGCCCGACCGAGGGCTTCGTCGACCCGGTGTGGGAGTACGATCACGCCGTCGGCAAGTCGATCACCGGCGGCGTCGTCTACCGCGGGTCGGCCATCCCCGAGTTGGTGGGGGCGTACATCTTCGGCGACTTCACGAGCGGCCGCACCTGGGCGCTCCAGCCCGACGCGACCGGCGCGCTCAAGGCGAACGATCTGAACGTCGCCACGGCCAGCTGGGTCGCCTTCAACGAGGACGCCGCGGGCGAGGTCTACGCGGTCTCGATCGTCGGCAACGTCTACAAGCTCGTGCCCTCGGGCGCCCCCGCGCCGCCTTCGCCCCTGCCGGCCAAGCTCTCGCTGACCGGTTGCGCCGACGCGGGTGACCCGAAGCTGCCCGCCGCGGGGCTCGTGCCCTTCGGCGTCCAGAGCGAACTTTGGAGCGACGGCGCCGACAAGGAGCGCGCCTTCGCCATACCGGACGGCAGCGCCATCACGGTCGGGCCCGACGGCGACCTCGACCTGCCGGTCGGCAGCGTGATCGTCAAGACCTTCAAGGTCGGGGGCAAGCGGGTCGAGACCCGGCTCATGGTGCGCCACGACGAAGATTGGGCCGGCTACAGCTACGAGTGGGCCGACGACGAGAGCGACGCGACGCTCTTGCCCTCGAGCAAGGTCAAGCCGCTCGCCGGCGGCGGCGACTGGTACTTTCCGAGCCGCTCTGATTGCCTGAGTTGCCACACCGTGGCGGCCGGCCGCACGCTTGGGCTCGAGATCGCGCAGCTCAACGGCGACTTTACGTACCCGAACGGCCACCGGGGCAACCAGCTCGCGGTGCTCGAGCAGATGGGCATGTTCGACGCCCCGCTCGGCGCGCCCTCGGCGCTGCCGGCGCTGCCCGACCCCCGGGGCGCGGGCCCGATCGAGGGGCGGGCCCGCGCGTACTTGCACGCCAACTGCGCCAACTGCCACCGGCCCGACAGCTCGGGCGGGGCCCTTGATCTACGCTTCACGACCCCGCTCGGCGAGATGAAGGCCTGCGGGGCCCCCACGCAGAACGGCGACCTCGGCGTCGCGGACGCGCAGATCATCGATCCGGGCTCGCCTTCGACCTCGGCCTTGGTGTTGCGCCCCCGCCTGCTCGACGCCAACCGAATGCCCCCGCTCGCCTCCGACGTCGTCGACGCCGACGGCGCGGCGCTGCTCGAGAACTGGGTGGCGGGCCTCACGGCGTGCCCGAGCGCCGGCGGCGCGGGCGGCGCGGCGGGGGCAGGCGGCGCGGCAGGGGCGGGCGGCGTAGCGCCCTGAGCGCGGGGGCGCTGGCGGGCTCGGGGCGGTCGAACGCTTCGAACTCGGGCCGCGCCGAGCGGTCTCGGGGCCTGGCGCTCGCGTCGCGCGGCAGGGCGGGGCGGCCGAAAGCCTCGGCGGTAGGCTCGGACGCGGCCGTTCGGGAGCGGGGCCCCATCCTTGAGGCGGGCGGCGGGCGGCCGGTTACGCTATACGCGGCCGGCCGCCCACGCAGCGTCGGGCGGCGTACCCCTCAACCGAAGGTAGAACCCGTTGCAAACGACCCCCCGCGCCGGCGCCGAGCAGGCCCCCGTGGCCGCCGCCCCGCGCTTCGACGACCTCGGCCTCATCGAGCCGCTCACGCGCTCCTTGCGCGCCGAGGGCTACGTCCGGCCGACGCCCATCCAGGTGCAGGCCATCCCGCCCGCGCTCGCCGGCCGCGACGTGCTCGGCTGCGCGCAGACCGGCACCGGCAAGACGGCCGCGTTCGCCCTGCCCATCTTGCAGCGCCTCTCGGCCGCGCCCGCGCCCGGCCGGGGCGCGCGCCGCCCGGTGCGGGCGCTCGTCTTGTCGCCCACGCGCGAGCTGGCGGCGCAGATCGGCGAGAGCTTCAGCGCCTACGGGCGGCACCTCGCCCTCTCGAACGTGGTCATCTTCGGCGGCGTCGGCCAGGACGCGCAGGCGAAGGCGCTCGCGCGCGGGGTCGACGTGCTCGTCGCGACGCCGGGGCGGCTGCTCGATCTGATGGGGCAGCGGCTCGTCGCCTTCGACCGGCTCGAGGTGCTCGTGCTCGACGAGGCCGACCGCATGCTCGACATGGGCTTTTTGCCCGACGTGCGGCGCGTGCTCGCGGCGCTGCCGCCGGTGCGCCAGACGCTCTTCTTCTCGGCGACGATGCCGCCCGACATCCGGGCGCTCTCCGACACGATCTTGCGCGACCCGGCCTACGTCGCCGTCACGCCGGCGGCGACCACGGTCGACGCGGTCGAGCAGCGCGTCTACTTCGTCGACAAAGAGTCGAAGCCGGCCCTCTTGCGCCACCTGCTCGGCGACCGGTCGCTCGACCGCGTGCTCGTGTTCACCCGCACCAAGCACGGCGCCAACCGCGTCGCCGCGCAGCTCGAGCGCGCGGGCGTCGGGGCCGAGGCCATCCACGGCAACAAGTCGCAGAACGCGCGCGAGCGCGCCCTCGCGGGCTTCAAGTCGGGGCGCATCCGCGTGCTCGTGGCGACCGACATCGCCGCGCGCGGCATCGACATCGACGACCTGTCGCACGTGCTCAACTACGACCTGCCCAACGTGCCCGAGACGTACGTGCACCGCATCGGCCGCACCGGACGCGCGGGCGCGTCGGGCGTTGCCCTCTCGTTCTGCGACGAAGAAGAGCGGGCCTACCTCGTCGACATCGAGCGGCTCATCCGCAAGCACGTGCCGCGGGCCGACGGTCACCCCTACGCCGTCGCGCCGCCCCCGCCCACTGATCTCGAGCCCCGCGGCGGCCGCCGCGCCTCCGCCCCCGCCCCCGCCCGCGCGCGGGGCGAAGGGGCCCAAGAGGGCGGCGGCGGGGCCGGCCGAAAGCGCCGCCGCCGTCGCAAGGGTGACGGGCGCCCGCCGCAAGACGCCGCCGCCCGCGCCGCGGCGCCTCGCGCCCCCGGCCACGAGGGGGCGGCCCACCCGAAGCCCCGCCCCGCGCCGCCGCGCGAGGGCTTCCGGCCCGCCACGCGCGTGCAGCCCTCGCACCCGCCCGCCCCGGCCCGCGCCCCCTCGGCGACGGCGGCGGCTTCGGCGGGCAACGCCGACGTCGAGCGGCCCCGGCGGCGGCGTCACTTCGGGCCGGGTCGCTGAGCGCCCCCCCGGCGCAGGTCGGGGGCGGCCGGCGCGGTGTTTCGAAACGCGCCTCGGCCAGGGCGCCTCAGGCCTCGAAGGCGGGCTTCGTGCTCGCCGGGGGCGCCTCGCCGCGCGCCTCCGCGGCGCCGTCGGCCTCGGCCGGCGCTCCGGCGCGGGCGGCGCGCGCCCGTGCCAGGAAGAGCACGCCCGCGCAGGCGACGCCGGCGGGCAGCGCGGCGAGCGAGAAGAGCGACGCGGCGTGCTCGGAGCGGGCGAGAACGTAGCCGCCCACCAGCGGGCTCACGATGGCGCCGAAGCGGCCGACGCCGATCGCCCAGCCGATGCCCGTCGAGCGAATCGAGGTCGGGTAAACGTCGGCCGCGAGCGCGCTCAGCCCGAGCTGCCCGCCCATGACGCCGGCGCCGAGCAGGGTCGTCACCGCGAAGAAGGCGCCCGAGGTCGGGTCGACGGACGAGGCGGCGACGGCCAGCGCCGCGACCGCCCCGAAGGCCACCGCCAGCACGCGCTGCGGGTCGAAGCGGTAGCGGTCGATGAGCGCCGCGAGCAGGAGCCCGCCCGGCACGCCGCCCAGGTTGAAGGCCACCGCGGTGCGAATGGCCGCCGCCTGCGGCTGGCCGGCGCGCGTCATGGCGACCGGGATCCAGCTCAAGAGGAGGTAAACGGTGAACAGGTTGCAGAAGAAGACCAGCCAGAGCGCGAGCGTCGAGCGGGCGCGCCCGCCCCGCAACAAGCTGCGCGCCGACGAGAGCAGAAGCTCGCGGGCCGAGGGCCCCCCCCGCGAGAGCTCGGCCGCTCGCGCCGAGGGCGGGGGGGCGGGCAGCGCTTCGAGGGGAGGGGCGCCCGGGGCGAGGCGCTCGAGCAGGCGGCGCAGCGCCGGCGCCTCGGCGCCCTGCAAGGCCAGAAACTGCAGCGACTCGGGCAGCGCCCAGGCGAGCGCGGCCGCGAGGGCCAGCGGCGTCGCGCCCCCGACCACGAACACCGCCGGCCAGCCCGCGCTCGGCACGAGCCGCGCGGCGACGCCGCCGCCCAGCGCCGCGCCGACGGGGATGCCGCTCAGCATCAGCGTCAAGACCATCGCGCGCAGCCGCGCCGGCACGTACTCGGCCGTCAGCGTCAGCGCGTTCGGGATGGAGCCGCCCAGGCCCACGCCCGCCAGCAGCCGCCAGGCGAAGAGCTGGCCCATCGACGTCGCCGTCGCGCCCCCGAGCGTCGCCGCGCCCACCAGCGCGAACGAGGCCAGCATCGCGCGCTTGCGCCCGTAGCGGTCGCCGGCGGGCCCGCCCACCAGCGAGCCGACGAAGAGCCCGACGAGGCTCGCCGAGAGCACCGGCGCGAGCGCCTTGACCCCCACCCCCCACGAGGCCGCCACCGCCGGCGCGACGAAGGCCATCGCCTGCACGTCGAAGCCGTCGAGCAGCGTGACCGCGAAGCAGAGCGCCGCCACGCGCCACTGCAAGGCCGACATGCCCCGGCCGTCGATCAACTCGCCGATGCTACCTTCGCCTTTCGTCTCGTGCATCGATTTGCTCCGCCCGTTAGCCCCTACCTTTCAGCATACCTCGCGGCAGATTGCCGGCGAGCACAGAATGCTTATTGAGATGATCTCGGGCGTTAAAGTTACGTATTGAGATGTAAATCTGCCGCCGCGGGCGCCCGGCGCGGGGGCCCGGTGCGTCGCGGGCGGCCGCGCGGCCGCGCGCCTCTGTGGGCCCTGGCCCGACCGTTAACAAAGAATCGTCGCCGCCCCTCGGCCGCAGCTCGATGAGCCTGGCGCTGAGCGCCAGCGCCCCGAGCTCGACGATCGCGGCGGCCGCGAAGAGCCTCGGCCCCCCCAGCGCCTGAAACCCGACGCCCGAGAGCGCGTAGCCGACGATGCCGCCGATGCCGAAGGTCGCCGCCGCGAAGAGCGCCTGCCCCGACGCCCGGTGCTCGGGCGGCACGCGCTCGGAGACATACGCGACGGCCGCGACGTAGAAGGCGCCGAAGGTCAGCCCGTGCAAGAGCGAGACGGCGAGCAGGGCGGGCGCGCCGCGCACGACGGCCATCAGGCCCCAGCGCGCCACGGTGGCGGCGAAGGCGAGGCGCAGCACGTTCACCGGGCCCAGCCGCGCGAGCAGCGTCGCCGAACCGGCCATGACGGCCACCTCGGCGAGCACCCCGAGCGACGAGCAGGCCCCCACCACCTCGAGCGGAAGGCCGAGCGCGGTGACGTGCAGCGCGAAGCTGCCGTGAAAGGGCGTGAGCGACACCCAGTGCAAGACGCACGCCCCGAGGAAGGGCGCGAGCAGCGGCACCAGGCGCCCGCGCGAGGCCTCGGCCGACGCCGGCGGCGCCGCGGGGGGTGCCGTCGCCTCGCCCGGGCCCCTCTCTTGCGGCGTCGCCGCGGCCTTCGCCCAGGCCCGCGGCGCCGGCACGACGAGCGCGACCCAGGCGGCGAGGGCGGCGAGCGCGGCGAGCGGGGCGACGACGGCCTCTCGCCCGGGCCCGCCGAAGCGGCCAAACAGGGCGGCCGAGGCGGCGAAGGCGAGCGAGCCCGCCAGGCGGACGCGGCCGAAGCTGCCGCCGCTGCGCCGCACGCACTCGACCGTCAGCGCGTCGAGCAGCGGAATGACGCTGGTCGCGAAGAGCCCGTAGCCCAGCATCGCGACGAGCACGGCGGGGAACGAGCGCGCCGGCAGCAGCCCCGCGAAGCAGAGCGCGGCGCCGAGGGTGACCGCCCGCAGCGCGAGGTCGGGCCGCCCGCTGCGGTCGGCGCGGCGGCCCCAGCGCGAGGGCGCGAGCAGCGAGAGCCCGGGGCCGAGCGCGAGCAGCAGGCCGATGCGCGAAGGCTCGAGGCCGAGCGACGCGAAGTGCGCGGGCAGGAAGGGCAGGGTGACGCCCGCGGCGCCGAAGTACAGCGCGTACGCGCCTGCGAGCGCGCGCACCTCTCTCGCGTCGGGGCCGGCCATCGGGGCCGCCCGCCTTTAGGGCCGACGCCGCCCGGCGTCGAGGCGCCGCCGCGGCCGCGAGCGCGGCCCCTACGGCCCCGCTCGGGCTGCGACGGGCGGCGGGGGCGGGGGCCCGTGGCGCGGGTCCCCCGCGGGGCCGGGGGCGTGCGCGCCCCGCGGGCCCGGGAGGGCGAGGCGCCCCGCGCCGCGGGGCGCCCGGGAAGCTGCGTAATTTCAATGGGTTGAGCCCGCCGCCGCGGGCGCGAGGCGGGGGCGGGGGCGGCTTGCCACGGGGCGCCCGCGTAGTGCTACCTTGCGCTCGCGCCCCGGCCGCCGGGGCCTTTTTCAGGGCGGGTTACTTCCGATGATCAGCACGACCAATCTCGGCAAATCGTTCGGCGATCGCACGCTCTTCGAGGGCGTGTCGCTGCAACTGAACGCCGGCTCGCGCTACGGCCTCGTCGGCGCCAACGGCTCGGGCAAGACCACCTGCCTGCGCGTGCTCAGCGGCGACGAGCCGCCGACCGAGGGCAGCGTCAACATCCCCAAGCGGGTGCGCCTCGGCGTCCTGCGGCAAGACCGCTTCCTCGACGACGAGCGCCTCATCATCGACGTCGCCATGATGGGCGACCGCGCGGTGTGGGACGCGCTCGAGGAGCAGCGCCGCCTCACCTCCGGCGGCCCCGGCGACCCGACGCGCATCGCCGAGCTCGAAGAGCTCATCGCCTCGCACGACGGCTACACGCTCGAGGCGCGGGCGAGCGCGGTGCTCGAGGGGCTCGGCATCCCCGTCGAGGCGCACCGCCGGCCGCTGGCGACCCTCTCGGGCGGCTTCAAGCTGCGCATGCTGCTCGCGCAGGTGCTGCTCGGCGGGCCCGACCTGCTCCTGCTCGACGAGCCGACCAACCACCTCGACATCTTGTCGATCCGGTGGCTCGAGAAGTTCCTCGCGGGGTACAAGGGGTGCGCGATCATCGTGTCGCACGACCAGCGCTTCCTCGACAACGTGGCGACGCACATCCTCGACGTCGACTACGAGACCATCACGCTCTACGTCGGCAACTACGAGGCCTTCGTCAAAGAGAAGGTCGCGACGCGCGCCCGCAAAGAGGCCGAGATCGCCCGGGCCGAGAAGATCATCGCCGACAAGCGCGCCTTCGTCGAGCGCTTCGGCGCCAAGGCCACCAAGGCCCGGCAGGCCCAGAGCCGGCTCAAGCAGATCGAGAAGATCGAGGTCGAAGAGCTCGCCGACACCTCGCGCCGGGCCCCGCACTTTCGCTTCACGCCGGCGCGGCCGAGCGGGCGCGACGTGCTCGCGGTCGAGGGCGTCGGCAAGTCGTACGGCGAGAAGCGCGTGCTGCGCGACGTCTCGCTCGCGGTGCGGCGCGGCGAGAAGGTCGCCGTCATCGGCCCGAACGGCCTCGGCAAGTCGACCCTGCTCAAGATCGTCACCGGCCGCCTCGCCGCCGACGCGGGCAAGGTGGCCTGGGGCCACGAGGCCCGCGTCGGCTACTTCGCCCAGGACCACCGCGAGCTGCTCACCGACCCGGCGCAGACGCCCCTCTCGTTCCTCTGGGACGCCTGCCCGCTCGAGGGCACGAGCTTCGTCCGCGGCCAGCTCGGGCGCGCCCTCTTCTCGGGCGAGGACGTCAACAAGAGCGTCACCTCGCTCTCGGGCGGCGAGGCCGCGCGCCTCATCTTCGCCCGCATCATCGTCGAGCAGCCCAACGTGCTCGTGCTCGACGAGCCCACCAACCACCTCGACCTCGAGGCCATTCACGCCCTCGTCGAGGCCCTGAAGGCCTTCGAGGGCACGGTCATCTTCGTCTCGCACGACCGCTGGTTCGTCTCCGAGCTCGCCACGCGCGTGCTCGAGGTCACGCCGAAGGGCCCGCGCGACTTCCCCGGGACGTACAACGAGTACCTCGAGCGCTGCGGCGACGACCACCTCGACGCCGACGCCGTCGTGCTCAAGGCCAAGCGCGAGCGGGCCGCCAAAGACGTCGCCACCCCCGCCGAGGCCTCGTGGGAGGAGCAGAAGCGGCGCAACAACCGCCTGAAGGCCCTGCCCGCCCAGCGCGACCGGGTGCTCGAAGAGATCGACGGCGCCGAGGCGAGGCGCAAGGCCATCCAAGAGCTTTACTGCACCCCCGGCTTCTTCGAAGAGACGCCGCCCGAGCGCCTCGCCGCGCTCGAGGCCGAAGACAAAGAGCTCGCCGCCCTCGTCGAGGCCCGCACCGCCGAGTGGGAGCGCCTCGAGGCCGAGCTCGCCGCGCTCGGCGCGGGCTGAGGCCGCCGCCCGGGCGCGCCCGCGCTCGTCGCGCCCGCGGCCGCCTTCGCCGCGCTCGCGCCTGCCTTCGCCGCGCTCGCGGCCGCCTTCGCCGCGCCGCCGCCGGCCCGCCCGCCTTCGCCGCGCCGGCCGCGGCCCGCCCGGGCGGCCCGTCGGGGGAGCGCGGCGGCCCGCCGCATTCTCGCGCGGGCGCCGCCGGCCCGGTGGTAGCATCGGGCATGGTCTCGAACGGGCTGCTCGATCGCGTCAGGCTCGACACCGCCGTGACGGCGCGGCTGTACGCTCACGACATCGGGCTGGCGACGGGCGAGGGGGTGCCTTGCTGGTCGTACCTGACCGAGGGGCTCGAGGTGTACCGGCAGCGCGAGGTGGTGCTGACGCTGCGGCGGGCGCCGGGCGAAGAGCGGCCGCCGGGCGACGGCATCGGGCTGCTCGAGTTCGTCGCGCGCGCGGCCAAGGGCGGCAAGGCCATCGACCGGGGCGGCCTCAGCGAGTTCGGGCCGCGGGGCTTTCTCGGCAACGCCTCGCTCCGCGGGCTCGTCTACGCGCCGGCCGCGCCCCTGGCGGGCCTGCCGGTCAAGCCCGGCTCGCTCACGGCCATCTCCCTCTTCGGCAGCGAGCTCGACGTCGCGCGCCGCTACGGCCCGCTGCGCGTGCTCTCGCGGCTCGGCAAGGCGACGAGCTTCTTCCCCTTTCCGCCCTGGGCCGAGCGCTCGCGCCAGCCCGTCGCCGGCGCGCTCGAGAGCGTGCTCGACCGGGTCGGGGGCATGGTCTTGCCCGACGCGTCGGTGACGGTCGAGGGCGACGTCGCCACGCTGCGCCTGCGGCCCCCGTGCGCCGCGCCGCTCGCCCAGGGCGTGCCGACCATGCCCGAAGACCGGCCGATCGCGCTCTTCCCGGGCCTCGGGGCCGAGGCGCCCGCCTGCCTCGTCTGGTCGCCGGGGCAGAGCGAGCCCGAGGCCATCTCGCTGCCCGGCGGCGACGGCACGCGCTTCGGCGCCTGCTTCGTCGCCTTCGTCGCCGAGCAGCCGGCCGACGAGACGCGCCTCTTCGAAGACGGCGTCATCGTGATGCTCACCGACCGCTCGTGGTACGAGCTGCGGGCCGCGCTCGCCGCCGGCCGGCCCTACCGCCTCGAGCGGGGCGCGGGCCGCCTCGCGTTCGTCGTCGAGTGGCCGCAGGGCGACGACCAGGGCCCCTTCGCCGAGCGCCTCGAGGCCCCCGCCGGCTGGCGGGTCTACCGCCCCGAGGGCCTGCGCGCCGAGCGGGCCGAGGGGCCCGTGGGCGAGATGCAAATCATCGTCTTCGCCTCCGACGCCGAGCTCAAGGCCGCCGTCGACGCGGCCACGCTCGGCGAGTACGTGAAGAGCCTGCGCGCCGGCGTCCGCGACGTGGCGGGCCGGCTGCCCGAGGGCTCGCCGGGCTCCGACCTCGTCGTCGAGGTCAAGCTCGCCCCCGACGCGCCGCCCGCCTTCGCCTACGGCCTGCGCTCGCTGCGCCCCGAGTCGAGCCTCGGCGAACACCTGCCGCGCCGGCTCGAGCGCGTGCCCGCCCCCGACGTCGAGCGCGAGCTGCGCTTTCAGATCCTCTTTCCGCTCTGGGGCGGCACCGGCAAGCCGCTGGTCGGCGGCGACGACGCCGTCGACCGCTCGGCCGAGGGCGGCCCGGGCCCGGCGCCCGGCGGCGGCGCCGCGGGCTTTCCGACGCACTGAGCCCCGGGCGACGGCGCGCTCGGCCCCCTGCCGTTCGGGGAGGGGCGACCCGGCGCGGGGGGCGAGGCGCCGGCGGGCGGCCTTCCTACCAAGACCCCCAAGGCGCTCCGCGGGGGCGCCTTCTTTATCTGCCTGCGGGGGGCGACGCCGGCCGCTCCGTCACGCGGGCGAATCTCGCTAGGCCCGCCGCCCCGAAAACTCTATCGTGTAAGCGGTCCCGCCGCCCGGCGCCGCCCGCGCCGGCCCCCGACCCCGCGACGATGGAAACAACCGCCCGCGATCCGACGTTCCGTTTGCCCGGCCTCGCCGGCCCCCGCGCGGCCCCGAGCCCGGCGCCCTCGCCCCTGCGGCCGGGCTACGAGGCGGCCGGCCGCTACCGCGTCGAGCGCCCGCTCGGCGAGGGGGGCATGGGGCGCGTCTGGCTCGCCTTCGACCTCGAAGAGCGGCGCGACGTGGCGCTCAAAGAGCTGCGCCGCCCCGAGGGCCGGGCGGCCGACGGCGAGCACACGGCGCTCGTCCTGCGGCGCGAGTTCTTCGCCATGCGCCGGCTCGAGCACCCGGCCACGGTCAAGGTGTTCGACTGCGGCGTGCTCGAGGGCTCGCACCGCTACCTCGTGATGGAGCGGGTGCGCGGCCGCCGCCTCGACGAAGAGGTCGGCGACCGGCCGCTCGACGCCGAGCGGGCGTGCGACGTGCTCCTGCGCCTCGCCGAGGTGCTGGCGTTCATTCACGCGCGCGGGTTCGTGCACTGCGACGTCAAGGCGAGCAACGTGATGGTGACCGACGACGGCGCGCTCAAGCTGCTCGACTTCGGCGTCATGCACCCGCTCGGCGCGCGCCCCGGCGGCGCGGTGTGCGGCACGCCGGGCTACCTCGCGCCCGAGTGGCAGCGCGACGAGCCCATCGACGGGCGCACCGACCTCTACTCGCTCGGCGCCCTCGGCTACTACCTGCTGGCCGGGCGGCTGCCCTTCGCGGGGCGGTCGGGGCCCCCGCTGCTCGAGGCGCACCTCTGCGACGCGCCCCCGCCGCCCTCGCGCTTCGCGCCCGCCCCGCCGGCGCTCGAGCGCATCGTGCTGCGCCTGCTCGAGAAGCGCCCCGCCGACCGCTTCCTCGACGCGTCCGAGCTGCTCGTGGCGCTCGCCGACGCCGCCGGGCGCCCGCTGCCCGCGGCGGCGCCGGCGGCGCGGGCGAGCTACCTGCGCGTGCCCAAGGCGGTGGGGCGCGAGGCCGAGACGTCCGAGCTCGGCGCCCGCCTCGACGCCGCCCTCGCCGGCCGCTCGCGGGCGCTCTTTCTCGCCGCGCCCGCGGGCACGGGCAAGTCGCACCTCCTGCACGAGTTCGAGCTGCGCGCCCGCTCGCTCGAGGTGCCCTTCGCCCTCGGGCAATGCCGCGCCGAGGGCCTCGCGCCGCTCGCGCCCCTCGCCCAGGCCCTGCGCACGCTCGTCCCGGCGACCCCCGTCCGCCTGCTCGCCCCCCACCGCGCCGCGCTGGTCGGGCTGCGGCAGGCCGACGTCGACGACGGCGACGCGCCCGACGGCGACCGCCCCGGCCGGCCCGACGGCGCGGGCGGGGCCGACGGCGGCGCGGCCGGGCCCGCCGCGGGCGACGGCGCGGCCGGGCCCGACTCGCGCGAAGGCGGGCCCGAGCGGCCCAAGGGCGCGGCGCTCGAGGCGCTGGTCGCCTGGCTGCGCGCGCTGGCCGCCGAGCGGCCCTTCGTGCTGGCGCTCGAAGATCTGCACTGGGCCGACGCCGCCACGCTCGAGCGCATGAACGTGCTCGTGCGGGCGCTCGACGGCACGCACGGCCTCGTGGTCGGCACCTTCCGGCCCGACGAGATCGACCGGACGAGCCTGCTGCACCAGACCTTCGACGAGGGCCACTCCGACCGCCTCGGGCTGCGGCCGCTCGCGCGCGAGGGCCTGCGCGAGCTGGTCGAGAGCGCGCTCGGCGGCCTCGACGTGCCCGCGGCGCTCATCGACCGGCTCTACGCGGTCACCGGCGGCAACGCCTTCTTCGCCACCGAGTGCCTGCGCCTGCTCATCGAGCGCGACGCGCTGCGCCTGCTGGCCGGGCGCTGGCGCGCGCCCGAGGGCCTCTCGTCGCTGCCGCTGCCGGCGACCATCGAAGAGGCGGTGCGCGAGCGCGCCTCGGCGCTGCCGCCCCCGCTGCTCGGCTTCCTGCGCCGCCTCGCGCCGGCCGGCAAGACGGTGAGCCTCGCCCTCGTGCGCGCCGTCGGCGGGCTGCCCGAGCACGCGCTCTTCGAGGCGCTCGACGAGGGGCTCGGCCGGCAGTTTCTGACCTACGCCCGGGGCCGCTACGCGTTCGCCCACGACACGCTGCAGCGCACGCTCTACGACGACACCCCGCCGGCCGAGCGCGCCGCCCACCACCGCCGCATCGCCGAGGCGCTCGAGGCCTCGGGCGGCGGCGACGACGCGGCCCGCGCGGTCGGCTACCACTTCGCCCGCTCCGACCAGCCCGCCCGCGCCATCGCCCCGCTGGTGCGCGCCGGGCGCAGCGCCCGCCGCCTGAGCGCCATGCTCGACGCGACGCTCGCGCTCGCCGAGGCGGCCGAGCTGCTCGAGGCGCGCGAAGACTACCCGGGCCGCGAGCGCCTCTTGCCCGCGCTCTGGGCCGAGCTCGTCGAGTTCGGCTACACGGGCGATCCGCCCACCTGCGTCCGCTACGCCCGGCGCCTGCTCGGCGCCTGGGACGCCTCGGGGCTCACCCGCCGGGGCCGGCGCGAGGCGCTCGCCGCGCTCGACGCCGAGCGCCGGCGCGAGGCGGCGGCCGGGGGCGACGCGGCGGGCTGGGGCGAGCGGCTCGCCGCCTTCTACCGCGCGGGCCCGGTCGGCGAGGGCCTCGGCCCGCGCGAGGCCTTCGTCAAGACCGAAGAGTACCGCATGTACCAGTGCATCGCGCTCGGCGTGCTCGGGCAGACGGCCGCGGCGGGCGCGCTGCTCGCCCGCATCGAGGCCGAGCAGCCGCCCGACTCGCCCTACCGCGCCGCGAGCGCCACCACGCTCGGCGTGATGTCGGTGCACACCGGGCGCTCGGGCCCGCTGCTCGCGGCGCAGCGCGCCGGCGTCGAGCGCCTGCTCGCGCTGCCGCGGCGGGCCGGGCAGCTCTCGCGCTCGCTGGCGTGGGGCCTCGGCATCTCGACCTACGTCTACAACGTCATGCTCGGGCAGCGGGGCGAGCCGCTCGACGCCGAGGCCCGCGCCGCCGGGGCCGAGGTCGGGGCGAACTACGCGCTGCCCGACATCGCGCTCTACCACGCGCTGACCGAGCTCGGCCGGGCCGCCTTCACCGGCGACGGCCCCGCCTTCCGCCGCCGCTCGGCCGAGATCGCCGAGCGCGCCTTCCGCCTCGGCAACCCCCGGCTGCCCGCGCGCAACGCCATCGTCTTCTGCGCCCCCTACTACTTCGAGCGCGGCGAGCTCGAGGCGGCCGAAGAGCTCGCCGCCGCCGCCGCGCGCATGGCCACGCGCCTGCCGGCCGACCGCTGGCTCGCGCTCTACGTGCTGCTCTACCGGGCCGGCGTCGACATGCTGCGCGGCGACGCCGAGGCCTCGCTGTCGCGCGCCAAAGAGGCCGCGCGCGCCGCCGGCTTCCGGCCCCTGACGCTCTTGCTGGCCTACGAGTCGCGCTACCGCCTCGCCCGCGGCGACCGGGCCGCGGCCCTCGCCTGCGCCGAGGCCGCGCTCGCCCGGGCGACCGACCCCGAGCTCTCGAACCCCTTCGACGAGATCGTCGCCCGCCGCGCCCTCGCCGCCGCCCTCGGCGGCCCCGCCGCGCACGCGCAGCTCGAGCCGGCCGCGCGCCTCGCCGCCGCCACCGAGAACACCCTGCAAGACGGGCTCGTCCACTTCGAGCTCGCCTCGCTCTGGGCGGCGTCCGACCGCGCTCGGGCCCTGGCGAGCCTCGCCCGCGCCGAGGCGCGCTTCGGCGCCGCCGGCGCGGGCGTCTGGCTCGAGCGCGCGGCGGGCCTGCGGCGCTCGTTGGGGGCCTGAAGGGCGAGCCGCGCGGCGGGGCGACGGCGCCGCGACCGGCCTTGCGTGCGCCCGAGCCAGCCTTAGGTAAGAGGGCGCCCGCCACGCGCCCCCGCCGCCGCCGGTGCCCCCGGCCCGGCGGGCATCGGTCGGTCGCCTTCGGGGCGAAACGAGCTCCCGCCTTGTCCCTGCACGACAAAGATTATCTGCTGCGCAGCATTCGCCAGCTCGTCAACCTCGTCGCGGCCCTGCTCGGCAAGAAGCAGCCCAAGCAGATCGAAGAGGCCCGCGGCGCGGTGGGCGAGGCGGGCCGCCAGAGCTTCGGCCCGCTCTGGTCGACGCTGCTCGCGCAGGGCCCCGACACCGCGCTGATGCTGCTCGGCGACCGCGACAAGGCCGAGGCCTTCGCCCTGCTCGTCGAGCAGAAGGCCCTCGTCGAAGAGGCGGCCGGCAACGAGCGGCTCGCCCGCTCGCACCGCGCGCTCGTCGAAGGGGTCCGGGCGCGCCTCGCCCGCGACGAGGGCGACTGACGCGGCGGGCGCGCTCGGCCGGCTTCTCGGGCCGGGGCCTCGGCCCGGCCTTGGCGTAGAGAACGACCGGCGGGTGTACCGGCGGTCGGGCGCCGCCCGCCAGCCGCCCCGGCTCACACGAAGCCCACCTGGCCGCTCAGGTGCTGCCGATCGTTCCACGAGGCGATGGCCCGCGAGTCGTCGACCTTGTCGTAGCCGAGCACGCTCAGGGCGCCCGGGGACATCATCAGCTGTCGCGCCGAGCCGGGCGGCAGACCGAGAAACCTGGCCGCGAGGACGCGCAAGATGACGCTGTGCCCGAAGAGCAGCACCCGGCCCCCCGCCAGCGACAGCTCGTCGAGGAGGGCGTCGGCGCGCCGCCCGAGATCGTCGGGGCCTTCGCCCGAGGGGCAGCCGTCGCGCAGGTACGTCCAGCCGGGGTGGTCGCGCCGAATCTCGGCCACCGTCAGGCCCTCGTAGCGGCCGAAGTCCATCTCGAGCAGGCGCGCGTCGACGCCGGCGGCGGGGCCGAACCCCGCGAGCTCGGCGGTGCGCCGGGCCCGGCCGAGCGGGCTCACCAGCACCCGGTCGAAGGGGATGCCCTCGAGCCGCTTGCCGAGCTGCTCGGCGTTTCGTTCCCCGTGCTCGACGAGCGGAATGTCGCTGCGGCCAGCGAGGCGGCGCTCGGCCGACCATGCTGTGTCGCCGTGGCGGCAGAGGTAGATGGTCAGATCAGGCATGGGCCGGTTTGTACGCGTCGCCTCGCGGGCCGGCAACCGAGAGCGCTCCCGCCGTCGCCGTGCCGGGATGGCATCGGCAAAAAGAGCAGGCGCGCGGGCTTGCCCTCACGCGCGTGCTCTGTGCCATCAACGTCTATTACGCCTACCTGGACATTCACACGTCCGACTCGCCCCTGGGCAACGGCCTCTACCAGGGCCCCGCCTCGCTCGCGCCCGCCTTCGTCGACGTGGCCGTCGTGCTCGCCTTCGCCTACCTGGGCACGCGCCGCCTCGGCCCCCCCCGGCTCGCGCAGACGGCCTGAAAACAAGGGCGGGCCGGCCCGCCCGGCGTGGTCGGGTCGAGCTTTGCGGGCACAAGGGTGCGCAAAAGTGGTAGCCTGGGGCGATGTACGCCCGCGCCATCGACGAGCGTCGTGGCCTTGTAGTGTGGTACCCCAGCCGGCCCAACCCTGCCGACTGGGAGGCCCATCTGAGGGATGTCGCTCAAATCAACGGGTGGTCGAAGCGGCTCGGCTTTCGGCCGGCCGTGCTCTTGCTCGCCGACGAGTTCGACCGCCCCGACGCCAAGATGAGGCAGCGGCTCGCCCAGATCACGGGCGAGCGCAGTTACGACCCCTACATCGCCTTCGTCAACGCGAACGCCGTGCTCCGCGGCGTGCTCACCATGCTCAGCTGGATGCACCCGAGGCCGAGCTACGACCTCACGTACTCGCCCGACGAGAGCGCCGGCATCGCCTGGCTCGAGCAGCGCCGCGGCGAGCGCCTCCCCGAGCTACGCCTGCTGAGCATCGAGGCCCGCGGGCAGGTCCGCAAGGCGTCGCTGCGCAAGGACGAGTAAGCGCCGCCGCGGCGAGCCGTCGACGTGCCGACGCGGCGCGACCGGTGTCATGCCCGCGTGACGACGCGCGTCGCGGCGGGGTAACAGCCGACCCGGCGGGGCGTTGCGAAGACGTGACAGCCGACCCGGCGAGGCCGGCGCCGGGCGCCGCGCTCGGCGCGAGCTGCCCGCGTTCGGGGCGCGTCCGCCCGCGCGGCACATGCGTTGCTCTACGGGCTGGCCATGGACCAACCCAAGAGCATTCGCGTCTCCACCGCCCGCCCCCTCGGGCTTGCTTTCGTTCTCGCCGGCGCCCTGGTGAGCGCCGCCTGCGGCGCACCCGAGGCGAGCGAGGCCGGCGGCGCGACGAGCCCCGCGGCCGACGACGTCGCCCCGCTCACCGCCGCCGTGCCCTTCACGACGAACCTCGCCCGCGCGCTCACCATCGGTCGCGTGTACCGCGGCCAGTTCGACGTCTACGCGAGCGGCAAGCACGATCTCGACGACATCGAGCGCAAGCGCATCCCCCCGCCGGTCGACGGGTCGGCGCTCACGAAAGAGCTGCTCGGGCTCGTCACGAGCGCCAACTCGTACAGCGAGGCCGTGCTGCTGGCCCGCGTGGCCGGCCAGGACCCCGAGCGCCCGGCGCCCCCCGTGCCCTCGCAGCTCAGCACGAACCCGAGCGACCCCGACTGGGAGTTCGCCGGCCGCAACGTCGCGCTGCCTTACGCCGTCCAGGTCGCCCTGTCGGACCTCCGCCTCAAGCGCGACGCCAGCGTCGACGCCCTGAGCGACGCGGACTTCGACGAGCTGGCCGCCCGGGAGGCGTCGCTCCACCTCGAGCGGCGCCGGCTCGTCGCGCAGGCCCTCGGCTGGCGCTTCGACCCGCGCGCCGACCTGCACGTCAGCGCGCTCGAGGGCGGCGATCTCTGGCGGCGCAAGCGGCCGTCCGGCCACGTGCCGCTCGCGCTCGACGGCGAGGCCGGGTCGGCGCCGCTCGGCACGGGCGAGCCCGACGAGCTGCGCGCGCCGCGGCCCGCCGGCGCCCGGCTCACCGCCATCATCGGCGGGGTCGACTCGCGCGAGCTGCGCAGCGGCGACAACGGCTACAGCATGAGCAGCTCCGTCTGGCAGCCCAAGGGCGCGATCGTCGACGACGGCCGCACGACGCAGGAGGTGCCCGTCCGGGTCGACTGCACGGGGGTCAAGATCCGCGAGCGCCTGGTGGTCACCGCGGGGCACTGCATGTTCAAGAACGGCGCCTGGAACGACAACACCAAGTGGGTCCCCGGCGCGGACGGCATTCACGCAGAGCAGAACGGGGCCGACCCCTCGCCCAACCACTTCAAGGCCGCCGACGCGCGCAGCGTGCGCGGGAACTGGTTCGACCACGAGTGGAGCAACTACGACTTCGGCCTGTTCATTCTCTACGACAACGCCTCGAGCTGCTCGCTGCACTGGCACGGCTGGCGCAAGCGCGGCGGCCTCTTGGGCGACACGATTTACCTGTACGGCTACCCCGACGAGGGCCTCGACTGCACGGCCTCGCCCCTGCTCAACGGCGACTGCCACGGCTCGATCTACGGCGACGACGGCGCCATCAGCTACGAGGGGGCGTACCGGGTGCGCTACTCGATCGACACGCAGCCGGGCCAGAGCGGCACCGGGTTCTACGAGATCGACGGCGATCGCTTCGTCTTGGGCGTGCACCGCGGGCAGGCGGGCTCGGTCAATGACGGGGTTCGCATCAACGACGGCAACCGCGACATGATCAACGACATCAAGTCCGACTTTCCCGCCAACGCCTGCGACTGATCCCATCCGCCCGAGCCTGCACCCGGCCCCGTGCCCGCGCCCAAGCCTGGCGAGGCTGCGGCGTGGGGGCCATTCCTGGCCGCAGCAGCCAGGGGCGGTGTGAGAGGGGCCCGGCGGCGGGGGCCGGGCGGCGCGGGCGCCCGGCCCCTCGCCCGCGCCGAGGGCCGGTGGCCGGGCCCCGACCGGAGCGCCGACGTGCGGCCGCGACGGGCGCGGGGGCGGCGATCTGCTACGCCTCGGCGGTGTCGAGCCACCACCTTGCTTCGGAGATTCGAGCGCGCGCGGCGCGGGCCGACCTCGACCGCCCCTTCGTCATCGCCCTCGACGGGCGCAGCGGCGTCGGCAAGTCGACGCTCGCCCGCGGGCTCGTCGAGCCGCTCGGCGCGGCCCTCGTCGAGGGCGACGACTTCTTCGCGGGCGGCGTGTCCGTGCGCGACGACGGCCCCCGCGAGCGCGCCGGCGCGTGCATCGACTGGCGAAGGCAGCGGGCGGTCTTGGCGGCGCTGCGAAGCGGCCGGCCCGCGCGCTGGCGGCGCTTCGATTGGTCGGCCTTCGACGGCAGCCTCGAGAGCGACGACACTCTCTGCGACCCGGCCCCCTACGTCGTGCTCGAGGGCGTGTACAGCGCGCGACCCGAGCTCGCCGACTTGCTCGACCTTCGCATCGTGCTGGTCGTGTCCGACGAGCTGCGGCGGCGGCGCTTGCTCGAGCGCGAGGGCACGATCGGCCCCTGGGAGCGCCAGTGGCACGAGGCCGAAGACTATTACTTCGAGCACATCGCGCCCCCGAGCTCGTTCGATCTCGTGCTCGACGGGGCCTGAGCGCCCCCGCCCGAGGCGCCCCTTCGAGCGGCCCAGCCCGGCCGCCCGGGCCGCCGGGCCCGACGTCGAAGCAGGGCCGCGACCGCGCCGGTGTCATGGCCCGTTCACGCCGGCACGAGCTCTTCGCAGATCAGCTCTGCGTGCGACACCGTCGGGCGGGTCGGGTGCTCGGCGAGCACGGCGACCGCGTCGTTGTAAAACTTGACGAAGCGGTTGGAAGCTCTCCCACACGCGGGTCGCGGTGACGGGCGCCCCGCGGGTACGTTCGACGCCGGTGCCCTCGATCTCGACGCCCGACTCTTGAAGGCGCCAGCGCACGCTGCCACCGTAACGATGCCAATCCGAAAGGCTCATGGGCGGGGGCGTTTGCAAGCCACACACCAGCGAACGACCGCGGCGCAACCCGCTCCCTCACTCTTCACCTCGAAGACCCGGCCGGCGCGCCGGGTGATCGGTCCGAGGGGGCGCAAGGCTCGCTCTCGCAGCGAAAGCCCGTGAGAGCTTCGCGGGTTCGTCCCGAACGGGCCCGAAGGGCGGCTCGAGCTCGAGCGCCCAAAGCACAACGGGTGCGCCGGCTGCCACCTCGACCGCGCCGACGTCGAGCGCGTGCCCACCAACGCGCGCTCGACGGGCGAGAGTAGCTCGACCCGAAGAACCGCCTCGCCGAGGGCGCCCCGCGCGTGCGGCTGCGCCAGGCGCGGAGGGCCCGCCGCCCCGCCCCGAAGGCGCCGCGATCGTCGATCACCGGCGGGGGCGGGCGCATGGAACGCGTGCTCGACCATCGCCGCGACCCCGTCGGGCTACGCCGCCCCGGCAGAGCCCGTTCGAGCCCCCTATCCTCATACTCATTCGCTTCGAGTCATGACTACGTGTGGGTTCCCGAAAAGGCGGGCGAAGCTTCGCTCGCGTGGCCAAACTCATTTGGGCGACTAGGCTAGTGCTCAGGCGGCCTGGTTTCAGGGCGCCTGAGCACGGCTTTGCCAGGCAATTTCTAGGGCTGCGGCCCCATTCGAACCCGATCGAAACTTCAGGGCCGCAGCACTCGTCGAGCGCCCTTCGTTAAACGTGCGAGGGAGGTGGCTGTTTCATAGGGTCTCGGCGAGCATGGGTAGCTCAGCAGGCCCTCTGTCTCGGCCCGGGTTCATTCTCTGGCTCTGCCGTCGTGCGAGCACGCGGCGGGCCTTACCAACTTACGGTACAGCATGACCGCGACATGTCGTGAGCATGACCGCAACACGTCGAGAATGTCGTCGCGACCGGTCGCGACCGACGTTGCGCTCGCGCGCGGCCTGCGCGGCCTGCGCGGCCTGCGCGGCGTGCGCTCGGGCGGCCGCGCCCGGTCAAAGGCGGCGGGCGAGCCTTCTCGCCCGCGGCTCGCTGATGGTGGCCCGTACGGACAAACCCGTTCGCTGGAGGTGCGTCATGAGACAGGTCAAAGCTGGCGCAAGCGTGCTCGCCGCCCTCGCGGCGCTGTCGGTCGGCGTCGCAGGGGCCTCGCTGGCAAGCTGCGGGGGCGTGCGCCTCTCCGAGGGTGACGGCCAAGCGCCGCCCGCGAGCTCGGTGGTGCGCGGCAAATCATGCATCGGGGGGAGCGCGCAGCGCTCGACGCCGCCGCACAACGAGATGCCGCGCAACGGGATCACGGCCGAAGCCCTCGCGGCGAGCCGGCCGCTCTTGGACTACCTCGGCTCGAACAGCCTCGCGCAGGCTTCGTTCGAGCCACCCGCGCTGCCCGTTCCGGTCGCGAAGGCGCTCTCCGGGGAGTCGACGCGGACGCTCTTCGAGTACATCGTGTCGTGCGCGCTCGACGCCTGCCAGGCGATCGGCGCCAAGTGGTACCGCGACGATGGGGCAGAGCAGGGCGCCATCGTTCACGGCGAGCTGGGGCTGTGCGCCCACGAGGCTTCGCCCTACGGCGACTGGTCGGCGGGGCCCCCGACGCAGGCTTGCAAAGAGGTCGTCTCGTCCTGCGTCCTCTCGCGCGTGAACGCCCACGGCCGGCGGGTGGTGATCTCCGCACGCGATCCGCGGGGGGCGCTCAAGCTCCTCGACCGGGTGCCCGTCGAGACGTCATTCCGCGAGCGCGAGCAACGTACCCGGCCCGTCAGCTTTACCCTTTGCGACGGGCGCGAAGGGGCCCCACCCGACTGCGGCTGGGAGGCCCAATACGTGGGCAAGTGCACCCCCGACACCGTCTTCAAGCTCAGCCCGCCCCCGGGCGTTGCCGAGGTGCGCGTGTGCAAGGGCGTCTACGGCTGCGACGCGGCCCCGGGCGCCGTGCACCCGCCCTACGCCGGCCTGGCCGACCGGTCGAGCGGCTCGCCGGACGAGTTCCGGTGCCCCTCGGATGAGGCCTCGAGAGGCTACTTCGGCGTCATGGTCAAGAGGGCCCCCGGCACCCCGGCGGGGGCCGACTTGACCGTGACCGCCTCGTGCGCCGAGGGCACGGAATGCAAATACCCCGCCACGGAATCGGAGGTATTCCCCTTCGAGGAGGGGGGCTTCTACGGTGACCTCTTCGCGCCGGGGTCGCCCACCGTGGTCAGCATCGACACCGCCATCCCGGGCTGCCCGCGGGAGGTCGTGCGCGACATGCTCTCCGGCTCGATGTACGCCTGCGCCAGCCCCGTATGGTCAGACGGCGTCGCGCACCTCACGGACCGCCTCTGCGCGGGCCCGACATCGCCTTGCTTCCAGAACCCCCCGGGGCCCTGCTGGGGCCCCGCCATCGCGTGCTCCGCCGGCCAGTTCACCAATTGCCACTCCGGCGGCTGCGAGAGCACGCCGCCCGGTGCGCCCCAGCCCATCGAGAGGGACTGCGAGGGCACGAATGCATCGCTTTCGACCTGGGCGAACACCATCACCGTGTATCTCAACCATCGGTGCGACTTGTCGCGCGATCTCGATAGCTGCCGGGCGGCGCTCGGACTCGACGCCGAGCTTTGAACCCCCACCGGCGCCGGAAAGGTCGCGCTCCCGCGCGGCGCCCGGCCGGCCGACTAGGTTCGGCCTTTTCGGCGAAGACCGCGCCGAGCCCGAGCATTCGGCGGGCCCCGGCGCGCCTGGGCGTTCCGCAGGTTGGTCATGATCCCGGGCACCCTCTTCGCCAATCGATACCGCATCGTGCGCCGCCTGGGCACGGGGGGCATGGGCACGGTCTACGAGGTGGTCGACGCCCAGACCCAGAGCGCCCGCGCCCTCAAGGTCATGCCCTCGCAGGTGCTCGACCGGGACGACCTGCGCGCTCGCTTCCGGACCGAGGCCACCGTCGCGGGGAGCGTGGGGAGCCCCTTCCTGGTGGACGTGATCGACGCGGGGGTCGACGAGGCCACGGCGACGCCGTACCTCGTCATGGAGCTCCTGCGCGGCGAGGATCTCGGCCAACGCCTCAAGCGCTCGGGCGCGCTGCCCCCGGCCGAGGCGCTCGCGCTCCTCGCGCAGCTCGCGAAGGGCCTGGACGCGATGCACCGGGCGGGCGTCGTGCACCGCGATCTCAAGCCGAGCAACCTCTTCATCGAGGCGCGGCCGCACGAGCCGTCGCGCGTCAAGATCCTCGACTTTGGCATCGCCAAGATCCTCGAAGTGGGCGGCACCCAGGGGTCTACCGCGACCGTCGGGACGCCCCTCTACATGGCGCCGGAGCAGTTCCGCGGATGCGGAGTGACCGCGGAGACAGACATCCATGCGCTCGGGATGATCGCCTTCACGATGCTGACGGGCTCACCTTACTGGGTGGAGCCGGGGGGCGCGCCGCTCCACCCCGTGGCGTTCGCGCTCCTCGTCTCCGAGGGCCCGAGCGAGGCGGCCAGCGTGCGCGCCGCGCGCCGAGGCGTCGAGCTGCCGGGCGCGTTCGACGACTGGTTCCGACGAGCGACGGCGGTCGCGCCGCGCTGCCGGTTCCGGAGCGCGAGCGAGGCGGTCAAGGCCCTCGCGGGCGTGTTCGGACGAGAGGCCCCCCCCTCGCGCCGACCCGCGCCCCCGCCGGTCGCGACGGCGCCGAGCGACGTGGCCCCGTTCGCCGAGACGTTGCCCCTCGGCGAAGAGACGCCTCCCGAGGGGGTGGCGTCCGCGCGGAAGAAGATCAACCGGGCGCTCGCGATCGGCCCGCGGACGGTGGGCGCGGTCGGCCCGGTCGGGCGAGCGGTGCCGGGGGGGCGCTGGTCGGCGTTCTTGGCCTCGACCCTCGCCGGCGTCGCGGCCGCCATCGCCGCCGCGTGGTGGGCTACGTCGCATCCCGCCGAGGCGCCGCGCGCGCCTTCGCCGCTCGCCTCGGCGGGCTCGGTTCTCGCGTGCCCCCCGGCGCGGGTGTTCGGCGTCGGCGAGCGCTCGGGCTGGCTCGGCGCGGCCGCGGCGGCGACCCTCTGCGAGCGCGCGCGCGTCGTGCTCGGCGGCACCCCGGCGCGCACGCTGCTGCCCGCGGAGCTGCTCTCGCTGCCGCCCCAACCCGTGGACGGATACGCGGCCGACCCGTACGACGCCGAGGACGCGAGGGGGCGCGCCCTCGAAGCGGCGCGCCGCCGCGCCGCGGCCTACGTCGACGGCACGCTCACCAGGGCGCCCGCGGGGTATCGGCTCGTCGTGTCGCTTCGCCGGTCGGGCGACGATACCGAATTCGCGCGCAGCGCGGCCGAATCGTCGGCGCTCTACGACGTCGTCCGACGGGCGATGGCCCCCTGGGTGGCGGCCGGCTCGCTGCCCCGCGCCGCGCGGCTCGACCCGACCGTCGCCGAGTATACGGGCGCCCCGACGATCGACGACGCACTCCTTCTCTTGGACTTGTCTCTGGCAATGACCCACAACGCGGGCACCCTGCCAGAAGAGTGCCGCCGGCTCGAAAGTCGGGCCGACGCGCTGGGCGTCATGGGGGCGGGCGAGCGACGCCGCTGCGCGTACACCTTCGGCTGGCCCGAGCCGACGATCGCGTTGCCCCCCCCGAGCCCGAGCTCGCGGGGCGCGGCCGCGGCGCACGCCCGTATCGTCCATAACTTCGAACGTGTCGACCCGCCGGCCGTCATTGCGAGACTCTCCGAAGACCTCCGTGCCGAGCCGAGCCCCTGGGGCCGATCGACCCTCGCCTCGACCCTCTCGTGCCTCCTTCAAGCGTCGGACGCCGAGCGCGCCGACGAGCTGGCGTTGCTGGCCGTGCAGGCCGAGCCCAAGAACCCGACCGGTGAGTGGTGTGCCCCGTGGGTTCAGCTCGCGACCGTGAGGGAGGGCACGACCAGGGGGGTGGACGCCGCGCGCGCCATGCAGGCATGGTCACCCTGGGACGGGTACGGGTGGTTGTTCGAGGGCCAAGCCACGCCGGACCCTACCCGCGCGCTCGATGCCCTGCGCCGAGCGTATCTGCTCTCGCCCTTCGATACCAACGTGGCGAGCAAGCTGTCGGACAAGCTGCTCGCCGCGGGGCGGCGCGAAGAGGTGCGGGGCATCGCGCTCGCGTTGGCCGCCGGCGGGCAGCCCGTTCACGAGGTCGCCAGCGAGCTCTTGCTGCTGCGCGTGGAGGCGAGCGAGGCCCGCTTCGGCGCGGCGTTGCGGCGGGCCCTGGAGGCCATGGCCCCGCGCGCCGCCGACGTCGGCTGGGTGCGCGCGCAGCGGCTCGAGATCGCCTGGCATGCGCTCGAGCTCGCGGCGATCCTGGGGCGCTCCGCGGAGGTAGCGGACCGAGTCGCGAGCGAATTCATCGACCCGGAGCCGCCCCCGCTCGACCTCGCGCACCCCGACGTATCGAAACGCCTGCCGGCCATGTGCGCGCGCACGTCCGCGGCCGTGTCGGGCCGGTGCTTCGACCGCTTCCGGGAGATCCGTCAGCGGCTATCCGGGGGGGTCTTGCCGGGCGCCGAGGCGTTCGTCGCCGGCGCGGAGAAGTCGGCGCGGCGCGATCTGCGCGGGGCCGCCAAGGCCTTCCGGCCGCTCTTGCGTGAGCCTGCGCCCTTCGTGACCGTCCTCCCCGAAGCCATGATTGAAGCGTTCGAGGCGGCGCGCGAGCCGGAGGCGGTGACCGCCCTCGAGGCCGCGCTGCCGGATCGGGCCGCCGAGCTCGGCGGTGCGAGCCTCGTCATGGTGTGGGCGGCGAGGCGCGCCGCCCGCGAGGGGCGGGCCGCCGCGGCGCGCGAGCTCGCCGACCGGGTGATCTCGGCCTGGTCGACCGCGGACGAAGCGGTGCCCGCGGTCGACGAGATGCGGCGCCTCAAGGCGCAGGTGCCCTGATGCGGGCGGCGGGTGACCTTGCGCGCCCGGAGGTCAAGGGCCGTGGGGGCCGAATCGCGACCGCTCTGCCTCGAAGATGGCGACCACCGCGTCGAGCAGGGCGCGGACGCGCGGCACGTCTCGCAGGTCGCGGTGCACCACGAGCCACGCCTCGCGCACGGGGGGCGGGGCGGGCGGCGCCACCTCGACGAGGCCCCCGGCGTCCTCGGCGAACCAGCGCGCCAGCACCCCCTTGCCGAACCCAGCGCGCACCGCCGCGAGCTGCGAGAGCGGCGAGTTGGCGCGCAGCGCCACGCGCTCGCCGGCGGCGTGTCTGGCCAGCCATTGCGCCTCGGGCAGGTGGGCGAAGGCGTCGTCGAAGCCGACCCAGGCGGACGTGTCGCCCCCGGGCGCCGCGTAGACGCCGTAGGCGAGAGCGGCGAGCCGGCGGGTGAAGAGCTCTCCCGCTTGCGGCCGGGCGAGCCGCACGGCCACGTCGGCCTCCCGCCGGGCGAGGCTGAGCGAGCGCGGATCGCTCAGCACCTCGAGGTTGATGCCGGGGTGGCGGCGGTGGAAGCCCTTCAGGCGCGGGATGAGCAGGCGCTCGGCCAGGCCCTCGGTGGCGGTGAGCCGCACGGTGCCCGTCAGCCCGGCCTGCCGCCCGGAGCGGCGCACGATGGCCAGCGCACGCTCGTCCATGCCCTCGGCCAGCCCCAGCACCGCCGCCCCCTCGGCGGTGAGCGCGTAGCCGTCCGCGCGGCGGTCGAAGAGCGCGCGACCGAGCGTGCCCTCGAGCGCGGCGATGCGCCGGCCCACCGTGGCGTGGCTCACCTTCAGCGCCCGCGCCGCCGCCGACAGGCTGCCCGCGCGCGCCAGCGCCACGAAGACGCGCAGGTCTTCCCAGTCGAGCAGGCCTGAACGTTTTTGCACAGGCATTGGGACAGAATAGCCAATGGCTGCGCAGAAACGCACGAGCTACCTCTGGGGCCGTACCCCCCACTCTCCAAGGAGACTCCCATGACGACCCCCCGTACCCTCCTCTCGCTCGCCGGCGCGCCGACCCACCCCGCCCCGCTCGACCGCGCGGCCCTCGTCATCGTCGATGCCCAGGCCGAGTACCTGCCCACCGGCCGCCTGCCCCTCGCGGGCATCGACGCCGCCGTCGAGGAGACGGCGCGTTTGCTCGAGCTGGCGCGCCGCCGCGGCCTGCCCGTCTTTCACGTCGTGCACCACGGCGCCCCCGGCGGCCCGGTGTTCGACCCGCAGGGGCCGGGCAGCGCCATCATTCCCGCCGTCGCCCCGCGCGAGGGCGAGCCGGTGGTGAGCAAGGGCCTGCCGAACTCGTTCGCCGGCACCGACCTGCACGCGCGCCTCGCGGCGACGGGCCGCAAGGAGCTCATCGTCGCGGGCTTCATGACGCACATATGCATCTCGGCCACGGTGCGCGCGGCGACCGACCTCGGCTACCGCAACACGCTGGTGGCGGGCGCGACGGCGACGCGCGATCTGCCGGGCGCGTCGGGGGGCGTGGTGCCCGCCGCCGAGCTGCAGCGCAACGAGCTCGCGGCGCTGTCCGACTTCTTCGCCGTGGTCGTGCCAGACGTCGGCGCGTGGCGGTGAGGCGCCGTCGCGGCGGTCGCGGGGCGTCTCGACGCCCGCCCGGCCCTCGCGCAAGCGCCGCCCCGATGACGCCGGGTCGGGCGGTCGCTGCTGACGAACGATGGTCGTTCTTTCGCAACTGCCCGGAGCCCTGGCCGAGCGGGAGGGTCTGCGTTGCCCTCTCTGCCACCACCCCCTCCGCCGCTGGCGGCTTTTTCCCGGCCCGACGCCCGCCCGGCCCCTGTGCTGCGGCCGCTGCTCCGCCCTCCTGGTGATGGGCCCGCGCACCTGGGTCGCGGCGCTCGTCGACTGGATCATGTCGGCGGCCGTCTTCGTCGTGGCCGTGCGTGTACTCGAAGCGCCGTCTTGGCGGACGGTCGTCGCGCTCGTGGCGCTGGTGCTCGTCGGCGTCGGGCTCGATGTGCGCCTCGTCACCCTCGAGCCCGTCCGCAGGGCGTGACCGCGCCGGTCGCGGGCGCGCAGGCGCTTGCAGAGGTAGGCGGCGAAGGTGGGCCCCCCACCCAAGGTCGGAGTTTGCGCCGGGGTCGTCGACGACCTTCGACCAAGCTCGGAGTTTGCGCCGGGGTCGTCAACGACCATCGGCCAACCTCGGAGTTTGATTCGGGGCGCTGCCAGGCCGGGGCTTCGGCCCTGCCGTGGGGCGACCCTGAAGGGGAACGTGTCGGGGGTACATCGACGCGTCGCGGACAGCGGCGCTTCAACCGGCTTGGCGGGGCGCTTGGGCGGGGGCTTGGCCGGGGCGAAGAGCTCGCCGCGCGCGCCCTCGGCATCGACCGCAACACGCTCAAGCGCAAGGTGGACGCCTACGGCCTGCGCGGGCGGGGCGGCGCCGCCGACGGCCACCCGGGGGTGCCCCGACCCCGCGCCGCGCTACGCTCCCCGGCGTGACTTCGAACGAATCGTCCGACGACCGTTACGTCCACGGCCACAGCCCCGAAGAGCACGAGCGGCTGCGCCGCCAGGCGCGCTTCCTCGAGCCGCTCGTCTACGACCGGCTGCCCTTCCGCCGGCAGCGCCGCTTGCTCGAGGTCGGCTCGGGCGTCGGCGGGCAGACCGAGATCTTGCTGCGCCGCTTCCCCGAGCTGCACGTCACCGGCGTCGAGGCCGGTGAGGCCGAGCTCGTCGAGTCGCGCCGCTACCTCGCCACCGTGCCGTACGCCGCGGGCCGCCACGAGATGGTCGCCGGCGACGCCCGGCGCCTGCCCTTCGACGCGGGCCGCTTCGACGCCGCCTTTTTGTGCTGGGTGCTCGAGCACGTGCCCGACCCGGCGCAGGCGCTCACCGAGGTGCGCCGCGTGCTCGCGCCCGGCTCGCCCGTCGCCTGCACCGAGCCGCTCAATTCGGCCTTCTTCCTCACCCCGTACAGCCCCCACACGATGCGCTACTGGGCCGCCTTCAACGACCACCAGGTCGAGCTCGGCGGCGACCCGTTCGTCGGCGCCAAGCTCGGCAACCTGCTGCAGGCCGTGGGCTTCCGCGACGTCGAGACCGAGGTGCGCGTCACCCACCTCGACAGCCGCGCCCCCGCCGAGCGCGCCGAGACCGTCGCCTACTGGGCCGACCTCTTGCTCTCGGGCGCCCCGGGCCTGCTCGAGACGAAGCGCGTCTCGCGAGAGACGGTCGACGGCATGACCGCCGAGCTCGACCGCGTCGCGCGCGACCCGAACAGCGTCTTCTTCGACTGCTTCGTGCAGGCGCGGGCCCGCGCCTGATGCGCCCCGGCGCCGCCCCCGCGCGACGCCGGCTGGTCTCCCGTCGAGCACGACGTCGTTGTGCCCCGCTCGACGGACGACGATGCTCGCATGCGGAGGAGAGCACATGGCAAAGCTCTCTGCGACGCACCTCGTGATCTCGTGCATCGATCACCGCTGCACGAACGACGTGGCCCTTGCTTCGCCGGTGTGGGCACAGGCAGTCCAACCGGGGCTCGGCCGGGCGCCGGCGCGCATCGGCCCGGGCACGGCGCCCTGCGCGCCTTCCGTTGTCGCTGGAAAACGCCGCCGAATGCCGGAAAGCGTCGGCTTCGCCTTCTCGCTCGCCGCCTGCCTCACGCATGCTGGCACGCTCGCCCTCATGCTGGGCATGGTGACGCTCGACGCCCTCGGCTTGCTCAACCGGTGAGGCCGAGCGGCTGCGAGCTCGGCGATGAAATTGTCGGCCCTGCCCGCGTCGACGCGGGCCCGCCGAACGCGCGCTCGGGGCAACGTCGCCGGGCGGCGCGCACGCGGGGTGCCCCCGGCGGCCGCCCCCTGCGAGCCCGCACCGCCCCGGCACGTCGTTCGTTCACCCTGCCGATGCCTGGCCGGGGCCGTCGGGATCACGGAGCGAGTTTCCAGTGACAGCGAAAGCGTAACCGGCTCGGCCTCGGCGCCGGCGCGAGCGGGCCGGCCTCACGCGCCCGGACACCCCGATCAGCCCCGGTGGGTTGACCGAACCGTTTTTGACGAGTTGAGACGCGTGTGGGCAGGGTGGTAGAAAGATTGCTTAAACGGCGAGCTCGTCCGGAGGTCTGCATGCTTACGTCGCCTTCTCATTTTGCGCTTCGCGCCCGGTTTGCCTTGGCCCTCGGCGGCGCTCTCGCCGCGACGCTCGCCGCCCCCCGCGCCCACGCGCAAGAGCCGCTGCCGCCCCCGCCGCCCCCGCCGGCGTCGGCCCGCGCCCCGAACGGCGAGTACGTCGCGCCGCTGCAGCAACAGACGCAACCGAGCTACGTGCCCCAGAGCGTCGCGCTCTCGGGGCCGGCGACGAGGCCTTACAACCCCGACGCGCCCATCCCGCCGGGGTACCACCCCGAGCAACGCGTCCGCCGCGGCCTCATCATCGGCGGCGCCATCCCCCTCGGTATTTTGTACACGTTCTCCATCCTCGGCGCCGCGGCGATGGAAGACTCGGGCGAGAGCGGCGAGTTTCTCTACGTGCCGGTGCTCGGGCCGTTCTTGCAAATGTCGAAGACCGAGAACTCGGTGGGCAACACCGTGCTCGCCCTCGACGGCATCGGGCAGGCCGCCGGCGCCGCGATGCTCTTGGTCGGCCTCACCGTGCCCAAGACGGTTCTCGTCCGCAACGACCTCGGCGAAATTCGGCTCGCCCCGATGAACCTGGGGCAGCGGGGCAGCGGCCTCGGCCTCGTCGGCACGTTCTAGGCCGGCTCCCGGCGCGCGTTGCCGCGCATGGGCGAGAGGGCGCGCTTGGTCAGCGGGTCGTCGCTCCACGCGACCGGCTGCACGCCGCTGGCGACGCCGCCGCAGGCGTCGGCGGGGTTGTACGCGCCGCTCGCGTACGAGAAGCCCCCCTGACGCCCCCCGCCGCGGCCGACCTCGCGCGCCGCGACCGCCGCCGGCCACCCGCCCGCGCGTCGCCGGCGAGGCCCCTCAGCGCGCGACGCGGTAGAGGGTGGTCAGGCCCGTCGCCGGGTGGCGCGCCGAGTAATAAAGGTAGGGCCCGACGATCGCAACGCGGGGGTCGCGGCTCGGGCCGGCCGCCATGCGCAGGGGCTCCCCGCCTTGCAGCGACAGGCGGTAGACGCCCCCCTCGCAGTCGTCGGCCCAGTAGAGGTACGCGCCGTCGCTCGTCAGATCGCCAAGGTGCCCGCCGTGCGTCACGAGCGGCGTCTTCTGGTGATAGGGGGGGTGCGAGACCCAAACCTGGGTGTCGACGTACCCGTCGACGCATTCTCCCTGGCCCTGGTACATGCCCGCGCCGCCGATCAGCACGTCGCCTGCCATCGCGAGCCTGCGCGTGGGCAGGGACGGCTCTGCGAACAGCAGCTCGGCGGGCGCCGCGCCGTCTTTGCGCATCCGGAAGAGGGCGTCAGGCTGGCTGTTCGACGGGTACGCCCGGCCCACGGCGTAGACGTAGTCGCCCGCGGCGAGCGGCGCCGAGTAGGGGTAGCGCGGGTCGGTCACGGGGTCGTCGGGCGCGGTCAAGGGCCGCGGCGGGCCGCTGTGATCGAGCGGCAGCGCCACGTAGGGCGTGTCGTTGCTGCCGAACGGGAGCTCGCGCGCGAAGTAGATGTTCTGGCCGTCGACGTCGAAGAGGTCATCGTGAGGGCCGGAGCTCCAGAGGTCGGCGGGGTACGTGGAGGGCGCGCCGCCCGCCTTGGGGATGGCGCGAATCGAATGCTCCGCGGAAATGACCGCCGGGTTGGTGAACGTGAATAGGTGCTCGCTCGACTGGCGCCAGGGCGTCATCGAGCCGCCGCGCACGTCGAGCAGGGTCGTCGTGAACGGCGCCTCGAGCGCGCGGCGAAACAGCGCCGGTCCGAGCGCGTCGTAGGTCAGGCCGTAGAGGGCCTTCTCGTCGGCGAAGAGCCGGGGCGCGGGCGTCGTGAGCGCCTCGCCCACCTGCTCGGGCTCGCACAGGCCCTGGCCGCACGTGGCGCCGAGGCACGAGTGCCCGACCGCGCCGCAGTTCTCGGGGTCGTCGTTGCGTCGGCCCGGCTCGCTCGGGTCGGCCCGGGCACGGAGCCCGGCACCCCGTTCGTCGTCGCTGGAAAATGCCGCCGAAGGGCCGGAGAGCGGCGCCGCCGAGCCCGCGGGCGGGTGCCGCGCGCGCTCAACGGCGCTTCGGCCCGAGCGGCTCGCCCGCCTCGAGCCGGCGCATGACGTCGACGGCCCGCCGCGCGCGCGTCTCGGGCCCGCGGGCGCTGTCGACGTAGTAGGCGACGCCGCGCTGCTTGCCCGGGGTCAGCGCGCGCCAGAGCTTGCGCCAGCCGGGCTCTTGCCGGAGCACCTCGGCGAGCTCGGCGGGCACGTCGACCTCGCCGTCGTCGACCAGCGAAAAGCGCAGGGTGACCGCGTCGCCCGGGGCGAGGCCCGCCCGGCGGCAGAACGTGGCGCCGAGCATCACGTAGCGGCGGCCGTCGCCCGCGGGCTGCCACGCCCGCTGCAGCGGGTGGCCCGCGGCGATGCCCTTCATGCGCCGGCGGGCCCGGCCGGCGAACGCCGGCAGCGCCCGCAGCGAGGCCGGCAGGTAGACGACGAGGTACTGCGCGCGGCCGAGTCGCATGGCCTCGACCGTCGCGACGAACTCGTGCTCGAACGCGTCGCGGGGGCGGGCGGCGCGGCGCGGGGCGGGCGGGGCGTCGGCGGGGCGGGCGCGGCGCGGCGCGGGCGCGGCGTCGGCGGGGCGGGCGTGGCGCGGGGTGGGCGGGGCGTCGGCGGGGCGGGCTCGGGCCATGGCGGGCACCAGGGTAGCGCGGCGCCGGCGCGGGGCCCGCGAGGCCGCCGGGCTGGCGCCGCCTTCGCGCGCCCTCCGACGTCGAGGCCGACGTGGCGGACGAGGGCGCCGAGCGGCGGCCCGCCGAGCGGCAACGGCGGTTGAAGCCGGTCTACGACGAGCTGCTGCGCTGGTGCCGGACGTACGCGCCGTCGGAGCCGCCGAGTTCGCTGCTCGGCAAGGCGCTCCAGTATCTGATCAACCACCGCGTTGCGCGGACGCGATTGCTCGACGACGGCCGGCTGCCGATCGCCCGCGGGGTCGTCGAACGCCTCCATCGCCGGCCGGCGGTCGGAAGGCGGAACTACCTGTTTGCGGGCGCGCACGCGGGCGGCGAGCGCGGGGCGGTCGCGTACTCGGGGCAGGCGAGCTGCGCGCTGTGTGAAATCGACCCGGTCGACTACCTGGCGGACGTGGTGCCCTGGCTGTCGCGAGGCGTGTTCACGAGGCCGGAGCTCGAAGCGCTGACGCCGGCGGCGTGGAAGGCCGCGCGTCCGGGCCCCGGGCCGCCCGCCCCCGAGTAAGCCGCGAGCGGGGCCCATGCTCGGCGGCGGCCCGGCGGCAAGCCCCCCTCGGGCACGTTCTGGCGGACCGGTACGTCCGGGGCGAGCTGGGGGCGCCGCCAGGGACCAGCTCGTGGTGCTCGTCTTCCTCTCTTCAGGTTTGGAGGGAGGCGGGGTGCCGGCAGGGTGCCCTGTAGGCGGGACCGCCACCGACGAGGCGGGGTGGCCGCCTTAGCGAGCTCGCTCAACCCCTTGCTTACCGAAGCGAGCGGGATTTTGAGCGCGCGCGCGGCGGCCGACAGGCTGCCCAGCTCGGCGGCGTGAACGAAGGCGGTCACGGCCCGGATCCGATCCATGGGTCGGCGCCGATCGTACACGCGCCGCCGGCTGGCCTCGAGGGCGGGGGCGCCGGCCGGGCGGCGGCGGGCGCAAGAGCGAAACTTGTCGTGAAGCGCCGCAGTCCGGTGTCCCACCGGTGAGGTCACGACAACCTGCGACGCGAGGGGCCCGCCCGCGCCGGCGGGCGCCGGGCAGAGCGGGGCCTCGGGTGGCAGCGCCACAGCCAGACCCGAGGTGGTTGGCCCCCCGCGGCGGCGAAGGGCGCATGGGGGGGTCGTATCGAGCGCGTTGGCCCTTGAGGGTTGGGCGTCGCGAGCGTATCGAGGTAGTCATGGGGCGGTCGAAGGCGAAGAAGGGGGCGGTGAGAGGGGCGGTGGCGCGTGCTGGCGGGGGGGCTCCGGCGAAACCGACGGCGCCGTCGGCCCCGCCCGCCACCGAGGCGCCGCCGGCATTGCCTGGGGTCGGGGCGTCGGCCGATGGGCCGCCGGCCGTCGGGGCGCACGCGCCGCAGCCCAAGGGGGGGGCGCCGGCGCCTCGCGACCGAGACGTCTTGCCCCCGTGGCTGGTGCCCGCGTCGTTCGTGCTCGGCGTGCTCTTCTTGGCCGTGCTCCTGGCCCTGACGGTGAACCCGAAGGCCGAGGTTTCGGCCTTCGACCAGCGGGTGCGGTGGGCGATTCTTTCGCTCATGATCGCCGCCTGCTCGGCCGCCCTGCTCGGCCGCCTCGCCGTCAGGCTCGACGTGAAGCGGAAACTGGCCGTCGTGGCGGCGGGGCCGATGGGCGTATTCGTAATCGTCTTTCTCATCGGCCCGCTCGGGGGCGAGAAGCTCTTTGCCGAGCACCCGAAGGCCGCCGCGACGGCCTCGCTCGCCTCGCCGGCCGCCCCCCCCGGCAACCCCGAGCGCCCGCCCCCGCAGAGCCCGTCCGCGCCCACCCCGGCCGTCTTCTACAGCTCGCACACCGAAGGCACCGCCAACATCACCGTGCAGGGCAGCCCCTCGGCCACGATTCGCCAGACGATCACCACCTCGCCCGCGGGGCAGGCCCCCTCGCCCGCGCGCGCTCGCTAGGGCGACGCGGGCGCCGGCCGGCAATGGGCGAGGGGCAGGGCGGGGCGATGGCGAAGGGCGAGAGGTGCCCGCGCCGGCGGGGCTCGACGGCGGCCGCGATCGCGGCCTTCGCGGCGTCGGTGCTCGAGCCCGGGCGCGCGGGCGCGCAGGGGGGCGGGGCGTCGGCGGTAGGCGACTACAACATCGTCTTGAACGGCAGCGGCGGGGCCACCATCGAGCAGAACATCACGCACAAGAAGATCGTCATCAACAACGTGCACGGCGCCTCGCCCCGAGAGATAAAAGAGCTCGTCGACTTCGCGACGAAGGAGCAAAGGCTCAGTTTCGACGAGGCGGCCCAGCGGCTCGACGACGCCACCGCGACGCTGTCGGCCGCGAAGCAGCGGTTCGACGAGTACGTCGGGGCGAACGAAGAGAACGCCGAGTTGTTGCGCGCGATCTTGGGCCGCCTGGCGAGCGTCGTGCCGCCCGACAGCGAGACCATGCGCCGGGTCGAGCGCGCCAAGCGGGTCGAAGAGCGGCGCGGGCGGCAACGCCAGTTCGGCGCCCGCTTCGCCTTCGAGTTCTCTCGCCGGGGGCTGACGCGCCACCGCGAGGGCGCGTTCGGGGCGCTCTCCCTGCCCCCGTTCCGGGTGGCTTCGACCGAGTGCACGCTGGGCGGGGCTTTCGAAGTGGGCGCGCTCTCGTCGGACGCGGTCCGCCGGGTCGAAGACCCCTTCGGCGGCGAGCTCGAGCGGCAACCCTCGCGGGCGCAGGCCTTCTACTTCGAGCCCGCCGCCCTCGCCCGGTGGAACGTCGTCGGAGACTTCCAGGCCGACGCACGCCTGGCCGCCCGCTGGGTCGTGCACGAAGAGCGCCCCGCCTTCGAGCTCGGGCTCACGCTCGGGGCGGGCTACCTGCTGCTCGACCGCATGCTCTTGGGGCTCTCGTTCTCGCTCTCGCGGAGCTCGAACGTGAACTTCGACCGGACGAGGTACACCGGCGTGGGCGCCGAATCGAACAGTCGAAGCGAACCCGGCTACTGGTGGGGGGGCGGGCCGCATGCTGCCATCGTATTTTAGGCGGCCCTCCGGCCGCGGCGCGCTCGCGCTGGCGGCGGCGGCGCTCGCGGCCGCCGGCGGGCTCGCGGGCTGCCCCGATTCGGGCCGCCAGCGCTGCGACCGGTGCGACGGCATGGACGGGTACGTCTGCTACCTCGACGGCTGCGCCGCGATCTGCGAGACCGACGCCGACTGCGACGTCGGCAACCACTGCGTCGTCGTCGACGAAGAGCCCGGCACCGCGGGCGCGACGGGCGAGGCCGGGGCGGCGGGCGAAGCCGGCGCGGCGGGCGCGGGGGGCGACGGGGGCGCGGCCGCGGCCGGCGGCGGGGGCGAGGCGGGCGCCTCGGGCGGGGCAGGCGCGGGGGGCGAGGCAGGCACGGCGGGCGGCGGGGGCGAGGCAGGCACGGCGGGCGCGGCAGGAGACGCCGGCTCGACCGGCGCGGGGGGCGCCAGCGGGGGGCCCGGCGCGGCGGGTACGGCAAGGGCGGCGGCCTCGACGAGGGCAACGGGGGCGGGGGGCGTCACGAGGGCGGCGGGCGCGGCCGGGCAGGACGGCGGCGGTCAAGCGGGCGACAGCGGCGCGCGCCGCGTCACCAAGGCTTGCGACCCACGTTGCGACGAGAGCGCCTGCCCCGCGCACGAGTCGTGCACGGGCGACTTCGGCACCTGCGTCTACGTCCAGTGCAACGAACGAACGCCTTGCGACGCCGCGTCCGACTTCTGCGACGTCAGGCAGAAGACCTGCCGGCCGCTCGACGGCGCGTGCCGCTCGGACGCCGACTGCTTGCCCTGGCCCTCAGACCTCGGCGCGACCAGCAGCCTGCGCGTCGCCTGCGGCGAAGACGGCTTCTGCCACGTGGTCACGAGCAACGCGAGCCTCGACTTTCTCCGGGCAGAGTCGGTGCTGCGCCTGCTCGCCCCCGCGCCCGGGGCCCACTTCGAGACCGCCGACGAGCTCGCCCTGCGCTGGGAGCCGGCCGACTTTCACGCCATCGCGTTCCTCCTCGACGCCATTCCGGAGACGCCGGCCGACTTCGAGGCGCACGCCGTCTGGGGCGCGAGCCGGCCGCGCGGCGGGCAGCAGTTCCTCTCGTGGCAAGACGGGTATGTCCGCGGCGAGGGCTGGGTCAAGGCGGGCGCGGCGCCGGCGCTGAGCGGGCGCTTCTTCGTCGTGGTCGAGCTGGTCGACGGAGACCGCCTGCGCGCCGCGAGCGAGCTGATCCCCGTGTCCATCGGCGCGCAGGCCGCGTGGCCCGACGTGGCGGCGCCCTGCACGGGGCAGAACTTCGACCTGGCCGGGTGCGCGAACCCCGCCCGCGCGCAGGTCTGCTTCCTGCGCCAGTGCCGCGCCGCCTGCGCCTCGCACCGCGACTGCGGCGCGGGCCTACTCTGCGGGCCACCGAGCCAAGGCGTCCGCCTCTGCGGCCTCTGAGCGACACCGGCCGAACCCCCGACGACAACCGGGCGCGAAGGGAGTTCTCCCCCACGCGGGGGTATAGGCAGTCCGACCGGGGCTCGGCCGGGCGCCGGCGCGCGGGCCGATCTGCTCGAGGCACGTCGCGTCGCGCCGTCCCCCTTCGGCCGGCGGCGGGGCCCGTTGCGCGATTTCGAGAAGCCGCCCGAAGGGCCGGCCGTGCGACCGCTAAGCCCGCCGAACCCAACCTCTGTCCTGCAGCCTAAAGCGGCTTCGAGCTGGCTCGGCAGGGGCGTTGGCTCGGCGCCCTAAGCCCGCCCGCCGCGCCAGCCGGTCTCGGTCGCGCTGGCGGTTGATCGCGATCGCGACCAGGTGGGCCGTGAAGTCGGTCAGCTTGCGGTCTTCGGCCGAGGGCCGCTTCGGCTCGCGGTAGTACATCGCGAAGGTCGCCAGCACCTTGCCGTCGAACGCGCACACCGGGGTCGACCAGCACGCCCGCAGCCCGTGCCGCTCGAACGCCAGCGCGCGGAACTCGGCCCAGTTCGGGTGCGTCGAGATGTCTTCCACCACGCACGGCGTGCCCGCGTACGCCGCCGCCCCGCACGAGCCGACCCGCGGCCCGATGGGCACCCCGTCGATCGCCTCGTTGTAGTCGGCCGGCAGGCCCGGCGCCGCACCGTGGCGCAGCCGTCGGGCCGCCTCGTCGACCACCAGCACCGAGCACATCATGCCGGGCGCCTGCCCTTCGACGACCGTGCAGATCAGCGCGAGCACCTCCGACAGCGGCCGGTCGTCGTGAATCGATTGCAGGATGCGCTTCTGCCCCTCGAGCAGCGACGCCGCGCGGTCGGCCTCGCCCGAGTGGGCGGCTTCTTCTTTCATTTCTAGCGTGCCCTCACGGCCTTTCGACGATCGCACCCCCGGGCGAGGCTTCGGGCGCGAGCGTACGCGCTCGCTCGCACCGCCTCAATACCGCAGCCGGCGGCCCAGAACGCGGCCCTCGCGCCGCCCGCGCGCCCGCCGGAGCGCCGCCCTGGCCACCGCAGAGGCCGCGCCCGCCCCGGGCAACCTGTTCGTTCGCTCGAGCGCGGCAAAGAGTTCGCACATTTCTACCACGAAACCACGCCCCCACGCCGTCGGACATTTTCAGCAAGGACGGAAAGAGACCCGCCACCACGACCCGTGCCACCTTAACCGGGAGGCGCAGGCGTAGAGCCAAGGCGCGGCCCCGACAGCCGGCGCGTACCCCTCGCTCGCCCCCGGCACGGGCCGGGGCCTGACAGTGCCTCCAACGAGCCACAAGCACCCCACAATCTGACACAATTCTTCGTGAGGACTGTGTCGGGGGCACACACTCTGCGAGGTTATAGGCGTATCCTCATCCGTATGCCATCTGAGCGCACCGGACGCGAGGTCGACAAGCCTCACGTTCTCGTCGTCGACGACAACCCGCTGGCGCGCGAGGGCCTGCACCTGCTGCTGCGCGACCAGTTCGACGTCGTCAGTTGCGCCTCGGCGCGCGAGGCGCTCGCCCGCCTCGGCGACGGCTTCGCCGCCTGCGTCATCGACCTGAAGATGCCCGGCGAGGGCGGCCTCGAGCTGTTCGCCGCCATCCGCCGCCACGACGAGCACCTGCCGGTCATCATCTACTCGGCCTACACCGACCTGATCGACCCTTTCGAGCTGATGTCGTGCTTCCGGCCGTCGGGGTACATCGTCAAGGGGCTTAATGACTCTAAGCTCTTGGAGGTGCTCTCTCGCGTGACGCGCCCGCCGCCGCGCGCGCCGACGCCGGCCGACGACGGGCCCGCGGGGCCGGGCCCGGCCGAGGGGTGAGCCGACGGCGGGGGCTCGGCGCGCCGCCGCCCGCGCCCGCCCGCCGCCTGCGCTGGGGTTCCCCCGAGACGCGAGAGGGACGACGTGGAGCAAGTCATTCTACCCGGCTACGTGGCGCGGCAGTGCATTTACGAGAGCGAGCGCCACCTCATCTACCGCGGCCACCGCGACAGCGACGCCCTGCCCGTCATCATCAAGCAGCTCAAAGAGGGCTACGCCACCGCGCGACAGATCGCGCGCCTGCGCCTCGAGTTCGACATCATCAAGCGCCTGCGCCTCGACGGCGTCGTCGACGCGCTCGCCTACAAGAGCCACAAAGACCGCCACGCCCTCGTCTTCGAAGACTTCGGCGCGGAGTCGCTCGAGCGACACCTCGCCGCGGGCTCCTGGGCCCCGCCCGACTCCGCCCCCGCCCTGGCCGCCTTCCTGCGCCTGGCCGTCGCCCTGGCCGACACCCTCGCGCGCGTGCACGGCGCCGGCTTCATTCACAAAGACATTAAGCCCCACAACGTCGTGTTCAACGCCGCCACCGGCGTCGTCAAGCTCATCGACTTCGGCATCGCCTCGCTGCTCGCGACCGAGACGCCCCAGCTCACCGGCCCCGACGTGCTCGAGGGCACCCTCGCCTACGTCTCGCCCGAGCAGACCGGGCGCATGAACCGCTCGGTCGACTGTCGCAGCGACCTCTACTCGCTCGGCGCCACCTTTTACGAGCTGCTCGCCGGCCGGCCCCCCTTCCTGTCGGCCAGCTCGCTCGAGCTGGTGCACAGCCACATCGCCAAGGTGCCCCCCCCGCTCGCCGAGCTCAACCCCGCCGTGCCCCCGCCGCTGTGCCGGCTGGTCGCCAAGCTGCTCGCCAAGGCCCCCGAAGACCGCTACCAGGGCGCCTACGGCCTCAAGCACGACCTGGTCGAGATGCTGCGCCGCCTCGAGGCGGCCGCCGACCCCGCCGCGCTCGCCCCCTTCGAGCTCGCCCGCCAGGACGCCTCCACCACCTTCCACCCCTCGGCCAAGCTCTACGGCCGCGCGCGCGACATCGACCGGCTGCTCGCCCACTTCGACGAGGTCGCCAGCGGCGCCGCCCACAGCGTGCTCGCCCTGGTCGCCGGCTACTCGGGCATCGGCAAGACCTCGATCATCAATGAGGTCCACAAGCCGCTGACCCACAAGCGCGGCTACTTCATCGCGGGCAAGTTCGACCAGTTCAAGCGCAACATACCGTACGCCTCGTTCGTGCAGGCCTTCCAAAGCCTGGTGCGCCAGATCTTGACCGAGCCCGACAGCTCGGTCCAGCGCTGGAAGGCGCGGCTGGCGCGCGCGCTGCGCGCCAACGGCCAGGTCATCGTCGACGTCATCCCCGAGATCGAGAGCATCCTCGGGCCCCAGCCCCCGCTGCCCGCGCTCGGCGCCGTCGAGAACCAGAACCGCTTCAACCGCGTCTTCCGCGACTTCTGCGCCGTCTTCTGCCAGCCCGAGCACCCGCTCGTCATCTTCCTCGACGACCTGCAGTGGGCCGACGCCCCCACGCTCGGGCTCATCGAGATGATGATGACCGACCCGGACGTGCGCCACCTGATGCTCATCGGCGCCTACCGCGACAACGAGGTCGACGAGCGGCACGCGCTGGCCAAGACGCTCGGCAGCATCAAGAAGACGCGCCCCGTGCACACCATCGCGCTCGGCCCGCTCGGCCTCGACTGCGTCAACGATTTGGTGGCCGACTCGCTGTTCTGCCCCCGCGAGCGCGCCCGCCCGCTGGCCGAGCTCGTCTACCAGAAGACGCGCGGCAACCCCTTCTTCGTCAAGATGATCTTGACGAGCATGTACAAGGAGGGCGCGCTGCGGTTCGACGTCGACGCGGGCGAGTGGTCGTTCGACCTGGCGCGCATCGGGCGCATGAACACGGCCGACAACGTCGTCGAGCTGATGGTGCGGCGCCTGCGGCAGCTGCCCAAGGAGACGCAGGACGTGCTGGCCGTCGGCGCCACGCTGAGCAACCAGTTCAGCCTGCGGCTGCTGTCGCTCGCGTGCGAGGCGACGCCCGAGCGCGCGGGCCGGCCGCTGTGGCCCGCGCTCAACGAGGGCCTGCTCTTGCCGCTGGGCGACGAGTACAAGTGGATGGGCCACCTCGACGGCGGCACCCCCCACGCGCGCTTCAAGTTCTTGCACGACCGGGTGCAGCAGGCCGCCTACGCGCTCACCCCCGAGGCCGAGCGCGCCGCGCTGCACCTGCGGCTCGGCCGCCTGCTGCGCGAGCACCTGACCGAAGAGGAGCGCAACGAGCACGCCTTCGAGGTGGCCGACCACCTCAACCGCGGCCGCGCGCTCGTCACCGACGCGGCCGAGGCGCGCGCGGTCGCGCGGCTCAACCTCGCGGTCGCGCGCCGCGCCAAGGCCTCGTCGGCCTACGAGCCCGCGCTCAGCTACGTCGAGGCGGGGCTGCGGTGCCTGCCCGAGGGGGCGTGGGCGAGCGACTACGAGCTCGCCTTCGACCTGCACCTCGAGAAGGGCGAGCTGTACTACCTGACGGCGCGCTACGCCGAGTCGATCGCGACGCTCGACGCGGCGCGGTCGCGGGCGCGCACGCTGCTCGACCGGGCGCGCGTCAACGCGCTGGCGATGGTCTCGTACCGCATGGAGAACGACCTGCGCACGGCGCTGCAGACGGGCATCGCCGCGCTCGCCGAGTTCGGCGTGCGCCTCAACCCGGCCATGACGCACGCGGAGCTGGCCGAGGAGATCCGCCGCTCGCGCGAGTTCATCGACGGCCAGGACGTCGACGCCTACTTCGACCTGCCCGAGATGGACGACCCCGAGAAGATGGCCGTCCTGCGGCTCCTGGCCGAGTGCTTCACGCCGGCCTACTTCCTCGGCTCGCGCCTGCTGCCCATGGTCGGCATCCGCATGTCGGAGATCTGCGTGCGGCACGGCAAGAACCCCCTCGCGCCGCTCGCCTTCGTCTTCCTGAGCGCCATCACCCTCGCCTTCACCCAGCGCGACTACGAGAACGCGCGGCGCTTCGGCCGCCTCGCCCTGCGGCTCAACGACGAGAAGTACCACGTCAAGGCCTCCGAGGCCGTCATCTTGAACATGTGGGGCGCCTTCGTCGCCCACTACACCGACGAGATGCACGTCGCGCGCGACCACCTGATGACCGGCTACTACAGCGGCCTCGAGCACGGCGCCTACCAGTGGTCGGGCTACTGCGCCATCAACTGCCTGTTCATGGACTTCTGGGGCGTCTTGCCGCTCGCCGAGGTGCGCAGCAAGGTCCTCGACATCTCGCCCGGCCTGGCCAAGGTCGACCCCAACATGGTGCAGTACTACTACTGCATCCAGGCGACCGCCCGCAGCCTGGTCGAAGAGCGCGCCGACCCCTACCAATTTTCACCCGACGACTGGCCCGACTCGGACGCCGTCCTGGCCCGGTGCCGCGAGGAGGACGACCTGCTGACGCTGTTCGTCGACGCGGTGTGCAAGCTGTCGCTGGCCAACTGGCTGGGCGACGCGGGGCGGGCGCTGGCGTTCGGCGAGCAGGCGGCGTGCTACGAGGTCGGCGCGCCCGGCATCTACATCAACCCCGCCTACCACTGGCACCACGCGCTCGCCTGCGCCGCCGCCTGCGAGGGCGCGACCGAAGCGCGGCGGGCGGAGTACCTGCGCACGATCGACGAGGGCCGCGCGCTCTTCCGCAAGTGGGCGGCGACGGCGCCGACGACGTACGAGCACCAGCTGTGGTTGATCGACGCCGAGGTGGCGCGCGTCACGGGCGACGCGGCCGCGGCCCAGGACGCCTACGACCGCGCCATCGGCTCGGCCGACCGCAACGGCTTCCTCGCCAACGAGGCCTTCGCCAACGAGCTGGCCGGCCGCTTCCACCTGCGGGGCGGGCGCAAGACCGTCGCCCGCGCCTACCTGGCGCAGGCCGTCGAGCTGTACGGACGGTGGGGCGCCGGCGCGAAGGTCGGCCGCCTGCGGGCGCAGTACGGCGAGCTGCTCGACGGCCCCAAGCGCGCCGCCGGCCCCGCCGCGAGCGCCGCCCCCGCCGCCGCGCACGCCGCCGCGGCCGCGACCGCCGGCCACACCCGCAGCGGCGGCGTCAGCGACCTCGACGTCGAGGCGCTCTTGCGCGCCACCCAGGCGCTCTCGCGCGAGATCGTGTCCGAGAAGCTCATCGAGCGGCTCCTGCGCATCGTCATGGAGCACGCCGGCGCGCAGACCGTGCACCTCATCCTCGAGAGCGGCGGCAAGCTCTGCGTCGAGGCGCGCGCGTGGGCCGACACCGGCAGCGTCGAACTCTGCTCGGTGCCGCTCGACGTCGACGGCGCCCCGCCCGCCGCCGCCGCCTCGCCCGTGCCCCTGAGCGTGCTCAAGTACGTCGCGCGCCTGCGCCACGACGTTGTGCTCGCCGACGCCTCGCGGAGCGAGCAGTTCGCCGACGACCCCGCCGTCGCCGCCCGCCAGCCCAAGTCGGTCTTGTGCAGCCCCATCTTGCACCAGGGGCGCCTGCTCGGCATGATCTACCTCGAGAACAACCTGGCCGCCGGCACCTTCACCGCCGCGCGGCTCGAGTTCCTGCGCGTGCTCTCGTCGCAGGTGGCCATCTCGCTCGAGAACGCGCGCTTCTACGCCCTGCTCGAGCAGCGCGTCAACGAGCGCACGCGCGAGCTGCGCGCCGCCCAAGAGCAGATCGTGCAGCTGCAGAAGGAGCGGCTCGAGTCGCAGATGGCCGGCGGCTTCGCCCACGAGGTGCGCAACGCCCTGACGAGCGCCAGCGCCGTGGTGCGCAAGCTGAGCGCCGACGGCCGCGACGCGAAGGGCTCGGTCTTCGAGCGGACCGGCGAGTGCCTCGCGCAGCTGCTCGAGCTCGTCGAGCCGAGGCTCGCGTCCGCCGAGGTCGAGGCCCTGCACGCGCTCGTCGGCAGCATCGCCGGCAACGAGCAGCAGCTCGAAGAGGCCTTCGACCTGGTGCGCCGGTGCGTCGGCCGGGGCCTGGAGCTGACGCACGAGATCTTGGCCTACGCCCGCATCGGCCGCCAGCAGCGCGGCGACGAGCCCGTCCGGGTCGACACGCTCATCGAGCACCTGGTGCAAGAGGCGCAGCGCGGCGGCGAGTCGCCCGTGCTCATCGACGCCTCCGTCGCCGAGCCCGCCGTGCTCGTCGGCTCGGAGCTGCACTTTCGCACCATCTTGCAGAACATCGTCAAGAACGCCGTCGACGCCGCCGAGCTGGCCGCCCGCCAGCGCGGCACCCGCGAGCGCGTCGAGGTCGTGGCGCGGCGCGACCCGGACGGGGCCATGGTCTGGGTGGACGTGGCCGACACGGGCGTCGGCATCGAAGAGGAGCACCTGACCAAGATCTTCGAGCCCTTCTTCTCGACCAAGCCCGACTCGGGCGTGGGGCTGGGGCTGGGCATGGCGCAGAAGCTGGCGCGGCTGTACGGCGCGAAGATCGAGGTCAAGAGCAGCGTCGGGGTCGGCACCAAGGTGAGCGTGGGCTTTCCGCTCGAGCGGGGGGCGCACGGGGAGCGGTACGCATGAGCAGATCGAACCGCCTGGCGTCGCTCGCGCGCCTCGGGGCCAAGGGCGGGCCGGCCGAGAAGGAGCCGAAGCCGGCCATCTTGGTGGTCGACGACAACCCGCTGGTGCGCGCGGGCCTCGAGCTGACGCTCAAGGACGAGTTCGACGCGGTGCTGTGCGGCTCGGGCCGCGAGGCCCTGGCGCGGCTGAACGAGCGGCTCGAGGCGGCGGTGCTCGACGTCAAGATGCCCGAGATGGACGGCTTCGAGGTCTACCGGCGCATCCGCGAGCGGCTGCCCGAGCTGCCCGTCGTGTTCTACTCGGCCTACCAAGACTTCAAGGAGCCGCTCGACGTCATCAACGAGTACGCGCCCGCGGGCTTCGTCATCAAGGGGCGCGAGGACGCGCACGAGAAGCTGCTCGACGTGCTGCGCCGGTGCGTGCGCATCGGCCGGAGCAAGCGGCAGGTCGACCGCCTGCGCAAGGAGATGAGCCGCGTGTTCGACAAGGGCTCGACGTGACCCGGCTCGGGGGGCGCACGCTGTCTCCTTCGCGCCTCGACCGGCCGGCGCCAGGGCTTGCCCAGCGCCCCCGGGGCTTGCCCAACGGGCGGCGAGCTTGCTCAAGCGAGCGCACAAGCGGCTGAACCCGGCGGGAAGCCGATTTCGGCTGCGGCCGAAACGGCAGGGCCGGGTGGGCAAGAGGGCGTAGGTCGGGGTGAGAGGCGAGCGGCTCGGGGCCTGGGCAAGGCCGAGCGGGCGAGGCTGCGGGCGCTCGTCAAGCGGGCGCGGGCCCTCCTACCCGCCCTCGGTACCTTGGGTGCCCAGCCCGAGCCGCCGGGCCAGGCGATGGAAGTTGCTGCGGTTCATGCCGGCCTCGCGGGCCGCCGCCGCCATGCGCCCGCCGTGGCGCTCGAGGGCCGCGGTGATCCACGCGCGCTGGAAGTCGTCGACCGCCTCGCGCAGGGTGCCGCCCCCGCCCCCGACCTCGGGCGGCGCCGCCCCCCCCGCGCGGCCCGCTCGCCCCGCACGCCCCTTCGCCGGCGGGCCCTCGAGGCCGAGGTGCTCGGCCTCGACGACCACCCAGCGCGCCTCGCGCCCCTGCTCGGCGAGGGCGTGCAGCACCGCGCGGTCGACGGCGTGCTCGAGCTCGCGCACGTTGCCCGGCCAGGGCGCGGCGAGCAGCGCGGCCTTCGCCGCGGGCGAGAGGCGCAGGTTGCGCGTGCCGAGCCGGGCCTGGTTCTCTTCGAGGAAGCAGCCCGCGAGCGCGAGGACGTCGCGCCCGCGCTCGCGCAGGGGCGGCACCCGCAGGGGGAAGGCCGAGAGCCGGTGGTAGAGGTCGGCCCGGAAGCGCCCGCGCGCGATCTCGGCCGGCAGGTCGCGGTTGGTGGCGGCGACCACGCGCACGTCGACCCGGCGGGCGGCGTCGCTGCCGGGCCGCTGCAGCTCGCCGCTCTGCAGCGCCCGCAGCAGCTTGCCCTGCGCGGCCAGGGGCAGCTCGCCCACCTCGTCGAGGAAGAGCGTGCCGCCGTGGGCCAGCTCGAACTTGCCCGCGCGGTCTTGCAGCGCGCCCGTGAACGCCCCCTTGCGGTGGCCGAAGAGCTCGCTCTCGATGAGGCTCTCGGGCAGCGCCGCGCAGTTCACGTACACCAGGGCGCGCGCGGCCCGCCGCGAGCGCGCGTGCAGCCGCTCGACGACGAGCTCTTTGCCGACGCCGGTCTCGCCCAGCACGAGCACGGTCAGGTCGGAGCCGGCGACCAGGTCGATGGCGCGCGCGAGCTCGGCGAACGCGGGGCTCGCGCCGACGAGCGTGCGCGGCTCGCGCACCGCCTGCAGCGCCCCCGGCGGCACCCCGCCCCCGCCGCCCGGCGCCCGCCGCGAGCGCGCCGCCCGCTCGGCCTCGAGCGCCGCCTCGACCCGCGCGACCGCCGCGCGCCAGTGCCCCTCACGGACGTCGTCGAACGCGCCCGGGCACAGCGCGTCGAAGGTCAGCACCCCCCAGACCTCGCCGCCCCGACGCACCACCGCCCCGACGCAGTCGTGCACCGGCAGGACGGCGGCCTGCCCGCCGACGAGGCCGTCGTACGGGTCGGGCAGGCCGCAGTCGGCCGGAAAGCGCACCACGCCCCCGCCCTCGAGCACGCGCGCGAGGCGCGGGTGCGCGGCGATCAGGAAGCGCCGGCCGAACGCCTCGTCGCTCAGCCCGTCGGCCGCGACCGGCACCAGCGCGCGGCCGTCGAGGCGCAAGAGGGCCGTGGCGTCGCAGCGCCGCTGCCGGCGCAGGGCGCTGACCGTCGGCTGGCAGGCCCGGCCCTCGTCGGCGTCGGCCGCCGGGCCCGGCGCCGTTATCATTTTGACCACGTCGTGGTCACTAAGACGACGCGGCCTCCGTTGTCAAGACGACCACGAGCCCCGCGCGCCCGCCGCATTCGGCCGCCGCCGGGCGCGCGGCGGCCGGCACGAAGGTTGATGAGGGAGAGGGCAGACCACGACGCCCGCGCCGCCGGCCCGGGCGCCCCACCCACCCGAGGGACGACCCATGCTCTCCGACCAGACCAAGTCGCTCGTTCGCGCCACGGTGCCCGCCCTGCAGCAGCACGGCGAGGCCATCGCCAGGCGGTTTTACGACCAGATGCTCCGCGAGCACCCGGCCCTGCGGGCCTTCTTCAACCAGGCGCACCAGGCCAGCGGCGCGCAGGCCCGCGCCCTCGCCCGCGCCGTCGTCGCCTACGCGCAGCACCTCGATCGGCTCGAAGAGCTCGCGCCGCTCGTGACGCAGGTGGTGCAGAAGCACGTGTCGCTCGGGGTGCTGCCCGAGCACTACCCCGTCGTCGGGCGCTGCCTGCTCGGCGCCGTCGCCGACGTGCTGGGCGAGGCCGCGACGCCCGACGTCCTGCGGGCCTGGGGCGAGGCCTACGGGGCGCTCGCCGACCTGCTCACCCGGGCCGAGGAGGCCGCCTACCGCGCGCGGGCCGAGGCCCCCGGCGGCTGGCGCGGCGCCCGCGCGTTCCGGGTCGCGCGCGTCGTGCCCGAGAGCGCCACCATCACGTCGTTCTACCTCGAGCCCGCCGACGGCGGGGCGCTCTTGCGCTTCGAGCCCGGCCAGTACATCACGCTCTTGCTCCAGATCGAGGGCGCGCTCCTGCGGCGCAACTACTCGCTCTCGGGCCCGCCGGGCGAGCCTTTCTACCGCATCAGCGTCAAGCGCGAGCCGGGCGGTCTGGTTTCGAACTGGCTGCACGACCGGGCGCCCGTCGGGACCGAGCTGCGCCTGCTGCCCCCCGCCGGCGCCTTCGTCCTCGAGCCCGGCGCCCGGCGCCCGCTCGTCCTGCTGACCGCGGGCGTAGGCGTTACCCCGGCGATGAGCATGCTCGAGAGCGTCGCGCCCTCGGGCCGGCCCGTCCGATTCGTCCACGCGACGCAGTGCCGCGCGGTGCACGCCTTCCGCGACCGCGTCGACGCCCTCGCCGCGCGCCACGCGAACGTGACGGCGACCTACTATTACGACGAGCCCGGCCCCGGCGACGGGCCCCACCAGGCCGGGCGCCTCGACGCGGCGCGGCTGGCCGAGCACCTGCCGGCCGACCGCGACGCCGACGTCTACCTCGTCGGGCCCAAGCCCTTCATGCAGGCCGCCTTCCGCGACGCGCTAGCGTCGGGCGTGCCGCGCGCGCGCATTCATTACGAATTCTTCGGCCCCGACGAGCCGCTCGCCTCCGACTCGTGCTCCGCGCAGGCGCGCCCGCACGGCGCGGAACGGCAGCTCAGGATCGGCGCCCCGAACGAGTCGATCATGTAGAGGTTGCCGTCTTCGTCCTGGGCGAGGTCGTTGTAGACGACCGCGCCCTCCGGGAACGGGTAGCGTCGTGCGGCGCGGCGCACCGTCAGCGGCCCGGGCGGCGGGCGCGCGGCGGGCGGGCCCGGAGGGCTTCGGGGTGGAGGTACTCGCCGGCCGAGACGAGCATCTCGGCGCCGTCGGGCCCCCCTTGCGCGTAGAACTCGGCGAGCGTCTCGGCGAAGGTGGCGTCGAGCAAGCGAAGGTCCAGAAAGTGGGACGCGTGGCGGGCGCTCGGCCGGTAGTCGACCAGATCGTCGGGCATCTCGACGAAGCGCAGGGCGCCGGCGCGGGCCGGGGGCGCGTAGACCTCCCACTCGAGCTCGGCGTCGGGGCCGAGCGCGACGCAGTAGGGCTCGTGCTCGAGCACGAAGGTCAGCCTGCGGCCGCTCTGGTTGGTGAGCGCGATCACGGGTCGTCTCCCCCTGCGGCGACGCCGCCTTCGCCGCCCACCTCGAGGCTGGCCGTTGCGACGGCCCGACTCCGGTCGAGCGGCATCCCTTCGTCGAAGAGGAGGTCCGCCGTGTAGGGCGGCCTCAGGCGCTCGAGCTCGGGCCCCTTCGGCCCGAGGGCGGCCCGCTCGACCGGCACGTTCTCGCTGTAGAAGGGGCTCGGGACGAGCCGCGGCCCGGTCACGACGAGCGCGGGCAGCTTCGTCAGGGGCACGGTTTCGAGCGCGCCCGCGTCCGCCCCGTCGTGGTAGTCGAGCGCGACGGTCAGCGACACGTTCGCGAGCACCTCGCGCTTGAGCGCCCGGAGCAGGGCCCGCACGAGGCGGGTCAGGTCGCTCTCGGCGGCGAGCGGCGCGCGCACGAAGCGGTAGGCGCCCTCGAGCGTCGCGGCCTCGCCCGGCACGGGGGCGCCGCCCGGGCCGAGGCGGTGATGACGGCGCCGACGTCGCCGCCGTCCCCGTCGTCGCCCTCGTTCCCGGCCTCGCCTTCGTCGGACGTGGGCTCGTAGCCGGCGGCGCCCGCGAGCGCGTCGGCCGCCTCGCGAAGCTCGCCCGCGAGCGCGGGCAGGTCGGCCGCGCCCTCGCCGTCGGCGACGGTGCTCAGGAGCTCGACCGCCTCGGTCAGGCTCTCGAGCGCGCTGAGCGCGACGCCGAGGGGCCCGGCCGCTTGCTTCGCGCCAGGCGGGCGTGCTTGAATCGGGCGCCCGGACATGCGTCGCGGCCCGCTCCTCCTGAGGTTCGGCACGCTCGCATGGGCCGCCGGGCCGAGCCCGGTCGTGTGGGGGTCGCACTTGCATCGCCGCCTGCGACGCGAGGGCGGCGGCTACGAGTCGACCTGCGACGTCGCGTTCGAAACGCCGCTCGACGCCTTCGGGACGACCGTCGAGGGGGCGCTCGAGAGGGCCCGAAAGGTCGTCGAGGCCGGCGGGGCGAGCATCGACGGGACGCCCTTGGTAGAGCTGCGGCTTGCCACGATGACGGCCGACTTCTCCAGGCAGGGCGCGGTCTCCGGCTCCCTTCGCTTCGAAGGCAGGCTGGCCGAGGCGCCCGCCTTCCCCTTCGCGTTCGAGGGGCCGGCCGACGCCTTCTACGCCGCCCTCCAGGCGGCTTCGGAAGCCCTCCGGGGCGACGGCATCGTCGCCGAGCAAATTCAGGAGACGCCCGGCTTCTGGGTGTTTCCGACGCTCGCGATGGCCGGCGCCCTGGGCGCGTTTTTCGATCGGCGGACGGGCCGTACGGTCGTGATGGGCTCGTCGATGCCCATCGAACGATGGCTTTGGGGCTACGAGCGGGGGCTGGTCGAGGAGGGCGGCGGCGTCCTCGTCGTGACCGAAGTGCGCGATCGAAAGCGCACGATCGAGGCGCTGCGGTGGCTGGGCGTGGGGTTCAAGTCGTGGCACCTCGTGGACCTGCCCTTTCGCTTGCCCGGGGCGGCGAGTCGGACGGCCGTCAGCACCCTGCACGCCGCGGGCGACGCCTTTGTCTGGCACGTCGAGAGGCCCTCGGCGCCGGCGTAGGGGGCCGCCGCCCCCATCGACCCCATGGCCCCGTCGGGTGGCCGGGTGGAGCCGGGGGGCAGCGCCGGGTCGAGGCGTTCTCGTGCGCACGAACTTAGGCCGGCACGGTCGTCGTGCGGCAGTTCGCGTGGAAGGGCGGCAGGTCGAGGCCGAAGCCCGAGAGCATCCGCTCGCCGGGGTCGGCCGTGAAGGCGCCGCGGTCGTCGCGCGCGCCCGCCCCCGAGCGCACGACGCGCGCCACGGTCACGCGCTCGCCGCCCTGCCGCACGTAGAGCCGCCGGCCGCCCCCCTCCGGGTCGGGGCCCTCGCGGAGCCAGGGGCGAAGGTCCAGGGCGGCCTCGGGGCCCTCGGCGCGCTCGAGCCGGTCGAAGCGGGCGAGCGCGTCGCGCACGGCGAAGACCTTGCCGTCGAGGAAGCGGCACGGGGGCGTCGTCACCTCGTCGAGCACGGCGCGCAGCACGTACCGCTCGATGCCGGCCTCGGCGTAGGTCGACACCTGGCCGCCCCGCCGAAGCTTGCCTCGAGGGCACGCGGCACGCCCTCCGTCGCTCGCGCCGCCCGCGCCATGGCCTCGGCGACGAGGCGCCGCCGCGTGAGGGGCTGTTTGGTCCAGGCCTCGCCAATCTTGCGGAACTCGCGGTTGAACACGTCGCTCGCCAAGACGCGCGCCTCCTCCGGGGTCAAGACGCCGACGCGCACGAGCTTCTCGACCATGTCGGTCAGCCGCTCGGGGGCACGCGTCACCGGCGTCTGGGAGCGGAAGCGCCAGAAGCGGATGCCCATGACGCGCACGCGGTAGCCGCGGCGGACGAGCTCGTCCCGGGCGCGCTCGCGCAGCCCGTCGAGCCCGGGCGGCTGCGACCCGTCGCGTTCGTCGTGAGGGGCGCTTGTGCTTTGGCTCCGGCGCGGGGGGCGGCGCTCGCAGAGACGGCGGTAGCGCCCCCGAAACCAGCAGGTTTTGCCCTCGCCGCCGAAAATCGGAGGGGGGCGAGAAAAAATCGGGCAACTGGCTCGGGCGCCTGGCCGAGCGGGTAGGTGACACCCAAAGCCTGGCCACGAGGGGCCGGGGGGCGGGGGTCGACCTCGGAGAACCTACCGTGACCCGCCGAACCAATACCGAAGCCATCCTCCATCTGCAGCCCAACCGTCCCCTTTCGTCCCCCGTGAGCCAACCCATGAACCACCCCCCCAACCAACCCCCGAAGGCGGCCGCCCGGCCCGCCGCGAAGCCCCGCGACCGCCCGAACGGTGGCCGCGCCCCCAAGAAGCGTGGCGCCGCCCGCAGCGCCCCCAAGGGCGGCGACGAAGGCCGCGAGGGCGACGGAGACGCCGCCGAGCCCGTTGCGGGGGGCGCCGGCGCATCCCCGAACGGGGGCGTCGGCGCATCCCTTGTCCTGGTCGCTGGCGCCTCCGAGGGGGCGGCGGCCATGGCCCGCGTCCAGGCCGAGATCGACGCCCTGCCCCGCGAGGCGGTGCGCCGCTCGACCGTGAACGTGCCGAACGCGGTCGTGCTGGTGCTCGGCGCGCTGCCCAAGATGCTGCGGCTGCGCGACGAAATGCGCGCGACCTTCGTCAACCCGCCCTTCGCGTCGCTCGACAAGCTGCGCGACTACGCCCTCGCCGCCGCCTACGCCCACGCCCGCGCCTTGCCGCACGACGGGGGCGAGACGCGCGTGCGCGCCCTGCTCACCGAGGCGGCGCCGCTGCGCGTGCGCCTGCTCTCGAGCGCCGAGACGCTCGCCACCTTCGGCCTGCTCGACCCGCTCGAGGTCGCCGCCGTGCGCCGGGGCGCGGGCCACGTCGACACCGCGCAAGACCTCTCGTCCCTCGTCGGGCTCTTGCGCGACGCGGGGCCCGAGATCCTCGCCAAGACGCCGCTGACCGAGGCCGACCTCGCTCGGGCGGCCGAACTCGGCGGCCTCTTGCTCGAAGCGCTCGGCCAGCGGCAATCGGGCGCTGACGGCTCGGGCGACCCCGACGAGGCCGCCGAACGCGTCGCCAAGGCCTACACCCTGATGGCGAATGCCTACGACCAGGGCCGCCGTGTCGTCTCGTTCTTGCGCTGGAACGAGGGCGACGTCGATGACATCGCCCCGCCGCTCGGCCACAGCCGACGCCGGGCCCGCCGGCCCCAGGGGGGCGAGCCCGAGCCCGCCGAGCCCGACGACCGCGAGCCCGACCCGAGCGAGCCTGGCGAGGGCGAGGCCGGCGGGGGCTGACACCCCCCATCGACGCGCCCGGCGACGCCCCGCGGGCGGACGCCGGGAGCACCAGGGCCTCGAAGCCGCGGTGAGCACGCTCGCGGTTTCGAGGCAGCACGGGCTCTGGCGAAGCGTTCGTCGCCTTCGCCGAGGCCTCTTGTCTACCCCTCGAGCGGGGTGCACGTCGGCGCAGCACCGCCTGCTCCGCGCGGTGCGACCGCGCGGCTCGTGATGAACTGCACGTCGTGACCACGGCGGTGCTGCGCCGACGTGCACCCCGGGGTGGTCGTCGGCGCCTACGCCGGCGAAGTCTGCTGGGGGCGCTCGCCCCGCGAAAACGGCCTTGGACCAAACCTCGAGGTTTAGGGTCGATGAAATTCTGGCCCGGGGGAAACCTCGAGGTTTGGGGGCGATGAAAATTCGGCTCCGCCCCAAACCTCGAGGTTTGGTCTCGCCGAAGAATCGTCGGCGGACCAAACCTCGAGGTTTCGGTTCGACGAACGATCGTCGCTGACCCAACCCTCGAGGTTTGGTTCGGGTCAAAGTTCGGCCCGGGGGGAACCTCGACGTTTGGTTTGCCCGCCCGGGCTCTGGCGCGCTCAAGGCCGGGGGCCGAGGTCCCGGCGGGTCCAACGCACGCAGGACACCAGGGGTAAGCGTTCGCGCTCCGAGACCCCTCCGAGCAGCGAGAGGCACCGCTACGCCTCGTACCTGGCGGCGTACACCACGTATTCGCGCACCCAGTGGCGCTTCGCCACGCTGGCCGACTACCTCGATGCGGTCGACTACGCGGTGCGACTGGTCGGCGACGATCACGTGGGGCTGAGCTCGGACTTCAACCACGGCGGGGGCGTGGTCGGGTTTGCCCACGTCGGCGAGGCGCCCAACGTGACTCGCGAGCTGCTGCGGCGCGGCTACACCGCAGGCCAGGTTCGTAAGCTTTGGGGGGCCAACTTCTTGCGCGTGTTGCGCCAGGCGCAGGAGGGAGAAGCGCTTTGAGGGCGTGGTGGACGTCGGCGGCCGCGGGCGTCGCTCAGCGCGGCCGCTCGCCCCGGCGCACGAACTCGTAGGGCCCCTTGGTCGCGCCCCACACCTGCTTGCCCGCGTCGTCGTAGCCGCGGTCCCACGAGACGAGCCGCTCGGCGTCGAGGCGCACCTCGCTGGTCGCATAGCTCGCCCCCCGCAGCCCGCTGGGGCACGCGCGCCCGGACGTCGAGCCGGCAAAGGCACGCTCGCCCTCGTGCCAGTCGAGCTCGACCGCGCAGCCGGCCCGCTCGGCCGCGTCGGCCGCGGCGAAGCGAGGGCGCTCGGGCCGCGCGCACGCGCCGACCGCCGCCTCGGGCGCCCGCAGCTCGAAGACGCGCGAGCG
>DASTPP010000005.1:0-27955 GCA_035762175.1 Polyangiaceae bacterium | reverse complement strand
AGGCCACCACCGAGGGGGTGATGCGAGACCCCTCCTCGTTTTCGATCACTTTGGGCTCCTTGCCGTCCATGATCGCGACGACGCTGTTGGTGGTGCCCAGATCGATGCCGATAATCTTTCCCATGGCGTGTGGCTCCTCGTCACTCGTGTTCGAGCAGAGAGCGTGGGGCGCGGGCCGCCGAACGGCCGCCGGCCGAGGCCATACGACTGGCCCCACGTTGCGTTCAACTGCAAAATGCGCGCCGCTCGGGCGCTGCGGTGGCGAAACCTAACCACCGACCTCGCTGCGTCAACTGCCTCAGCCCCTCGCGCGGGCGCGCCCGCGAGCGCGTCGCCAGAGCCGAAAAAGGCTCTTTCGCCGCGCCCCGCCCCGGGCCGCTCGGCGCGGGCTCGCGGCGGCGCGCCGCCAAGAGGCGCTAACCCCGGCCCCCCCCGTGTCAAGGGGAGGGCACGCGCTTTCACGCCCCCGACGTCGGGCCCGGCGACGCCGTCAGTGCGGCGCGGCGGGGGCGGGCGTGGCGGCCGCGAGGGCGTCGCGCAAGAGCTCGTTGACGCGGCGGGCGAAGCGGGCGGGGTCGTCGAGCGTGCCGCCCTCGAGCAGCACGGCCTGGTCGTAGAGCAGCTCGACCCACTCGCCGAGCTTGGGCGAGTCGGGCTCGCGCTCGGCGAGCGCCGCCATGTGCTCGACGAGCGGGTGCGAGGGGTTCACCTCGAGGATGCGCGCGGCCGGCGGCACCGGGCGGCCCGAGGCGCGGAGTACCCGCTCCATCGTCGGGGGCAGGGCGCCGGGGGGCAAGACCAGGCAGACCGGCGAGTCGGTCAGGCGCTTCGACGCCCGGACCTCGCGGACTTTGTCGCCGAGCAGCTTCTTGATGCGCTCGAAGAGCGGCGCGCGCGCCGCCGCCGCCTCGGCCGGGGGCTCGTCGCCGCCGAGCGAGAGGTCGGCGCGCATGGCGCTCGTCAGGGGCTTGCCGCGGTACTCGCGCAGCGCGTCGACCACCCACTCGTCGACCGGATCGCTGAGCAAGAGCGCCTCGAAGCCGCGCCGCTTCAGCGCCTCGAGGTAGGGGCTCTCGGCGAGCGCCGAGGCCGAGGCGCCGACGGCGTAGTAGATGGCGGGCTGGGCGAGCGGCATGCGCGTCACGTACTCGCTCAGGCTCGTCAGGCCCTCGGCCTTGGTGCTGGCGAAGCGGGCGAGGTCGGCGATGCGCTCGCGCTCGCCCGCCTCGAGGGCGATGCCCTCTTTCAAGATGGCGCCGAACTCGGCCCAGAAGGCCTTGTAGTCGTCGGGCCGGTTCTGGGCCAGATCGTCGAGCAGGTCGAGGCTCTTCTTGACGATCTGCTTCTTGATGACGCGGGCGACCGACGAGTCTTGCAAGATCTCGCGCGAGACGTTGAGCGGCAGATCGTCCGAGTCGACCACGCCCCGGACGAACCGCAGCCAGGGCGGCAAGAGCTCGGCCGCGTCGTCCATGATGAAGACGCGCTTGACGAAGAGGCGCAGACCCGAGGGCTGCTGCTCGCGCATGAAGTCGAGGGGCAGGCGCTTGGGCAGGTAGATGATGCCCGAGAACAGCTGCGTGCCCTCGATGCGGAAGTGCGCGTGGGCGAGGGGCGGCTCGAAGTCGTGGGTGAGGTGGCGGTAGAACTCGTCGTACTGCTCGGGCTTGACCTCGCTCGGCGAGCGCTGCCAGAGCGCGCTCGCGCGGTTGATCTGCTGAAACCCGCCCTTCGGCTCGCCGCCCTCGGCCTTGTCGCCCTTGGCCTCGTCTTCGTCGGCCTTGAGCAAGATGGGCGCGCTCACATAGTCGGAGTAGCGCGTGACGAGCGAGCGCAGCCGCCAATCATCGAGGAACTCGCGGGCGTCGGGCTTGAGGTGCAAGACGACGCTGGTGCCGCGCCCCGCGCGCTCGGCCGGCTCGATGGTGAACGAGCCGCGGGCGTCGGACGACCAGCGGTGCGCGGCCGAGCCCGGCCCGGCGGGGCGGCTCGTGACCTCGACCCGGTCGGCCACCAGGAAGGCGCTGTAGAAGCCGACGCCGAACTGCCCGATGAGGTCGACCCCGCCGGCCGAGCCCTTCTGCTTGGCGGCCTCGAGGAAGGCCCGCGTGCCCGAGTGGGCGATGGTGCCGAGGTTCTTGGCGAGCTCGTCTTCGCCCATGCCGATGCCGTTGTCTTCGACCGTGAGCGTGCCGGCGGCCCGGTCGTACGACAGCCGAATTTCGGGCCGGGCCTCGCCCTCGAGCAGTTCGGGCCGGGTCAGCGCCTCGAAGCGCAGCTTGTCGAGCGCGTCGGACGCGTTCGAGATGAGCTCACGCAGGAAGATCTCTTTGTTGCTGTAGAGCGAGTCGATGACCAGCCGGAGCAGCTGGTTTACCTCGGCCTGGAACGCGTGGGTCTTGGCGGCTTCGCTCATGGGGGGGGTCGCGCCTCCGGTCTACGGGTCGGGGCGCCGGCCGGGCGCGCTCGGGCCCCGGCGGCGGCGGTGGCGGTGGCGTACAAAAAGCATTCTCGGCCCCCTGTCAAGCGGCCCACCCCCTCGGGCGGCCCGGCGCACGCCCCGCGGGCGGCCGGCCGGCCGCGTCGGGACGGCCGCGGGATCGGCCCTTCGTCGCGGCGGCCGCGACGGCCGGCCCTTCGTCGCGGCCGCCGCGACGGCCGAGGCGAACGCGCGACCCTCGCGGCGGCCGAGGCGAGGCCGGGGCCCTCGCGGGGGGGCGGGGGCCCAGTGTCAGTAGCGCCAGCTCTTCGTGTCGGCGCCGGGCGGGGCGGTCTTCGTCCAGTGCTCGGCCATCTGGCGAAGGAAGCGGCGGTGGTAGGTCAGGCGCGAGAAGACGTTGGGCTCTTGGTGGTCGCCGCTCCAGCAGTGCTCGTCGCGGGGGCCGTAGTCGACGGCGGCGTCGGCGGGGGGCGAGGCCGAGCGCAAGAAGTCTTCGACGAGGTAGACGGCGTTGTTGAGAAAGAAGTTGTCGGAAAGCCCCACGTTCAGGTGAATCTTGCCCCGCAGCTTGGGGCCGAGCGTGGCCCAGTTTCGCCGCAGGATGTCGCCGAGATCGTAGTGCTCGCGCCAGTGGGCGGCGACCTTGGGGTCGATGGCGCCGGTCGCCTTGTCCCAGATGCGGGCGGGGTAGCCGTCGGGGCCGACGGGCGAGTAGACGGCCTCCCAGATGTCCCACTGGCCGCCCGAGCGGCCCTTGGTGCCGAGCACGAGCTCGCGGCGGTTGACGTCTTCGAGGGTCGCGCGAACGTGCCCGAGGTAGTCGCGCTCGCCGGGGCGGGCGTCTTTGCGCCAGGGGCCCTCTTTGTAATAGGCGTTCTTGTCGTCGTAGATGTTGACCACGGTGTACGCGCGAAAGTCGATGGGGTCGGGGCAGTTCGCGTAGGCGCCGTTGTAGAGATCGGGGTAGAAGATCTGGGCCGCCAGCGCCTCCCAGCCGCCGGTCGAGCCGCCGTAGAGGGCGCGGGCCCAGGGCCCGAGCCCGCGGAACTCTTTTTCGATGTACGGTATCAGCTCGTTCGTGATGGCGTCGCCGTAGGGCCCGAGGTTGGCCGAGTTGACGGCGTACGAGTCGTCGTAAAACGGGTTCGCGTGCTGAATCGTGAGCAAAATCACCCGGGGGAAGTTCGGCCCCGTCCACTCGCGGAAGAAGGCGTGGCCGGCTTCTTGTTGCACCCGCTCGTAGCCGTGCTTGTCGCAGGCCTCGCCCTCGTGGCCGTTGGGGCAGAGCTTGGCGAGCGCGGCGCGGTCGGGCGGCGGCAGCGCCGGGTCGGGCGGCGCCTCGCGGAAGCCCGAGACCGTCGGCTGAAAGTGCCCGTGGTAGATGGCGAGCGGGTAGCGCGCCTCGGGGTGCGCGTCGAAGCCCTCGGGCAAGACGACGATGGCGCCGAGCTCGACGGGCCGCCCCCAGAAGCGGCTCAGGAGCTCGCTCTTGTAGCGCAGGTGCTTGACGTACTTGCTGTCGGCGGGCGGCTTGATGGGGCCGATCTTCTGGTCGAGGGTGACGCGCAGGGGCTGGCCGGGCTCGACGCGCATCGGCTTCGGGGCGCTGTAGAGGTTGCCCGGCGCGAGCTGCCACTGCTGGCCCTCGCCCCGGTCGGGCGGCAGCTTGAGCACGCGCCCGTCGCCCATCGTGAAGGTGTCGTAGACGTGCAAGAGCGCCTGCACCCAGTAGTCGCCCGCGGGCACCTCGGCCCACGCGCGCAGGGGGTAGCCGAGCTCGTTGCCCTCGAAGCGGGCCTCGGCGCCCTCGGCCCAGCCCTCGACGTCGGTGCCGAAGGCCTGCTGCGTCGAGACGCCGTCGACGATCTGAAAGCGCGGCTCTTTGCTCGAGTCTTTCGAGAGAAAGAGCAGGAGGCGCCCGTCGAGCTTGCCGGGGGCGAGGCCGGGCTTGAGGCTGACGAGGGCGCGGGCCGCGGGCGCTGCAGCCGCCGACCCCGAGCCCGGGGCGCCGCCGCCCGAGCCCGCGGGGGTGCCGCCGCCCGAGCAGGCGGCGAGCAGGGCGGCGGCGCCGAGGGCGAGGGGGCGGCACAGGCGGCGAGGGGCGGGGGGGCGATGCATGGGGCGAGGGTTTCGAAGGCGGGGGCCAACGTCAATGGCGAACGCCGGGCGCCCGGACTTCGAGCCCGGGGCCGCTTTTCCGCGCGACGCGGGTCGGGGCGCTACGTTAGCCTGCGGGCCATGCCCTTGACCCGACGCGATTGGCTCGTCGGCTCGTCGTCGCTCACGCTCGGCGCGTGCGCCGAGGCGCCGCCCCGGCCCCAGGCGCCGCCGGGCCCGCCGAAGCCGCCCGCCCCGCCGGCGCCCCGGCCGCCCCCCGCGCTCGCCGACGTGCTCGGCCGCGCGCTCGACACCGCCAAGCGGCAGGGCGCGACGTACGCCGACGCGCGGGTGCACCAGCGGCGCACGTCGCGGGTGGTGACGCGCGAAGACCACGTGGCGTCCGTCAGCGACGACGAGATCTATGGCGTCGGGGTGCGGGTCATCGCCGACGGGGCCTGGGGGTTCGCCTCGTCGTCGGCGGTCGACGACGCGGCGGCGGCCGACGCGGCCCGGCGGGCGGTGGCCGTGGCGAAGGCGAACGCGGCGGCGCGCCGGCGGCCCGTCGAGCTCGCGCCGGCGGGCACGTACCGCGACACGTGGTCGACCGAGCTCAGCGTCGACCCCTTCGCGGTGCCGCTGGCCGAGCGCGCCGCGCTCGCGCTCTCGTTCTGGCCCGAGGCGAAGAAGGTGCCGGGCGTCGCGTTCTGCACCGGCCGGGCCGAGGCCTTCGGCGAATGGAAGCTCTTCGCCTCGACCGAGGGCTCGCTCATCGAGCAGAGCGTCACGCGGGTCGGCGCGAGCTACGAGCTGACGGCCAAGAACGACGCGGGCGAGTTCGTCACGCGCGCGAGCGAGCTGCCGCCCCGCCAGGCCGGCTGGGAGTACGTGACCGGCTCGTCGCTCGTGCGAGGCGCCCGCCAGGCGGCCGAAGAGGCGGTCGAGAAGCTCAAGGCGCCGGGCGTCGCGCCGGGCCAGCGCGACCTGGTGCTCGCGCCCTCGAACCTGTGGCTCACCATCCACGAGTCGGTCGGGCACCCGACCGAGCTCGACCGCGCCAAGGGCTACGAGGCGAACATGGCGGGCACCTCGTTCGCGACGCCCGACAAGCTCGGCCGGCTGCGCTACGCCTCGAGCATCGTCACGCTCTACGCCGACAAGACGACGCCGGGGGGCCTCGCGACCTGCGGCTACGACGACGACGGCGTCAAGACGCAGCGCTGGGACTTGGTCAAAGACGGCACCTTCGTCGGCTACCAGACCACGCGCGACCAGGCCGCCTGGGTGGGCGAGCGCGCGTCGCGCGGCACGAGCTACGCGCAAGACCACCGCTCGGTCGCCTTCCAGCGCATGCCGAACGTCTCGCTCGCGCCCGGCGCGCGCGAGGCAGGCGTCGCCGACCTCGTGGCCGCGACCGACGACGGCATCCTCGTCACGGGCAACGGCTCGTGGTCGATCGACCACCAGCGCTACAACTTTCAGTTCGGCGGGCAGATGTTCTACGAGATCAAGAAGGGCAAGATCGCGCGCGCCCTCAAGGACGTCGCCTACCAGTCGAACACGCTCGACTTCTGGGGCGGCTGCGACCTGATCGGCGGCCAAGCCGCGTGGGAATTGCACGGCTCGCTGCAAGACGGCAAGGGCGAGCCGGCGCAGTCGAACGCGGTCAGCCACGGCTGCCCGCCGGCGCGCTTCCGCAAGGTGAACGTCATCAACACCGGCGCCCGAACGAAGGCCTGACCCCCCGATGGACCCGCGCCACGTCGCCGAGCAGGCCCTCGCGCTCGCCGCCCAGCTCGCGCCCGGGGCCCAGGCCTCGGTGCGCGCCGAAGACGGGCGCTCGTCGTACACGCGCTTCGCCGTCAACGAGGCGACCGGCGCCGGCGACACCGACCGGGCCTCGGTGGCGCTGCGCATCGCGCTCGGCAAGCGGCACGTGACCGCGAGCTCGAACCGCGCCGACCCGGCCGCGCTGCGGGCGCTGGTCGAGCGCGCCGCCGCCATGGCCAAGCTCGCCCCCGAAGACCCCGAGGCGATGCCCGTGCTCGGCCCGCAGTCCTACGGCCCGAAGGGGCCCACCCACGACGAGGCCACCGCCTCGTTCCCCCACGAACGCCGCGGCGCCCAGGTGCGCGAGGCCATCGACGCCTGCGGCCGCGCGGGCGTCGCGGGGGCGGGCTTCTTCGACTCGCTCGCCGGCGCGTACGTCATCGCCTCGAGCGCCGGCCTGCGCGCCGAGCACCGCGAGACGCGCGCCGCGTTCAGCATGACCGCGCGCACCCCCGACGGCACCGGCTCGGGCTGGGCCGGCACCTCGTCCGAGCGCGCCGCCGACCTCGACCCCGCCCGCCTCGCCGCGACCGCCATCGCGAAGGGCACCCGCTCGGCCAAGCCCCGCCCCCTGCCGCCGGGCCGCTACACCGTGGTGCTCGAGCCCGAGGCGGTCGCCGACCTGATGCTCTACTTCGTCGGCGCGCTCGACGCCCGCCAGGCCGACGAGGGGCGCAGCTTCTTCGCCCGCAAGGGCGGCGGCAACCGCGTCGGCGAGACGCTCTTCGCCGCCGACATCAACCTCGAGAGCGACCCGGCCGACCCGGCGCTGCCCGGCCCCGCCTTCGACGTCGAGGGCCTGCCGGTGCCGAAGACGCGCTGGGTCGAGGGCGGCCGCCTGCGCGCCCTGCGCTACTCGCGCTACTGGGCCTCGAAGCAGGGCAAGCCCCAAACCGGCCTGCCCCGCGGCTACCACCTCGCCGGCGGGCGCGCCGCCTCGGTGCAAGAGCTCGTCAAGGGCGTGCAGAAGGGCCTGCTCGTCACCCGCTTCTGGTACATCCGCTGGGTCGACCCGCAGACGATGCTCTTGACCGGCCTGACGCGCGACGGGCTCTTCGCCATCGAGCGGGGCGAGGTCGCCTACCCGGTGCGCAACTTTCGCTTCAACGAGTCGCCCGCCAAGGTGCTCGCCAACGCGACCGGCCTCACCCGCGAGACCTTCCGCGCGTACGGCGGCAGCGTCCCGCTGCGCGTGCCGGCGCTGGTCGCGAACGACTTCTTCATGGCGAGCCCGTCGGACGCGGTGTTACCCCACGGCCCGCGTCGCGGCGGCGGCGCCGAGGGGCCGCGCGCGACCCGGCCACGAACGACCCGCCGCGGGCCCCGAGCTTCGTTTCGGGCTCGCCGATCTCGGCCCTGCCGGCGGCCGCCTGCCCTTGCCGCATGCACACCCTTGCGCGGGCCTTCGGGCCCGGGCGATGTCGGCCAAGAATGTCACCATCTATCGGGTCGGCCAGGGTAAAACGCGATCGAAATGCGTCGACCTGGGGGTCTAGACCCCCAGAATCTACGAACCGATGTCAATATATGCCGGCTTGACCCCGGCTACATGCGGTTCGATGCGATGATAGGGCCATCAAAAGAGCGTGTTGTATTATCACAAGTCTCTGAAGACGCTGCTCGAAGGCCTAATTGTGCATGTTAATGCTGCGATGGGCCGGGTCTAGACGTCATAAAGTGACATCAAGCGGGAAGACCAACGCCGGCGGGCCTCAGAAGCCGCCCTCCATCGCCGTCGCGGTACCGAGAATCGTCGCTTCGCAGGCGCCTGAGTAGGTCATGGTGCAGGTGCCCGTGGGCGTCGGGGACACGAACGACAGGTCGAACGTGTGCGCCAGCGTGACCGGCCCGGTGGGTTGGTCGTAGGTCTCGGCCGCGGTCACCCGCAGCGTGCAACCGTCGGCGCTCAGCGTCGCGCTGGCCGTGTCGCCGAGCGACACGAGCGTCGCCCCCCCCTCGCGCAGAACGCGCAGGAAGCGGCTGGGACTTCTGGGGTTGCAAGGGCTGGGATCGCTCGGCGAATTGCAGACCACGCCGAAGTCGCCCGAGGGGTCGCAGGTCGCCCCCGCCGCCGGCACTCCGTCGAGTCGGACGAAGGCGTGCCAAGTCTCGCGGATGCAACGTGCCTCGAAGGAATTCGGGTAGGTGCACACCTGGCCGGCCTCGCACGACGCTTCGTCGCTGAGGTGGGGCAACTGGGCCGGGCACGCGCCCTGGCCCGCGCCGCCCGTGCCGCTCGCGCCGCCCGCGCCGCTCGCGCCGCCCGCGCCCCCTCCGCTGCCGTTCGCCCCGCCCCGGCCGGCGGCGCCCCCGGAGCCCGCGCCGGTCGCGCCCGCGGCCCCAGCCGCGCCGCCGGCGGTCGGGAGCGAGCCGACGCTACGGTCATCGCTGTCGCACCCGAGGGGCGCCATCAGAGCGAGTGCGAACGGAAGGGAAAGCAAGAGCGCCGACGTCTGCATGGTGGTCTCCTCGGGGCGCTTGGTCGTGAGCCGCGGCGAGGGCTCGGCAAACGATCAGGCGGCGGGCGGCCAAGCGGAGCGAACGGTACCCCGATTCTTCATCGCCTGTCGCTCGACCTTTCCGCCGGGCGGGGCCCGAGCGCCTCGAAGAGCGCGAGCGTGCCGAGCGCCGCGAGCGCCGGGGGAGCGGCCAGGTAGAGCGACAGGCGGGCGCCGAAGAGGGCGAGCGCGACGCCGAGCGCGAGCCACGAGCCCGCCGAGCCGTCGAACGAGAGCAGGCGCGGCAGCGCGTCGGGGCCCGCGAGCGCGCGCGCGGTCGCCTCGTGCGCGACGCCGAGCGCGGCCGTCGCGAGCGCGGCCGCGCCGAGGCGCCGCAGCGCAGGCCGGGGCGGGGCGTTCGGGCCGGGGCGCGGCGGCGCGGGCGCGTCGTTCGGGCCGAGGCGCGGCGGCGCGGGCGCGTCGTTCGGGCCGGGGCGCGGCGGCGCGGGCCCGGGCGGGGGGGCAGGGGGCGGGCTCGCGGGCGGCATGGTTCAGCGGGGCGGGCGGGGTTCGCGCGGACCGGCGCGGAGTGGGCCGGCGCTCATCATCGCGAGCAGGATGGCGTCGCCGAGGGGGCCGCCGCTCGCGTGGCGCAGCGCGCCGCCCGCCTCGCGGGGCACGCCGAAGAGGCGCGCCGTGCGGGCGAGCGCGACGAAGGCGTCTTCGTCGCCCGCGAGCCGCGCCGAGGCGAGGGCGAAGCCGGTGGCCGAGACGCTCACGCCGAAGAGCACCGGCCCCGAGTCGACGTCGCCGCCGCCCTCGACCCCGGCGGGGTACTCGCGAATCGCGCCGAAGCCGAGGCGCGTGACGAGCCCCGCGCGCCGGAGCGACGCGCCGAGCTCGGACGCGAAGCGCGCGTCGGCGAAGGCGAGGGCGTACGCCGCGATGGCCGTGCCCGAGCCCCGCGGCGGCCCGCGCGGCGCGCCGGTGCGGGCGTCGACCGACTGCAGCAGGTAGCCCGAGCCGCGCTCGACGAAGCGCGCCCGGAAGTGCCCGACGGCGCGCCCGATCGAGGCGGCGTGGTCGGCGCCGGTGGCGCGGTCGTAGAGCCCGAGCGAGCCGATCGACATCGCCACGTCGGGCGGGTACGTCTCGCCCGGGTAGGTCTCGAAGACGCCGTAGGGCGAGGCGTCGAGGCGTCGCGCGAGCGCTTCGGTGAGCCGGTCGGAGAGCGCAGCGTGCGGCGTCGCGGGGTCGATCGCCCGCAGCATCGAGAGCGCGAGGTTGAGGTAACCGAGGTACGCGTGCCCGCGGCCGCCCTCGAGCGATTCGAGGCCGCCTTCACCCGCCCAGGCCTCGGCGCCGAAGGCGAGCGCCTCGGGCCGCACGAGCTCGTCGGCGGCGCGACGGACGGCCGGCAAGAGCTCGGCGCGCGCCTCGGGGTGCTCGAGCGCGACCTGCGAGAGCCCGAGCAGGGCCATCTGCCGCGTCGTGAACGACCACTCGCCGTCGAAGCGGCTCGAGCCCGTGTGAAAGGCGCCCGCGCCGACGCCCGCCTCGACGCGCGAGGCGACCCCACGCGCCCGGGCGAGCAGCGCGCCGCGCTCGCCCGCGAAGACGGCCCGGGCGCCGCGGCCGGCGAGCCACCTCGGTGCCGCGGCAAGCGCGACGAGGGCCGCGGCGAGGGCGGCCAGGCCCCGCAAGAGCCGGCGCTCGCTCATGGCGGGCCGAGTCTACCGCGTTTCGCGGCCGGCGCGGCGCCGCGTGTGTGACCGGCGCGGCGCCGCGTGTGCGACCGGCGCGGCGCCGCGTGTGCGCGCGCCCTCCGGCCCCGGGAGGCGACGTCGCTCCACCTCGTCGCCGAACGGCGTCGTGTCCAGCTCGCGCCCGTTTCGTGACGTGCAAAGCTGCTCCGATCGAGACAGCTTGCCGCAGGCTCGGGCTCGGGCGTTGGCGCGGGTGAAGCGCGCCGCCGGTGTGCGAGGGCGGCGCGTCCGGGGCACGAAGCGCAACGGCGTACGCGCCCCGCGCCCCGCCGTCGCGCGGCGCCTGCAGGCCCGCGGCGCGGGCGCTGGCCGCAGAGCTTGTGCGCTCTGCGCATGGACGTTCGCGGCGCCCCGGTGCGACCCGCTGCGACGAGATCGGTGCGATGGGGCGCCTGGCACGGCGCCTGCTGACGGGGCCTAACCGTGAATGGGGCGCGGCCCCACTACGATTCGCAGAGGAGTTCGAGCCTATGAAACTCAAGTACTTGCCTGTCCTTGCCCTCGCCGCTTCTGCCACCTTCGCCGCCTGCAGCGACAGCGCCGAAGACACGGCCGAAGACATCGTGCCCGGCACGCAGTCGCGCGAAGAGCGCATCCGCGAGCTCGCGGACGCGGCTTGTGATCGCTACGGCGACACCGAGGCCGGCTGCCCCGGCTTCGGCACGGGGCAGGGGCAGATCTACGCCACCGAAGACGACTGCCAGCGCGACTTCGAGACGCGGGCGGCGCAGCTCTGGCCGGCCGCCCAGTGCTCCGAAGCGCGGATCAGCGGCGACCGCGTCGAACGCTGCCGGGACAGCGTGCGCGTCGTCGCCTGCGCCGGCAACATGATGGACTCGATGATGGGGCTGCCCGAGTGCCAGGCCTCGGCCATCTGCGTCGACTGAGCCCGCCCCGCCCCGGGCCTCGTGCGGCCCGGGCGGGGGCCGTTTAGCGGCGCCTCTGATAGACGAGCACCGTCGGCACCCCGTCGGGGCCCCGCACGAGGGCCGGCGCGCTGGTGCCGAGCGCGACCCAGATCGCGTACTCGACGATCGCCATGTGCGGCTCGTGGTGATAGAGCGCCGCGTCGGCGCCCGCGGGCGCGTCGACGAAGCGCAGGTCGGCGCGCAGGCGCCCCTCGCGCTGCAGCATGCGCCAGGCCCCCGGGCCCGTGTCGTGCGCGAAGACCGCGGCGCCCGGCGGCAGCGCGTTCAGCGCGTCGAGCACGGCTCCGCTCGTGTGGCCCCAGAAGGTGCGGTTCAGCCCGAGCGAGGCCGCCCCGGGCGTCCCGCCGACCTGCGGGGCGTAGGCCGAGAGCGACCAGGCGGGCGCGCGCAGGGTCTCGGCCGCGGGCGCGGCGAAGGCCGGCAACGCCGCCGCCGCGGGCGCGAGGCGGCGAAAGGGCCGAGGCGGCAGCGACGCCCGTAGCGCCAGGCCGAGGCGGGCGAAGCCGACGCCCGCGAAGAGCGCCAGGAAGGGGTAGGCGGGCAGCCAGTGCTTGGTGCCGCCGAAGATGGGCGTCTCGGTCGAGAGCCAGGGCGCGTAGTTCACGACGACGCCGAGGGCCCAGAGCAGCGCCGTCGACGCGAGCTCACGGGCGCGCGCCGTCGTCGCCGCCGCCACCAGCGCGCGGGCGCCCGCCGCGAGGCCGATCGCGGCGAGCACCATCGTGACGAGCGGCAGCGACGCCGCCGTCATCACCCAGGCGTACGAGCGCGGAAAGGGCGGCCGGAAGTACGTCGTGCCCAGGAATTCGATGTTGTAATAGTCGTGGCGGCGGTGAAACCCGACGTACTCGGCGAGGCGCGAAGCGGCGTCGTGCCAGAGCCAGGGCCAGAGCGCCGCGAGCACGATCGGCCCGACGAGCGCCATCAGGCCGAGCGCCCGCGCGCGGCGGCGCGCCGCCTCGCGCCCCGGCGCGAGCGCGAGCGAGGCGAGGGCGTGCGCGCCGAGGGCCGGCGGCAAGAGCCAGCTGTTGTGCTTGGTCGCGAGCGCGAGCCCGAACGCGAGCGCCGCGAGGGCCGCCCGCGGCCACGAGGGCGAGGCGAGCGAGCGCTCGTAGGCGTACGCCGTCAGCAGCCAGAGCGCCGCGATCGGCACGTCGAAGCAGGCGAGGTGCGCGTGAAAGAACGTCGTCGGCACCAGCGCGAAGGCGAGCGCCGCCCCGAGCCCCGCCGCGCGTCCGCCGGCCCGCCCGCCCCAGCGGTAGAGCAGCGCGACCGCGAGCCCCGCCGACGCCATGCCCGGCAGCCGGAAGCTCAGCCCCTCGCCGAGCGGCCAGCCGAGCGCCCCGAGCGCCCGCCACGAGAGCGCGAACAGGAGCTTGAAGAGCGGCGGGTGCTCGTGGTTCACCCCGAAGGCCGCGTCGATGGCCTCGCGCCCGAGCGCCCGAGCGGGCTCGCGGGCCAGCGCATCGAGCCACGCCGCGTAGGCCTCGGCCGCCTGAAAATAGATGCCCTCGTCGCGCGCGTAACCGACCGCGCCCGAGGTCGAGACGAGCAGCGCGACGTACGCCCCGCCCAGCAGCGCCCCCCGCGCCCACTCGCCCCGCCCGCTCGTGCCCTCCGTCGCCGGCGCGCCCCCGAGCGCGCCGCGGCCCTGCGCGTCCTTCATCGCAGGCGCGCCTCCCAGCAGAGCGGACGCCCCTCGGCCCCCGCGCCCGAGACGTGAATCGACAGGCCGCCCGCGCCGGCCGCCCGCCCCCCGATCGGCCACGCGAAGCGCGCCCAGCCCTCGCCATCGCGGTGCCGCAGTGCTCCGATCTCGTCGCCTCCCGCCCGCAGCACGAGCTCCACCGGCGCCCCCACGCCCTCGCGCTCGTACAGGTAGGGTAGCCCCATATGCCCTGCCACGAGCCCGGCGGAAGGGGGCGCCCCGCGCACCCGGACCACGACCTCTCGCCAGGGCTGGGGCGGCGGGGGCGTGACCACACAGCGCCTGGGGCGGTGCCCAAGATCGTCGATGACCGTGACCGCGACCGAGTGCCTCGGCTCTTCATCGCAGACGTAGCGCCGCGCGGGCAAGCCCGGCTGCCCCCAGGGGGCGTCGACGGCCGCGTCGGCGAAGGGGCAGTCGGCCGCGTCGCCGTTCTCGAGGGCCCAGAACACCTCGGCGCGCCCCGCCTCGACCTCGTCGACGAAGTCGAAGACGAAGCGCTCGGGCGAGGGGTTCTCCCAGAGTCGGAACGAAAGGCGCCCTTCGGCCCAGGCGTCGAGCAGCCGCCAGCCCGCGACCGCCCCGTCGCGACCGCCCGGCGCCGCCACCTCGAGCGCCCTGGCGTAGCCGGTCTCGTCGGGCCGGGCGACGTCTCGCAGGGGCATCAGCCCCTCGCCGAAGGCGCGCCGGGCGTGCGGCTCGGCCCAGCGCGGCGAGGCCACGACCAGATCGCCCTCGCGCCGCCGCGCCTCGACCGAGGCGCGCGCCCGCGCCCAGTCGAGCTCGTCGGGGGCGCGCGCCGCGGCCGCGAGGTGCAGGGCGAGCTCGAGGGGCCCGAGGGCGAGCGCGCACCAGGCGGCGAGGGCGAGGGGGCGACGAAGTCGCACGCTGCCGGGCCTTATACACGCCGCGCCCTGCCGCCCGAATGGCCCTCCGAGATCGCACCGGGCTCGGCCCCGTGGGTAGGGCCTCCGCTTCGGGCGCGCGGTCTCGCCCGCCTCGAGCGCCTCGGCCTGCGCGTGCCGACCCTCCGCTTTGGGCGCGCGCGGTCTCGCCCCTGACCTCGAGGCTCGCCCCCACGGGTAGGGCCCCCGCCCTGGTGCACGGGCGAGCCATCTGGGGAAGCGCGCCCTCAGGCAAGGCGCGGGCGCGTCATGGGGGGCGAAGGGCCGACGCGATCCCGACATCGAGCCGCCCTCCGGCGGCGCGAGCGGCGCGCGCCCGAGCGCCCGCGACGTCGCGGCGAGGTCGCGACCGAGGTCGATTCGCCGCAGAAGATGCGCCCGCTGCGCGCAGGCCCCCGACCCCCACGCGCGTCTTCGCGTAGCGCGAACAAAACTTTGTATTGTATCACCCAAGACGCCTTTTCGCTCGAACTTTGAACGCGACCTCGCCCGATGGCGCCCCCGCCCCGCCCGGCCGCCACCGCGAAGAGAGCCCGTGAGGGCCGCCGCGCCGCGTAATTATTTCAACTTCGGCGAAGGTGTGCAGGCTTCGACGGTTGGCGCCCTTTTTGAAGAGGAACATTTTGTAAGCACTGGGGCTTGAGACAAGATCATGACGTTTCGTAATGACTTGTTGGTGCAGGCGCTTCGCCGCTTCGAGCTCTTGGCGGGCGCCGCCGACGAGACGCTCTGCGAGCTCGCGCGCGCGGCGGTCTCGCGGCGGGTCTCGCGGGGCATCTGCCTCTGGCGCGCGGGCCTCAGGGCCGAGCAGGTCGTCTTCGTGCAGGGCGGCTTCGTCTCGATGCGGGGCGCGTCCGGCGGCGTGGGGCGGGCGGTGTACGCCTTCGCCGGGCCCTCCGACGTCTCGGGCGCCGAGTACGCGCGGCGCTGGGGCGTGCACACCGCCAACGCCTACGTGTCGAGCGAGCGCGTCGACCTGCTGGTGATCGAGGCGGCGGCCCTCGCGCGCGCCGCCGCTGGCGATCCGGCGCTCGCCGTCGCGCTCGAGGCCGCGAGCGCCCGGGGCCCGGCCGCGTTCGAGCCGAAGCTGCAGGTGCTCTACGCGGGGGCGGCGCCGCGGCGCCTCGCCACCCTCACCCTGTACCTCGCCGAGCGCTACGGCCGCCCCCTGGCCGGCGGCAGCACGCGCGTGCCCTCGATGCCGTCTTTGCCCGACCTCGCGGCCTACGCCGGCGTGAGCGCCGCCGCCACGACCGAGCACTTCGGCAACTGGGCCGCCCGGGGCATCGCCCGGCTCGAGGCGGGCGGCCTGCTCATCGAATCGCCGTCCGAGCTCGAGTCGATCGCGTACGACCCGAGCCCGGGCGTCGCCTGCGGGCCCTCGCGCTCGTCGGGCGTCGTCCGCCGCAGTTTGCTCTGGGGCGAGTCGCTGCAGGCCCGCGCCCTGCGCCGGCGCTGAAGCCTCCCGGCGCCCGGGGCCCCCCGGCGAGGCGGCCGAAGGGGCCCGAATCGTGCTCCCGGCGCGGGGGGCGAGGCGCTAGGGTGGCCCCGATGGCGATCGTCATCGGAGCGGGCGTCTCGGGGCTGAGCTCGGCGGTGGCCCTGCTCGAGGCGGGGCACGCGGTCGACGTCTGGGCGCGCGAGCGGGTCGAGCGCACGACCTCGGCGGTGGCCGGGGCGCTCTGGCTGCCTTTTCTCGCCGCGCCGCCCGAGCTCGTGGCCCGCTGGGCCCTCGCGAGCCTCGAGCGCTTCGCCGCCCTCGCGGGGCGGTCGGACACGGGCGTCGAGCGACGCGAGGTGGTCGTCGTGCTGCGCAGGCCCGGCGAGGCGCCGCCGGCCTGGGCCGAGGCGCTGCCTTCGTTCCGCCTGGTGGGGCCCGCCGAGTTGCCGCCGGGCGCCCGGGCCGCCTGGGCGATCGAGGCGCCCGTCATCGACATGCGGCGCTACCTGGCCTGGCTCGAGGCCCGGGTCGGCGAGCTCGGCGGGCGCATCGAAGGGCGCGACGTCGCCTCGCTCGACGAGGCGCTCGCCCGGGCCGAGCTGGTCGTCAACTGCGCCGGCCTCGGCGCCCGCGAGCTCTGCGGCGATCACGACCTTCACCCCGTCCGGGGCCAGATCGTGCGCTCGGCCGACCCCGGCGTCCGGGGCGCCTTCGTCGACGACGACGCGCCCGGGGGCGTGACGTACGTCATCCCCCGCGGCGGCGAGTGCGTGCTCGGGGGCAGCGTCGAGCCGGGGCGCAGCGATCGCGAGGTCGACGAGCGCGAGGCCGACGCGATCGTGCGGCGCGCGAGCGCCTTCGACGCCCGCCTCGCCGCCGCGCCCCGCCGCTCGGCGGCCGCGGGCCTGCGCCCGGCGCGCTCGCGCGTGCGGCTCGAGGCCGAGCCGAGGCCGGGCGGGCGGCTGCTCGTGCACAACTACGGCCACGGCGGCTCGGGCGTCACCCTCTCGTGGGGCTGCGCCGCCGACGTCGTCGCCCTCGCCGGGGGGCCGGCGGGGGCCGGGCGAGCGGGCGCGCCCGCGCCTCGACCGGCTACGCCGCGCGGGGCGGGCGCGGGCTGACCGGCTCGCGCAGCGCCAGCGCCTGGGCCACGCCGGCCGAGAAGCTATAAAGGCACGCCAGGCCCCGGAAGCTCTCGCGCAAGACGCGCTCGGCGAATTCCGAGAGCCCGAGCGCCTGCGCCAGCACGTGGCCGGCGTCGTAAAAGAGCCAGAAGAGCAGGCTCGCGGTCATGAAGGCCCAGGGCCAGCGCAGCCGCCCGCCCCGCAGCGCGAGCGCGGTGAAGAGCACGGGCGCGACGAGGCACATGCTGAGCAGATCGCAGACGGCCGACGAGAGCCCGACGAGCGCGGGGACCTCGCCGGCGAAGAGCAGGCGCCCGTCGTTCAGCGCGGCGCGCCCCGTGATCGCCACCGAGAGCGCCACCCAGAGCGCCATCGCCACCGCGCGCTGCGCGGGCTTGCCCGGCAGCTCGAGCCCGGCGACGTGCCACGCCTTCGCGATCATGAAGGTGCTCACCACCCCGAGCACGTTCGCGCCCGTCGCGAGGGCGGCCATGACGTTCTCGATCGGCACGCCCGCGACGAGCGCCCCGCGCGGCAGCCCGAGAAAGAGCGCGTCGCGCGCGAGCAGCAAGACCCAGCAGCCGCCGAGCACCACCCAGGCGCGCCGCAGGTAGTCGCCCGGGCTGAAGGCGCGCGCCGCCGCCACGCACCCGACGAGCGTCATCACCTTCGCCGCCTCGATCTCGGTGCGAATGAAGGTCGGCGCGATCGCCGGCGGCACCGCCGCCGCGCCGGCCACGAAGGCCCCGACCCACGCCGCCGGCAGCAAGGCGAGCGCTTGAAACTTCACGCCTTGACCTCCAGATCGCGGTTGATTTGCTCGATGATGACCTCACACGTCACCCGCCCGACGAGCGTGCGTAGCATCGGGCGCAGCGCCCGCGTCACCGCCGGCACGTCGCCGACGGTCAGCGTCTCGGGCCCCCGCCCGAGCGCCTTCTGGCTGAAGGTCTTGACCGCCACGCGCGCCGTGTGTGGGCCAAGGTACACGGCCATCTGCTGCGCCAAGACGTCGGCGACCGACCGCGCACCTTGCATCAAGGGCCCCCGTATACTCGGGCCACCCTCGGGCGCGGCGCTTTTCCGTCAGCAGACCCCAATTTTAGCCTCGGTGAATTGGCCCCCTCTCGCCGAATGCGCTCGCAAGAATTCGGCCCAAGGCGCTGTCGCCTAGGCCCCCACCTTCGCCTTGCTCGCGGTCTCCCCCAGGGCATGCTTTGAAGCTAACAAGAATAACCCATTCTGCTCGGCAGATCACTGAAAAGCAGTCAAAGCTCTCATTTTAACCCCAAATAATAAGCCTACCTGTAGGGCGAGGCGTGAACGACAACGACGCTCGTTCGAGCGCCGTTCGGGGCGTAGGGCTGAAGCCCGCACCCGATCGGAGCAAGCCGCTTCAAGGCCGATCAATGGGATGGGTACGTACGAGCCCCAGCAATGGGTCCGCCGCGAGCGCCCCAATCGACCACCCTGGTTCGCACGTCGCTCGCGCCCGGGGCCTTCGGGGCGCCGGGCGCTGCTTCAACCGGAGCGCGGGGCGCCGGGCGCTGCTTCGACCGGAGCGCGGGGCGCCTATTCGACCAAGATGTCGCGAATCTGCCAGGAGGCGCCGCCGCGGTTGTCGCGCACGACGGCCCAGAAGCGCACGACGCCGGCGGGCGCGTTGGGGGCTTGCCAGGTCGTCTCTTGGCCCTCGACCCAGCCCTCCTGGGCGTCGTTGATGAGCGTCGCCTGGCGGGTGAAGCGCCCGTCGGTCGAGTAGTAGTTGGCCCAGATGCTCTCTTGAAAGATCTGCCCCCCCTCGAGCCGCGACGCCTCGTCGACCTCGGCGCTCGCCGGGTCGACGTCGACGAGCAGCTCGTACTCGGGGCAGTCGGTGAGGGTCTCGGCGGTGCAGGGCGGCACCTTCGGCAGGCAGCGGCCGTCGGGGGCGCAGCCGAGGCCCTCGGCGCGGCAGTCGGCGGCGTCGGCGCAGGAGAGCGGCGGGGCCGCCTCGAGCTGGCCCTGAAAGCGCAGCCCCGTCGCGATCGGGTGCGCGTTGGAGACCTCGCCGTACGAATAGATGGGCGTGTAGCCGGTGACGAAGTCGTCGGGGCCGAGCGGCTCGCCCGTCGCGGGGTCGACGCAGCGCAGGGGTAGCCCCCCTTGGGCGCCGGGGTCTTGCTCGATGCGCCCGCCGCAGGCGACGTAAAACACGTAGCTCAGGCCGTAGGCGGGCGCGCCGTCGCCGGGGGGCGGGCGGCTCACGATCTCGGCGGGGATGGTAAAGCCCCACGCGGGCCCGAGCCCGAAGACGTCGCTGGCGCCGCCCGCGGCGACGTCTTCGGGCGTCAGGCCGGCGAGCGCCTGGCCGATGGCCTCGAAGCAGCCCGCGTACTGGTCGCTCGGCGGGTTGTGGCAGCCGCCGAGCCACAAGATCTGCACCTGCCGCGGCCGCCCGTCGGGCCCGCGCGAGCGGGGCGACCCGTCGTAGTGCAGCATCTCGACCTGCACCGGCTCGCCGGGCTTGCCGTAGGGGGGGCTCACCTTGATGGCGAGCACGCGCAGGGTGGTGAGCGACGAGGGCGGCTCGAAGTCGCCGCCGCAGCCGGCGGCGGCCGCGAGCGCGAGGGCGGCGAGCGCGCGGGCGCGCGGCCGGGCGGGCGGCGGCGCGGGCGCGGGGGGCGTGCGGGGGGCGGGGTGCGGCATGGCCTCAGAACTCTCCGCGGGCGCCGAGGCTCGGGATGATCGGCACGCCCGTGGTGTTGACGCTCTGCGAGTAATTGTAGTTGTACGAGACGGCCTCGACGTTCTGGCGGTTGTAGACGTTGAGAATGTCGAGGTAGACGCCGACGCGCGCGCCGCTCGAGAAGACCCAGCGCTTGTCGATGCGCAGGTCGAGCTGGTGAAAGGGCGGCAGGCGCCGGCTGAAGGGGGCGCCGCTCAGGCAGGCGTACGAGCCCGAGGCGCTGTTGAAGAGGCCGCCCGAGCAGGGCGTGTCGAGCGGGCCGCTGACCAGGCGCAGGCGGGCGCCGAACTCCCAGCCGCGGCCGAGGCGGTAGCTGCCGAGGGCGGTCAAGATGTGCGTCTGGTCGTACTGAAAGAGCCGCAGGGGCTGGTCGGGGTTGTCGCGCCGGGCCGAGCGCGAGAGCGTGTAGGCGAGCCAGCCGAAGAAGCGCTTGTCGGGCTTGTAGCGCAAGAGGGTCTCGGCGCCGACGACGTAGCCCGAGCCGAGGTTGCCGTACTCGAACGAGCTGTTGTTGGCCGCGGGCGCGCGCGAGACGAGGTTGTCGAGCTGCTTGTAGAAGCCCTCGACCGAGATCTCGACCTGGCGCGTGATCTCTTGCTCGGCGCCGAACGAGTAGTGCATCGCCCGGCTCGACTTGATCTTCGGCGAGCCGAAGACGCGCGACGACTCTTGGGGCTCGGGCGGCTGGTGGAAGACCCCGAGGCCGCCCTTGATCGTCGTCTTGGGGAACTCGGGCCGCACGGCGTAGCGGCCGTTGAAGCGGGGGCTCGCGTCCCAGCCCTTGGTCTCGCGGGTGTAGTCGACGCGGAAGCCCGGCACGAGGCGCACCCGCTCGTGCGGCTGCAGCTCGAGCTCGGCGAAGGCGGCGGGCTGGTAGAGCGCGCCGCTCTCGCGCTGCACGAGCGGCGGCCGCCCGGTGAAGGGGCCCGGGTCGGGCTCGCCGGGCCGGGGCGGCGCGGGCAGCCGCAGCGCGATGTCGAAGGGGATGTAGAAGATGTCTTGCCCGACGTTGAGCGTCGCGCCCTTCGCGAGCCGCTTCGAGACCTCGAAGCGGTGGGTGACCGGGTACGAGTCGAGGTTGAAGAAGAGCGAGCCGAGCCCGAAGGTGACGTTCTGCGTGCCGAGGGCGAGCTCGGCCGAGAGGCGCAGATCGTTCGAGATCTGGTTGCGGTAGAGCACCTGCAGGCGCGAGAAGCTGGTGCTGAAGCCGAGCGAGCCGCCGAGCCCCGGGTCTTCCAAGAACGGGTCTTTGAGCAGGAGCTTGAGCGCGTCGTCGGAGCCGAAGACCCCGAGGCGCAGCGTCGAGGTCGCCGAGGGCTTGGTCTCGAGAAAGAACTGGTAGTCGTAGTAGACCGGCGCGGTCGCGACGTCGGTGCCGGCCTGCTCGAGCACCGGCCCGAGCCAGGCGTCGACGTAGCTGCGGCGGGCGCCGCCGATGAAGCTCCAGCCCTTGAGCAGGGGCACGGGGCCCTCGGCCAGAATGCGCGCGTCGATGAGGTCGGCCTGCACGAGGCCGTGGTACTTGCCGTCGGGGTTGGGGCTGCGGATGCCGATGTCGACGATGCCGCCCTGCACGCGGCCGTACTGCGAGCTGAAGTTGCCCGGGTAGAAGTCGATCTTGCTGAGCATCTCGCTCGGCACCACGCTCGAGAGCCCGCCGAAGTGGTACGCGATGGGGATGAGCGCGCCGTCGACGAAGACCTGCGTCTCGTCGGGGGCCGAGCCGCGCACGATGAGCAGGCCCGCGAGCCCCGGCGGCCGGGCGACGCCGGGCAGGTTCTGAATGGCGCGCAGCGCGTCGCCGTTCGTGCCGGGGATGCGCGTCAGCTCGCGCTGCTCGAGCGTGCGCTTGGTCACCTCGCGCGGCGGCCGCTGCCCGCGCACCACCACCTCGAAGCCCGAGCCGGCCGGGTTCAGCCGGTAGGTGACCTCGGTCGCCTCGCCCGCGCTCACCTCTTCTTCGACCCGCAAGGGCTCGTAGCCCGGGGCCTCGACCTCGACGCTGTACTTGCCGGGCGGCAGGTCGGGCAGCGACCACGAGCCGTCGGACGCCGCCGTCGCCTCGAGCGGCGCGCCGCCCGCGAGGGGGCGCACCCGCACGCGCGCGCCCTCGAGCGCGTCGGTCGAGCTGCCCATCGTCACCACGCCCCGCAGGAGCGTCTTCGGCTTGGGGGGCGGGGCGTCGGGCCCCGCGGCGGGGGCCGGGGCCACCTTCAGGTTGAAGCGGTAGCGGTAGTTGATGCGCGCGGCGACGGGCCGGCCGTTGCGCCGGGCGGGCTGGAAGACGAACTTCTTCGCCGCCTCGACCGCCGCCTCGTCGAAGCCGTGGCCCGCCGGGTCGATGACCGTGGCCTTGGTGACCTGGCCCCCCGCGTCGATGTCGAGCTGCAGGGTGACGTTGCCCTCGAGCCCCGCCTTCTCGGCCTCGGGCGGGTAGGGCGCCTCGACGAAGCCCTGCAAGACCGGCGGCTCGACCGCGGGCGGCGCTGGCGCCTCGCCCCCCGGCTGTTGCGCGAGCGCGGGCGGCGAGACGAGCGCCGTTGCGCTGGCCCCGAGCGTCGCGACGAAGAAGGCCCTGGCGAGGTGACGGAGGCGCGGCATCGGCCCGCCCGATGCCTACTGCGCTCGCGAGGGGCGCGGCAACCCTTTTTCCGGGGCGCCCCCCGCGGCCCCGGCCGGCGGGGGGGGTGGGGGCAAGAGCCACATGGCCGCGAGCCCCAGCGCCGCCAGCACCAGGTACGAGGCCAGCCAGAGCAGCGCCAGCGCCAGCGCCATCGGCCGCTCGACCCCCAGCCGGCCGAGCACGGTCACGAAGAGCGACTCGCGCAGGCCGAGCCCCGCCACGCTCACCGGCGCCATCGCCGCCACGACCACGATCGGCACCCCCGCATAGATGGCCAGCACGAGGCGCCCGTTGCCGAGCGGCAGCACGCACGCCGACAAAATCGAGATGCCCGCCGCCTGGTAGGCCAGCGACCAGGCGAAGGCCTCGGCGCGCGCCCCGAGGCCCCCCAGCGGGCCGCGCAGGTCGCGCTCGACCCCCTCGCTGAAGCTCGCGAGGTGCGGCGCCCGCGCCAGCAAGAGCCGCCCGAGCAGCCGGAAGGGCCCCGGCGCCACGACCAGGGCCAGCGCCCCGAGCGCCCCGAGCCCGAGCGCCGGGGCGAGCAGCGCCCGGCCCCCCGGCACCACCGCCACGCCCGGCACCGCCACGAAGGCCAGCGACACGACGCCCACCAGCCGCTCGAAGAGCGTGGTCGAGAAGGCGTGGTGCGGCTCGGCGAGCCTCCGCGCGCAGCGCAGCGCCCGCACCACGTCGCCGCCGACCGACGAGGGCAGCACCATGTTGTAGGCCGACGACACCAGCACGTCCGACCAGAGCGCCGAGACCGGCACCCGCGCCCCCGTGCGCGCCAGCATGCGCCGCCAGCGCAAGACCCCGAGCAGGGTCTGCAGGAGCAGCACCCCGAGGGCCAGCGCGAGCCCGAGCGCCGGCATCTGCCCGAGCGCCTCGCCCACGTCGCCGAGCGGCACCCGCGAGGCGAGCCAGGCCACGAGCCCCACCGACACGAGCGCCCGGACCGCGACCCAGAGGCGGCGCCGGGCCGCGCCAGGGCGTGCGTCAGGTCGCTCTGGCATGGGCGCAGGCGAGGCTTTGTGAGCGAGGCCTACTCAAGTAGGCCGCAGCGAAAAAACGATGCCTGGGCCCATGCCAGAGCGACCTGACGCACGCCCTGGGGCCGCTCATCGCTCGCGGCGCAGGCGCAAGAGCTTGTAGTCGGCCCCGGCGCGCTCGAGCGCCGGCAGCGAGCCGAGCGCGCGCTCGCCCGCGAAGAAGACCGGGCGCACCAGCCAGGCCGGCAGGTCGAAGCTCGCGAGCGCCAGGCGCACCGGCCAGAGCCCCATGCCCTCGACCCCCTCGAGCGCGAGCCCCGCCCGCCCCGCCGCCTCGACCCACGCGTCGACCGGCAGCCGCAAGAGCCGGCCCAGCAGGCGCGAGGTGTGAATCGGCTCGAGCAGGTGCACCACCCCGCCCGGGCGCACCAGGCGCGCGATGCCCGCGAGCGCCGCGTCGAGCGAGCCGGCGTCGCGGCACGCGACCGCCAGGCAGCCCACGCTGAGCGCCCCGTCGAACGAGCCCTCGTCGCCCGGCAGCCGGCCCGCGCTCACGTCGGCGACGACGAAGCGCACCGCGAGCCCCGCCTCGGCCGCCTCGCGCTCGGCCGCCGCCACCGTCGCCGGGCTGAAGTCGTAGCCCGTCACCTCGGCCCCGAGCGCAGCGAAGTGGCGGCTGATGCGGCCGGTGCCGCAGCCGACGTCGGCCAGGCGCTTGCCCGCGAGCGAGCCGAGCGAGGCCTCGAGCGAGCCGCGCAAGAGCTCGCGCTGCCGCTCGTCCCAGGCCTCGCTGAACGTCTCCGAGTGCCAGACCGAGCGGGCGTAGCCCGAGCGCGAGGTGGCGCGCGCGTCCCAGTACGAGGCGTCGGCCATCTCGGCCTTGTTTCGCCGGTCACGCAGCACCTGGGTCAGCCGTCCGAGCGCCATGGCGCGCGCCTTATGCCCGCGCCAAGCCCCCAGCGCAAGGGGCCCGGGCGGCGCCCTGGACGCCCCCGGGCTGAAGCCCGGGGCACGGCGTAACCCCTTCGTGCCGCCTGGCCTCGGCACCGGTTCGGCGCGCAAAGCCCGCCCCCTCGCCGGGGGCCGGGCTCCCGCGGGCTCCGGCTTGTCGGGCGAGCGAGCGAAGCGGCGCGCGGCGCGGGAGCCCGGCCCCAACGAGGGTCGGGCTTTGCTCTCCGTTCGAGCGGGTGACGCCGTGCCCCGGGCTTCAGCCCGGGGGGTCGTTCAGGGCGCCGCCGGCGAGGGGCGGCCCGCGGCGGCGCCCGGCTCGGGCGGCGGGGGCAGATCGTCGGGGCGGGGGGCGCTCGGGGGGCCGAGCGGCGAGGACGCCTGGCGGGGCGAAGGGGGCGGCTCGTCGCCCTGGTGCTCGGTGTACACGACGAGCACCTCGTCGGGCTTGAGCGCCTCGCGGCGGCTTCTGCGGTTGATGCGCTCGAGCGAGCCGACCGAGCAGCCGTAGCGGCGCGAGACGCTATCCCACGTGTCGCCGCGGGCCACCTTGACCTGAATGCGCCGCTTGCCCCGCTGCGCCTCCGACCACGCGAGGAACTCGTCGCTGCCCGCGACCAGCGGCCTCGCCTCGCCCTCGCGCACGACGACGATCTTCGAGAGGTCTCGCCCCGGCGGCACGAAGGCCTGCAGCACCATGCCCTCGTGCAGGCGCGCGGCGGGGTCGACGCTGTTCCACGAGCGCAGATCGTCGGCCTCGACGCCGAGCGCCGCGGCGATGCCCGCCAGGGTGTCGCCGACGATGACGCGGTAAAAGACGCGCTCGCGCCCCGGCAGCGCGGCCGGGTGCGCGGGCACGGCGACGACCGGGGGCCCGGCGTCGGGCGCCGGCCGGCTCGGGGGGCGCTCGGCCGGCAGGAGCACGACGTCGCCCGCCCGCAGCGCCTCGCCCGGCGCCATGGCGTTGAGCTCGTAGAGGCGCGAGCGGCTGATGCCGTACTCGGACGCGAGCGACTCGGCCGTCTGGCCGAAGCGCACGGCGTGCCGCGCGAGGCGCGGCTCGGCGGCCGCCGCCCGGTCGATCGCGGCCGCGGCCAGGGGGCCCCGGCCCTCGGGCACGCGCAAGGGGTAGGCGAGCGGCGCGGGCGCGTCGGGCGGGTCGGGGGGCGTGCGCCCGGCGCGCAGCTGCGGGTTCAGCTCTTCGAGCGACGCGAGCGAGAGGCCCGCGGCGCGCGCGAGGCCCTCGAGCGACACGCCCCCCTTCGCCTTCAGCGCGTCGAAGCGCGCGGGCGGGTCGGGCTCGATCGCGTCGAGGCCGAAGACCGAGGGGTTCTGCGCCGCGATCGCCATCGCGATGATCTTCGGCACGTAGAGCGTCGTCTCCCAGGGCAGGCCCGCCTCGAAGCGGGAGAGCTCCCAGAAGTCGTTGGTGTTGTACTTGCGCACCGCGACCGAGAGCCCGCCGTGGCCCATGTTGTAGCCGGCGAGCGCGAGCTCCCACGAGCCGAAGCGGCGGTACAGGTCAGACAAATACTTGGCCGCCGCCTCCGTCGCGAGCGCCGGGTCGAGCCGCTCGTCGACCCAGCGCTCGACCCGCAGGCCGTAGACGCGCCCGCCCTCGGGCATGAACTGCCAGAGCCCCGAGGCGCCCACGGGCGAGCGCGCCTTCGGGTCGAAGCCGCTCTCGAACATCGCGACCCAGATGAGCTCGTCGGGCACGCCCTCGGCCCGCAGCGCCGCGCGGATCAGCTCGGCGTAGCGGCCGCTCTTGCGGTACCCCGCTTGCACGAGCTGCCGGCCCCGCGGGTCGTCGCGGAAGAAGACGAGGTACTTGATGAGCCGGGGCTCCCAGCGCACCGGCAGGGCCGGCAGCTTGAGCGATCGCACCCACGCGGCGCCCTCGGCCGCGGCCGCGCCGCCCGCCGCCCGCTCGCGGGGCGGGGCCGGCGGCAGGCCCGAGGCGCGCAGCTGCGGGCGCGAGGGGTCGAGCGGGGCGGGGAAGCTCCAGTCGCTCGGCCAGGGGCTGCCGGGCGCCGGCGCCGCGGCCGAGAAGAGCTCTTGTTCGGCCGCCCGCAGCGCCTTGAGCTCGGGCGACTCGACGCCCTTGCCCGCCTCGTCGGCCGGGGGGGCGCCCGCAATCGCCCGCCGCGCCGCCTCGTTCGGCCCGGGCCGCGGGCCCCCCTTCGCCGGGTTGCCCTTCGGCGGCGCCTTGACGGCCGGCCCCTTCTGCGCCGGCGCCGCCCCCGGCCCGCGCCGCGCCCCCGCGGCCGGCACGGGCTTCGAGGGCGCCGCGCTCTGGGCCCGGAGGCCGGCCGGGGCGGCCCAGAGCCCGAGGGCGAGCAGCGAGCAAGGCAGGAGGCGACGGCGAGCCCGCATCGCGCCGATTTTGCCCACGGCGCGCGCCGGGCCGCAACTTTTGCAGGCCGGGCCGGGCGCTGCTAAGCCCGCTCCGCCATGGAGCTGCGCGCCGACACCCGCCTGCCCTTCCCCCGCCCCCTCGTCTTCTCGGCCTACCGCGACAAGCTGAGCGAGCTGGTCGACTACCTGCCCAACATTCGCCGCATCGAGGTCAAAGACCGCAAAGAGAACGGGCCCGTCGTCGAGCTCGTCAACGTCTGGCACGGCGGCGGCGACGTGCCCGCCGTCGCACGCGCCTTTCTCTCCGAGGCCATGCTCGCCTGGACGGACACGGTGCGCTGGGACGAGACCACCTTCACCGCCGACTGGCACGTCAAGACCCACGCCTTCCCCGAGGCCGTGGTCTCGCGCGGCCGCAACTCGTTCGTCGAAGACGGCAATTCGACCATCTTTCAGCTCCGCGGCGATCTGACCATCGACGCCTCGAAGCTCAAGGGCGTGCCGAAGCTGCTCTCGGGCAGCGTGGCCAAGGCGGTCGAAGAGTTCCTGGTCAAGAAGATCGGCCCGAACATGGTCGAGGTCGCCCAGGGCGTCGCCAAGTACCTCGAGGCGCAGAAGGGGCGCTGAGCGACGTCCCTCGAGGCCCAGAAGGGGCGCTGAGCCATCTCTCTAGGCCGAGGGTTGTGACCCGGCGAAAGGTGCCCTATGGCGGGCACCGCCCCGCGAACACCTCGCGAGGGCCACGACTTCAACAAGGAGTCCGCCGATGAAACGAATTTTCCCCTTCCTCAGCTTGGTTCTGGCCGCCGGCGTGGCCCTCGCCGCCTGCGGCGACGACGACGACGACACCCCGAACACCCAAGGCTCCGGCGGCAGCGGCGGCCGGGCCGGCTCGGGCGGCACGGGCGGTACGGGCGGCACCGGCGGCGCGGCTGGCACCGGCGGCGCGGCCGGCACCGGCGGCGGGGCGGGCACGGGCGGCGCGGCCGGCTCGGGCGGCTCGGGCGGCTCTGACGGCAAGACGCTCGTGCCCTTCACCCTCGAAGGCCTCTGCAAGAGCCCCGAGAGCGCCTACTTCGACGCCGGCACCAAGGCCTGGTACGTCTCTTGTCAAGAGGGCCCGGCGGGCACCGACGGCCACATCGCGAAGGTGACCGAAGACGGCATCAAGGCGACCGTGGCCAACCTCAATTTCATCAGCGGCCTCGGCGACCCGAAGGGCATTCGGGTTCACGACGGCAAGATTTACGTCTCCGACGTCAGCAAGCTCGTCATCGCCAACGTCGCCGACGGCAGCGGCGTGACGACCGTCTCGGCCGTCGGCGTCGGGGAGGGCGATGCCATCCCCGAAGCGCTCATCTTCTTGAATGATGTGGCCGTCGACCCGGCCGACGGCAGGGTTTACGTCTCGGACACCCCCAACAACGCCATCTTTCGCTTCGACGCCGACGGCACGAACCCGACCTTGGTCGTCAAAGATCCGCAGGTCGAGGCGCCGAACGGCCTGCTCGTGCGCGACGACAAGCTGCTCATCGCCGCCTTCGGCCCGGGCATCGACCGCGACAACGGCTTCATCACCGACAAGCTGGGCGCCGTCATCGCCGTGCCGCTCGCGACGGTCAACGATCTGA
>DASTPP010000004.1:0-9710 GCA_035762175.1 Polyangiaceae bacterium | reverse complement strand
GCCGACGCCCGCCGCCAGAGCGGCCCGAAGCTGAGCGCCCGGAAGAGCGCGGCGTTGCCGATCTGGCCCGCGGCTGCGTAGCTGCGGGCGCCCCCGCGCTCGATCGGAAAGGCCGCGAGCTCGAGCGACGCGAGCAGCCCCTCGAGCGTCGCCCGATCGTCGAACGCCGCCGCCGCGACGAAGAGCAGCCCGCTCGAGCCCGGGCTCGCCCCGAGCAGAGGCACGACGGGCCCCGAGTCGATGTCGGGCCGAAACTCGCCCTCGGCCCACTCGCGCGCCAGCGTGAAGCCCAGCACCTCGCGCTTGAAGAGGCCCTTGCCCCGCTCGTACTGCTCCCGCGCGAAGGCCTCGTCGACCAGGAGCAGGTTCGACACGCTCACCCAGAGCGTCGAGCCCTCGGGCCCTTCGAGCACCGTGCCGTCGGGGCGAAAGCTCGCGACGAGCAGGCCGGTCTTCGGGTCGACGAGCCGCTCGCGCGCCATCGCCAGCCAGCGGCTCGCGAGCGGCCGGTGGTCCTCGCCGCTCAGGTCGTCCCAGAGGCGCAGCGCCGCCAGCGCCCCGCTGTGATCGTAGACCCAGCACTCGCTCGGGTAGCTCTCGGCGAGCGAGGGCGCGTCCGCCCCCATCGACGCCTCGAGCGCCCGCACCCGCCGCTCGAGCCGCGCGCGCAGATCGTCGCGCGGCGCGACGTGAAGCCTCGCCGCCATCAAGAGCGCCATCTGGCTGTCGACGAAGAGGCTGCGGGGCAAAAGCCCTCGCCTCGCGTAGGGCAAGAGAAAGCGGTAGTGGCCGCCCTTCTCTTCGTCGGCGAGCGCCTCGTCGACCAGCCGGTCGAGCGCGGCGAGGTGCCGGCCGGCGAGGTCGGGCGACGCGAGGGCGCGGTCGGCGAGGCCGAGCGCCAGAAAGCCCCGGCCGAGCAGCTCCCACTCGGGGTTGGTCTCGCCGAGCAGCGCCATCTCGCGCGCCGGGGGCGAGAGCTCGAGCTGCCGTAGCTGGTGCTCGCCGAGCTTCGAGGCGAGCTCGGCGCGCGCCGCCGGCGCGGGCGTGAAGAGGTGGTGGGCCTGGGGCAACCAGAGGGCCGCCCCGAGCGCGAGGGCGGCGAGAGATCGTAGCGAGCTCATACCCCGCAGAGTGCGTCGCGAGCGGGGCCTCCGCCGCCCGCTTCGGCGCGACCGGTCGGGGGCCGCCGGCGAACGGTCGCCCGCGCGCCCCCAACGGTCGGGCGGGCAGAAGGGCGCCTTGGGCGGGCAGGCGATACCGTCGTATCGGCGGCCTCTCGCCGCCCTCGCGCCCGCCGGTGAGTTCCGTGCCCGGCCACCGTACGGCTGTAGTAACGCCATCGCATGCGTCGCTCGCTGTTCGCCCTCGCGGCCTCGGCCGCGCGCTCGGCCCCCTTCGCTTGCTCGCCGCCGCCCCCGGCGCCCGCCCCCGCCTTCCTGCTCGCGCAGCTCGGCCCCAAACCCTGAGGCGACCATGGCCACGACGAAGACGACCGCGACGAAGGGGCGGGCGAAGCCGACGACCGCGACGAAGGCGCGAGCGAAGCCGGCGGCGACCAAGGCGCCGACGGCCAAGGGCGCGGCGACCAAGGCGCCGGCGGCCAAGCGCGCGGCGACCAAGGCGCCGGCGACGACCGCGACGAAGGCGCCCGCGACGAAGACGCCCGCGGCGAAGACGCCCGCGACGAAGGCGGCGGCCGCGGCGCCCGCCGGCGAACTCGCGACGCTCTCCTTCACCGAGCCCGCGGCGTGGGGCGCCTGGCTCGCCGAGAATCACGCCTCGTCGAGGGGCGTCTGGCTCAGGTTCGCGAAGAAGGCCTCGGGCGTCGCGTCGCTCACGTACGCGCAGGCGCTCGAAGAGGCCCTCACCTGGGGCTGGATCGACGGCCAGTCGAAGGGCATCGACGCCACCTACTGGCGGCAGCGCTACACGCCCCGCGGCCCGAAGAGCCTCTGGTCGAAGATCAACCGCGAGAAGGCGCTCGCGCTCATCGCCTCGGGCAAGATGCGGCCGCCCGGGCTCGAGCAGGTCGAGCGGGCCCGGCGCGACGGGCGCTGGGACGCCGCCTACGACTCGCCGGGCCGCGCGACGGTGCCCGACGATCTCGCGGCCGCGCTCGCCGCCACGCCGCGCGCCAAGGCCTTCTTCGCGACGCTCGATTCGAGAAACCGCTACGCCGTGCTCTACCGCGTGCAGACCGCGAAGCGGCCCGAGACGCGCGCCCGCAACATCGCGCGCTTCGTCGAGATGCTCGCGCGGGGCGAGAAGCTGCACCCCTGACCCAGGGGGCGGGCGCGCCCCCAGAGCGGCGACGACTCTTGAGGGGCGCGCCGGCCCCGGCCTCGCTCGCCCGGCCCCGGGGCGCCGCCGCGGCCCGCCGGGCGCGGTCGCCGGGCCCCCCACCCGCGACCTGACCGCCGCACCCGCGGCCCGCACGAGAGACTTGCGCGACCCTTCGCAGGTGCGCGAGCTTTCGGAAGCGTAGCCCGGGAGCCCAGTGCAAAGCGACGATCTGGTCAGGTCCATTCTCTGTGTCATGCGCGGCGGCCGCCCCTACGGCACCGCCTTCGTGGTCGAGCTCGAGGCGCCCAAGGCCGGCCAGCCTTCGCGCTACGCGGCCCTCACTTGCGAGCGGGTCGTGCGCGAGGCCGGCCTCGGCCGGGGCGACGGCGGGCACCTTACGCTCGTCTCGCTCGCCGAGGGGCAGCCCGACTTCGAGGCGAGTGTCTCCTGGGACGACGTGCACGAAGAGGCCGACCTCGCGCTCTTGCACTTCGAGCCCGGCCTCGATCTCAGGCGCTCGCCGCTCAAGCCGCTGCTCGTCGCGCTCGACGATCGGGCGACGGGCCACGACGTCTGCACCCACGGCTTCGCCGCGCCCGGGCGCGGCGAGGGCGGGCCCGCGCGCGCCGGCGGCCGCGCCGCCCCGCCCGAGGGGCGCTGGGGCTACGGCCGCGCCGCGGGCCTCGTGGGCAACCACGATCGGCGGCGCCTTCAGCTCCGCGATTGTGCCATGCCGGCGGGCGCCTTCGGCGGCGCCCCCGCCATCGATCTGAGCACCCGCCGCGTCGTCGCCCTGCTGAGCGAGGTGACGCGGCCCGAGGGGTCTGGCCGGGGCGGCTCCGAGGCGATGGGCGTGCCCGCGAGCGTGCTGCGAGCAAAGCTGCCCGCGCTACGCCGCCGCCCCGAGCGGCCCTACCAGGGGCTCGACCGCTTCACCGAGGCCGACGAGCGTTACTGGGTCGACCCGAGCGGCTTGCGCACCAAGGTGCTCGCGCGCCTCGACGCGAGCCAGCGCTTCGTCGCCGTCATCGGGCCCGCGGGCGTGGGCAAGTCGTCGCTCTTGTCGGCCGGCCTGCTGCCCCGCTTGCGCGAGCGCGCGGCCCGGTGGGGCGCCGACGTCGGGTCCGTGCGCCTCGACCGAGAGCGGGCGCTCGAGATGGCCTCGGCCTGCCAGCGGCACCTCGAGCGGCCCGCGCCCGAAGGCCCCGACCTCGGCGGCGCGAAGCAGGCGCTCTACGATCTGCTCCTCGGCTGGGCCGGGCGCAGGGCGCCGGCCGCCGCGGCCCCCGACCCGGCGACGAGGCCCGCGTCGGTGCCCCCGGGCGCCGCGGGCGCGGTGCCGGCGTCGAGAGCGACGCCCAGCGTGCCACCCGCGGGGCCGGCGTCGAGAACGAGCCCCAGCGTGCCGCCCGCGGGGCCGGCGTCGAGAGCGAGCCCCAGCGTACCGCCCGCCGGCGTGGCGACGCCCCCGGGCGGCATATCGGGCGCGGCGGCCCGGGCGAACCCCGCCCTGATGGGCGGCGCGGCGGCGACCACGTCGTACCTCGGCGTGGCCGCCACGGGGGCCGCGACCCTGGCGAACCTCGGCGCGGCGACCGGGCGCGGCCTCGTCATGCTGCTCGATCAATTCGAAGAGCTCTTGCTCATCGACGAGGCGTCGTGCCGCCAGGTGGCCCGCACGCTCGTCTCGTCGCTGCAAGAGGGCTGGGGCGGCGGCGAGGGCGCGCGCCCCGACGTCCACCTCGTGATCGCGCTGCGCGAGTCGTTCCTCGGGCAGCTCGGCGAGTGGGCGCCCGAGCTGAAGCGCCTGGTGTCCAGGGCCGCCGAGTCGGTGCCCCTCGTCATCGACGAAGAGAGGCTGCGCGACGTCATCGAGAAGCCGGCCGCCGCGGCCGAGCAGCCCTGGGGCGATCGGGCGTTCGTCGCCGCCCTGCTCGCGGCGGCCAAGGGCGACTACGCGACCGAGAGCGGGCGCGGCGTGAGGGCCTCGGTCTTGCCCACCTTGCAGATCGCCCTCGCCCGCGCCTGGGACGCCCGCGAGGCCGACTCCGAGAGGCCCGCGGCGCCCGTCGGCCACGCGCCGGCGGGCCCCGAGGCGCCGGGCGGGCCCGAGTCGAGGCGGGCGCGCTTCGCCGGCGAGCTTCACGGCGCCCTCGGGCAGGTGCTCGACGGCGTGGTGGCGCGCCTCGCGCGGCGGCGCCGGGCCGGCGGCGCGGAGGCGCCGGGCGACGCCATCTACCGGCAGACCGAAGCGCTGGTGGCGCAGCTCCTCGCGCGCTTCGTGCGCCCCGAGTCGGGCTCGACCTCGGGCGCCCCGAAGGGCCGGCCCCGGCGGCTGAGCGAGCTCAAGGCCTCGCTCGAACACCTCGCCCCCCCGGCCGCCCTCGAGATCGTCGCGCGCGAGCTCGTGCTCTCGCGCGTGCTCTCGGCGCGCGCCGCCGGGGGAGAACGCGACGACGATCTCTCGCTCGAGCTCGTTCACGACACGCTCCTTCGAAGTTGGGCGCCCCTCGAGGGGCCGAGCAAGCGCGTGCTCGCCTTCATGGCCTGGCACGCCGCCCTCGCCGAGCGCGCCAGGCTCCTGCCCCGGGGCCCCGCGGCGAGCTCGACCTGGCAGGCGACCCTCTGGGGCGAGCCGGGCGGGCCCCTGCTCTCGGGCTACGAGCTCGAGGCCGCGCTCGACTGGCGGCGCGAGCGCAGCCCCGACATCGCCCCGGAGGTGCGCGCGCTGATCGAGCAGAGCGAGTGGCACCGGCGGGCGGCGCGGCGCCTCGGGGCCGTCGCGGTCGGGGCGTTCGCGCTCGTCGCCTTCGGGGTCACGCACCGCGAGCACCGCGTCAAGATCGAGGCCGCCGTCAGCGACGTCGAGCGCGCCCGCAACCGGCTCGCCGCCGAGCGCAAGCACGCGAGCGAGCTGCGGGCGTCGATGGCGGAGGCGACGCAGTACGAGGTGCGCGCGCTCGGCCAAGAGCCCCGCGCGCTCGCCGACGCCGTCCGCTCGTCCGAGTGCGCCGAGCAGATCGCCGACCCCGAGGCGCGCGCGGCGATCACCGGCGCCCTGCTGCGCAGCCTGCTCGCCTTCCGCGTGCGGGCGCCCTTCGACACGGCCGGTGAGGTGCCCTACCGGGTGGCCCTGACCGAAGACGGCCGCGAGGCGGTCTTGCAGTGGCTCGACGACTCGGGCGAGACCGAGCGCTTCGAGCTCTGGGACACCCGCACGGGCTCGAAGCTGCGGCCCCTCGGCCGCCGCGAGCACTGCTGGCCGGCGGTCGCCGGGCCCGACACGCTGCGCTGGGTCTGCGGGCCCGAGGGCAAAGACCGGCACTCGCTCGCGTTCCTGGTGGGCGCCGAGCGCGCGCTGAGCTGGTCGGCCCCCGAGAACCGGGCCCTCGTGCGCTCGGCGCCCAACGAGCTTTGGCTCTCGCGGGGCAAGGGCAAGGGCGCCGAGCGCATCCGGCTCGACGACGGCGCCCCCGCCGGCGAGCTCGCCCCCTCGCTGTCGGTGACGTCCCTCGACCGCTCGGCCGACGGGTCGACCGTGGCCCTGGGCACCGAAGAAGATCGGCTCTTGCTCTGGGACGCGAAGGGCGAAACGGTGACCGCGCTGGCCCACGCCGGGCCCGTGCTCCAGGCCGCGGTGGCGGCGGGCGGCGCCGGCGCCCTGACCCTGGGCCCCATGACCACCTGCCGCTATGTGGCGGGCAAAGAGCGCCGCTGCAACGGCATCGAGGGCCCCATCGAGCGGGGCGCCGTCGCCATCGACGACACCGGCGCGGTCGCCGCCCTGGCGACCCAGCCCCCCCTCACCTCGCCGGTGCGCCCCCTGCTGCTCGTCACGGCGGGCGACCGGGTCTATCGCTATAACGAAGGCTGGGCGGCGCTCGATCTCGACGTCAGCGTCGGCCAGCACGCCCCGTCGCCCGACCAGGTGCCGAAGGCCTACGCCACGCTGCGGGGCCTCTCGACCTCGTCGTCGCGGCAAGAGCCCGCCCGCTTCGAGCTGCGCTTCGACGTCGGCGCGCCCCCGCGCCGCGACCAGCCGCCCCGGCTGGCCAAGGGCCCCCTGTCGTACGAGGGCTTCGAGAAGGTGCAGCTCGGCGGCGACGGCGCCTGGAGGCGCGATCTGCCGGGCGCCGAGCGCTCGTGCGCCGAGGGCAGCTTCCGGCGCACGGCCGCCTGCGCGGGCACGCAGATCGTCGCCCACGGCGGGCAATGGTTCCGCGTCAGCGACGGCCACCCGGGCGCGCCCGCGGGCCGCCGCGTGCTCGCCTACAGCTCGGCCCGGCGCGTCGCGCTGGTCGACGCCGGCGGGGCGCTCGAGCTCCGCCGCGTCGAGCCCGGCGGGCTCGGCGAGCCCCTGCCGGGCCAGGCGTGCCGGCCGCGGACGCCGCCCGTGCCATCGCGCGACGACCCCGCGCGCTCGTTCGCGGCGGCGTGCGAAGGGGGCAACGATCTGGTCGTCGTCCGCGACACGGCCGGGGGGCCGACCTTGCAGACGCTGAGCGCCCGCCCGCCCGGGGCGCCCGCCGGGGCGCTCTCGCAGGCCCTCCGCGACGGTGACGTGGTCGTGACGCGCTCGGGCGGCGAGCACCTCGGGCGCGCCGAGCTCAGCTCGGCGGGGCTCCTCTGGGCCGCGCCCGGCGCCCACGCCTCCTTCTCGGCCGAGGCGCGGGGCGAGGGCTTCTGGGTCTTGCGGAGCCACCGCCCGGCGCCGACCATGGTCGAGATCTACGTCGGCCCGAACCACGTCCGAACTCTCGACCACGAGTCGATTGGCCTCGCGGTCGAGGCGGTGCCCACGAAGGCGGGGCCCCTGCTCTGGCTCTCTCACCCCACCCGGCGCGCGGGCATCTTCCTCGAGGCGAGCGGCAACGAGATCAGCGTCGCGGGCCCCGAGTCGACTGGCCCCGGGGCCACGCGCGGGCCCTCGGGCGAGCTCGTGCTCGAAGGCGCGCCCGCGTCCGGCGCCGTCGCCTCGCCGGACGGGCGCTGGGTGCTTTTGCGCCGGTCTGACGCCGCCTCGCCCCCGCCGCAGCGGGCGCCGGCCCTGCTTCGCATCGACGGCGGCTCGAAGGGCCTGGTCTTCGACTCGCTCTTGCCGCTGCCCGGCGGCGGCGAGGGCCCGCCCGCCGAGCCCTCGTTCTTCTGGCTGCCGCCCGGCCCGAAGGGGTCGCCTCGCCTGCTCGTCGCGCGGGGCCCGAACCTCTGGGCCGCCGAGCGCGACGCCGCGGGCACCTGGGCCCTGCGGCCGCTCGCCGACCTGCCCGCCGGCGCCGAGGGGCAGGGCTTGCAGGCGGTGCCGAGCCCGAACGGCGGCTTCGTCGCCCTCTCCTTCCGGCGCCCGGGTTGGTCGCCTGCGCACGGCATCGAGCTACGCGACGGGCTGAGCCTCGACGCCCTCGGCACCATCGCGGCCGGCTCGCCCACCCCGCCCTGGTTCGTCGACGAAGAGCACCTGCTGCTCTCCGAGCCCATGCAGATCGTCTCGCTCCGCCCCGACGAGCTGCGGCGCGAGGCCTGCGACCTGCTTCGCAGCCGCGGCGAGTTCGCCTCGGTCAAGGGCGTCTGCGAGCACCCCCCGTCGCGCTGCGAGCCCGCGGCGCGCTGAGGGGGGCCCGTGCTCGCTGAGCGGGCGGCGCTTCGACGCCGGAGGGCGAGGCCCCTCGTCGAGGCCGGGGCCCTCGGCTGGCCCGCGTCGGGCTTCTCTCGTACACTGATGGCGTCATCCGCCTTCGAGACGACGCTTTCACGAAGCCCGACGACGAGCCCCCCGACGCCGCCCCGCCCGCCCGGGGCCTCTACGGCCATCGCCCCAGCGCCTCGGCCGACGCGTCACGCCGGGCCCAGTTCGCGGCCGACTGGGCGCTGACGCCGCGGCAGCGCATGCTCCGGGCCCTCGCGCTCGGAAGCGAGCTTCGCGCGCTGGCGCGCCATTGCCAGGGTGCGAACGCAGCAGAACGCTGACGCAGGCCCGAGCCCGCCGAGCGCAACCCCCAGGTCGGCCTCGACGAGGTGCGCAAGGTTTGCGCGCGGCACCGCCTCGACAAAGGTCTCCAGCCGCTGCTGCGCGAGCTCTCGCGCGCCTGATGTGCGCCCGCAGCTCGCCCGCCGGCGCGGCAAGCTTGTCAGGAAGCAGTTGGCTCGTGGTCTTTGGCCGGCAGGTCGGGCCCCGAGCCCCCGAGAAAGAAGGCCAAGAGGTCCAGATTTCGTGCGATAAATGTCCCGTGGGGAGCTTATCTTCGCGCCGATGCACCGCTCGAGCCCGCTTGCCCTGCTGCTCGCCGCCTCGTGCTCCGCCGCTCGCGTCGAAGCGCCACCGCCCGCCGCGCGAACCCACGAGACCCGCGCCGCGTCGTCGCCCTGCAAGGCGCCTCCGGCCGTCGACCCCTCGTCGCCGACGCCGCGGCAGGCGACGCCCGACCCCGTGCCGGTGCCGTGCCCTGGGCCCAAAGGCGGGGGCACGGCCACCGGCGACGCCGCCCCGCTCCCGAAGATTGCGCCGAAGTGGGTCTTCCCCTTCAGGCCGCCGATGAAGCGGCCCGTGATGCTCTCGGGCAGACAGCCCGCTTACACGCGAGAGGCGGTCGAGGCGGGCGTCGAGGGCAAGTTGCTCGTCGGCTGCGTCATTACCGTGCGGGGCGAGCTCGAGAACTGCCGCATCGTCAAGTCGCTACCCTGGCTCGACGTCGAGGTGCTCTCAGCGCTCAAGACCCAGCGCTACACGCCGGTCACGTTCAACGGGCGCCCCGTCCCCGTCTTTTACATGTTTCCCTTCAGCTTCCGACTGCCGCCGGGTGCCAGCGCCGCGTTGGCGAAGCCCGCGCCGACCATGCGCCCGCTCGGCCCCGGCGACACCGAGCAACAGTACACGAGCGACCTCCGTTCGATCTGCCACGTCCACGAACTCTCGGGCCATCCGCCAGATGAGGGCATGCGAGCCGCCGTGCCCTGGCTTACCGACCACATTCGTACGATGAGGGCGCGCCGGCAGATCGCCGAGGTGCCCCACGTCGATGCGATCGCGTGGCTCCGAGACCTCCGGCGCGAAGCCGCGGCGAGGGGTATCTCGCCGTGCCCCTTCGCCGACACCTGGGAAGAGCTCTTGAAGCGCCCCCCCTGAGCGCCCGCCTCACCTCTCCCCGGGCCACCTCCGCCAGCCGGCAGTGCTGCGTCGGGGCGGGCAACGCGCCCAGGCCCCCGCCGCAGCGCCCCCCCCTCAGCACGGGCCCCCGCCGGGACGGCCGAGGCCCAGCCCCGACGTTCAGCCCTCGTAGCTCGGGGCCGACTTTGTGTGCAAAATGGACCGGAGTCGACATCTTGGTGCTCCCTTCAGCGCCGAACCCGTGGGTTGGGGACCAGGCGCTTGCGCAAGGTACGGATTTGCTCTCGGGTCTCGGGCGTGTCGTCAACGAGATAGACGTTCGTGT
>DASTPP010000003.1:0-20609 GCA_035762175.1 Polyangiaceae bacterium | reverse complement strand
TCCACGCGGAGACCGACTCATTGCCCCGGCCGTCGAGCCAGACGTACCGGGCGCGCAGCGCGATCGAGGCCGTCGGCCAGACCGCGCTCGTGCCGGTCACGGTGCGCCGCAGCGCCACGATTTCGGGCGTGTGCAGGTGGCCGGCGGGCACCGCCCCGCAGCCTTCGGCCAGCGCCGGCAGGCCGCCCGCGAGCAGCGCCGTGGCCCCGGCGGACGCGTAGCTCTTCGGCGGCTGACTCGCCGCCGCCCACGCCGACGGCAGGGGCCGGTAGCGCACCACCACGGCCCGGACGGTGGTGGCGGAGGCGCCGACGCCGGGCGTGTTGGTCACCAGCTGCGCGCGGTCGAGCGCGGTGTAACAGAGCGTCACCGCGCCGTCGGACTCGAGCGCCGGGTTGTGGAGCTTCGACACCGCTTGCGTCGCGCTCGAGCGGGCCAGGTTGTGCCACGCGAGCGGCACGGGCGCGGTCGACACTCGGGGCGCGCCCGAATCGAGCTCGGCCAGCGCTTCGACCACCACCGTGCCGAACCCGGGCTCTGCCCCGCTCGACGGGTTGGCGGACGTCGCGCCGGGCGCGCCGACGGCCCGCACCGACACCACGTCGAGCGGCGCGCAGCACCGGGTGGTGCTCGGCGCGAACGGCTTGGCCGACGGCCGGCAGCCGAGCCACGTCGCGCCATCGCCGATCGCCGCCCCGGCGCCGTCGAGCGCCCCGCAGAAGGTGGCGGTGGCGTCGAGCGCCGCCACCGGCGTCGCCGTGAGGTCGTTCGCGCTCGCGTAGAGAAAGACGGCCGCCAGCGCGCCGGCCCCGGCGGCGGGGTTCACCACGCAGGCGGCGCACGACCGGGGCTGGGTCGGCGCGCCGCCGATCGCGGTGACGGTGACCGAGCCGAGCGTGCCGGCGTCGAAGAGCGCGGCCTTGCGGGCGTTGGTGCCCTGCTCGACGTAGGCCAGCGCCGCCTTGCCGCCGGCGCAGGAGACCGACAGCGCGACCGGGGTGACGGTGCCGGCAAGGGGGGTCGTGGCCAGCGTGGCCAGCGTCAAGTAACTCAGGCGGCGGGCCGTGACGGCGCCGGTGCCGTGCACCACCAACACCTCGCCCGCGTTGCCCAGGCACGCATCCCAAAGGTTGTCGCCGCCGATGGCGAACGTGACCACGGCCGAACGCGGGCCGAGGCCGGCGCCGGTGACCGGGCGCCGCTCCACGGCCACCGTCGTGCTGGTCGACGACAGGAGCACGATGTCGTCGGTCAGGCCGGTCGAGAGCAGCACGAAGTGCGCTTCGCTCAGGAAGGTCGACGGCGACAGGTCTTGCTTCGCGTAGAGCAGCGCCCCGCTCGCGCGGTCGTAGACCGACGCCACCAGCGCCCGGCCGTCGTTGCCGGCGTTGGTGTAGGCGACGACGACGAGAAAGCTGAGCGTCAGGCAGGCGTGGGTCTGCGACCGGTCGGTCACGACGCCCTGGCTCGCGAACGCTTCCCGGGCGAGCACTTCGGGCGCGCCGAACGGGGCGAACCCGCGCTCGGCGAAGGTGTCGAACGGGGCCGAGAACGGGTCGAACGGCACCGCCAAGGTGGCGCCAAGGTCCGCCGTCGCGCCGCACGTGCCGTCCCCGCGCAGCACGTGCAGGCCGCCGAGCGGAAGCGGCGTCGCGCGCGCGGGCGGGCTGCCGGCGGCGAAGGCCGGCCCGGCGATGCCGGCGCGCTTGCGCAAGGCCATCGCGCGGTCGACGCGGTAGTTTTCGAGCCGCTGCGTGCCGTCGACCGGCGCCACGCGGACGTCAGAGGCCTGCTTGAGGCCGGAGATCGGGAGGTCGAGCGGCTGGGTTCGGACGGCCATGTCAGTAAAGCAGCAACTGGGCGGTGACGGCGACGGTCGCCCGCAGGACGATTTCCCGCTTCGGGTCGGCGGGCGGCGTCACCGCGTCGTCGGGCGACCGAATGACCGTCGCATCGCCGCTCAGCGAGCCGACCACGTAGCCTTCGGGCCGCCGCTTGAGCGCGTGCGGGTAGCGCGTCGGGGCCGTGGTCAGCTCGACGTCGGGCGAGCCGTCCACCAGCAGCCGCCGGGCCCGGAGCAGCGGGCAGTCTCTCGCCGCCTTGAGCACCTCGGCCGCCGTCGCGTCGGGCAGGCCGAGGCCCGGGTGCCCCTTGCCCGGGGCGGGGTTGTCTTGATTGAACATCGGCTCATCTCCACGGGCGCGCACACGGCCGCGCGCTGTCACGAAAGAGTCTGCGAAGCGCTCACCTCGAGCGCCGCGGCTAGGTCGGGCACGAGCGGCCCGGCGTGCAAGTCGTCGAGAAAGCCGAGCCCGTTGTTAGGCGTTCCGTGCACCGTCTCGATGTTCGCTAGCAGGCACGCGGCTCGCCGAACGCCTGCCGCGTGGTGGGCCGCCATCGCCCGGCTGAGGCCGTCGCACGCGTACGGTGCGGGCGCGCCGCCCCCGCCGAAGCCTTTCTTGATACCCTCTGCGATTACGGAGCCGTACCCGCCGCTTCCACTCACCGCCATGTGCGCTGTCCTTTCGCCGGTCGGGCCGGTCGCGGGCCGCGGCGCCGAAAGAGGCGCTTGGCGACGTCGCTAGAAAAGCTGACCGAATGGTCGCAATATTAACGCTCGGGCGTCTGGACGTCCAATCGTGCACCTTGAGCGCTCCGCGTCGGCGGGCCCCGGGTCGGGCTCGGGCTTCGTCCGCAACAGCGCATCCGGCGCGTGCGCTGTCGTGCCCGGCCTACCTGCGTCGTCTCATCGTCGATGAGACCCGCTCAGGCGCTCACCCTCTTGGCGATCGGCGCCCTGGCCGGGGGCCTCACCGGGGCCGGCGCCGTCACGGCCCGGACCACCCCGCAGCGGCTCGATCTGGCGGCCCGCCTCGAGCGCGCCGAGGCCGCCACCCGCCGTCTGTCCGCGGCCCTCGAGCGCGACCGCGAAGAAGACGAGCGCCGGGCCGAGGCCTTCGCCGCCCTGCGGGACGCGTGCAACGAAGCGCTCGCCGCCGGCGAGGGCGAGCCGTTACCGGTCGGGCGCCGTCAGGGCCGCCGGTGACGCTTCCCGGGCTCGGGGTCGAACGCCGAGGCGGGCGGGCGCCCGCGGGGCCGGGCGCGAGGTGCGGCCACCACGACCGGCCCCGGCGGCGGGGCGTGCCCAGCGGGCCGGGGCGGGGCGGCGAGCTCGAGCACGCGGCGCAGGGCCCGCCGCAGCTTTGCCACGTCGTCGCCGGCCCACGCGAGTAGCGACGCGACGGCCTCTTGCGGGGCCGCCGGGCGGCCGTCTCGCCCGTCGACCACGGCGGGCAGGGTTCGGGCGGCGGCGGCGAGCTGGGCCCGCAGGGCGGCGACGGCGGGCCCCCGGTCGGGCGCGGGCGAAGCGAGCGGCATTACGCCGCCCGCCCGCAACGCGCTGGCCGGGAGCGTCACGTGTCGGCCGCGGGGCACGTCACCTCGCCCGCCCGTGTCGGGCCAGCGCCTCAAGACGCTTTCGGGCGCTCGCCCGGCCGCCCGCCGCGCCGAGCACTTCGCGCTTCCCCGCCGACTCTAGAAAGGCGCGCTCGACCGCGTACGGCGCGCCGAGCGTGTAGCGCTGGCCGCCCCTGTCGCGCCGCCAGAGAAAGGCGTCGTCGCCGTCGCCCGTCCACCCGGCAATCACGCGCGGCGCAAGGCTGCGCGGCACGCCGTGCCGGTCGCCGATGTCGGCGAGCTTGGGTAGCGTCAGCTCTACATCGCCGCGCTCGTACAGCTCGGCCGCGTGGGCCCGGAACTCGGCAACGATGCCCATCGCGAAAGCGGCCTGGCTCCCGTAGTCGTTGCCGCGCCCGACGAAGGGCGGCAGCGTTCGAAGCATCGGCACGAGCCGCCGCGCCTGGCGCGCCTCAAGCCCCGTCGAGCCCATGAGCCTTTCTAGTTCTTCGGCGTAGCCGGGCATCAAGATCTGGTTCAGCGTCAACACGACGAGCGACGAGGCTTGACCCTTCGCCCTGTGCTCGGAATAGCTGAGCAGGTTTCCCGCCCACCCGCCGGGCAGGTTGAACCGAAGGTGCGCCTGGGCGAGCACGATCGCCCGCACGTCGGCGGCGTGCTTTTTCGGGTTCAGCTCGATCCCCTCTTGCTCGCAAAGCGCCTTCCACCCGCCGACCAACTCGATAACATTCTTGTTCGTCAGGCCGCGCATGTGCCGGCGCCAGCCCTCGAAAACTTCCCACCGAAAGACCTTGATCGCGGTCATGGTGCCCATCTGGCCCTGGCCGCGTTGAATCACCGTCAGTAGGTCCGCGTTGACGAGTGCCGTTTGGTTGATTTCGGCCTCGAGCTTGTCGCGAAAGAGCAGCCGCCCGCCACCTTCGGTCACGTCCAGCCTGCGCCCCGGCGAGTGCATACGCAGGGCCTGATCGTAGACGTGCGGCGTCAGGGCCGCCGCGCGCTCGAGCGTGTCAGCCACGCCGCGCCGGACGAAGTCACGCCAGGCAGCGCGCGCGAGCGCGACGAGATAGCGGGGCACGTCGGCGACGCCTCCCTTTCCCGTCCAGAGCGAGACCAGCCCGCGGGCGGCCCCGGCGAGGTCGCCAGGGCGAGCGGCGAGGTATGCGCGGGCGCGCGCGGTCGAGAGGCCTTGCGCCTCTTTCGCGTTCGCCGCGCCTTCGGGCCCCGTCGCGCCCATGACGCCGATCGCCGCCGCGTCGATGGGGATCGGCTCGCCGTCTTTCAGCTCGGCCGCCCCGCTCTCACCGAACGGCCTGGCGCGCCTGTAGACGTCCAGCGCCAAGCGCCGGAGTGCCAACGCGAGCGCGGCGCGCGCTTCCGGCGTCGAGGCGATCGGGTCGCCGGCCCGGTAGAACTCTAGGGCCGCGTCGACCGCCAAGGCTCGCAGCTTCGCGCCGGCCTCGCCGTCAGAGGCGGCGACGTAGGCGCGCCAGGCGCACCACAGCGCGGCCCGTTCGGCATCGACCACGCCGGCCAGCATGTTTTCGCCGATGACAGTCGACCATCGCGCATCGTCTTCGGCGTCGCTGATCACGACGTCCGCCCGCCGCGCGAGGTCGGGCGACGGCTCCGCCGAAAAGTCGGGCCAGCCCACGCGCAACACCTCGGCGCAGGCCGACACGTCGCCGGTCGGGCCGGCGGCCTTATTCGAACAAGTCGCGTCGGGTTTGGTTTTCACGTTCGGTGTCCCTTTGCTCGTCCAAGGCGCTGCGGGGCTCGTAGTGCGACGGCGACGGCGGGGTCGGCGGCGTCTTGCCGTTGCCGCCTTGTGGCGGCGGCCTCTTGGGGCGCGCGCCGTTCTTCTCCGCGTTCTTCGTCTCGACCATGGCCGCCTCGAAGCGCTCGCGCTCGTCTGCGGTCATCTCAACGAGCGCCCCGTTGCCGGCGCGCCGCAGCCAGAGCGGCGGCGCCGTAGCCGAATAGTTCGATTTCACCAAGGCCAGGCGGGCGCCGCTGAAACCGAGGCGCCGACCGCCCGGGCCGTCGGGCCCCACATCCGGCTCCGGTAGCGACTCGAGCGTCGCGGCCCAGCGGGCGCCGTCGACCAACCCCGACGCGCCGCGAATGGCGTTGCCGCTCGCGTCGCCTTCGCGCCGCGCGACCTTCGCAGTGTGGTGGGCGACGAGCACGGCCGGGCCGCTCTTGTGCTCGCCGATGCGCCTAGCCAGCGTCTCGGCCTCTTGAATGAAGCGGGTGGCCGCCGCGTTGTCGGCCTCGGCTTCCGAGTCGGCGAAGCGTGCGAGCGGGTCGACGACGACGAGGCGCCACGGCTCACCGTCGGCCTTGGCCAGGGCCTCAAGCCGATCGCGTAGCGCGTGCATCGCCGGCGACGACCGAACGGCCCCGCGCTCGTCACGTTCGGTCAGAGCTGACGGGCACCCGGCGAGCGGCACGAAGTGAATGAGATCGGCGGCGCGCGCCCGCTCTTCGTCGTTGAGGCCCATCGTATCGGCCGCGTTGTAGAGCCGGCGCCGGGCCTCGTCCTCGTCTTCCTCACCGAGCAAGAGTAGCGACTTGCCGAGCGCGCGCGGGGCGACGTGCCACCCCTGCCGCCCGCCCCGGCGGCCGAGCCAGGGCAAGCCGGTCGCGACGCTGATCGCGAGCTGGCAAAGAAGCATCGTCTTACCGCAGCCGCCGGCCGAGGCGAGTAGGCCAACCTTGCCGAGCGGCAGCACGCCGACGCGCGCGCCCTCGCCGCCCCACTTCTTGGCTTCGTCCCGCTCTTCGTCGTTCTCGGGCTCGCGCTCTAGCAGCCAGTCTCGCGCCGGCGGGCGGTTGTTCGCGTCGAAGGCGCGGACGTCGGCCGCCCTCTTCCACAGCTCGACTATCGCCGGCGGCGGCTTGGCCTCGTGCAAGACGTCGGCGCCCTGCACGGCGGCGGCGAGCGGGTCGGGGTTGTCGACGGGCGGGGCGGTCATTGGGTGCGCCTTTCCAATCCGAACAGGCGGGCCGACAACTCGGCCCAGTCTTTGAGGCCGGCGGGCGGCTTGGGCCTGTCGACCAGGCGGGCGCCGGCGGCGGCGACGTCCCGGGCGATGAGCGCCACGGCTTCGTCGCCCGCCTTGTCGGCGTCGAGCGAGACGTGAACGACTCGCCCCCGCACGTGCGTCAAGACGCTGGCGCGGAACGCCGGCCAGGTGGCCACCCCGGGCACGGCCAGCGCGGCCATGGAGCGGGGCGCCCGGGCCACCCGGTTGAGCGCCCGCAAGGCGAGCGCGTCGGCCGCGCCTTCGGCAAGCCAAATCTCTTTGGCCCCGTCGAGGTCGGGCGAGTCAACGCCGTAGGCGTGGCGCGGGCCGGGGTCGTAGACGTGGCTGGGCGGCCAAACGTACTTCGGGGCTCGGGCGGGCGCCTCATCGCCATAAACGGGCGCGTAGCGCCGCTGCAACCCCCACACGCGCCCGGCCGGGTCGCGCCACGGAATGAGCAAGCGATGCTCGCTCCAAATGAGCCCCCCCCGGTCGTTGAAGAGCCAGCGCAGCGAAGCGGGTTCGAACATCGCGCGCAGCGCCTCAAGCGCCGCGGCGAGCTCGCTCCGCCCGTCGCCTTCGAAAGGGCCGGGCCGGTCGGCCGGCAGCTCGCCCCACCCGTCGCGCTGCGCCTCGGCCAAGATGCCGCGGGCCCGGAGACCTACCGCCACGCTCGACCGGAGCGGGCACAGCTCGAGCACCGCCGCGGCCGACGCGGCGAACGTCGCCGGGTCGATCTTGGGCGGCCCGTCTGGCTCGGCCCGCTCGGCCCGCTCGGCCCTGGCGCTCGGCCGGGGCTCGGCCGGGGCCATGTTCGCGATGGCTCGCGCTCGCTCGACCGCCCGCGAGAAGTCGCGGGGCAGCGTGAGGCCCTCGGCCGCGGCGATCAGGTGAAAAACGTCGCCCCTGAGGCCGCAGGCAAAGCAGTTGACCCGAATCGTCCCGCCCGCGAGCGTTACCGAACAGCTCGGGGTGCGGTCGCCGTGGTCGGGGGCTGGGCAGCAGATCACGAGCCCATGCCCGCCCGTCTGCCGCTTCGCGCCCCGGTCGAGGCCGAGGGCGAGCACGACCCGCCCGACGTCCGTCAGCGCTCGCTTGACGTCGCCGGCGTCGTCGCGCCGCATGGCCAAGGCGGTCATTTCCCGCCGTCGGTCGCCTTGAGCGCGGCGGCGACGAGGCGACGAAAGAAGCCAGGCGCTTGCGCTCTCGCGCTCTCGGCGGTGGGGTCGATCATCGGCTCCGCTCCGGTCGGGGTAGATCGCGCCTCGGGCCGGTCGCGCGGCGCCGGGGCCTTTCTTTGGCCCGCTTCTGCTACGTCGCCGCGGCCGTTCTCGTTCGCCGGCGCGGGGGCGGGCGCGGGGCACTTCCGCGGGCGTCGCGGCCCGGGCGGGCGTCCGCCTCGGAGGCGTCGAGGGCCGCGCGGACCATGTTCCGCACAAGGTCGCTCATGGTTACCGTTGCTACTACGCATCCTGCGGCCTTTGCCTTGTGCCGAAGGCGCTCCGCCTCGCGTTCGAGGCGGGCCCTGTCGGCCGGGGTGAGCCGAACGTTGACCGTCCGGCTGTAAGCTACGTGACTCGACATCTTGTTGCGCCTCCAGTCCGACGCGTATCACGCGCGAGCGGGCAACCAAAGGAATCGGCAGAAGCACGACTAAGCGCGATGGGCGCGACGGGCGCGAGACGCGCCCCGGGGCCGGAAATGGGCGCGGAGCACATCGGCGGCCACCTCTGAAACGGTCGTCGTGTCGCCGGCCTTGGCGCGAAGGCGGGCGGCGGTGTCCGAATCGACGTAGGCCGAAACTCGGTGCACCACCGAGCCGTCGGCGCGCATGACGGCGCCCCGGGGCAGGGCAGCGGTGGCTTTAGCCGCTCTCTGCGCGGCCTGTCGTTTGCTGTTCATACGTTCACCTGTACAGCTATCGGGCGCAGTTGGCCAAATCCAGTGCTCAGGCACCAGGCCCTGAGGCCTAGACACCGGTCACCGGTGACCAGCGCTTGGGCCCTGAGCCTTGGTGCTTGACGGCGCCGCGGCAGGGTCGTAGCGCCGGGGCATGGTGGTCGTTCTGGCGAAGCAAAAGGGCGGGGTGGGGGCCACCACGGCGGCGGTGAGCCTGGCCGTCGAGGCGATGGGGCGGGGCCTGCGCACGCTCTTGGTGGACGCCGACCCGCAGCGCACGGCCAGCGTTTGGGGCGAGGTCGCCGCCGAGCAGGGGCGCCCCGCGCCGACGGTGGTGGGGATGGCCGGGGCGATGCACCGCGCCGACCAGCTTCCGGCGCTGGCCGAAGGCCACGATCTCGTCGTGGTCGACCTGCCGCCGCGGCTTGAGGCCGTGACCCGCTCGGCCCTGATGGTCGCTGACGTCGTGCTCTTGCCGTCGGGCGGCTCGGCCGCCGACGTCTGGGCCCTTGGCGACGTGGTGCGCCTGGTGGACGAAGCCCGCACGCTGCGCCCCGATCTGCCGGTCGCCGTACTGTTGACCCGAGCACAGACCAACACGGCCATGGGCCGGGCCGCCCGGAGCGTGCTCGAAGAGTCAGGCCTGCCAGTGCTGCGCGCCTCGCTCGGCTTCCGGGTCACCTACGCCGAGGCGCTCGCCGCCGGCCAGGGCCCGACCACCTACGCGCCCAGAAGCGAGGCGGCCGACGAAGTTCGGCGCCTCTTGACCGAAGTGCTTGCCCTCGGAGGCCCGCCCGATGCCAGCCGAAAAGCCCCGCGCCGCGTTCCGCCCACGCCCAAAGCCAGTCCCGCCCGACGTAGCTGACGCCTTCGCCAGCGGCGAGTCACCGGCGCCCAGTGCCCAGGCACCAGTCACCGCGCCCCCAGCTCTGCCGCCGCCGCCGGCGCCCGTCGCTCAGGCTCTCCCGCCCCGCGCCGATCTGACCCCGACCCCCGAGTCACCGGCCGAGCACCAAGCACCAGGCACCGGTCACCAGGCACCAGTGCCCAAAGAGATCCCCGTAGCGAGCGAACGCGTGCTCACGGGCGGAGAAAATCTCCGCCCGGCCGACCAGGGGCTAGGCACAGGTCACCGGTCACCGGTGATTGATGACCAGTCGCTGGTCACTGGTGCTCAGGCACCAGAGGCCGACCCGCCCCGGCGGCGCGGATTCGTCGAGCGGGCAGACGGCAAGGCTGTTCGGCGGGTCGCGATCTACCTGGAGCCCAAAGACTATGAGGCGTTCAAGCGCTACTGCGGCGACACGCGCACCATGTCAGACGTCGGCGCTGAGGCCGTCAAAGAGTACCTAGCGGCCCGAGCGCCTCGCCGGAAGTAACGGCGCGCAGAGCCGCCCAATGGCGCTCGCCCGGGGCCCCGCGCTGCGAGTAGCGCCCCCCGTCTAAGCGGGTCGAAGTTCTGTTTTTGCGGCGTTTTTGAGCGCATCTCGTCAACCGGGCCGCCCGGGCGGTCGAGTCACCCCCCAGTAGCGCCCCCCGTCTAGGCGGGGGCCTTTGTCGATTTCCCGAGGTTTTCGGCCCCATCCGGTGAACCGGGCAAAGTAGCGCCCCCCGTCTAGCGAGTAGCGCCCCCCGTCTAGGCCGGGTAGCACCCCCCGTCTAAGGGGGGTCACACCCCCCGTCTAGCGCCCGACACAATCCCAACGCGTAGCCTTTTTAGGCTGCGCCATGCGGCCGAGCGGGGCCGAAACGGTGAACGGATCGGAGCTTTAAAGCTACGACCGCGCCGGCCGGCCTCGCTTGAGGCTCGGCCGCCGTCGCTGGGGTGAACGGGGCGCCCTGTGGAGAACCAGAGAGGCCACCGAAGGGGGGCGTAGGCGGCCTAGGCGGCCCGTAGGCGCCCGATCTCGACCGGGTGGCGGGTGGGGTAGCGGCCACTGCCAGACGGGCCTTTAACGGGCGGCCAGACGGCAAGGCGAGGCGGGGCGACGAACGGGCCGAGGAAAGCCCACCTCGGCGGCCTCTCAGGCTCGACCGCGCCCGGCCCGGGGGTGTGAGGTCAAGACGCCTGGGCGCGCGCCGGCGCGACCTTCTGAACGAACGCTGCCCGGAGCGGCGAGCGGTACGACCCCACGACGCACCGGGCCCGCGCGGCGCGACCCTGGTGACGAACGCCGCCCCGGCCCGCGAAATCGCCGCGCCAGCAGGGGCGTTACGTAACCGCGTGGGGCGCGCGCGTGCCCGCGTATGCCCGCGCACGAGGCGCTTGACGAAAGCCCCCGGAAGTCGCCCGCCGGGGCCGGGGCTCGGTGGCTGCTATTGCTTTGGCCTAACCGCGGGCGCGTACACGTCGCGCGCGTAGCTGTCCAACAGGAGGCGGCCCGCCTCTCGGGCGGCGGCCCGCCCGTCTGCGACCCCATGACGGTTGGGCGCGCCCGGCGCACGTAGCGGTGAACCAGGGCGCCGCGTCGCCCGCGCGAGCGTGCCCGGGCGCGAAGGTGTGCGGAAACCCCGCCGCCCCGTGCTCGAGCTGGCCGCGGGCGGGCGGCGACGGGAGCGACCCCACGACGCGCCGGCGCGTGCACCCGCGTAGCGGTCCCGGCCCGGGCGCCCGCGCTGCGGGCACCCCCGCCGCCCGCCGAGTTTTGCGACAGGCCTACGCGCGGGCGGGGGTGCCCGCGCGAACCTGACAACGAAACCCGCCTGCGTCGCGCGCCTGGACGTGTCCAGAAAATCGCCGGGCCTGGCTTTTCGGCCCCGAGATTGGCGCGGCCGACGCGCTCGCCAACGCTCGGCCGCCTCGCGCGCGCACTCACGCAAGGCTGTCGGAAAAGGCGCGGGCGGGCTTGGCGGCCACCGAAGCGGGCGAGGCGGTTACCGGTCGAGCGCCCCCGGCTCGCCTTCGGGCACGGGCGGGGCGAAGACCTCGAGCCGCACCCCGGTCGCGTCCGGGGTGAGCCGCAGGCGGGCGCCCGGCCCCGGCCAGCCCCGCGCCCGCAGCATGTCGGCCGCCGAGCGCAGCACTTCAAAGAGCGGGTCTTCTACCTTCGACGGCTCAGCCTTGCTCACTGTGTGCAATGCCTCTTTGGCGCGATTCTATCACGCGGTGCCATAATGGCTCATGCGAACAAGGCCCAACTTCGTTTCGTTGATCGCCGAGCTTCGGAACCCGCGCCCCGCGCCGCCGCCGCCGCCCGCCGCCGAGCCCCGCGAGCCGGCCCCGATCGCGCGGCGCATGCCGAAGGCCCAGCGGCCGAAGTGCGGGGCCAAGACGCGCACCGGCGCCCCGTGCGGGCGGCGCGTTGTCTGCCTACCGGGCGGCGAGCTCAAGACCCGGTGTCGACAGCACGGCGGCGCCTCGACGGGCCCGAAGACGCCCGAAGGCCGGGAGCGCATGAAGGCCGCGGTGCGCGAGCGCTGGCGACGCTTTCGGGCCGAGCGCGCGGCCCTGCTCGTCGCCGGCGACGGCGCGGCGGAGCGCCCGGGCGGTGAGGCCGCGTAGGCGCCGGCACCTCGGCCGCTGCGACGGGTTGCGAAAACCACAACCAGCGCCGGGCGCTATTCGGTTGCTGGTTTCTGGCCGCGATGGGGTTACTACGTTATCTTTCGGCTATGCCGTCACGAGAAGAGGCCGAGCGGGCCTTGGGCCAGATGCTTGAGCTACTCGACCCCCGAATCGCCGGGGCCATCGCCGAACAACGGGCGCGGGGCGCGCCGGAAGGCTCGTACGCCGTTCTCGCCTTCGACACCACGACCCTGGCCATGGTCAAGGTCCGGTGCGCCGAGGCCTTCGCGCCGTTCCGCGACGCGCGGGGTCGCTACTTCGTGGCCGCGGTGTCGACCGCGACGGCGGCCACGCTGGCGCGGTCGTTGGGCGAAAGCGTTGGGGCGAGGCCCGGCGCGTTCGAGGGCGAAGTGAGGCGCGCCGCCGGGGCCGGCCGCACGGCCATCGTGGTGCACGCCGACAAGGCCTCTGCCGTCATCGAAACCGAGTTTGTTCCGCTCTCACCGGGCGGTGACGCCTGATGTTCGTCGCGTGGCAGCGAAAGCCGCTGAGCGACAACGGAAGCCGGCGGTACACCTGGGGGCACGCCTTCGGTGAGGCGTGCGCCTGCGGCCCGAGCGGGCTCGGTCGCGAGAAGCTGACGCCGGTCGTGCGTCGGGCCGTCCGGGTCGACGGCAAGCCCCGGAGTGAGGTCGTCTGCCGCCCGGCGGCCGGCATCCGGCGCTGCTGTCTCGAGAACGCTTCCGACCCGCTCGGCCGGGTGGCCTTCTGGCGCGCGTTCGACAGCAAGCGCGAAGAGACCTTGCGCACGGTCGACCCCGACGCGTCGCCGCTGCTCGTCGCCGTCTACGTCGAGCGCGGCGGCTGGCTCCGCGAAGAGCTGGCCAAGGTGGTACCGCCCCCGACCGCCGACGACGAGGCGCTCTTTGACCTGTTCGTCTGGCCGGGCGACAGCTTCGACCCGGCAAGGGTGGTCGAAGACAGGCGCGAGGCCCTGGCGAAGGCGCGCGTAAGGCTCGAAGCGTACAAGCGAGGCCGGCGCCGCGGCGAGACGCCGCGCGCATGGTGGGAGCGGGACAGAGCCGAAGCCGAGGCGGCCGAAGAGCGACGCCGGGCCGAAGAGGCGGCGGCCCGCCATCAGGCTTGGTGGGATTGGGTCCGCTCGCCGCCAGGCACGCCACCGCCCGGCCCTGCATGGGCAGACGTCCCGCCCAAGTGGGCAGAGGCCCGGCGGGTATGGCTCGACTTCGAGGCGGCTTGCGCCGCCGGTGGCCGCCCCAGCGGCGACGGATGGCGACCTAGATCGGCCGAGCCCCGACCGGCAGAGTCGGCGCTCCGGTCGGCCGCCGCCACGCTCGGGCTGCGCTGGCCGTGCTCGGCCGATGAGGCGAAGCGGACCTTCCGGCGCTTGGCCATCGAGCACCACCCCGACCGCGCGGGCCCCGGGGCGACGGCGCGCATGGCGCAGATCAACGTTGCCTATGAGGAACTCGAAAAGGCGTTCGCCGCGTAGTAACCCCATCCGGCGCGAGCGCGCGCGCCCTGAGCAATATTCGCGCGATGGGGCTACTACGGCCCTTGCGCCGGAGTCAGGCCCGGCCCGCCTCGACAACGCGCCAGCGCCGGCCGGTGTCGTCGAACCAGGCGGCGAGCGAAGGGCGCCCGCCCCGGGGCCGGGCGAGATGCAGTTCAAGAGCGGGCGCGCCCGGGCTGCGGGGCAGCTCGAGCACCCCGAGCAGAGCCCGGGGCGCGTGGGGCAGGCGGGCGCGGGCGAACCAGAGCGGGCGGTCGTGTCGTGACATGCCGACCGCTCGGCCGGCCCCGGCGCCGGTTGTGCGGCTTGGTGTCGCGGCGGGCTTGAGCCCTTGCCCTTCGACGGCCGGGGGCTCGACGCCCGGGCGCTCCCGATGGCTCAACCGGGTGTGCCGCGCCGCCGATGGCTCAACCGGGTGTGTCACGCACCCGACTGCTCCGGGCGCGGCGAGCGGGGCGGCCGGCCGGGGGTTTTTTCGCAGGCCAACGCGCCCGCCTGTGCGTGTGCGCCTGCCCGGGCGCGTCATGGGGTTGCACTCGGCGGGCGCCGGCCCTGTCTGTTACCGCTTCGACAAGCGGTAACTAGGTGATTCGGCTCGGCCGCGCTACGCTCCGGGCAGAGGCCAGCGGCATGGGCGAGACGGCTCGAAAAGCGTTCGGGTACACGCGTGTAAGCACACTGGGTCAGGTGAAAGACGGCGACGGCCTAGGTATGCAGGGCGAAAGAATCCGGGGGTGGTGTCAGTTCGCGGGCTACGACGCGCCCGAGCTGTTCACCGACGAAGGGGTCAGCGGCATGAAGGCCGACCGGCCCGGCCTTCGGGCAGCGATGCGCGCCGCCGTGCTCGCCGGCGACGGCGCGGCGCTGGTCGTCTACAAGCTCGACCGGCTCGGCCGGAACGCGCTCGACGTGCAAGAGGCGCTCGCTCTTCTGCTCGATGCCCGGGTGCGCGTCGTCGCGATCGCCGACGGCATCGACTCGGGCTCAGGCATGGGCGCGACGCTGCTCAAGCTGTTGACGAGCATCCTGGCCTCGTTTGCCGAGCTCGAGCACGCCACGATCAAAGAGCGCCTGCAGGGCGGCCGGGCGCGAGCGAACGCGCAAGGGCGGATCTACGCGTCAGAGCCCGCGTACGGCCGCCGGCGGGTGGCCGATTCCAAGCAGATCGAGGCCGACGCCGCCGAGCTCGCCGCGGCCGAGCGGGCGCGGGCGCTCCGGGCCAAGCGCCTCACGCTCCGGGCGATCGGCGCCGAGCTGCTGGCCGAAGGCCACCGGCCCCGGCGCGCCGCCGCGTGGTCGCCCGTCGTCGTGCGCCGGCTCATCGACGGCAAGCGCGAGCCGGCCCCGCCGAAGACGAGCGATCGACTCGCCGCCGCCCGGGCCCGCTTGCTCGGCACGACGGATGAGGCCCCGGCCCGCGCCGAGGGCTAGCCCAGGGCGCGCCGCGCGCTGCGGACTTCGTAGCGCGGGCGGCGCCTCTGCCTGGACGCTCGAACGCCTGGACGTCTGGACGCCGCCCGGGCGCCGCGCCCGACCGCAGGCCTACGGCTGCCCGGCCCGCGCCGCGCGCCGCTTCTGCGCCCGGCCGCCGCGTTGTCTCGCCTTCGCGGCCTTCCTCTCAAGGTGGGCGGTCCACTCGCGCGCCTTGTCGACCCCGGCGGCGACGAGCGAGAGCGCGCCGGCGACGTTGCGCACGTAGCGGGGCCGCTCGGCCGGGGCGACGCGCGGGGCGACCTCGGCCGCCGCCCGGCAGAGGCACGCGCCGACCTCGAGTAGCGCCGCCTCGAGCGCGTCGGGCGGGCCGTCCGTCGTCTCTTCGGCGGCGGCCAGCGCCGCGGCCACGCGGCCGGTCGGGTCGGGCGCCTCGGCCTCGATCTGGCGGGCCACGTCGAGCGCGCGGCGGCCGGCGGGCCCCCGCGTTTCAAAGCCTCTCACGTCGAACATCGGCGTTTCCTTTCACGGGCGGCCGGCGCCGCCGGCTCGCTTGCGCCCCTTCGCGGGCTTGCCCTTCGGCGCCTTCGCCGTCGCGCGGGGCCGCGCGGGCGCTCCGGTCGGTCTAGCCTCGCCGGCTCCGGTGGGGATACCACGCGCCGCGGCGGCCTCGAGCATGAGCCAGCGCAGCACGCCGCTCGCCGTGGCCTCGATGCGCTCGCCGGTGAGCCTCGCGAGCTCCGCCGAGCGCACCTCAACGAGCCGATCGAGGGCTTCGCGCTCGGCCACGGTCAGCTTGACGCCAACCGTGACGGTCTTGACCAGGTCCCTGTCTTCCTTCGGCCGTCTGCCCATGGGCAACCTTCTATCCTAACGTTTCACGTGAAACAACTTCGGTGCATTTCCGGGCGCTTTACCGGGTGGTTTTGCGGTTGCACTGAAACGTGCATTCATATACAACCGTAAAAGCTGGCCGCTTCTCGCGCCAGCAACGAAAAGGCCCGGAAGGCGCTGGTAACGCCCCCGGGCCGGTGTCCGCCACCCCGCGAAGGATGAAACGAACAATGAGCAACGTAGCAGAACTTAAGCCCCGCCCGTCAACTGCCACGCGCCCCGTCGCCCGAACCACTCGCGCCAAGGCCCCCAAGCCCCGCGCCAAGACGAAGCGCGCGGCCTCCGTCGGTCGCGACCGGGCCGAGCTGGCCCGCCTGCTGGTCGCCGTAGCGTCTCACCGCGTCGACCACGAGCAGCCCGGCGAAATGGGGGCCGCGACCGTGCGCTACTTGTCGTGCGCGGCGGCGCCCGGGCGAACGGCCGACAACGTGATCCACTTCCTCGCCGCGGCCCTCTCGGAAGCTGGCGCCAGCGTCGCGACCACGTTCGGCGACGTCGCCCAGGCGGCGTGGCGCAGCAAGAGCACCGCGGCCTCGGTCGCCGCCACGTCGATCGAAGATTTCCGCAACGTCGCCCGCCTTATCGAGCTGGGCGCCGACGAACTTGAGCGCCAAGCGGCCCGGCTGGGCTGGAAGGCGAGCGACCGGTGAAGGCCACGGTAAAGGGCGCCCGGGCCGCTCTGCATCGTTCTCTGACGCTGGCGCTCGACTTGGAAGACGGCGAGCTGGCGCTTGCCGTCGGCAACGCCGCCCGCGATCGCGACAACCCGGCATCTTGGGGCGAACTTCTCACGACGCTGGCGGAAAGGGCCGGCGAGGAGGCGAAGGGCCGCGCGTCCGTCTTTGACGCCGACTTCGACGGCGAACCCGACGCGCCCGCCAAGGCCGCGAGACTCCTTAAGGGCTACGCCGGCGCCATAGTCGCCGTCGCTTCGGTGGTTGAGCGGCTCACCGCCGCCCCGGGGGCCCGCCCGTGAGGCGGCCCCAGCTCGTGAGGCGGCGCCGCAGGCGGAACGAGCGCCGGGCGCTGCGCCGGTGCCGTACGGCCTTCGAGCGCGCCACGATTGCGTTTATGCTCTGGTTCCAGGTCTCTCGGGCCGAGCGCGTTGATCTCAACGCGAGTCCGTTCGCGCTTTCCCGCGCCATTCGCCGGCTCAAGCGCGCGGGGGCGCTGCTACCCGCGCCCGGCGCGCCGTCGGGGTGGGCCGCCGGGCCGAGGCCTAAGGAAGTGGCGCGCGCCTGGGTCCGCGGGCGCCGTGCGCGCCGCCGTCGGCGCGGCGGCGGGTAGCGGCGGGTAGTCGAGCGATGCGCGGGGCCGGCGAGGAATCGACCGGCCTTTCGCTTTTGTGCGCCTGTCCGATTGCACTGGGGCCCCAGTGCGTTACACTCCGGTCATGCTCGCTGTTGTCGCCGCGCCCGCTCTGAAACCCCAAGACGGCAAGGGTCATTTGGTGGGCTTCGCGGCCTATTTCGAGGCGCACGCCGTGCGGTTCGACCGCGAAGGCCGGCACGTCGCCGGCGCGCCGGTCGGCTCCGTGAACGGCGCCACCGCCCGGCGCCGCGGCGCGGTGTGTGCAATGCTGGGTATCTCCGGCGACGAGTACGACCGCCGGGCCGAGGCCTTCGTTGCGCGCCTGCTGGCGCGTCACCCCGCCCTCGCGGCCGACGGGGCCGCTCGCCGCCTCGCCCTGTCGTTCGCGTCGCACGCCGCGCTTGCCCAGGCCCAGGCGCTCGCCGGCGTCGCCCCGCCCGCCGAAGGCCCGGCGCCCGCCGCCCCCGAGAGCACCCCGGCGGCTGCTAGCGTGGCCGCCACGCTTGCACCGTCAGCCGGGCCCCGCCCCGCGCCGCAGGCCGCGCCCCGCCTCGGGCCGCGCAAGGTGGCGCCCCGGCCCGCCCGCCTCGAGCTGCGCGCCGTCGGGGCCCCGGCGAACGACGTCGCCCCGGCGGCCCGTTCTGCAGAAGGCGCGTGGGGCCGGCGCCTCGCGGTTGAATGTCCGCTCTAGCGGAGCTGCGTCGTCTCACCTCTGCCCGCCGACCCTTCACCGGAGCCCCGACCCGGGGCAGTCTAGAGCCCGATGCCCACTGCAGAACCGCCGCCCGACCCGTTCATTGCCGCCGCCGATTGGGAACCCGCCTGGATGGCTTTCCGCGCCGCCCAGAAGGCCGGCGACGCGACGGGCGTGACGCTCGCCGCGCGCCGGATGCGCCGCCTCCACCTGGACGCCGGCACGCCCCGCGAACAGGTACCGAGGTGGCTCCGCCGCTTCGCCCGGAGCGAGTAGGCCGGGCATGGCCGCCGCCCGACCCCCCCGCCGCAACGCCGCCCGCCCCGCCGGGGGCTGGGCCGGCGAGGCAGACGCCGAACGCGCCGCCAGCGGGCGCCCGCACGTCAAGCTCACGCTGCCCGCCTCGGTCTGGGCGCTGGCCCCGGTCATCGCCGAACGGCTCGGGCTGCCCGGCGGGGCCGAGCGGGGGCGCAGTCTCGCCGTGGCGCTCGCCCTGGCCGAGCTCGCCGCCGAGGTCGAGGGCGCCAGCAAGGCCCGCCGCGCCGAGCTGCGCGCGCTGGCCGAGCCCTTCGTTGCGCCGAACGCGAAGAAGTCATCAAAGGCAACGGGCGCCGCGAAGCCCAGGGCGAAGCGCTAGCGCTTCTCGGTGGCCGAGGTAGTGAGGTCGGGCCTAGGCTGGCCCGTCGAGGGTGGACCATGCGCAAGACGATCGGAGCGTTGGGGCTGGTGGCGGGGCTGGTGGCGTGCGCCGAGCGGGGCTCAGACGCGCCCGGCGCCGCCGGGGGCGAGGGTGGCGACGGCGCCGCGGCGGCGCAGGGCTCGGCGGGCTTCGCCGGGGCGGCCGGGCAGCCTGAGGCGGGCTCGCCCGGCGCGGGCGGCGCCGGGGCGGGCGGGGCCCCGGCAAGGCCCCGGCTCGTGCACAGCGGCAGCCGCTTGCGCGCCGTGGTGTATCGGGGCGCCGACGGCTCGCAGCATCCGACCGGGCGATGGTTCGACACGACGCGCGGCGAAGAGTGCACCTACCAGCCGGCCGCCGATGGCGCTGTGCGCTGCCTGCCGACGAACGCCGTTGCTCACGCCGGTCTCTACGCCGACGCGGGTTGCTCGACGCCGGCCGTGGCGCTTCCGTCGCTCGCCTGCGACGCGGCGAACTTCGCCTACATCGAAGTGGCCGCCCCGGGCGCGTGCTCGGCGGGCAAGCGCGTCTTTCGCAAGGGCCCGCAGGTGACGCCCGCGCCGCCGCTCGGCATCGTGCCGGTCTACCAGGGCACGCCCGGCGCGTGTCAGTACGTCGAAGGCGCCGGCCCGAACGTCTTTGCGGTCGGCGCCGAAGTGCCCGCCGCCGAGTTTCTCGGCGCGACGGTCGAGCGCCTAGAGCCGTAGGCGGGCGCCGTCAGAACGTCAGCGCCGCCGGCAACGTCGCGCCGGCGGTGTCCACGGTCGCCTCGAGCGTCACGCCGAGAATCGACACGCCGGCGGGCGCCGTGTCGGGGTCGCCCGGCTCGGCATCTTCGATCTGGATCGCGATTGACGAGCACTGCTGAAACTGCGCCGGAATGACGAAGCGGGCACGGTTGAGCCCCTTGCCGAGCGGGCCGGACATGAACGGGCCGTCCAGCGTGCGGCCGTCGCGGATCAGGCGCACCCGAATGAAGTTGGCCGCGTCGTTCGAGTCGAACGTGAACAGAACCGACGCGGCGCGCTGGTAGCCCGATACGGCCGAGAGGCGGACGGCCTGTGTACGGATCAGGCCCTGCGGGTAGCCGAACGAGTCTTGGCCGTCGTCCGAGTCGTCGAGGTCGTAGGCGTTGACGCGCCCGCCGCCGACCACGAAGAGCCCGCCGACGTCCGCCGCGACGTCCCCGGCCGGGCTGAGGCCGTCGGCGCCGGCGAGCGTCGGCAGCGGCCACGTCATCCAGGCTTGGTGCGTGAGGTCGTAGAGCAGCGCGGCGCGACGCCCGGCGTCGTCGGCCACAAGCCAGACCGCCGCGTTGAGGTCCGGCGCGTAGTCGCAGGCGAGCGTGTGGGGGAACGCGTCGAGCGCGTCTTGCGCGTCGCGACCCACCGGGGTGGCGCGCTGCCCGTCGAAGGCGACGATCGTGTGGCGGGTGCGCCAGAAGACCACGTCCGGCGTCTGGCAGACGCTCGAGCCGGAGACGCACCCGTGCCCCGACGCGGCCTCGAACGGCCCGGCGAAGTCGGCGCCGTCGCCGTTGGCGTCGCGGCCGTCGCCGACGTAGAAGCTGGCCCCGCGGTCGCCGAGCAGGATGATCCGGTCGCCGAACTCGAACGCGGCCACGGGCCGCCCGGCCGACTCGCTCGGGGTCAGCAGGAGCGCCAGCGACCACTCCGGCAAGACGCCTTGCACCGCCGGCTTGCTGTAGTAGACCGCGTTGTCTTCGGGGCTGACCAGCAGCCACCGCGACCGGCCCGCCGCGACGTACGACGCGCAGGCCGGCGGGTCGTTCGGCAGCGCGTTGGTGTCGACCAAATCGGCGGTGACGTCGCCGGCGCGCAGGCCGAGCGCCGTCGTCGTCTGGAACCCGACCGCGATCGTCTGCGAGCTGGGGTCTGCGCCGGTGCCGACGTCCACCGGGTTTGCCCGGACGAACGGCCCGCCGACCACCGTCTGCACGGCCAGCTCGATCAGCGGCCGGCGCGCCACCAGGCTCGGCCAGGCGAGCGGGTTGCGAACGTACACGTCGACCCGGGTGTTCGCGGCGGCGGTCGGCGTCGCGATCTGGCTCGGCAGGCTCCACGCGGAGACCGACTCATTGCCCCGGCCGTCGAGCCAGACGTACCGGGCGCGCAGCGCGATCGAGGCCGTCGGCCAGACCGCGCTCGTGCCGGTCACGGTGCGCCGCAGCGCCACGATTTCGGGCGTGTGCAGGTGGC
>DASTPP010000002.1:0-35856 GCA_035762175.1 Polyangiaceae bacterium | reverse complement strand
TACCGGGGCGTGGCCAAGACCACGTTCGACGCTTGCCGCATCGCGGCCGTGGAGAACCTGCTGGCGATCGACCGGGGGCTGCGGGCACAGGCAGCCGCGGCCTGACACGTCAAGCCCGATTAACCCGACTGGTGTTCTAGGGCAAGGGGGCGACCGCGCTGGTCGGCCGGCGCGGGATCACCCCCGCGGTCGGGCCCGGTCCGCCGGCGCCGTCAGGCGCTTCGCGTCGGGCTCGGTCGGGGCGGTCGGTTCGGTGGCCTTCGCGGCGCCCCCTGCCCCGGCGGCCGGCGCGCGGCCGGCGTCTCGCATCGCCAGGGCGAAGGCCGACGCGAACTCGCCCGCGTTCGGAAAGCGCGCGCCGGGGTCGGCGGCGCACGCGCGCAGGAACCACGCGTCGAAGGCGGGGGGGGTGCCGGGCGCCGCCTTCGAGGGCAGCGGGGGCGGCTCGGCGCACACCTTGCGGTAGATTTCGTCGAGGCTCTGGCCGGCGAACGCCGTTCGGCCCGTCACGGCGCGGAAGGCGGTCGCGGCGAGGCCCCACAAGTCGAGCAGGGGGCTCGGGGGCGCCTCGCCCCGCAGGTATTCGGGGCTCAGGTAGCTGGGCGTGCCGGCCAGGCCCGGCGCCGCGTGCGCCCCGCCCGGGTTGGCGAGGCCGAAGTCGATGAGCTTGGCCGAGAAGGGCCCGCGCCTCGCGCCGTTGACGAGCAGGATGTTGTCGGGCTTGACGTCGCGGTGCACGACGCCCTGCGCGTGCGCCTCGCCGAGCGCCTCGCAGGCCTGCTCGACGAGCGCGACGGCCTCGGCGGGCGAGAGGGGGCCGAGCCGGTCGATGCGGTCCGAGAGCGACTCGCCGGCGATGTACTCCATCACCAGGTAGGGCAGGCCGTCGAAGCTGATGCCGTGGTCGTAGACGCGCACGATGTGCTCGTTTTGCAGGCGCGCCGCGGCCCGCGCCTCGCGCTCGAAGCTCGCGTAGTGCGAGGTCTCGGCGAGCTGGCTCGCCATGAACTTGATGGCCACGTCGATGCCGAGCGACAGGTGCACGCCGTGCCAGACGCTGCCCATGCCGCCGTCGGCGATCTTGCCCTCGAGCCGGTACTTGCCGCCCAGCGTGTAGCCGCTCGGCGGCGGGACCGACACGGGGGCGCGGGCCGAGTTCGCGCGCGCCGCCTCGCGCACGCCCTTGGCGAGCCGGAGCTGCAGCTCGCGGGCGTGGAAGGGCTTGGTGAGGAAGTCGTCGGCGCCCGCCTCGAGCGCCTCGACGAGGTCGTCCTTCTCGCCCTTCGCGGTGAGCACGAGGACGTACGCCTCGCCGCCGTGCGGCGTCGCGCGCAAGAGCCGGCACACCTCGAGGCCCGAGAGGCCGGGCATCTCCCAGTCGAGGATGGCGACCCGGGGCGCGTCCTCGCGCTTGAGCAGGCGCCAGGCCTCGTCGCCGTCGCGCGCGGCCACGACCTCGTAGCCCCACCGCTCGAGCCATTGCGCCAACGAGCGGCGCAAGCCATCTTCGTCGTCGGCGAGGAGGATGCGCATTCGTCCGAGCCTAATGCCGCCGGGGCCCGCGGCCACCCCAAATTCGGCGGCGGCGCCCGGGGCCGGCCCCGCCGCGACGGCGCGCGCGGGGCGAGGGTGGGGGCGCGACGGAGCTCGCCGCCCGCCAGCAAGCGCGCCCGCGGGCGCGCGGGGCGAAATCGCGGGCGGGCTTCGGTTCGACGAATTCGAGGCCACAATGTAAGCGCGGGGCCGGCGCCGCGCCGGGGCCGCCGGGCGGGGCTTTTCCGGGTCCGAACGGCCGCGCTCCGGCGCGTCGGCGGGGGCCCGGCGGCGGGCCTTTGGGGGTTCCGGCGCGCTGGGGCGTTTGATACGTTTGATGAGATGAAGCAGAGTACCGAGTCCTCCGTCATCGAACAGGTGGGGCTCGAACAGCTCGAAGAACTCGAGCAGCTTCAGCCGGTGACGCACGAGACGCACCGGGCGGGCACGGGCGTGCTCTTCGTCTCGCATACGCCGATCCCGGGCGAGCCCGCGCCGCCGATCGAGCCCCTGCCGCCCATGCCGGCGCGGCCGACGCTGGTCGACTTCTTCGAGCGCCGCTTCATGCCCGTCACGGTCAACCACTGCCTGCAGAGCGCCGCGCGCGCGCAGCGCAACGGCTGCCCCGAAGAGACGATCTTGGCCTGCTTGCTGCACGACCTGGCCATCAACCTCGTGGCCGTCGACCACGGCTGGTGGGGCGCGCAGCTCGTCGAGCCCTACGTGCCCGAGAAGGTGAGCTGGGCGATCCGCTACCACCAGGCGCTGCGCTTCTTCGCCGACCCCGCGGTCGGCTACGAGTACCCCGAGAAGTACGACCAGATCTTCGGCAAGGGCTACGTGCCCCTGCCCCACGTGCGGCAGGCCTACGAGTTCGCGCGCAACCACCGCTGGTACATGGAGGCGCGCCTCGTCACGCTGAACGACGAGTACAGCTTCGACCCGGCCAGCAAGGTCTCGATCGAGCCCTTCGTCGACATCATCGGGCGGTACTTCCGGCAGCCCAAAGAGGGCCTGGGCCACGACAACAGCCCCGTCTCGCACATGTGGCGGAGCCTCATCTATCCCGACAACCCGCTCTGACGCCGGCGGCGGGCGCGCCTCGCCCGCGCGGCGGGCGGCGCCGGGGCGAGCTCAGGGCGCCGGCCGAGCGCGCGCGGTCACCCGCCGCGCGCGTGAACCGAGGGGCCGACGCGCCCCCAGGCCTGAACGAAGATCTTGTAGAGCACGATCGTCTCCTCGTCGTCGAGGTGCGCCCCGAGCTCGGCGGCGAGCTCGTCGATCTCGGGCTCGCGCAAGAGCCCCCGCTCCAAGAGCGGCCCGCGCACGCGCTCGACGAACGAGAGCAGCAGCGTCTGGTACGCGTCGCCCCGGCGGAAGACCCGCGCGTTGGCCCGCACGCCCACCTCGACGAGGCCCGCGCGCCGCAGCAGGGCGGGCAGGCGCCGGCCCAGGTAGACGTCGCAGCCGTTCGCGCGCCACACGGCCGCGACGGCCTCGCGCAGGCGGTCCCACGCGGGGTGGGGCGGCTCGCAGACCCACGACACCCAGTCGACCTCCTGCGCCGCCACGGCGCCCCCCGGCCGCACCAGCGCCGCCATCTCGCGGAGCACGCCCTGCGGGTCGGGCACGTTGACGAGCAGCAGCCGCGCGTGGGCGAGGTCGAACGAGCCGCGCTCGAGCCCGCTCGAGGTCGCGTCCCCCCGCGCGAGCGCGACGTTGCCGAGGCCGCGCTCGGCGACCGACGCGGCGGCCATCGCGAGCATGCGCTCGTCGCGGTCGAGGCCGACGACGCGGCCGGCCGGGCCGACGCGCTCGCACAGCAGGTCGAGCACGCCGAGCGGGCCGCACCCGACGTCGACGGCGCAGCCGCCGGGGCCGGGGCCGCACTGATCGAGGAGCCACTCGGCCTCGGCGCGGTGGATCTCACCCTGCACGAGCAGGCGCTGCCGCTCGGCCTCGTCCGCGCCGAGCAGGTACCGTGACGAGCCGGCCATCGCATTCCTTCCGCGGGGGCGGACGCCGCCGGGGCGCCCGCGTCAGAGGCAAACTTCGCGGCCGCCGCCGGGGCGCCCGTGTCAGAGGCAGACTTCGGGGTTGATCGCGCCCTTGAGCGTGCGGCTCGAGGCCTCGAAGTAGAGGCCGGAGGGGGCGGCGCGGCGCCCGGTGACGGCGCAATACACCTGCAAGTCCGCGAGGGCCTCGCCGGCCTGGGTGTTGAAGTTGAGGGGGCCCGAGGTCCCGTTGAAGTCGATCGTGTTGCCGCCCGAGAAGGCGTTGAAGGCGTCGTCGATGCCCGTCGGCCCGGCCAGCACGACGGGGGCGCCGTCGCGGGGGGTGAGCTTGGCGAACGAGTTGACGAAGTCTTGGCCGACGATCGGGTCCGAGCCCGCGGCGACGGCGCTGTAGGCGACCATGTACGCGGCGTCGTAGGCGTTGGCCGCGAAGGGGTGGAAGGGCTGCGGGTACTTGGCCAGGTAGTTGAGCCGGTAGGCGCTGAACTCGGCGCTGTTCGAGCCGAGCACGGTACCGAAGACCCGCCGGCGCAGGTCGGGGTTGTTGACGACCGAGGGCAGGGCCTCGTTGGTGATGCCCTCGGTCAAGAGGTAGTAGGGGCGCGGGGGCGCCTCGACGCCCGACGGCCACTGCTGCTCGACGAGCCGGACGAGATCGGCGGCCTCCTCGCGCCCCGCGATGAGCACGAGGTGGGGCCGGGCGGCGACGACCTGCTCGGACGCGATCTGGTACTTGGGCGGGTCGGCGCCGCCGGGGTCGCCCGGGTTGCCGAAGGGCACGGGGACGTAGTTCTGCCCGTTGGCCAGCGCCCCCCGGCCGTTGAAGGTCGCCTCGCTCTCGAAGCCGGACTTGATGACGCGGCCGTAGTTGTCGGTGCGGTAGAGGTTGGCCACCTTCAGCGGCGGCGCGGGCGGGGGCAGGCGCTGCAGCAGCTCGGGCTCGAGGAAGGCGACGAGCGCGCTGAGCGCGGTGGCGTGGGAGGCGTCGGAGGGCGCGGTGCGCCAGACGAAGCCGAAGTCGTTGAGGGCCGTGAGCTCGACGCCCGTCGCCGCCGGCGACAGGAGCATGATGTCGCTCATGATGGTGATCGCGTTCGCCACCGCGAGCGTGCTCTCGGTCGAGAACGAGCCGATGATGACCTGCACCCCGAGGCCCTTGAGGTGCGTGGCGGCGAGGACGGCGGTCGCGGGGTCGTTGCCGTCGCTGCAGCCGATCAGCACGACCTGCCGCGACCGGCCGGTGCCGAGCACGGGCAGGCCGCCGCTGGTGGCGAAGTCGTCGAAGGCCATCCGGACGGCGTTCTCGATGGGCTTGCCGACCGCGTCGGCGAGCGCGCCCGTCGTCGGCAGGATCGAGCCGACGTAGAGCGCGTCCTCGGCCGCGGCGTCGCCGTCGACGAGCGCGCACTCGGCGCTCGTGAGGCTGACGCAGAGCTGGTCGCTCCGGCGGCAGACCCAGTTCTGGCCCTTGGCGGCGACGCAGGTGGCGTTGTCCTGGCAGGTGACGCTGTCGGGCCCGCCGGCCGAGACGCACACGCCCTGGGGGCCGCAGACCGACTGGGCGAAGGCGCCCCCGCGCGCGACGCACTCTTGGTTGGACGTGCACTGCGCGGTCGAGTCGCTCGTGACGATCTGGCTGCACGCGCCGGCCGCGGCGGCCGCGAGGGCGAGCAGGCAGGCGGCGCGGCCCACGCGGCCCACGCGGGGGCGCGCCGGTCGCTCGGGCGGGGCGAGGGTCATGGGCGAGCGATTCTATACCAAGGGGGGCCGGGCGGGGGAGGAGGGCCGCCCCGCCGCCGCCGCCGCGGGCCCGCTCACTGACACTGCGGGCCTTCCGCCCCTTTGAACGTCTTGGTCTTCAGGTCGTACGACAGGCCCGAGCTGAGCGGCGGCAGCGCCAGGCGGGTCGACGGGTCGCGCGGGTAGCACTCGAACTGCACGTCCTGCACCCCGTCGCCGTTCTGCAAATTGAAGTCGTCGTAGCCGTGCGCGCCGAACAGGTCGAGGGTCCCCCCCGACTGGATGATCTGGTAGCCCAGCTCGAGGTTCGCCGGGCCGGTCTCGAGGGGCGTGCCCCCCATCAGCCGCGCGAACTGCCCGGCGAGGTTCGGCCCCGTCAGCGGCAGCTCGCCGAGCGCCGTGATGAGGTACGCGAGGGCGAACACCCCGTCGTAGGCGCCGGCGCCGCCCAGGTGCGGGCGCGTGCTGTCGCCCGCGAAGCGCGCGTTGTACTTCTGCACGTACTTCTCCCACGCGGGCGTGATGGTCTGGTTGGCGGCGCCGATGATGCGCCGGCGCAGGTCGTCGTTGTTGCCGATGACCGGCACCGCCGTCGGCGAGGCCGCGCCGCTGATGATGTAGTAGGGGCGGTGCGCCGGCTGCGGCGAGAGCGCCGCCCACTGCTCTTCGATCGGCCGCAAGATGTTGTCGCCCGTCTCGAAGTGGCCCAGAAGGTACACGATGTGCGGCTTCGCCTGCAGCACCCTCGTGATCGCCGTGCCGTAGTCGGTCGGGTTGGCCATCTCGTCGGTCGGGTCGCCGTAGTTGAAGTCGACGTAGTTGCCCGACTCGACCTGCGAGAGCGCGGGGGCGCCGTTGATGGTGAGCAGCGGCTTCAGCGTGTCGAAGTAGTCTTTGCCGTAGGCGCCGCCGTTGTAGAGCGTCGCCGCCTTGACCGTGGTGACGCCGAAGCGCTGCTTGACCTCCTGCTCGAGCTGAGGCGTGAAGGCCGCGATCGCCTCCGAGAGCGCCGCCACCCGCCCGCTCATGCGCCAGACGAGGTTGTTGTCATCGAGGGTGCTGATCTCGTTCGCCTCGGAGATGGCCCCGAGCACCAGCGTGTTGTTCGGCACCGCCGCCTGCCTCGCCGCCTGGATGAGCAGGCTGCTGTTGTTGAAGCCCAGGACGGCCGGCACCTGCACGGTCTCGGCCAGGTGCTTGGCCGCGGCGACCGCGACGGACACCTCGCTCCGGTCGTCGCACCCGACGAACACGAGCGGCCGGCGCTTGCCCCCGGGCCGGAGCGGCGGCAGCCCCTCGGCCGGGAACTCTTCCATCGCCATCACCAAGCCGTTATGGATCGAGACGCCGACCAGCGCCGCGCTCGGGTTGTCGCTCGTCGTCGTGAAGATCGACCCGAGAATGACCGCGTCGTCGCTCGTGTCGTCGCCGAGCACCTCCCGGCAATTGTCCGAGAGCAGCGACACGCACTGGCCGTCGCTCTTGCGGCAGACGAAGTGCGCGCCGTTCGCGGCCTGGCATTGCTTCGTGCAGTCGGCCGCCGGCGCGTCGTCGCCGTCGTCCGAGTCGCAGGCCCCCGCGCCCCAAAGGAAGAAGGTCGTCGCCGCCGCCGCCACTGCCCGCCGCCCCCACCGGCCCCCCCCGGTGTGCGCAAACGTGCCCGACCGCTTGCGTGTTAGAAATCTCATGATCACATGCTACGCGTGCTTCGCGCAGCGCTGCAACATGCTTTCCAGGGCTTAAACCGCACGGCGAATCGGTTTCATAGATGGGGGTCATGGTGTGTCAGGCACCCACGTTGTGCACAAGCGCTTCGCGCCGGGCGGGCGCCCCGCGCGGGCCGGTTTTTCGGCCCCACGGGTGTCGAGGTTTCGATCGCTCGAACGAGGGGCCCCGACCGGGGGGGCGGCCGGCGCGGGCCCGAGGGGCAAAGCGGGCGGCGCGCGAAGGCGCCGAAGAGCGCCGCCGGGGCGTAAGCGTACAGGCGGGTTAGAAAGGCCGGGCTTTCGTTCAGGGTTCCGAAAAAAGAGAGCACTTGCTAGGGTTTCCGGTTACCCCGCGGCCCCGCCGGCCGTTGCCCACCGAAGGAGTCGACCGCGTGTTCTTTGACGGCATCGAGTTCGCCCGCGAAGAGGGGCCCCTTTCCTTGCCTCCCGCGCTCCGCCGGGAGCTGAACCGGCTGGCGTCCGAGGCGTCGGGCAGGCACGTTCCGCCCGAAGAGACCGAGACGCGCCTCGCCGCGGCGAACCTTGCGCACTTCGTCTGGTCGACCGCGGGCCGCTCGCGCCGGCTCGTCGCCTACGCGCTAAACGAGCTCTACGAGGTCGAACTGGGGGGCGAAAAGAGGGCGGCGAACTTTTTCTCTAGCGCGTTCATCGCGAAAGAAATAAGGTGGAAGTTTTCGCTCTACCAGTTTCTCGGCTCGCTGCGAACGACGGGCGACGAGGCGTACCTCTTCGTCCGGACTCAGAGCCCGCTGATGATTTCGTTCTTCTACCGCTTCTGCAAACTCAGCGGATACCAGTTCTTCAGCCCGCTCAGCCAGCGCGTGCCGCTCGACGTGACGCAGCTGGTCGCCGGGCGCTTCGGCGCCGAGGGCCTGGTGCTCAAGGGCGCATACGGCCGGCGGGCGAGCATGGCGCCCATCGCGGCCCGCTCGACGCAGGCGAGCAAGATCTTGGGCAAGCTCGACGTGGCCGCCGGCGACGCGTGCGTGCTCGTCGGCCGCAAGCTCGAGCACGAGCGCGCGGCCCGCGCGCTGCCGGGCGCGGCCGGCTTTGGCATCCCCAAGCCGCCGCGCGCCCTGCCGGCCGGCGCGCTGCCCCTCGGGGCGGGCTCGCGGCTCTGAGCCCGGGCGGCCGGCGCCGCCGCGCGCGGCCTACTTGGTGCCGATGATGGCGAAGTGGTCGAGCGGCAGCGCGAGCCGCTCGACGCGCGCGAAGCCGGCCGCGCGCATCCAGCCTTCGTACTCTTTCGAGGGGTAGAGCATGCCCTTGCCGGTGGCGATGGCGAGAAAGTAGGGCGAGCCGAGCGCGGCGCTCATCGGCCCGGTCTCGTCGTCGTTGCCCATCATGTTGTAAACGACGACGCCGCCGCCGGGCGGCAGCGACGCGTAGCTCTTCTTGAGCAGCGCGAGGTTCTCCTCGGGCGAGTAGATCGTGAAGATGTGGGCGAAGAGGTAGCAGTCGGCGGCGGGGAAGGGGTCGGCCAGGAAGTCGCCCGAGCGCGTGTCGAGGCGGCCCGCGAGCCCGGCGGCGGCGATCTTCCGGTCGGCGAGCGCGCACACGCTGGGGATGTCGAAGACCGTGCCCCGCAGCCCGGGGTAGCGCCCGAGCAGCGCGATGAGGTTGGTCCCGTCGCCGCCGCCGAAGTCGACCACCGACCGGTAGCGGCCCCAGTCGAAGCCCTCGACGAGGTTGCGGTGCGAGCGGGCCGAGAGCGCGCTCATCGCCCGGTGGAAGACGCCCTCGAGGGCGGGATGCTCGGACAGCCGCTCGTAGATCGTGGCGCCGGGCCCGGGGAACTCTTTCACCCCGACGTTGGCGCCGGCGCGCACGGCGTCGGCGAAGTGGAAGAGGCCCCGGTAGACGATGTGGTGCTGCCAGGCGAGGATGGGGATGTAGCTGTCGGGCGAGTCGGCGTCGAGCAGCTCGGCGGCGAGGGGGGCGCACTCGTAGGCCTCGCCCCGCTTGACGAGCAGGCCGAGCGCGGTGAGCCCCGTCAGCAGGATGCGCAGGGGCTGGTCGCCGACCCCGAGGCGCCCGGCGAGCGCCTGGCGGCTCTGACCGGGCTCCCGCTTGAGGGCGGTGAACAGGTTCAGCTCGATGCCGGCCCACACGAGCGACGAGGCGACGTGGCCGTAGGCGACGACGCGGAAGAGTTCGAAGTCGTCGGGGGAGTTCGTCAGAGGCTTCATGCGTCGTGCTCGTCCTCGTCGTCAGGGCCGGGCGAAGCGCGCGGCTATTTAGAAACGGAAATTCGTAACCCGCTAGCCACTACCCTGTCAAGCCGAACAAGATTACCGCCGCGGCGCGAAGGGCGTGCGCGGGGCGCCTTTCGCGCGCCGCCGCCCTTTGCCGACAGCGGCGGAGGTTACGCGCGATACGCCGCCCCCGGCTCGCCCGGGTCGACCCCGGCGACGTGGGGGCGGCCCGCCGCGGTCTCGATCGCGTACACGCGCCCGACCACGCCGAACGAGAGCGGGCTCTGGGTCACCTCCCAGCCCCGGCGCGCCATCTCGGCGACGAAGGGCAGCGGCGTGCGGGCGTCGAACTCGAGGCCCCGGTCGCCGAAGGCGTAGAAGCGCGGGTGCACCACGGCCTCGGCGACGTTCATGCCGAAGTCGACCACGTTCAGGAGCACCTGCACGAGGCCGGCGGTGATCTTGGCGGCGCCGGGCGAGCCGAGCACGAGCGCGAGGCCGTCGCCCCGCAGCGCCAGCGTCTCGGCCACCGCCGTCGTGCGCGCCTTGCCGGGCGCGAGCGAGTTGGTGCGGCCCGGGCGCGGGTCGAACCCGCTCATGCAGTTGTTGTACATGAACCCGAGCCCGGGCGAGAAGACGCCCGAGCCGAACCCGAGCGAGTGCGAGAGCGAGACGGCGTTGCCCTCGCCGTCGAGGACGCTGAGCTGCGTCGTGCCGGGCGCCTCCGCGCCGCCCTGCGCGCGCCCCGCGGCGAGGCCGGCGAGGTACTCGGGCGCGAGCAGCTCGCGCTCGGGCCGCGCGCCGAAGGCCGGGTCGCCGTGGTGGGCCAGCCGGTCGCGCAGCACCGCGCGCAGCACCGCGCCGACGCGCTCGACGTAGGCCGGGCTGTTGTGCCCGAGCGCGGCGAGGTCGTCGGGCTCGAGCAGCGCGAGCGCCTGCAGGAGCGCGACGCCGCCGCCCGGCAGCGGGCTCGTGAGCAGGCGCAGGCCGCGGTAGCCGCCCTCGAGCGGGGGGCGCACCTCGGCGCGGTAGCGGGCGAAGTCGCCCGCGTCGACGAGCGCGCCGTTCGCCTCGAGGTCGCGCAGCATGTCGCGCGCGAGCTCGCCGCGGTAAAAGCCCTCGGGGCCCTCGTCGGCGAGGCGGCGGTAGGTGCGCGCGAGCTCGGGCTGCCGGAAGACCTCGCCCGCCGCGTACGTCGCGCCGCCCGGCTTGAGGCAGACGCGGCGCCCCTCCGCGGTCAGCCCGAGGCGCTCGGGCGTGGCGTAGCGGCCGAAGGCGCCGGGGCGGGCCCAGTAGTAGGCCAGGGTCGGCGAGACGAGGAAGCCGCCCTCGGCGTAGGGCACCGCCCGCCGCACCAGGTCGCGCCAGGGCATCGTGCCGAAGCGGCGGTGGATCTCGCCGAGCCCGGCGGCCACGCCCGGCACGGTGATCGACTGGTAGCCCGCGTCGTTGGCCTTGCCCCGGATCACGTAGCCGAAGCCGTCGGGCGCCTCCGACTCGAAGAGCGCCTCCCACTGGTCGGGCCGCGCGCGCGCGCCGGCCCGGCCGTGGAAGTCGACGCAGACCGCCCCGCCCCGCTTCGGGAAGAGTAGCGTCGAGCAGCCGAAGCCGCCGAGGCCGCAGCGGTGCGGGTCGACCACGCCCTGCACGAGCGCGGCGGCGACGGCGGCGTCGGCCGCGTTGCCGCCCTCGCGCAGCACGCGCGCGCCCTCGAAGGCGGCCTCCGACTGCGGGGCGACGACGACGCCCCCGGCGGCCCGCCCGCTCATCGCGCGCCCCGGCCCGCGCCGGGCGGGGCGGCCGGCCCGCCGCGGGCGGCGGCGGCGTCGGGCCTCTCTTCGAACCGTTCTTCGGGTGGCTGCATGGGGGGACCGAGCTCGCGGGCGGGGGGGCGCGGGCCAAACCCTATACGGTATTACGGAGGGGCGCCGGCTCCGGTGAATGGCAATGACGGCGGCCCCGGGCGGGCGCCCTCAGAACGTCGCGGCGAGGCCCGCGCCGCCGGGGCCCACGCGCAGCCGCAGGGCGCCGGACGTCGCGCCCGCGCCCTTGGGGCCCGCGGTGAGCGTCAGGTAGAGCGAGACGCCGGCGGCGACGGCCGTCGCGCCGAGGAGCACGTCGGTCGCGACGCCCAACCGCCGCGCCTTGTCGTTCTGGTCCTCGAGCTCGGCGCGCGTGGTGTTGAAGGTGTCGCGGTGCTCTTCGAAGTGGCTCTTCGCCTGCAGGGCGAGCACGCCGGTGACGGCCGCGCCCGCCGCGAGCGCGCCGGTGACGCCCCAGGCGACCCAGGGCACCCGCGCGCCCGCGGGGGCCTCGGGCCCGGCGCCGGGCGGCGCCTCGGCGGGGGCCGACCGCGGGCCGACGGGGATGGGCGCGGGGGCGACGCCGGGGAGCGGCGCCCGGGCGGGGTCGGGCACCTCGACGAAGTCGAGCAGCACGCGCGCCGACTCGGCGCCGGCCACCTCGACGACGCGCGTGACCGGCGGGCGCCCCTCGGCCGCGGCGACGAGCTTGCGCCGGCCCGCGTTGACGAGCAGCGGCTGCGCGAAGGGGGTGCGCCCGACGCTCAGGTCGTCGACGAACACCTCGGCGCCGGCGACGTTGCTCGTGACCTCGAGCCGGGCGACGCGCTGGCGCAGCCTCTCGAGCTCTTTCTGCACCTCGGCGACGCGCCCCGGGGCGACGTTCGACCCGCCCTCGCGCAGGTAGCGCTCGAAGAACTCGACCGCGCGGGCGTAGTCGTTGATCTGCCGGTTGACCTGGGCAATGTTGAAGAGAAGCTTGTACGAGGGCGCGAGCTCGTACGCCCGGCGAAACTCGATCATCGACGCCTCGTACTGGCCCTCGTTGAAGAGCTCGAGGCCGCGCTTGTAGCGCTTCTGCGCCTCGTCGAGCTCCTGGCGCGAGGGGGCCGCGCCCTCGGGGCGGGGCTGGGCGCGGACGGCGGCGGCCGGGGCGAAGATCGACAGGCAGAGCGCGAGGGCGAGCGCGCGCCGGGGCCGGGGGCTCACCATGGGTTGTCGGTGTCCAAGGTGACGCTCGGCTTGATCTTGGACGGCGGCGGGGCCGCCTTCGGCGGGGCCTTCGGCGGCGGCGCCCAGCGCGGCGGCGTCGCCCTGGCCGTCGCCTTGCTCTCGGCCGCGGCCGGCTCGTGGTCGAGCGACAGCTCGATGGTCAGGTCCGAGCCGAGCCCGATCTCGCGCACCTGCGGCGCGTAGCCCGGCGCCTCGGCGCGCAGCCGGTGCACCTCGCTCGAGCGCGGGCGCTTGCCCCGGTAGGGGTTGCCCTCGAGCCGCTCGTCGTCGAGAAAGAGCTGCGCCGTCGGGGGCAGCGCCCGCACGCTCAGCGTCACCTCGGCCGGCGCCCGCAGGTCGAGCCCGGGCCGCCCGCCGTGCGCGTCGCTCGCCGCCCCGCCCCCCGCGCGGCCCGCCACCATCGCCCAGCCGAGCCCGACCGACGCGACGAGCAGGCCCCCGACGACGGCGCCGCGCAGGCCGCGGCTCGCGCGCGACGAGGGCGGCGCGGGCGCGACGGGCGCGACGGCCGCCGCGCCCGTGATGAACGAGCTCTGCGAGCCCGACGACGAGGCCCGGAAGTGCTGGCCCGAGGCGGGCGTCTCCTCGTTGCCGGGCGAGCCGGCGCCGAAGTGCGTGCGCCCGAGCGGCGAGTCGAGCTTCGCCAGCGCGAAGGTGCCGGTCGTCCAGCCGTCCTTCAGGACGCCCTTGATCTGCTGGTCGATCGTCGCCTGCATCACCTCGCGCTCCTTCGTGAAGCGCTCGGAGATGAGCCGGCCGACCTCGCGGCTGCCCACGCGCACGGGCGCCTGGTCGAGGAAGGACTCGAGGTCGGCGTGCATCTCGGCGGCCGTCGCGTAGCGGTCGTCGCGGGCGAACGCGAGCGCCTTGAGGCAGATGCGCTCGAGCCACTCGGGCACCTCGGGGTTGATCGAGCGCGGCGAGGGCAGCGGCGCGCCGCTGACCAGCCGCTGCAGCACCGTCACGTCCGACATGCCCTTCCAGAGCCGCCGGCCGGTCGCCGCCTCCCAGAGCATCACGCCCATCGCGAAGAGGTCCGAGCGGCGGTCGATGTCCTCGCTGCGCGCCTGCTCCGGCGACATGTACGCGATCTTGCCCTTGATGACGCCCGTGCGCGTCTCGGCCGTCTGGTTCAGCGCCTTGGCGATGCCGAAGTCGACGACCTTGATGGCCCCCTCGTACGTGATGAAGATGTTCTGCGGGGTCACGTCGCGATGCACGACGCCGAGCGGGGTGCCGTCGTAGTCGCGCAGCTCGTGCGCGTAGTGCAGGCCCACCAGCCCGTCGCACAAGATGCGCAGGTGCGCCTCGAGCGGCAGCCCCTTGTCGCGCCCCGTCTTCTGCAGCACACGGTGCAAGGGCTGGCCGTCCAGGTACTCCATCGCGAGGTAGGGCAGGGCCTCGTCTTGCCCCACCTCGTAGGTGTGGATGACATTCGGGTGGTTGAGCCGCGCCGCCAGCCGCGCCTCGTCCAAAAACATCGTCAAAAATTCTTCGTCCTCGACGAGGCTCGGCCGCAGCTGTTTGATGACGACGAGTTTGTTGAACCCGGCCGGCCCCGGGGCGACGGCGAGAAAGACGTCGGCCATGCCGCCGTGGCCGAGCTCGGCGATGAGCCGGTACTTTCTCATGACCACATTCTGCCCGCTGGCCTGGGGTTTACTCGCCGACGTCTCCATCGGAATGCCTCACCCGCCTTTCTGAGGGTGACGACGTCCCCCAGGGTGGCGCGTGCTCTGGCAGTCTGGGCGGAAAGAGTTGGCCACCACTCTGCAACGTACCTCCGCTCCCGTGCCTTTGGCAATCGTTCCCGCAGTAGGAATCGAACAAATTAGTTGCTCTCTGCTTACGACCCAGAAGCCTTGCGCACATCGGGGCACAAGGGCCCCAAGCGCCGGGCCCCCCCTCGCACGCTCGACCTTATCTCTATTAGACCCCCTCCGTTTACGTAAAGTTTGGTAGTCTAGGAGCAAGGCGGCTGGTCGATGAATTTCAGTAAGATTGAATTTATTCGACGGCACGGCACCCAGGACAGGGCCCCGGACTTCGTCCGAGAGATCAACCGGCTCACGGCGCTCGCGTGCGCCGCGCCCGTCCCCATCGAGGAGACGTACGCGCGCCTCGCGGAGGCGAACCTCGGGCATTTCGTATACCGTACGCAGGGGGGCGAGCGAACGCTGATTGCGTACTCGCTCAACCAGGTCTTCGACGTGACGCTGCGGGGCCGCCCGCACACGGTCAATTACTTCTGCAGCGCCTTCCTGATGCCGAACCTGCAGGCGCGCTTTTCGCTCTACCACTACCTCGGCTCGCTGCGCATCACCGGGCGCGAGACGTACCTGATGGTGCGCACGCAGAACCCGGTCGTCATCTCGTTCTTCACGCGCTTCTGCCGGCTCTACCGGTGCCGGGTGTACACCCCGCTCAGCAAGCGGCTGCCGTCGGACGTGACCGAGCTCGTGCGCGCGCGCTTCGCGCAGGAGGGGCTCATCTACCGGGGCGTCTACGGCCGGCCGCTGACGGGCTCGCCGGTGCCGGCCCGGGGCGGGCTGTCGCGGCGGGTGATGGCGCTCCTCGAGCCGTCGCGCGGCGACGCGTGCGTGCTGGTGGCCAAGCGGCTGGCGCGGCCGAGCACGGTCTTCCCGCCCGCCGACAGCGTGGCGCCGGCGCCGGTGTCGGCGACGCGCATCCCGGCGCTGCGGGCGCCGGCGGCGCCGCGGCTGACGGCGGCCGACTTCGGCCTGAGCTCGACCCCCGAGGCCTGGCCCGGCGCGCCCCCGCTGCCCGGGCCCTCGCCCTTCGCGCGGCCGCCGGGCCGGGTGCTCACCTTCCCGGCCGCCAAGCCGGTGCGCATGCCGTCCGACCCGCCGCCGACGCCGCGCGTGGCCGACCGCCGCTGAGGCGGCGCGGCGCGGGCCGGCGCGGGGCCCTGCCGGTGCGGGGGGCCTCGCCGGCGCGGGTCAGCGCGGGGGGGCCTTCTTGCCGGCGCGGGCGCGGAGCGTGGCCGAGATGCACCCGACCAGCTCGGCGCGGTCGGCCGACTTGGAGAGGTAGCCGTCGGCGCCGTGCTCGAAGGTGAGCGCGCGCAGCGACGCCTCGGGCTCGGACGAGTAGAAGACGACGGCGGTGTGGGGGTGGCGCTCTTTGATGAGCGAGCAGAGGCGGGCGCCGCTCAGCGAGACCATGCGCACGTCGAGCAGGACGAGGTCGGGCGGCTCGCGCAAGTGCGGGATCGCGTCGACCCAGGACTGCGCCGTCGCGACCTTGAACTCGCGCGGGCCGAGGCGCCGCTCGGTCACCTCGAGGAAGCGCTCGTCGTCGTCGATGAGCAGGATCTTCGGGCGCTCGCCGATCGCCATGGCCGACCCCGAGCCTAGCCGCCGCCCGGCGCGGCGCGCAAGGGCAGGCGGATGGTGAAGGTCGAGCCGCGCCCCGGGTCGCTCTCGACGTCGATGTCGCCGCCCATCATGCGGCAGAATTCGCGCGAGATGGCGAGGCCGAGGCCGGTGCCGCCGCGGCGGCGGGCGGCGCGCGCGTCGACCTGGATGAAGGGCTGGAAGAGGCGCGCCATCTGCTCGGGCTCCATGCCGATGCCGCTGTCGCGCACCGCGATCGACACGCGCCCCCCGCCGAGCTCGACCGAGAGGCGCACCGAGCCGTTGGCGGTGAACTTGGCGGCGTTGCTGAGCAGGTTGACGAGCGCCTGCCGCAGCTTGACGAGGTCGGCGTAGAGCGTCAGCTCGCCCGGGGGCAGGTCGACCTCGAGCGCGTTGCCGTTCTGCCGCAAGAGCGGGCGCAGGGCGCCGAGGACCTCCTCGACGAGCGCGCGCAGCGAGAACTCTTCGAGGTAGAGCTCCATCTTGCCCGCCTCGATCTTCGAGACGTCGAGCACGTCGTTGATGAGCGCGAGCAGCTGCTTGCCGGCGGCGCGGATCTTCTGCAGGTCGGGCACGAAGGCGAGCTGCCCGCTCGCCTCGGCCTCGTCCTGCAGCAGCTCGCCGTAGGCGATGATGGCGTTGAGCGGCGTGCGCAGCTCGTGCGTGGCGAGGGCGAGGAAGCCCGTCTTCGCCTGGTTGGCCGCCTCGGCGATGCCCTTGGCCTCCTGGGCCTCGGCGAGCGCGGCGCGCAGGCGGGCGGTGGCCTCCTCGACCTGGCGCTGCAGGCCGTTGCGCTCGGCCAGGAGCGCGATGCGGTAGCGGAGCGCGGCGTGGGCGTGGGCGAGCAGGAAGAGCAGGTGGCGGAAGAAGCGGACCTCGGCGTCCCAGGGCGCGGCGTAGAAGCCGGCGGTGCGGGGGCTGCGGCCGACGACGAGCAGGAAGGCGATGCCCCCCTCTTCGGCCGGGCCGGCGACGGGCCCGGCGAGCGCCCAGCAGAAGGCGCCCTCGCCGCCGCGCGGCGGCTGCTCGACGACGAGCGCCTCGCCCACCCGGCGCGCCTCGGCGGCGGCGTCGAGCAGCGCCTCGCGCCCCTCGTCGTCGAGCTCGGCGCCGTAGCAGACGACGCGCTCGCCCTGCACGACGGCGGCGTGCTCGTAGGACGACTCGCCGACGAGCACGCGCAGGAGGTGCTCGAACGCGCCCTCGGCGCTCTCGAGCGTCGAGATGACGGCGACGGCGCGCTGGGCGCCCTCCATCCAGCGCTGGTAGCGCTCGTACTCGTGGCGCAGCGCCGTCAGCTCGCGCTCGCGCGCGACGAGCAGCCGCAGCTTGTCGAAGCCGGGGGTGCTCGGCGGCGGGGCCGATGGCGTCTGCGAGCCGGGCATGGCTAGTCGCCGGGCGCGTCGCACACGACGCAGAGCGGGAAGGTGAAGTTGTGGACGTAGCTGCGCGGGCCGATGGGCGCGATCTCGCCCCAGGCGTAGGTGCCGAGCCAGGGCAGGCCGGGCCCGAGCTCGGCCTGGATCTGCTTGACCTCCTCGAGGGCGCGGGCGGTGCCGAGGAAGGGCGCCGGGCGCGCGGCGCACTCGAACGAGAGCGCGAGGAAGGGGCGCTCGCCCCCGAGGCGCGCCTTGAGGCGCCGGCCCATCTCGACGGCCCGGTCGAAGACGGCGCGCGGGGTGCGGTGGCAGACCTGCACGACGGTGCCGGGGGGGATGGGCGCCTGCAGCAAGATCTCGCGCGTCTTCTCGTCGAAGCCGAAGAACCCTCGCGGGATGGGCCCCTCGTAGGCGTCGCGCAGCGGCTCGGGCACGGGCAGGCCGAAGGCCCAGGCGGCCGAGTTGTGCCCGTGCGTGCCGTCGCCGCCGAACTGCTCGACCCAGACGTCGAGCGCGGGCTGGCCGTCGAGCCCCCGGATGGCGTTCTCGAACGCGTCGGTGACCGTCACCTCGAAGCCGACCGGCTCGACCCCGTTGCTCAGCCCGAGCGCCAGGCGCGCGCCGGGCAGCCAGAGCGCCACCGCCGCGTCGCTCAGCACCTCGCCGTCGAAGTACTGGTAGGTCTTGTAGGTCGGGCCGAAGGGCTGGCCCGCCCCGCCGCCGACGACGCGCGGGAAGCCCCCCTCGGCGAGCCCGCCCAGCAGCGCGTCGACGTTGATGCGCGCGAGCGGGTCGTACCAGACGATCACCGGCTCGTCGTCGGCCGGCCCCCGCCCCCCGGCCCGCAGCGCCTCGGCGAGCGCGCGCCCGGCCCCCGCGGAGTCGGCCGACACCCCCGCGACGCGCGCCGCGCGCGCCCCGACGCGCGCCGAGCGCACGAGCGCGACGCCCACCACCCGGTCGATCTCTTCGACCGCCCCGGCCCGCGAGATGCCCTGCGCCGACGCCCCCACGAGCCGCACGCCCGGCAGCGCCGAGCGCACCCCGCGCACGATCTCGCGCTGGTCGTAGGAGACGGTGGCGTACGCGATCGCCACGAGCGGCGGCACCGAGCCCGACGACGCGTCGCGCGCCATGGCGGCCGCGGTGGCGCCGGCCTCGAACGCGTCGGCGAGCTTGCTGTAACCTACGGCTGCCTCGGACGGGGGTTTCATCGCGAAATTTCGTGCGCCGCCCGGCGGGCCGCGTCGAGGGGTGTGCCCCCCCGCCGGCGGCCCGTCCGGGCAGAAACGTTCGCCCCGCGCCGGCGGGCCGGCAAGGGGTTTTCTCGCGCCGGGCCCGCGCGTCCACGCCGCTTGTCGGGCGGGCGCGACAACCGCCTCGGGTCGCGGCGCCCCGGCGTCACCCTTGTGAGGAACGCCGCCCTGCGCGACCATCGCCGCGACGCCGGCTCTGCACGGGCGCCCCCCACCGCGAGCGAATGCAAGGCCGACTCTTCACCGGCACCTTTTGGTCAGCCTCCTACGAACCGCTCCACCGCCTCGCCGTCTTCGAGCGCAGCACCGCCCCCGTCGTCGATCTCGGCCTCGTCGATGACGAGGTCGCCGCGCTCGCGGCGGCGCTCGAGCCCGTCGAACGCCGGCGCGCGGCCGCGCTGATCGACCTGCGCGCGGCGCCGCTCGACCCGCGCGCCGACGCCGACGCCCTCTGGGCGCGGCACCGGCTCGCCTTCGCCGGGTACCGGCGCTACGCGCTCGTCGTGCGCACCGCCGTGGGCAAGCTGCAGATCAGCCGCCTCGCCCGCGCGACGGCCGCCCCCGCCGGCGTGTTCTTCGACCCGGCCGAGGCGCGCCTCTTCTGCCGGCAGACCGCGGCGCCGCCCGCCTGACGCCGGGGCGCCGGGCGCTACTTGACCAGGCCCTCGGCCTCGAGCGCCGCGCGCACGTTCGGCCGCGAGGCGACGCGCCCGTGGTACTCTTTGAGGGTCGGCCAGCGGCCGAGGTCGATGCCGACGAAGTTCGTCCAATTCAAGATGGTGAAGAGGTAGCCGTCGGCGACCGTGAAGGTGTCGCCCATCAAGAAGGCCTTGCCCGCGAGCTCTTTCGACAGATAGTCGAAGCGCTGGCCGATGCGCTCGATCGACATCGTCTTGTACTCGGCCGGCGTCTTCGGGTTGAAGAGCGGCGCGAAGGTCTTGTGCAGCTCGGTCGAGATGAAGGTGAGCGTCTCTTGAAACCGGTAACGCTCGAACGAGCCGGCCGGCGGCGCCAGCTTCGACGCGGGCTTCTGGTCGGCAATGTACTGCACGATGGCCACGCCCTCGGTCAGCCGCTGCCCGTCGTCGAGCTCGAGGACGGGCACGTAGCCCTTCGGGTTGATGAGCGCGAAGTCGACGCCGCCCTCGGTCTTGCGGGTGGCCAGCATCACCTTCTCGAGGTCGAACGTGAGGCCAGCTTCGCGTAGGGCGATGTGGGGCGAAAGGGAACAAGAGCCAGGGCTGATATAGAGCTTCATCACAACCTCCTACCGCTGACGGGGCGCGGACCATACCATGCGCCCCCGAGCTGACAAGGCCGAGCTCGAGGCCGCCGCGGGGGCCACATTTCGCCCCGCCACGACGAGAAACGTCGACCCGCCCGGCCCCTCGAACGAGGGCCTAGGTCAGGGGCGTCGAGGCGGCAGGGCCGGCCGGCCCGCCCGCGTCCGCCCGCGCGCGGGGGCCGAGCGGGCGCCGCGCGCGCGACAGAAAGGCCATGATCTCGCGCGGCGCGAAGAGCGCGGGGTAGAGCGCGAGCACGCCCCAGGGGAAGATGCCGAGGTTCATCGTGACCGCCAACAGCAGGTGGAACGCGGCGCCGGTGAACACCCAGGCCGCGAAGAAGCGCGACCGGTTGAAGAGCCGGCGCAGGCGCCCCGGCCGCTCGCGCGTCGCGCGGTAGTAGAGCGCGAGCGGCACGAGCGGCGCGCTCTGCTCGAAGAGCAAGGTCATGAAAGTGCCGAACTGGGTGAGCGGGTAGACCCGGCCCGTCCAGCGGAAGTCGAAGGTGGCGTAGTGCGGGTGGTTCAGGAGGTAATAAAGCGCCGAATACCCGCCCGCGGCCGACCAGGGCGACGAGAGCTTTTGCGCGCCGGCCGAGAAGTAAAGGACGACGAGCTGCGCGACGAGCAGGTAGCGGGGCCAGGCGGGCGCGAGCAGCCCCGCCGGCGCGGACCAGGCGCCGCGGCGGCGCCGCGCGTCGACCGACCAGGTCTCGCCGGCGGGCGAGAGGCAGAGCACGACGAGCGCGTTGCGCAAGAGCGTGTCGATGCCCCGGTCGCCGTCGGGCAGGATGTGGCCGAGCTGGGCCGAGGCGAGCAGCAGCACGAGGGCGCTCGCGCGGGAGAAGAGCCCGACGCCGAGGCAGAGCGCGGAGGCGAGCGCGACGCCGAAGACGGCGCGCGCCGTCGCGGCCGAGGGGCCGAACCACGCGAAGGCCTGGCAGAGCGGCGCCCCGGGCCTCGCGGCGCTGAGCCCGCCCTCGGCCGCGGGCGCCCAGAGCACGCCGACCAGGCCGAGGGCGGCGACCTGCGCGTAGTCAGCGGCGATCGTGGCGGCGACGAAGATGCGCACGAGGGCGAGCGAAGCGGGGTGCTCGCGGCGATCCCAGAACGACACCCAGGCCCGGGCCGCCCGCCGCGCCCCGCCGAAGACCCCGCGCCGCGCCGTACCCCGGCCGCCCCCGCCCGCTGGCGTCGCCGCGCTGCCGCCCGCTGACGCCTTGTCGCCCGCCGATGCGGCCCCGCCCACCGCCGCCGACCCGCCGCCGCCCGCGGGCGCGCTTGCCGGCCCTTCCGCGCTCACGGGCCCCTCCGCGGGCGGCGGCGCAGCTCTTCGAAGTGCCAGCTCGTCTCGGGGTCGGGCGCCTCGCCGGGCCGCGGGATGTGAAAGCGCTCCATCCGGACGCGCACCGCCCGCACCCCCGGCTCGCGCGCGAAGAGCGCGTTCGCGACCCAGCTCACGAAGGGCTTGTAGGGCTCGCGCGTGCCCTGGGAGCGGGGGTTCCAAGCGGCGCGCATGCGGCGGTATTCGAGCTGGCTCGCCAGCTCGCGCGCCGCGGGGTCGAGCGGGCGGTAGCGCAGCGTCCACGCGCCCGAAGCGTCTTGCGACTCGACGTGCATTCGGTAGCGGTGCGCGTGCGCCTCGAGAAAGAGCCCCCAGCGCTGGTCGGTGCGGGTGACGTCGAAGTAGGGCTGAAAGGGCGCGAGGGCCCGCGCGCGCGCCCCGTCGAGGCGGCCCGACCAGGCCACGGCCAGGGCGGCGAGCTCGTCGGGCGAGCGGCGCAGACCGACGCGCCCGAGGCGCTCGGACCAGCGGGCGAGCTCGCGCTGGCGGTCGGGCCGGGCGAGGCGCTCGGTCGTCAGCGGCGGGAAGGGGTAGGCCGCGACGCCTTGCACCAGCAAGGCCAGGGCGATCAGGGCGGCGCGCAGGCGGGCGACGCGCAGGCGCCGGCGACGGGCCTGGCCGCGAGGCTCGGGCGCGGCCGCCGGCGCCCCGGGGCCGCCCGGGGCCGGCGCCGGCGACGAAGCCCCGGGGCCCGGTTCGCCCCCGCGCCCCTCGGGGGACTCTGCACTCATCACGCCTTCTCGCCGCCCATCACGCCCCCGCTTGCGCCAGCGGACGAAAGGACGCAAGCCCGCTCGCCCCGCGGGCCGGGCGCAGGCCCCCGGGAGCCGCCCCGGGCCGCCGAGCGCCGGGCGCGAGTGGGGCGCTGGCACGCTCTTTTCATTCGCCCTCGGGCGACGAAGACGGGTGTCACCTGACGCGAGCGGGAGCGGGGCGCTAGCCCCCGCGGCCCGGCCCGGCGGAGGCGCGGATGGCCAAACGAGGACGCTTCGAACGCTTGGTGGAACGCGGGGCCGCCCCCATCGAGGAGGTCGTACGGGCGCTCGAGCCGCTCGCGAAACCGCTCGGGGGCGATCGCGATCTCGACCCCTTGCTCGAGCGCATCGGCGACGCGCGCTACGTGCTGCTCGGCGAGGCGACGCACGGCACGCACGAGTTCTACGACTGGCGCGCGCGCATCACCAAGCGCCTCGTCGAAGAGAAGGGCTTCTCGTTCGTCGCGGTCGAGGGCGACTGGCCCGACTGCGAGCGCGTCAACGCCTACGTCAAGCTCGCCCCGGACGCCCCCGAGACCGCCTTCGAGGCCCTGCACGCCTTCGACCGCTGGCCCACCTGGATGTGGGCCAACCGCGAGGTGCTCGAGCTCGTCGCCTGGCTGCGCACGAGAAACGGACGCCTCCCGCCGCAGGCGCGGGTCGGCTTCTACGGCCTCGACGTCTACAGCCTCTGGGAGTCGATGGCCGAGGTCGTGCGCTACCTCGAGAAGGTCGACCCCTCCTCGGCCGCGCGCGCCAGGGGCGCCTACGAGTGCTTCGCCCCGTACGGCGAGGAGGCCGAGAACTACGCCTGGGGCGCCTCGCTCTCGCCCCCCGGCTGCCAAGACGAAGTCGCGCGCGTGCTCTCCGAGCTGCGCGCCTCGGCCTCCGGCTACGCCTACGCCGACGGCGGCCGCGAGGCGCACTTTCACGCCGAGCAGAACGCGCTCGTCGCCAAGAACGCCGAGGCCTACTACCGCTCGATGGTCTCGAGCGGCCACGCCTCGTGGAACGTCCGCGACGGCCACATGGCCGAGACGCTCGAGCGGCTCATGCGCTTTCACGGGCCCGCCGCCAAGGCCATCGTCTGGGAGCACAATACGCACATCGGCGACGCGCGCTATACGGACATGATCGACGAGGGCGAGATCAACGTCGGCCAGCTCGTCCGCGAGCGCCACGGGGCCGAGGGCGTCGTGCTCGTCGGCTTTTCGACCTACGAGGGCACGGTCATCGCCGGCGACGCCTGGGGCGCACCGATGCGCGTCATGACCGTGCCGCCCGGGCGCGAGAAGAGCCACGAAGATGCGCTGCACCGCGTCGGCCGAGGCGACGCGCTCTTTCTCTTCGGCGGCCAAGCCTCCGCGCCCGCTCTGCTCGAGCCGAGGGGGCACCGGGCCGTGGGGGTCGTCTACCGGCCCTCGTTCGAGCGCTACGGCAATTATGTGCCCACCGTGCTGCCCCGCCGCTACGACGCGCTGCTCTACATCGAACGCTCCCGCGCCCTCGAGCCATTGCACGCGGTCGAGCGTCACGAGGCCGATCTCGCCGAGACCTACCCCACGGGCCTTTGAGGGGACGTCGCCGGCCCGGCCCCCCACGGCGCCCCCAAGGGGCTACCGGGGCAGCGCGCGACGTGAGGCGAGATTGCACGGGTGACCTGCGCCCGCCCCTACGCTCTGGCGGGGCGTAGCGCGGCCACGAAACGGGCCTAACGCGCCGGCCTGAGCCCGCCCCGCGCGGCGCCCGCGGCGAGCACGCGGCGCTTGACCGTGCGGCGGTCGAGGCCCGTCACGCGCGCCACCGCCTCGTAGCTGCCCCGACTCGCGTAAAGGAGCGCGCAGTAGCCGTCGAGCAGGGCCTCGGCGTCGAGCGCCCCCCGGCGCAGGGCCTCGACGAGCGCCTCGGCGGGGCCGCCGTCGCTCGCGGCGGGCTCGGCCGAGGCGGCGCGCCCGGTGAGCAGGACCGAGCGCACGCACTGCTCGAGCTCGCGCACGTTGCCCGGCCAGGGGTGCCCGGGGCCGAGATCGCGCCGGACGGCGGCCTCGACCTCCGCCGCCACCTCGGCGCTCGGCGCGCCGAGCGTGCGCGCGACGAGGTGCGCGACGAGCTCGCCGAGCTCGCGGGGGTCTTCGGCGAGGCGGGCCCGCAAGGGCGGCACCACGATGGCCTCGGTGCAGAGCCGGTAGTACAGATCGTCGCGAAAGTGCCCCTCGCGCCGGAGCGCGGCGAGCGGCCGGTGCGTCGCGGCGATGACCCGCCCCTCGAAGCGCCGCGCCGCCCCGCCGCCGACGGGCACGAAGCTGCGCTCTTGCAACACCCGCAGGAGCTTGACCTGCACGCGCGGGCTAAGCTCGCCGATCTCGTCGAGAAAGATGGCGCCGTGGCGGCGGGTCCGGGCGAAGAGGCCCTCGCGCGCGGCCACCGCCCCGGTGAAGGCGCCCTTCGCGTGGCCGAAGAGCTCGCTCTCGAGCAGCGTCTCGGTCAGCTCGGCGAGGCTGACCGGCACGAAGGTGCCGAGAAAGCTCGGCGCGAAGGCGCCGCGCTTCGGGTCGAAGGCGATGAGGCCCGAGCGCCCGAGCGCCGCGGCCGCCGCGCCCTTGCCCGTGCCGGTCTCGCCGAGCAAGAGGGTCGAGAAGTCTTCGAGGCGGTCCCACAGGCTGGACTCGTAGCGGACGACGTCGCGGGTGAAGACGGCGTTCCACAAAGAGGCGCGCAGAGCTTGCATCGAGGGGCCGCGGCCGGCGAGATCGCGGGCGAGAAAGACCCAGGCGCGGCGCATCTGAAAAAAGAGCACGAGCCAGCGCTCGGCGCGGGGCGCGGGCACGCCGCGGGCGCCGAGGCGCGCGAGCAGCTCGCGGGCGAAGGGCGCGGCGACCGGCGCCTCGCCCGCGGCGCGCTGGCGCTCGATGAGCGCGTCCATCGCGGGGGCGAAGCGGTGAAAGGTCGCGAAGAGCAGCGCCCGCTCGGCCGTCGCGCGCGCCCGCCCCGCGAGCCCCTCGAGGCCCCCGCCCGCGAGCGCCCGATCGAGCACGCCCTCGAGCCGCCCGAGCCCGGCCTCGAACGACGCCTCGTCGCCCCTGCCCCCGCCGATCGCGGCGTCGAGGCGCGGCCGCTCTTCGCCGAAGGGGTTGGCGGCGGCGGCGAGCGAGGCGGCCTCGAGCAGGGCGGCGTCGGCCGAGCCGGGGCGGAGGGCGGGGGGCGATCGCGAGGGCATGGGGGCGGCGGGCGAGGGCGGCGGGCGAGGGCGGCGGTCAAGGGCGGCGGGCGAGGGCGGCGGGGCTCTCGCCGGGCCCACGAGGGGCGGGAGGGGTATGTACAATGGATGGATAGGCTGTGTACATCCATTGTACACGGGCCAGCCTGAGGCCAACGCTCGGCGAGGCGTCGAGGGCGCCCATCGAGCCGAAAAAGGCCTTGGGCGGCCCCGCGCCCCGGCCCGGCACGGTTCGCGCTTTTAGGGGCCCTCGAAGCATGAGCATCGAGGCGAATCTCCAATCGCAGCTGCTGGGCGCGGGCCGGTCGCACCTCCCCCTGACGCGGGCCGCTACGCCGGCGGCGGGCCCTCGGCACGTCACGGCCTCGGGCGAGGCGATGCCTGCCCCGCCGGCCCCGGCCCCCGAGCGCCTCGCGCTGCGGCGGGCGATGCGCGCGGTCGTCGCGCTCGCGCTGCGCTGCCTTCTGCGCCTGCGCGTCCGGGGCGCGGGGGCGCTGCCCGCGCGGGGGCCGGCGCTCGTCGTCTGCAACCACGTCTCGTACCTCGACGCGCTCGTGCTGGCCGCGGCCTGCCCCTACCCCTTGCGCTTCGTGTATTGGCACAAGCTCGCGCGCGTGCCGCTGCTCGGCGGGCTCTTGCGCCTGGTCGGCGGCATCGCCGTCGCGGCCGAGGCCGAAGACCCGGGCCTTTATCGCGGCGCGCTCGAGGCCATCGACGCCGCGCTCGCGGCGGGCGAGGTCGTGGCCATCTTCCCCGAGGGGCGGCTGACCAAAGACGGCGAGGTCGGCCCCTTCCGCCGGGGCGTCGAGCGGGTGCTCTCGCGCCGGCCGGTGCCGGTCGTGCCCGCGGCGCTGCGGGGCCTCTACGGCGGCCTCTTCTCGCGCGCCCCGAAGAAGCGGCTGCCGGGGCCCCGGCCCCGCGTCGAGGTCGTCGTCGCGCCCGCGCTCGCCCCCGGGGGCCTCTGCGCGAGCTCGCTACGGGCTCGGGTCTGCGCCCTACGGGGCGACGTACGCTGAGCGCGGGGGCTCGGAGCGGACGGCCCTCGGGGCCATGGGCTGGGGCCGGGTGGCCGCCGCGGGCAGCGTCACCCGGAAGGTCGAGCCCTTGCCCTCGCCGTCGCTCTCGGCCTCGACCGAGCCGTCGTGCAGCTCGACCAGGTGCTTGACGATGGCCAGGCCCAGGCCGAGCCCGCCCTCGGCCGCGCGCGCCGTCGGGTCGATGCCGCCCGGCCGGAATCGATCGAAGGCGTGCGGCAGGCGCGAGGCGTGGATGCCGCGGCCCGTGTCGCGCACCTCGACGGCGACGCCGTCGCCGCGCCGCCCGAGGCTCAAGACGACCCGGCCGCCGGCGGGGGTGAACTTCACGCCGTTCGAGAGCAAGTTGACGAGCACCTGCCGGAGCCGCTTTCCGTCGCCGACGATCGGGCAGGCGTCGCCGGGGGCCTCGAGCTGCAGCTCGACGCGCGCCGCCTTGGCGGCGGGCCGCGTCGCCTCGAGCGCCTCGCGGGCGACGCCCTCGAGGTCGACCGGCGCGGTCTCGAGGCGCATCTCGCCGCGCCCGATGCGCGCGAGGTCGAGCAGGTCTTCGACCATGCGCTGCTGCGCGCGGGCGCTGCGCTCGATGACGCCGAGGCCCTTGGCGAGCGCCGCGGCGTCGGGGCGGCGCTCGGCGGCGAGCAGGACGGCCCAGCCGAGGATGGCCGAGACGGGCGCGCGCAGCTCGTTCGAGACGGCGAGCAACAATTCGTCTTTCAGCCGATTCGACTTCTCGGCGAGGTGGCGAGCCGTCAGCTCGCGCCCGAGCAGCCCGGCCCGCTGGTCGGCCAGCCGCCGCTCGCGCTCGGCGGCGGACGCGAGCGCCTCGACCTCGCGCCCGCGGCGCTCGAGCTCGGCGCGCGCGCGCGAAAGCGCGAGGCGGAGGCGGGCCCTCGAGCGCCCCGCCCGCCGGCGGGCCGGGCGGGGGCGCACCGGGTCGGGCCGGACGCCGGGCGCCTCGTGCCCCCCGACGTCGCTCTCGTACGCATCGACGACCTCGAAGGTGTCGGTGGCGTCGCCGCCGCAAGGCCCCGCGGCGGCCTCGTCGCACAGCCAGTCACCCCCCAACGCCCCGCAAGCGTCACGCCCCATGCTTTTGTAGTCCATGGTTCGCGCTCCTCAATGTTGCGTCGCCCGAAGGGAGAAAAACCTTCGGACGCGGCGCCGTTTTTTGTTGCAAAACTCGCGGCCCCGAACGTAGCCCGCTGGCGTACCCAACGTGGCGCTCGGATCGAGCACGTCGAAGCCACGGGCGAGGGGCGTGGCGTGTCCGCCAAAACACTGACCGCCCGACAACGCCGGTCACCGAGACCCGACCGGGGGCTGATTGCGGCCCGACGAGGCGCACCTTTTGCGTTCGCCGGGGCGGTGGCATGGTCGGCGCGATGGGCGACGGCTCCGGCGAGGGCGGCGGCGAGGCGGCGGGGGCGGGGCGGCGGCGCGCGCTCTTGCCGCGCGCGGTGTTCGCGCTCGGGCTGACGAGCTTCTTCACCGACGTCGGCAGCGAGATGGTGTTCCTCGCCGGGCTCGGGGCGGCGCCCGCGTTCCTCGGCCTCCTCGAGGGGCTCGCCGACGCGACCGCGAGCGTACTCAAGCTGGTCTCGGGGCGCCTTTCCGACCGGGCGCCGGCGAAGAAGCCGCTCGTCTTGCTCGGCTACGGGGTGGCGACGCTGGCGCGCCCGCTCGTCGCGCTCGCGGCCCAGCCCTGGCACGTGCTGGCGGTGCGGGTGAGCGATCGGGTGGTCAAGGGGCTGCGCTCGTCGCCGCGCGACGCGCTGCTCGCGGCCGTGGCGCCGCCGGGCCAGGCGGGGCGCGCCTTCGGGCTGCACCGGGCGATGGACCACGCGGGCGCGGTCGTCGGCCCGCTCGTCGCGAGCCTGCTGCTCGGGCTCGGCTGGCCGCTGCGGCGCGTCTTCTGGCTGACGATCGTGCCGGGGCTGCTCTCGCTCGCCTGCGTGCTCGTCGTGCGCGAGCCCGAGGCGCCCCCCGCCCCCCCCGCCCCGGCCGCGGGCGCCGCCCGGGCGCGCCTGCCCCGCGCCTTCGGCACCTACCTCGCGATCGTGTCGATCTTCTGCCTCGGCAACTCGTCCGACGCGTTCTCGCTCCTGCGGGCGCGCGACGCGGGGGTGCCGCTCGCGGCGCTGCCGGCGCACCTCTCGCCGGCCGAGGCGAGGGGGCGCGCGTTCGGGGCCTACAACTTCTTGACCGGGCTGGGCGCGCTGCCCGCGGGGCTCCTGACCGGCTGGCTCTGGCAGGCCTTCGGGCCCGCCGTCGCGCTCGGGACGGGCGCGGCGCTCGCGGCGGCGGCCTCGGCGCTGTTGCTCGCCTGGTCGGCGGGGGCTCCGCGTGTACACTGAGGCGATGGCAGGCGAGACGGCCCCCGTCGAACGCATCTACACGCTCGGGCCCGAGGGCACCTTCAGCGAGCGGGCGGCCGAGCGGGTCCGGGCGCACGTCGCGCGCGCGGGCGCGCCGGCCGCGCTCGTCTACACGCCGACGATCGCCGAGGCGCTCGCGCGCGCGGCGGCCGACCCGCGCTCGCTCGCGGTCGCGCCGATCGAGAACTCGGACAGCGGCACCGTCATCGCCACGCAAGACCGGCTGGCGCAAGAGCCGCTGCTCATCGAGTGGCAGGTCGACGTGCGCATCCGCTACGCGCTGCTCGCCCGGGGCCCGGTCGCGGGCGTGCGCGCGCTCTACGCGCACTCGCTCGCCCACGCGCAGTGCGACCTCTACCTGGCCGAGCACCTGCCCGAGGTCGACGTCGCCTTCACGCGCTCGAACGCCGAGTCGGGCCAGCGCCTGCTCGCCGACGAGGCCCCCGGCCGCGCCGCGCTCGTGCCGCTCGAGTACGCCGCGCGCCACGCCGAGCTCGTGCGGGCCGAAGACGTGCAGAACGCCGCCGACAACTGCACCCGCTTCGTGGCCGCGCGCGCGCTCGCCTCGGCCCGGCCCCCCGACTTCTCGCGCCCGCGCGCCTCGGTCGCCGTCGAGCCCGCGGCCAACCGCCCGGGCGTGCTCTTCGAAATTCTCGGCGAGTTCGCGCGGGCCGCGATCAACCTGCGCCGCGTCGAGGCGCGGCCCGCGCGCACGGGCCCCTGGACGTACGTGTTCTACCTCGACATCGAGTGCAACGGCGCGGCCGAGGGCGCGCTCGAAGCCGTCCGCGCGCTCGGCCACGGCGTCAAGCTGCTCGGCACCTACGAGGTGCTGACCTGACGCGGCGGCGCGCCCCGCCGGGCGTCAGAGGCCGCCGTAGTCTTCGCCGGTCAGCCGAACCGACTCTCGCCAGAGGCGCCGGGCCGCCTCGGGGTCGCGCGCGGCGGCGCTCATGCCGACCTTGACCGCGGGGCCGCGGGCCTCGAGCAGGCCCGCCGGCCCGTAGTAGTCGCCGGGGCGCGCCGCGGGGTCGGTCGCGGCCCGCAGCTGCGGCCAGGCGCCCTCGGCGGCCGACTGCGCGACGAGCGCGTTGGTCAGGCGCATGAAGGCCCCCTCGGCCTTGGGCCCGCCGAGCTCGGCGCCCTTGCCCTGCAGGTTGGTGGCCGAGTAGCCGGGGTGCGCGGCGACCGCGACGACGGTCGAGCCCTTCTGGCCGAGGCGCTGGGCGAGCTCGTTGGTGAAGAGCAGGTTCGCGAGCTTGCTCTGCAGGTACGCGCCCCACCGGTCGTAGCCGCGCGACGCGTACATCAGATCGTCGAAGTTCATGCGGCCGAGCTTGTGGCCGAACGACGAGACGTTGACGACGCGCGCCGCGGGGGCCTTCTCGAGCGGGCCGAGCAGCGCGCCGGTGAGGGCGAAGTGGCCGAGGTGGTTGGTGCCGAACTGCATCTCGAAGCCGTCGGCCGTCTTCGCCCGCGGGATCGCCATCAGCCCCGCGTTGTTGACGAGCAGGTCGACGGCCCCGTACGTCGAGGCGACCGCGCGCGCGAAGGCGCGCACCGACGCGAGGTCGGCGAGGTCGAGCGCCATCGCCTCGATCGCGGCCCCCGGGGCCGCCCCGCGCAGCGCCGAGAGCGCGCCCTCGGCCCGCGCGGGGCTGCGGCACGCGAGCACGACGCGCGCGCCCCGCGCGGCGAGCACCTTGGCCGTCTCGAAGCCGAGGCCGCTGTTGGCCCCCGTCACGATGGCCAGGCGCCCGCGCTGCGGGGGCACGTCGTCGGCCGTCCAACCCTTGGTCATGGTGCCTCCGGGCCCGGGGCGCCGCCCGCGGGCGGCGCCGAGCGTGCGCCGGCGCGCGCGCGCCGGCAAGGGCGTCAGGGGGCGCAGTAGCTCTGCCCGCGCTGCGAGGGCAAGAGCATCGCCTGCGCGTCGAGGAAGTCGGCGAGCGTCGGGACGCCGCCCCGGGGGGCGGGCCGCACGAGCGGCTCGCCCCGCACGCTCGGCGCGTCGCGGTAGCCCCCGCCCGCGGCGGCGAGGCCCGCGAGCGGCACCCGCGCGAGCTCGGCGCGCGTGACCGAGCCGTCGGCGTCGGCGTCGGCGGCGGCGAAGGGCTCGAAGCGCAGCGCCGCGGCCGGGTCGAGCCGGTCGCCGAAGAGCCGCTCGAGCCGGAACTCGATCGTGACCTCGAACTCGGCCTCGCTGTTGACCTCGGTCGCGAAGACGCCGGTGTCGGTCGCGCACGCGGCCGCGTAGCGGTCGAAGAAGAGGGGCCAGGCGAAGGCCTTGCGCTCCCGCCCCCGCGCCGCCTCGCCCCGCACCAGCATGGCGGCGAAGGGCCGCGCCGCCCCCGCGGGCGCCTCGCGCGCGGCCTCGAGCAGCCGCTCTGGCGCGCCCGCGCCGACGCCCGGGCCGAGCGCGCCGTACGCCGGCATCGCCTCGATGAAGAGCGCCTGCAGGCACGTGCCCTCGGCGGCCGCGTACGCCACCGGCTTGGGCCCCGGCGGCACGAGATCGTAGAGCACGTTCACCGAGCGCGAGTAGTACTCGGTGCAGCCGTCGCCCTCTTCGTCGCGGAACGAGGTCGACGCGCCCCCGAAGAGCGCCGACGCGAAGGTGATCGACCAGCCGTCGGCGGTGGCGAAGGCCGAGCCCGCCTCGGCCGCGGGCCCGGCGGAGACGAAGAACGCGGCGCGCCCCGGCGGCGGCCGGCTCTCGGGCAGGCACGCGGCGGCGGCGAGCGCGAGGGCGAGCGGCGGGGCGACCGGGCGGCGCAAGGGCTTAGAGGCCTCCTTCGACGCCGACGCTCGGGACGCTGATGGGGCCCAGGCGCTCGCCGCCGACGAATTCTCGGTTCAGCGTAGCATTCAGCGCCTCGATGACGAGCGAGACCCAGCCCGCGCGCCCGACGTCCCAGCGCTTCTCGAGGCGCAGGTCGAGCCGGAAGAAGGGCGGCTCGCGCCCCCTGGCCCGGGGCCCCGGCGGCGCGGCCGGCGCCCCGGGCCGCTCGTCGTCGGGGTCGGACGTCGCGCGCGGGATGCCCGTGTAGACCACGACGCGCGTCCCCGCGCGCCAGCCCCGCCCCAGGCCGTAGGCGAGCGCCGCGTTGAGCACGTGGGTGCGGTCGAAGGTGGCGGGGAACGTCTCGCGCCCCAGGCTGCGGGTCGTGCGCGAGAGGGTGTAGGTGACGAAGCCGCCGAGCCGGCCCGTCAGGCGGCGGCGCAGGAAGAGCTCGAGGCCGTAGGCCGAGCCGAGCGCGCGCGCCCCGAAGGCGGCCCCCTCGTCGTCGTTGGCGCGCGTCGTGCCGGCCGCGTCGCTCATCGCGAAGAAGGCGTTCTTGAAGACCGTGCCGCTCGCGCTCGTGCCGCCGCCGAGGTCGACCTCGAGGCCCGAGCTCGCCTGCAGCGAGCGCTGCAGCCCGCCGCTCAGCCGGCCGATGCCCAGGCCCGGCACCGGCACGACGAACGAAGGCACCTGGTGCGCGAGGCCGAAGGCGTGCACCGCCCGCAGCCCCCGCCCGAGCGGCAGCGAGGCCGCGAGGCGCGGGTCGGCCGCGACCGCGCCCTCGCCGCCCGAGCGGAAGACGTCGGCGCGCAGCCCGGGCACCACCTGCGCGCCCGGCCAGGGCCGCCAGACGAGGTCGGCGCGCGCCCCGAAGGCCACGTCCGTGCGGGTCGGGATCAGCTCGCGCAGCTCGCTGTTGCGCGCGTCGAAGGGGTCGGCGTACCCGACGAGATCGACCTCGTAGTCGTCGACCATCGCGTCGACGCCCGCGCGCAGCTCGACCCCGCCCCCGAGCGGCCGCTCGAGCTCGACGCGCGCGCCGAGCACGTGGTCGCGCGCGTTGCGCTCGTCGGGCAGGCGGCTCTGGTCGAAGCCGAGCGTGAGCGCCGTCCGCATGCCCCCGCCGCCCGGCTCGAAGGCGTGGTCGTGGCGCAGGTCGAGCCGGTAGAATTCGGCCCCGAAGGCGACGTCGACCTCGTCGCCCTCGCGCTCGCCCACCAGGTCGTAGGCGCCGAAGCTGAAGAGGCTCACCCGGTCGCGCGGGCCCAGCGCGTACGAGACGCGCACCTGGTAGTCGCGGTAGTCGAGCGTCGTGTCCGGCGAGAGCAGCGAGATGGCCGCCGCCGCGTACGAGTAGCGCCCGCCGACGAGCGCCGTGCCCCGCCCGCCGGCGAAGGGCGCCTCGACCAGGGCGCCGGCGTCGAAGACGCGCACGTTGCCCTCGCCGTGCCACTCGGGCCGCGGCGGCGCCGTCTCGCCCGCCACGACCCCGCCGGCGAAGCGTCCGAAGCGCGCCGGGTAGCCCCCCGGGTACAGGTCGACGCGCTCGATGAGCCCCGGGTGCACCACCGAGGGGCCGAGCGCGACGTGGTAGAGATAGGGCACGCGCACCCCGTCGAGAAAGTACCCGACGTTGCCCGGCGGCGCGCCCCGCACGTAGAAGTACGGCAGCCCCGAGAAGATGGGCGTCACCCCCGGCATCGCCTCGATCGCGCGAAAGGGGTCGCCGAAGGCCCCCGGCAGCTGCCGCACCTCCGCCCGCGACAGGCTCGTGACCGCCGGCGCGGCCCGCTGCCCGCGCACGCGCACCTCCGCCCGCGGGCCGCCCCGCGCCGGCGCGCCCGCCCCCGCCGCGCCCGTCGACACCTGCGGCGCCGGCGCCGCCTCGCCCGCCGCCGCCTCGGGGGGCGGCCGGAACGAGACGGCCAGGCGCACGCGCGCCGCGACCGGCGCGCCCGCCCGCGACGCCGGCTCGAAGCGAAACCCCCTCGCCGCCGCGAGCGCCGCCGCGACGAAGGGCTCGGCCCCCTCGACCGCGCGCGCCTCGCCCGCCGTGCCGTCCGCCCGCACGACCACCTCGAGCACGACCGACGCGGCCCCCTCGGCCCCGGGCGGCGACGCGATCTCGGGCGACGAGAGCAAGCGCGGGGGCAGCGCCGCGCCCGCCCCCCCGGCCGCCGCCGGCTCGGCCGCCCGCGCGACGCCGCCCCGCAGGGCGCCGGACGCGGCGAGCGCGCAAGCCGCCGCGCGCCACCGCGCCCCTCGGCCCCAGAGCGCCGAGTACTTTGCGCCAGAGCGGTTTTGCAAGGGGTTGAAGCGGCCCGCAACGCCCCGAGAAGACTGCGCCGCGAGGCCCGCTCTAGCAAAATGCACCACGCGGCCGCGCGGCGCGAGTGCCGCCGCGCGGTGGGCGCCTTCGCGCGGGCGCCGCACACCAGGGCCGCGCCGGCCGCGCTCGCTCGCCGCCGCCCCCTTTTGCGCTCGCCTCCGGCGCCCCTCTTGACCTAAAGTGCTCTTCAGGGCAGTGACCTCTGCCCCTTGTTGTAGTACGCTGTCTGACGCTTACGTTTCGGCCCACCGGGGCCTTCGCGCGCCGCTGTAATCTTTCACGTCTTATCTCTCTTGAGGTCTTATCATGATGCTTTTGCCCCGCCTTATCGGTCCGCCCCTCCTCCCCCCCTGTCCTTCGCCCAAGGCCCTCTCCCCCCGCCGAAACGCGCCCCCGCGGCGCGCGAGCCAGGGTGGCCTTGCGAGCCCGTGACGCGGCGGGCATAGCCCCCCGCCCCGGGGCCCTCTTCGCGCGCCGCGCCTCCCCCTGCGAGGCGCCCGAAGAAGCACGCCCACGCCCGCCCGGCGCGCCGAGCGCCTTGCGCGCCGGGGCCTGGGGCGGCGCCCCTCGCCCCGCGGCCGGGCCCGCGCCAGAGCCCCCGGCGTCGCCCGCCGAGGGCGAGCGAGCGCTGCGCTTTCGCCGCCTCTTCGACGACTCGTACGACTTCGTCGGGCGCCTGCTGCGGCGCCTCGGCGTGCCGCGAGACGCGATCGAAGACGCCACCCAGGAGGTCTTCTTCATCACCTCCCGGCGCCTCGACGACATCGCCGAGGGCCGCGAGCGGGCCTTCGTCTTCGGCGTCGCCGTGCGCGTCGCCTCGGGCCGGCGCCGCGTCGCCGCGCGCGAGCGGCGCGCCGCGCCCGACGGGTCCCTCGACGCGCGCCCGACGCACGACCCCACGCCCGAGGCGCTCGCCGACGAGAAGCGCGCCCGCGAGCTGCTCGACCGCACGCTCGAGCGCATGGCCTTCGACCTGCGCTCGGTCGTCGTCCTCTTCGAGCTCGAAGAGATGACCGCCATCGAGATCGCGCGGCGGCTCTCGATCCCCCAGGGGACGGTGATGTCGAGGCTGCGGCGGGCGCGCCAGCAGCTCCGCGCCCTCGTCGGTGAGGCGGTCGCCGCCGACGCCGCGAGCGCCTGAAGGGCGGGCCGAGAGGCCCGGGCGGCCGCGAGAGGCCGGGGGGCCCGCCCCCGAGGGGCGCGGGGGGGTCGCCCTTTGCGCGGCGCGTCGACAAGGCGGGCCGAATGAGGCATTTTAGGGCCGGCATGTCGCTCGACGACCTACGAAAGCGCATCAACGCCCTGGACGAACGCATCGTGGCCCTGCTCGACGAGCGGGCGGGGCTCATGGGGGCGGTCCTGCAGGCCAAGCGCGACGCGAAGCTGCCCACCTTCGACCCCGAGCGCGAGCGCGAGGTGCTCGAGCGGCTCGCGCGCATGGGCGACGGGCGCTTCCCCGCCGGGGCCCTGCGGGCCGTCTTCCGCGAGGTGATGAGCGCGAGCCGCGCGCTCCAGGACGCGGTGACCGTCGCCTTCCTCGGCCCGGCGGGCAGCTTCAGCCACGCCGCCGCCCGCCGCCTCTTCGGCCTGTCGGCGAGCTACCAGGAGACGACGACCATCGACGGCGTCTTCGACGCGCTCTACCGGGGCGTCGCGACCTACGGCGTCGCGCCGGTCGAGAACTCGTCCGAGGGCTCGGTCACGCACACGGTCGACGCGCTGCTCGAGAGCCAGGGGCGCGTGCGCATCCGCCGCGAGCTGGTGCTCGACGTCGTGCAGTGCCTGATGTCGCGGGCGCCGAGCGTCGGCGCCGTGCGGCGCGTCTACTCGCACCCGCAGGCGCTCGGCCAGTGCCGGCTCTGGCTGGCGAAGAACCTCGCCGGCGCGCAGCTCGTGCAGACGCCCTCGACCTCGGCGGCGGCGCGCGAGGCGGCCGCCGACACCGAGGGCGCGGCGATCGGCAGCGCGCTCGCCGCCGAGATCTACGACCTGCCCGTGCTGCGCGAGAGCGTGCAGGACATGGCGACCGGCAACGCCACGCGCTTCATCGTCATCGCCCGCGAGCACGCGCCGCGCACCGGCCGCGACAAGACGACGCTCGCCTTCTCGCTGAAAGAGGGGCGCGGCGCGCTCAAGCGGGCGCTCGAGATCTTCGAGCAGGGCGGCATCAGCCTGACGCGCATCGAGTCGCGCCCGAGCCGGCAGCGCGCCTGGGACTACGTCTTTCTCTGCGACCTCGAGGGGCACGCCGACGAGGCCCCGGTGCGCGCGGCGATCGACGCGCTCGGCGGCGTCTGCCCCTCGGTGACCTGGCTCGGCAGCTACCCCGCGGCCGAGGGCGTCACGGCGCCCTGAGCCCGGGCCCCCGCCCCGGAGCCCGCGTCTCCGCGGCCGCCCCCCGCCAGCGCCCCGGGCCGCGCTGGCCACCCCGCCGGCCCGCCGCGCCGGCCGGCGCGCCGGCCCCCCGCGCCGGCCGC
>DASTPP010000001.1:0-4524 GCA_035762175.1 Polyangiaceae bacterium | reverse complement strand
CACCACCCTGGCCGGGCGGCCCCCCGAGCTCGCCGGCGCCGAGCGCATGGTCGGCCTCTTCATCAACACCCTGCCGGTGCGCGCCCGCTGGGCCCCCGCCGAGCGCCTGGCCGACTGGCTCGCCGGGCTGCAGGCGCAGCTCGCGGAGCTCGGGCAGCACGAGCACGCGCCGCTCTACGAGGTGGGCCGCTGGGCGGGGGCGCCTTCGGGCGCGCCGCTCTTCGACAGCCTGCTCGTCTTCGAGAACTACCCGGTCGACGAGGCGCTGCAGGCCTCGCTGCCGGGGCTCGAGATCACCGCCACGCGCTCGGTCGAAGCCGACCACTACCCGCTGAGCCTGGCCGCGGTGCCGGGCCCCCCGATGCGCTTCGTGCTCAGCCACGACCGCGCCCGCGTCGACGGAGGCACGGCCGAGTGGCTGCTCGCGCAGTTCATGCGTCTGCTCGATCGCATGGTCGAGCGCCCCGAAGCCCTCGTCGGAGACCTCTGGGCGCTCGAGGGCGACGAGCGGCAGCGGATCATCGTCGACTGGAACGCGACGCGCGCCGAGTTCCCGCGCGGGGCTTGCCTGCACGATCTGGTCGCCGCGAGGACGCGTGAGGCGCCCGACGCGGTGGCGGTCGCGCGGGGCGGCGAGCGCTGGTCGTACGCCCGGCTCGAGGCGCGGTCGAACGCGCTCGCCCGCGCCCTCGGCGCCCGCGGCGTCGGGCCCGGCGCGGTCGTCGGCGTCTGCCTCGGGCGCTCGGGAGAGCTGGTGGCCGCGCAGCTCGCGTTGCTCAAGGCGGGCGGGGCCTACCTGCCGCTCGACCCGACCCACCCGTCCGAACGGCTCGCCTATCTGCTCGAAGACAGCGGCGCGCGCCTGGTGATCACCGACGCCCAGGCAGGCGCTGCCCTGCCCTCGCCCCGCGCGGGGCTCGACCGCCTCCGCGTCGACGAGGCGCCCGGAGACGCCGACGCGCCTTCCGAGCTGCCGGCGCCCGACGGCGGCGCGCGCCCCGACGATCTCGCGTACGTCATCTATACCTCGGGCTCGACCGGACGCCCCAAGGGCGTCGCCGTCACGCACCGCAACCTGGTCAACTTCGTGTCGTGGTACGCGCGCGCCTGCTCGCTCGGGCCGAGCGATCGGGTGCCGCTGCTGTCGGGCCTGACCTTCGACGCCTCGGCGCTCGAGCTCTGGCCCGCGCTCGCGGCGGGCGCGAGCGTGCACGTGCCCGACGAAGAGGCGCGCTCGCGCCCCGGGCGGCTGCTTGCCTGGCTCGCCGAGCAGAAGGCGAGCGTCGCCTTCGCGCCCACCCCCCTCGCCGAGGCGCTCTTGCAAGAGCCGTGGCTCGAGGGCCTCGCGCTGCGCGTGCTGCTCGCCGGCGGCGATGCCCTGCGCCAGCGCCCCGAGGCGGGCTGGCGTGCGCGCGTCGTCAACGTGTACGGGCCCACCGAAACCACCATCGTGGCGACCACGGCCGAGGTCGACGCGAGGGCCGGCGAGGCCCCGCCGCCGCCCATCGGTCGTCCGATCGCGAACGCGCGCGCCTACGTGCTCGACGAGGCGCTCGGGCCGGTGCCAGCGGGCCTGCCGGGCGAGCTCTACGTCGGCGGCGAGGGTGTGGCGCGCGGGTACTCGGGCCGGCCGGGGCTGACGGCCGAGCGCTTTCTGCCCGACCCCTTCGCCCCCGAGCCCGGGGCACGCATGTACCGCACAGGCGACCGGGCGCGCTTTCTGGACGACGGGCAGCTCGAGTTTCTCGGCCGCATCGACCGGCAGGTCAAGCTGCGCGGCTTTCGCATCGAGCCCGGCGAGATCGAGGCCGCGCTCCACGAGCTCGAGGGCGTGGCCGCGGCGGCGGTGGTGCTACGCGAAGGCCGGCTCGTCGGCTACGTCGTGCCGCGGCCCGGGCGCGCGCTCGACCCGGGCGCGCTGCGCGAGGCGCTCGCGCGGCGTCTGCCCGCGTCCATGGTGCCATCGGCCTTCGTGCTGCTCGACGCGCTGCCGCTGACGCCGCACGGCAAGATCGACTGGCGCGCGCTGCCCCCACCCGACGCGGCAGAAGCCCGGGGTCCCGAGGGCGGCGAGCCCCGAGGCGTCGCCGAAGCGATGCTGGCGTCGATCTGGGGCGAGCTGCTCGGGCGCGAGCGGGTCGGGCGCGGGGCGAACTTCTTCGAGCTCGGCGGCCACTCGCTCGCGGCGATGCAGCTCGCCTCGCGGGTGCGCGACGCGTTCGGCGTCGAGCTCTCGGTGCGCGCCGCCTTCGAGGCGCCCACCCTGCAAGAGATGGCGGCGCTCGTCGAGCGCGCGCGCCGCGGCGAGCGCGTCTTGCCGCCCGTCACCGCCTCGCCCGATCGCGGCCCCGCCCCGCTCTCGTTCGCGCAGGAGCGGCTCTGGTTCCTCGACCGGCTGAGCCCGGGCAACCCCGCCTACAACGTGCCCCTGACCCTGAGGTTGCGAGGGCCGCTCGACGCCGGGGCGCTCGAGGCCGCGCTCGGGGCGCTGGTCGAGCGTCACGACGTGCTGCGCACGGTCTTCGCCGACGAAGGGGGGCGCCCCTCGCAGCGGGTCGTGAGCGAGTGCGCGCTCGCGCTACCCCTCGAGCGGCTCGAAGGCGCGAGCGACGAGGCGATACGCCAGGCGGCCGAGGCGGAGGCGACGCGCCCCTTCGATCTCGGGCGCGGCCCGCTGGTCAGGGCGAAGCTCTTGCGCCTGGCCGACGCCGATCACGTGCTCGTGCTGACGGCCCACCATATCGTCTGCGACGCCTGGTCGCTCGGCATCGTCGCGGGCGAGCTCTCGTCGACGTACGTCGCCCTTACGCGGGGCGAGGCGCCCGGGTTGCCCGAGCTGCCCGTCCGCTACGCCGACTATGCCGCCTGGCAGCGCGAGCGGCTCGGCCCCGAGGCGCTCGCGGGCGAAATCGAGTGGTGGCGGGCGCGGCTCGAGGGCGCGCCGTCCGCCCTCGAGCTGCCGACCGACCGGCCGCGTCCGCCCGCCCGAGCGCTGCAGGGCGGGCACCTGCGCGCGCACTTGCCTGCCGAGGTGGCGGGGCCGCTGCGCGAGCTCTGCCGCCGCGAAGGCGTGACGCCCTTCATGGCGCTGCTCGCGGCCTTCTACGCGCTGCTCTGCCGCCAGAGCGGGCAGCGCGATCTCGTCGTGGGCACGCCCGTGGCGGGGCGGCCGCGGCCCGAGCTCGAGCCGCTCGTCGGCTTCTTTCTCAACACGCTCGCGCTGCGCGTGCGGGTCGGCGAGGCGGCGAGCTTTCGCGAGCTCGTCGGCCGGGTTCGCGAGGCGACCTTGGACGCGCTCGCCCACCAAGATCTGCCCTTCGAGCGGCTGGTCGAGGCGCTGAAGCCGCCGCGCGATCCGAGCCGCTCGCCGATCTTCCAGGCGATGTTCGTCTACGAGGGGCCGGCGCCCGCGCTCGCGCTGCCCGGCGTCGAGGCGACCCCGCTCGACGTCGAGCCCGGCTGGGCCAAGTTCGATCTGACGCTCTCGGCGCGCGACGACGCGGGCGGCGGCCTCGATTGCAGCTGGGAGTACGATCGCGCCCTCTTCGACGCCGAGACCGTCGAGCGGCTGGCGGCGCACTACGGCCGGCTCCTCGCCGGCGCGCTCGCGGACCCCGACCGGGCGCTCGGCGACCTACCCCTCGTGACCGACGAAGAGCGCCGGCTCTTGCTCGAGGCAGGCGCGGGCGGCCCTCGGGCGGCCTGGGGTCCGCTGGCCGAAGCCCTCACCGAGCAGGCCGGCCGCACCCCGGACGCCGTCGCCCTCGCGTTCGGCGGGCGTGAGATCTCCTTCGCCGAGCTCGACGCCCGCTCGAACCAGATCGCCCGCGCCCTGCGCCGGCGCGGTGTCGGCCCCGGCGGCCTGGTCGGCGTCTGCCTGCCGCGCTCGCTCGAACTGCCGCTGGCCGTCTGGGGCGCGCTCAAGGCCGGGGGCGCCTACGTGCCGCTCGACCCCGACTACCCGCCCGCGCGGCTCGAACAGATCGCGCGCGACGCCGGCCTAGGGCTGGTGCTCTGCGCCGCCGAGACCGCCGCCCTCGTCGCCGGCGCCGAGGCCCTACCGCTCGGCGAGGGCTCCGCTGCCTGGGCCGAGCCCGCCGACCCGCTCGCCCCGGGCGCCTCGGCCGAGAGCCTCGCCTACGTGCTGTACACCTCGGGCTCGACCGGCCGACCCAAGGGCGTCGCCGTCCGCCAGGGCGCCGTGCGCAACCTCGTCGCCGCCCTGCGCAGCGCCCTCGCGCTGCCGGCCCGGCCCCTGCGCTTCAGCCTCAACGGCCCGCTCGCCTTCGACACCTCGGTCAAGCAGCTCTTTCAGCTGCTCGACGGGCACGCCCTCGACGTCACCCCCGACGAGGTGCGCTACGACGCCGACGCGTTGATCGGTTACCTCGAGCGGCAGCAGGTCGACGTCTTCGACTGCACCCCGACCCACCTGAGGGCGCTGCTCGCGGCGGGGCTCGGGGGGCGCGCCCGGCCCGGGCTCAAGGTGCTCGTCGGCGGCGAGCCCGTCGACCCCGCGCTCTG